>CACZIT010000009.1 GCA_902781315.1 uncultured Prevotellaceae bacterium
ATGCAGCACGTCGAATGCCAAGGGAGGAGGAACCAGACGGCCGGTCTTCGGGTCGCGGGTGCACTGCTCGGGCTTGAACTTGTAAGCACCGTGAGAAGTACCGATGGAGATGGCCAGCGAGTCGCAGCCTGTGCGGGTAGCGAAGTCGATGACCTCCTCGGGCTTGGTGTAGTGAGACTCCTCAGCCTGCACCTCGTCCTCTACGCCGGCGAGCACGCCGAGTTCGCACTCAACGGTGACGTCGTACTTGTGAGCATACTCAACGACCTGGCGCGAGATGCGGATGTTCTCCTCGTAGGGCAGCGAGCTGCCGTCGTACATCACGCTGGAGAAGCCCATGTCGATGCAGTCCTTGCAGAGCTCGAAGCTGTCACCGTGGTCGAGGTGAAGCACGATCTCAGGATGCTCGCAACCGAGTTCCTTGGCATAAGCCACAGCACCCTCGGCCATGTAGCGGAGGATGGTAGCGTTGGCGTAGTTGCGTGCGCCCTTCGACACCTGCATGATGACAGGCGACTTGGTTTCAACTGCGGCCTGAACGATAGCCTGCATCTGCTCCATCGTGTTGAAGTTGAATGCGGGGATAGCATAGCCACCGGCTACGGCCTTCTTGAACATTTCTCGTGTATTGACGAGACCTAAATCTTTGTAATTTACCATAATATTTAAAAAATTAATACCTAATTTATTTTTCGAATGCAAAATTACAAAAAAGTTTAGAGTTTAGAGTTTAGTGTTTAGAGTTTTTTTCTCTGCTGGGTGCCATTTAGCAGTATTTTTATATTTTTTTCAACATTCCGCAGCTGAAAATGCTAAGTGGGCATTCCAATTTCGCGCACTCGCTGCTCGAACTGCTCACGGTCGCCGAGGGCTCCGTTCTTGATGCGGGCCCGGTAGTTGTAGATGGTGTTCACGGAGTAGTGCAGGAACTCGGCTATCTTCGACGAGTCGTCGATGCCGAGCCGGATGAGGGCGAAGATGCGGATGCTGGTGTTCAGTCGGTCTTTCTCCTCAACCACGATGTGTTCCTCGGGCCGCAGCAGGGCGTTGAAGTCGTTGATAAAGTTGGGGAACAGGTGCAGGAAGGCCGAGTCGAAGCTGACGTAGAGGTCCTCCAATTCCTTGTCGCGGAACTCCTGCGAGCGGGTGAGCTGGTAGATGTCGTCGTACTCGTGGTTCTTCACCATCTTGTTTACACGCTTGCGGAAGTTGTCGATCTTATCGATATACATCGAGCAGAGTCGCATGAAGTGGCCCACGTACTCCTCCTTCACCGAGTTCGACTCGCTCAGGTAGTTGTTGGCCGTGGAGAGTCGGGAGTTGAGGGTTGAAAGTTGGGAGTTGAGAGCCGAGAGCTGGGTGTTCTGCTCGTGCACCTGCTGGTGGGCAGCGCGCAGTCGCTTGTGCTGTCGCCAGACGTCGTAGAGCGTGAAGGCCAGAATGAGCGACAGCAGGGTGAGGATGGCAAGGAAGAAGCGCGTGCGCTGCTTGTCGCGGGCGTGCAGCTGCTGATACTTCGTGTCGATGGCCGTGAGGATGGGCGACATCTGCCACGAGCGCAAACGGGTGCCGAAGCGCGTGGCGCAGTTGGCGGCAAAGCTGATGTAGCGGTAGGCACGGTCGATGTCGCCCTGCGACATGAGCAGGTTGGCCAGTTCCCACATCGAGCCCTGGTCCATGATGGCATTGCGCACGTCGCTGACGGCCGACTCCGTGAGCCAGTACATCATCTGCACGCTGTCGCCGCGGTTCTTGAATTCCAGGTAGCGGTAGAACGTGGTCAGCGCGTAGCCGTGGGAGCCGGGCTTCACCTGCTTCAGCCACTGGTCGTTGGCCTCGAGCGAGAGGTCGCCCTTGCCTTGGTCCATGTAGGTCATCTCGCGACGCTGCAGGGCCCAGGGGCTGTTGCTGTCGGCATTCTCCAACAGCAGTTGCTCGTAGCGCTGTGCCTGCTGGCGGTATTGCTGGCGCAGGGTGTCGAGATGGGTGTAGAAGGCCATCTCGCTGAAGACGTGGTTGTAGGCGCGGTAGTAGGCGGCACGGCCGGCGCGGTCGAGCGATGCCTCGTCAATCTGTCGGAGTGCATAGAGCGCCTCGTCGTACATGCCCGTGTTGCTATACTGGAAAGCCTCCATGGCCTGGCACTCGCCCTGCAGCGGCTTGTTGCCGAGGCGCTGGGCCAGCGCCACGCATTGGCTGATGTAGTAGAGCGCCGAATCGTTGCTGAAGGCCAGCAGTTCGTCGAAGAGGTCGTGCGAGAGGCGGAAGCGCGTGCGGTCGTCGGTGGCAGCAGCCAGTCGGGCCGTCAGATGGTCGATGGTCTCCTGCTTCTTGGCCACGAACTCGGGCGACTGCTTGATGGCGCGGTCGAGTTCGGTCAGGGCCGAGTCGAGGTCGACGGTCTGCGCCTGCACGTGGAGGCAGGCGAGTAGGTATATGATGAGCGTATAAAAAAGTCTTTCCATGATTTCGGTTCTTAGCAGAGGAGTTTCTGTATTTCTCTGCAAAGATAACGGAAATCATGGAAAGAACAAAATTTTCTTACTGAAAAATCATTTCAGGGTGAACCTGATGTGCTGAGTCAGCTGGTCGCTGGCGGTGCCTATGAGGGCATCGAAGTCGCCGGCCTCGGCGCGCCACTGGTGGGCATCAGCATCGTAGAACGACAGGGCGTCTGTGCCGATGGTGAGCTTCACCTCGCGCGTCTCGCCGGGCTGCAGGAATACTTTCTGGAACGCCTTCAGCTCCTTCTCGGGACGCTCTACCGATGCCTTCACGTCGTGCACGTAGAGCTGCACGGTCTCGGCACCAGCCCGCGAACCCGTGTTGGTGACGGGCACGGTGATGGTCAGCTTGCCACCCTGTGCCATCGCGGTCTTGTCGGCCACGGCCTTGCCCAGGCGGAAGGTGGTGTAGCTCAGTCCGTGGCCAAAGGCGAAGAGCGGCGTGCTGGCCAACCCCTTTGCACCTTTTGAACCCTTTGCACCTTTTGAACCCTTCAGCCTGTCTATCCAACGGTAGCCCACGAAGATGTCTTCCTTGTACTCCTCGTCGATGATTTTCTCGTTCTGGCGCCACGTGCCGGGATAGGTGCCGAGGGCATGGGCACCACACTGGTCCAGGCTGCGATACCACGTGTAGGGCAGCTTGCCGCTCGGGTTGACGTCGCCCAGCAGCACGTCGGCCAGGGCGTGGCCACTCTCAGAACCCAGGAACCAACCCTGCACCACGGCGGGCACGCGGTCGATCCACGGCAGGGCGGCACTGTTGCCCGAGATGTTGACGTAGACCACGCGCGGATTCACGTCGAGCAGGGCCTTCATCAGGCGGTTCTGCTCGTAGGGCATGTCGTAGCTCTTGCGGTCATGGCCCTCGCTGTCCTGGAAGTTGCTCTTGTTCAGACCACCGAAGACGATGACGTAGTCGGCACCCTTCGCCTTCGCAGCGGCTTCAGCGATGAGCTCGTCGGCCGGCCGCATCTCGTAGAGCGAACGCCCCACGGTCACGCCGTCGTAGCTCTGCACGGTGTCGCCCACGTAGCCACGGGCATAGTCCAGCTGGCAATTGGCGAATCGGCGCTGGATGACTTCCTGCAGACCGTCGAGCGGCAGCACCTCGCGCTGCACCTTCAGCGAACTGGAGCCGCCACCCACGGTCATCATCTTGATGGCGTTCTCGCCCACCACCAGGACGCGCTTTCCGCCCGACAGGTCGAGCGGCAACAGGGGAGAACCTTTTACGCCTTTTACACCCTTTATACCCTTTACGCCCTCATTCTTCAGCAGCACGATGCCTTCGCCGGCAATCTTGCGGGCAGCGGCATAGTGGTCGTCGGAGCAGAGGAAGCCCTGTGCGCGATGTTGGTTCATCGTGGTGCGGAAGTAGAGGCGCAGCACGCGGCGCACCTTCTCGTCGAGCGCCTTCAGCAGGTCGGCCTTGCGCTGGCCAGTGGCCTCGTTGATGAGCTTCTTGTAGGGCTCGGCCATGTAGTAGGAGTCGTAGGCATTGGTGCGGCCCATGGTGAGACCGTCGGTCCACGTGCCGAACTCCATGTCGAGTCCGTTGAAGATGGCTTCCTCGGAGTCGTGGCAGCCACCCCAGTCGCTCACCACGACGCCGTCGAACTTCCAGTCGCCCTTCAGAATCTTGTTGAGCATCACGCTATTATGACAATTGTGTTGGTTGTTGTAGAGGTTGTAGGCACCCATGATGCCCCAGGCCTTGCCCTCGGTGATGGCGGCACGGAAGGCGGGCAGATAGATTTCGTGCAGTGCGCGGTCGCTCACCACGACGTTCACCTGGTGGCGATATTCCTCGTCGTTGTTCAGCGCGTAGTGCTTCACGCAGGCCGACACGCCCTTCGACTGCAATCCCTGCACGTAGGGCACCACCATGCGCGAAGCCAACCACGGGTCCTCACCCATATACTCGAAGTTGCGGCCGGCGAGCGGGGTGCGGTAGATGTTGACGCCAGGACCCAGTATCATGTCCTTGCCGCGATAGCGCGCTTCCTCGCCGAGGCTCTCGCCGTAGAGACGTGCCAGATCGGGGTTCCACGTGGCTGCCAGACAGGTGAGTGCCGGGAAGGCCACGCACGAGTCGTTGGTCTGGCCGGCCTGCACCCACTCGTCCCACAGCACGTCGGGGCGCACGCCGTGGGGGCCGTCGTCGGTCCAGAAGTCGGGCATGCCCAGACGCGGCACGCCTGCTGCCGAGAATTTCGACTGCGCGTGGATCACGCGTATTTTCTCGTTGAGCGTCATGCGCGACAGCGCGTCGTCGATGCGCTGCTCCAGAGGCTTCGTCTCGTCGAGATAGACAGGCCGCTGCTGGGCCTGTGCCGAAAAGAGGGTCGTGGCCAGCACGACCAGAGTTGTCAAAGTCTTTTTCATATTTCGTGATTGTTTATTTGTCGCTATGCTTTGTATCGGGAAAATGAGTTGTTTTCCTCAGCAAAATGAGTTATTTTCCTCCGTAAAACAAGTCATTTTCCTGCTATAGACGCGGGGTCAGACCCATCGAACGCACGTAGTCCTTCTGTTCGCGGCAATGCTCGAAGCGGCAGTTGCGGATGAACTCCTGCAGCTGTTGGCGGAAGAGTTTCTGGTCGGGACGCGCCTCGCGCAGGTCTTTATAGGTGGTGCGGTCGGCCTCGGAGTACCTGACCACCAGCGAATCCCACAGCTCGGGGCGCTGAATGGCCATCATACAGGAACCGTCGAGTTTCTTGTACGGCCAGAAGGTGTAGCCGATGTTGGCGTCCTTCATCACCTTTACGAAACTGGTTTGCCACTCGATGGTGTTGTGTCCTATCTCGCCCATGTACATCGGCAGCTGAGTCTTCTGCTGATGACCGATGTAGTCGCCGATGGCTTCGGCCGTGGCTGGTCCGCCGTAGCGATGACAGGTGTACATGATGTTGGAGTCGAACTTCCAGTCCTGGAACATGAAGAAATCGCTGTTCCAGCGGGCGCCGCCCAGCAGGATGACGTGGTTACGGTCTACTTGGCGGATGGCCTTCACGGCGCGCTTGTACAGAGGTTCGAGCTTCTGGTTGAGTTCGCCTTTGTTTTCGAAGTAGTGGGCAATAGGTTCGTTCATCAGTTCGTAGCCGAGGATGACAGGCTCCTTGGCATATCGGCGGGCGATGCGTTGCCAGATGTTGCAGAACAGCTGCTGGCTCGGCTCGCTCTCGAAAAGCCAAGGGTAGCCATAGCCGTCGTCGATGTTGTCGCCAGTCTGCGAGCCCGGACAGTCGTGCATGTCGAGGATGAGGTAGAGACCTGCTTTCCGACACCAGTCTACTACCTGGTCGATGCGCCTGAAGCCGTCCTGCTCGTCGGTGAGGCCCATGTAGTCCTCATGGGTGAAGAGCTTGTAGTGGAACGGCAGGCGGATGGTGTTGGCGCCCGTGCTCTTGATGTAGCGAATGTCGGCCTCGGTGATGTAGTTGTCCTTGAACTGCCGCCAGAAGCTGGCTGCCTCGTCAGGGCCCACGGCTTCCTTCAGCAGCAGGTCGATCATCCAGGCGGAGTTGGTCTTCGAGAAGCCGAACATGTAGCCCTCGGGGTTGAGCCAGTTGCCCAGGTTGGTGCCTTGGATGTAGAGGCTTTCGCCGTTGGGCTGGATGAGGTTGGTGCCCTCTACGTGCACGAAGCCTTTCTTGGCCAAGGCCTGGCAAGGTAACAAAGTGGCAAAGCAGCAAAGTGCCAATGCTACGATGAGGAATGATTTCTGCTTCATCATTATTTCTTCAGTATTTTCTGATGGTTTCTGATTAGGATGGTGGGAGTGTTTGAGTATGGGCGTGTAGAACTTACCTTTCGTCCGCTGAGGTCGTAGATGGTCTCATTTTCCATTTTCAATTCTCCATTTTCCATTTGATGGATTCCTGTCGTACGCCGTTGCTCGAAGGCTTGCTGCAGATAGGGGATGTGAACACGCACGAAGTCCTTCAGGTCGTTGATGTATGCCTGATAGTTGTTGTAGTAACGATGCTTCTCGAAGCTGAACACCTGCTGATTGATGGGCCACACACGGTAGTTCTGTGCCTGCGACTGGCTGATGGCAGCGCTCAGGCTGTCGATGTGATTCAGCAGATACTGCTGCAGTCCGTTGGCGATGAGTTCGTTGAGGCGGTCGGCGCAGGCGTTGGCGAACCACCAGTCCTGCCACATGCGACGCAACACTTGCTCGAACGGACGGTTCCACAGACCCAGATAGGCTTCCATCTCACGCAGCATGCTACGCTCCGAGCTGTTGTCGTAGCCGATGTCGAGGTCCCAAAGCGGACCGAAGTGCATCTTCTGCTCGTCGGCATCCTTCCACATGTATATGCTGTAGAGGGCATCGATGTTGCCCGTGATCTCGGCACCCACGTACCAGTTCACCAAGTCCTCCTCGTCGAAGTAGGCGCGGTAGCCTTGCTCCGGGTCGGTGAAGTCGTTGCCTTTCACCGCACGTTCCATCCCTTCTATCCACTGTCCGATGGCGATTCGCTTCTGCATCGTCAGGGCGTCGTCCTTCGGATTCTTCACGTTGTACATGATGCGAAAGACCGACGAAGTGATGTACGGCTCCTCGCGTGAGTTCTCGTTGGCGACTTCGAGGATGCAGCCTTCTTCTTCGCTGATGTCGATGCGCCGCTTGTGGGCCTGCACCTGGTCGCTGAGCTGATAGGTGCCGCGGTAGGTGCCGTTCAGGAAGACGTCGACGAAACGTGCAGCGGGGCAGAACTTCATGCCCATGAAGCGCCCGAGGTCGTAGGTGAGTGCGTTGCGTATCATCGTCTTGTCGCCGTGGTTGGCCAGTAGCGTCCAGCTGCGGGCGTTGGCAAAATGGCGGCCGAGCAGCTTCTGCTTCGTGGCAAACTTGATGCGGTAGGCCTTCTTGTCGGAGTTCCACCACGTGGAGTTGCCGCGTCCCCGGATTTCGGTGTCGGGATAGGTGGCGATGGAGTCGCCGTCGACGATGGTGAGGGTGCACTTCGTGTACTGCTCCTTGCTCGTGATGCTGCGCCCGTTCTCCGTTTCGATGTAGACGGTTGGCACATTGGTAAGCTGGGTATAGCCCTGCCCTTTGGCGCCGGTCAACGGAAACAGCCCGACCACAGCCACGAGCAAGAAACGCACACTAACTAACCTCATTACTAACTAACTAAAAAACGACGGATTATTTCTTTTGGAAGACACGCACGTAGTCCACTTCCATCGTGACAGGCAGTTTCGACTCGTCGACGCCCTGCATGCCGCCCCAGTCGCCACCCCAAGCGAGGTTCAGGATGAGGTAGAACGGATAGTGGAACGGCCACTGGTTGTGACCCGAGCCCAAGACGGACTTCTTCACGTTCAGCTGCACCTTTCCGTCCACGTAGGTCGTCATCTCGTCGGCAGTCCAGAGCAGGGCGTAGGTGTGGAATTCACCTTCGGCCCGGTCGATGGTCATGGCGTGAGTCTTCTGCGTGTTCTTGGTGTGGTTGTAGTCCTGCGTGTGGATGGAGGACGACACCTCGTTGGGCACGACACCCACTTCCTCCATGATGTCGATTTCACCGCACATGGGCCAGGGGTTGGTGTTCCAGTCGTTGCCGACGGGCATCATCCAGAAGGCAGGCCACGTGCCCTTGCCAGAGGGCAGCTTGATGCTCGCCTCGAAGTAGCCGTGCTGCCAACCTTCGTTGACGTGGGCATAGACGCGGCCGGAGTACACCTTGCCGTTCTCCTTGAAGCAGTTGATACGCAAGGCGCCATTCTTCAGCTCCGTTACCAGCTTGCCCTCGGGCGACTTGTGGTTGACGTAGTTCTGCAACTCGTTGTTCACCCAGTGGTCCTTCTGCACCTCGTGAGTCCAGTCGGTGGAGTTCAGCTCAGTGCCCTCGTCGAACTCGTCGTGCCACACCAGCTGATAGCCATCGGGTGCATAGTAGGCCGACTTCTCGGCAGCAGCCTGACGGACGCTGATGGTCTTGCGGGCAGCACCCGACATGATGGTCACCGAGCCTGTGCGTTCCTCGGTGAAGGGGTTCTCGGCCACCGTCACTGTGACGGAGCCTTTCTGCGACAGCGTGCCGTCGGTACTGATCTTGATAAATTCGCCGTCGGCATAGGCGCCCCATTCCTTTCCTGTCGTTGACACGCTCACGGTGTAGCTGCCGCCGGCTGCGGGTGCCTCCACCTGCTCGGGCGAAGCCGTAATCGTGATGGCGGCAGGTGTGGCATCGTCGTCGCCACCACCACAGCCCGTCAGGACTGCGGCGATGGTGAACAACAGATTATAAACGATCATTTTCTTCATTATTCTGATTTCTGGAAAATGATGTCACTAATCTCTACATGTGTTCCTGCTGGCGATCCGCCAAAGTCGAAGAACAGAGAAAGTGCATGGGCATCGTTCAGAGGAAGCTGCACGCCCTTCACCGTGTAGACGAACTCCTCGCCACCTTTTACGTCGTGACGATCGGCAAAGAAGAAGTTGTTGTCGTGCTTCTCCGCATCGTCGGTCTCGGTGAGCTTAATCGTCACACCAGGCAGATCTACATCTGCATAGATTGTGCACGAGAAGTCGTACTTGTCGCTCATGGCTGCTGTCAGAGTGGTGTTGATGGGGAACTGACCCTGCCACTGAGAACCACCCATGCCGTCAGAGAGCGTGAGTTCCCACTTGTTGTCTTTGTGCGACCATGTGGGATCGGCAATCTGTGCCCAGCCGTTATCGGCAAACCAAGGCGTCACGCTGATGAAAGCATCGCCGGCATCGACAGCCTTCCAGAGGTTGCTGGCAGAATTGTAATCCAATGCTCCACCACTGCTTCCGCCTTCCTGGTGCTTCTGCACGATGATCTCGCTGAGGTCGATCTGCAAGCCGGCAGGACAGCCACCGAGGTCGATGAACAGCTTAGCCTCGCCGAAGCCAGTGTCTTCACCATTCTTCTGAGCCTTTACGCCGATGAACTCAACATAATTCTCGCCAGCCTTCAGCGACAGACTACCATTGTAGATGAGCGTGTTGTCATCGTCGCCCTCGTCGCAAATCTTGAACGTGAAGCGACCGAGGTCCTCGCTCGACTCAATCTTCGCACGTACGTCGTAGAGTTGTCCGGGCTCGATGTTCAGCTGGGCGTGGTGGATGGAGTTCTGAGCCTGCCACTCGGCAGCGGTGGCATCGTTGGCAATGATGGTGTAGACGCCATTGTTGTAAGAGAACTTCGGGTTGCCAATCTGCTGCCAGCCGCCATCGGCCCACCAGAATTCCATCGTTCCAATGGTGTTGAAGTCGCGGCCTAGGTTGTCGGCAGAGTTCACGTCGACCCATGTCACGCCTTCTGCGCCTCCGCCACCACCGGGTACGATGGTGCCGTCGTCGCAACCGTGCTCCTTGAGTACGAAGTTGCTGATATCGATGGTGGTGTTATCCTGGCAGCCACCGAAGTCGAGCACCAGTTTCACATTGTTGATGTCAACACCAGGCATGTCGCTCTTGAAGAACACATAATCCTGGCCAGCCTTCAGGTCTACACGGTCGGCGAAGAAGTAGATTTCGTCGTTGTCGTCCTGAGTCAGCTTGACGGTAGCGCCAGCGAGGTCCTTGTCGGAATTCAGGATGATGGAGAAGTCGTAGTTGGTGACGTCGTTGGTAGCCATATCGGTGCGGAAGGCCATCTGCGACTGCCACTGCTGGGTGTTGGCCAACGGCAGATTGATGGTCCAGCTGTTGTTGCCCTCAACGAGTGTAGGATCAGGACGCTGACTCCAGTTCTCATCAGCATACCAGAAGGTAATGTTGTTCTTAGCAGTCTTGAACATGTTGCAATCGCTGTTGGGATCGAAGCCGCTTTCCTCGACCAGTCGCTGGTCGGCCTCGCTGGTGAAGATGAAGCGCCAGGCGATGCTGCGGTCGGGAGTTTCATAGATGAGCACGAGCTTCGTGGAGGTGAGGGTTTCAACACGGAACAGGGGATTCTCGTACTGAGCGTCGCTGCTGATGTAGGGGAAGGCGGTGTTGGCAGCCAACTGGATGTACTGCTGACGTGAAACCTGGCCATCGGCATCGGTCCAAGAGAGCTGCTCGAAGGTCCAAGTGGAGGTCTGGTTGCCAAGGGTGGCGTCCCAGTCAGCATCCTGATGGCCCCACTTCGTTGTACCGGTGTTCACATAGGTCAGACCGTCGGCACCAGCATCATAGGTGAACGAGCCACCCTTGCGGTTGTCGTTGGTGAAGGTGATGCGGTCGTCGTACATACCGAAGTCCTTCTTCTCGTTAGGAGCTGCCGACCACCACTCGGTACCTGCCGTGCCGGCAGGGCCACAGGCGAGGTGAGCCACCTCTCTGTTGGCGAAGCGCCACTCCTTGTTGCAGAGTCGGCGGAAGTCGGCCGTGTAGTCGACCTTCGTCTCGTTGAACGTGAACTCCTTCTTGATGCCCGTCTGCGAGATGCCGTTGCGGTTGCCCAGGCGCAGTTCTACGGTATAGGTGCCGGCCTCAGGATTGTTGTAGCCCACTTCCTGAAGCGTGGAGTACTGCGTGCCGTTGAGAATCCAGATAGGATAGGTGCCCGCTGCGGGCGAGTAAGAGGCCACCATCTGGTTGGTCTCCTGGTCGACGGTCATCTGATAGTCGATACCGCTGACCGTGGGAATTCCGTTAGGATCGGCGCCCTCGAACTCGTCGGGCGAGCAAGCCGTCATCGTCAGGCCTGCAAAGAGAATTCCTAATGTATATTTAAACAGATTCTTCATATTCTATAATCAGTTAAAAGTTTCTTGTTCGTTTTTTGTTTGAGCCCATTTTAAAAAGTCAGTATATTTTCTGTCGTCCCTTCGGGACTTTAAATAATTGTTTGATTCTCAAGAAGGGGTTTCACCCCTCCCTATATTCTGTCGTCCCTTCGGGACTTTTTATAGTGGACTCTTGTTTTTATAACTTTCCAGTCTCCCTCCCTGCAGGGGAGGGCCGGGGTGGGGCTTCCCTGCTGGGGAGGGTAGGGGTGGGGCTCTTAATACTCATTCTGCACCAGTGCGGGGTCGGAGTCGAGCTCGCTTTGTGCAATGGGGATGTACTTCTTCGATTCGGTCCAGCGGTTGGTGCGGTAGCCATACTTATCGGGCACGAGCACGGTGGCAGCCTTGCCAGTGCGCACGAGGTCCCAGTAGCGCTTGCCTTCGCCCATGAACTCGAGGTCGCGCTCATTGATGATGTCGTCCTTAGTGACGCTCTGCACAGCTTTCAGACCGGCACGCTCGCGCACCTGGCTGACATACTGAGCAGCCGTGGCGGCGCTGCCACCCGTCTCCAGCAGCAGCTCAGCAGCATTCAGCAGAGCCTCGCTGTAGCGGTAGTAGCGGTAGTTGTTGTTGAAGTTCAGGTTGTTGTCGAAGGCGGCGTGCGAGTTGGTGCCCGTCACCTTGCTGTACTTCTTCAGCCAGAGGAACGTGTTCTGATAGCGTGCATGGTAGGACTGGCCCTCTTCGAGTCCGTCGAGGAAGCGGAAGTCGAGAATGGTAGCATCGCGGCGTAGGTCGCCCTCGCTGAACTTGTCGTAAGCCTCCACGCGTACGGGCAGGAAGCCCCAGCCGTCGCCCGACATCTCGGGACGATCGCCCACAGCCCAGTTGTTGGGCGAGATGAGCGTGGGCAGCACGGTGCCACCGATGGCCAGCGGGCTGCTCCAGCCGCGCTCGTTGCCGCCGTCCTCGTAGTTGATTTCCCAGATGGACTCCTTCGTCCATTCACCCTCGACGTACCAGATGTTGGCATAGTCAGGATTCAGGGCGTAGTCGCTGGAGTTGATGATCTCCTGCATGTACTGCAGCGCCTTCGGATAGCGGGCTGTGTCGCGCTGATACATCACCATTTCGGCATACATCATGTAGCACATGGCCTGCGAGGCGCGTCCGGCATTGGCATTGTCCCAGCGCAGGGGCAGCACCTTCGAGTCGATGACTTCCTCGAGCTCGCGGATGAGTTCGGCATACACCTCGTCGGCCTTCAGCTGCGGAGCGGTGTAGGGAGCGTTGAGGTTTTCCAGATAGAAGGGGATGTTGCCGAAGTAGTGCCACAGCATGTTGTAGTAGAACACGCGCATGGCGCGGGCCTGCATCTCGTAGTTCTTGGCATTGGCAGGCGTGACGTCGGTGCCCCAGGGAATGTAGCGCAGCACGTCGTTGCAACGCTTGATGCCCGAGTAGTCGACGGTCCAGAGCGAGGAGAGCGTGTTGTTCTCGTTGCCCTCATAGTTGAAGAGCATGTGCCAGTTCTGCATGTCGTTCTTGGTCTCGCCGCCAACCCAGAAGTTGTCGCCCTGAATCTCGGCGTCGATGTTCAGCGCGTTGTATTGTCCCAGTCCCCAGTCGGGCCAGTGGATGGGGTCGTAAGCAGCGATCAGGGCTTCCTGAATGTGCTCGTCGGTCTTGTAGTAATCCTCAAGGAAGTCGCCGCTGGGGTTGGTCACCTCAAGGAAATCGTCGCCGCAACTGGTGAACAGCATGCCACCGGCGGTGAGAAGACTCATTGCTATATATTTTGCTTTCATATTTTGTAATCTATTATATGTTTCTAGTTTCTTGTTTCTAGTTCCCTCTCCTGTCTCCCTCCCTATGGGGGAGGGCCGGGGTGGGGCTCCCTTTAGAATGTCAGGTTCAGACCGACCGTCCAGATGCGGGCCTGCGGATAGACACCCTTGTCGATACCGAGCGACTTACCGCCGGAAGAGATTTCAGGATCGAAGCCCCAGTACTTGGTCCAAGTGACGAGGTTCTCGGCCATCACGAAGAAGCGCAGACGCTCGATGGAAATCTGGCGTGTGAGGTTGCGCGGCAGCGTGTAGCCCAGCGAGATGTTCTTCAGGCGCAGGTAGGAGCCGTCGACGATGTAGAGGTCACTCACCTGCCAGTTGGTGTTGTCGCCAGCACGCAGGATGGGGTACTTGTTGGATGTGCCCTCGCCAGTCCAGCGGTTCAGCATGTAGGTGGGATAGTTACCAGCGGTGACGTCGGTGCGGTAGGTGGCGTCGAAGATGTCGGCACCGGCCACACCCTGGAAGAACATGTTGAAGTCGAAGCCCTTCCAGTCGGCATTGAAGTTCAGACCGAAGTTCCAGTCGGGCGTACCCTTACCAATCTTCGTGCGGTCGTCAGAGGTGATCTGTCCGTCGCCATTGATGTCGACGAAGCGGGTGTCGCCGGGACGTGCAGCAGGCTGGATGAGTCCACCGTCGGCATTCACATACGAGTTCACCTCATTGTAGTTCTGGAACACGCCATTGGTCTTGTAGCCATAGAAGTAGGGGAAGGGCATGCCGTTGGAGCCGCGAGCCAGCGAACCTCCCGTGAAGCCCTGCACGCCGTCGTAGTCGAGGAAGCCCGACTCGTTGCCGAGGTTCTTCAGCGTGTTCTTGGTGTAGGTGGCGTTGGCCTTAATGGCAAAGTGTGCGTCGCTGATGTTCCACTTGTAGCCCAGCTCGAACTCTATACCCTTGTTCTCCATGTCGCCGGTGTTGCCGATAGGCTTCGACTCACCCACGTAGGAGGGAATGGGCATCGTCATCAGCATGCCATTGGTCTTCTTGATATAGTAGTCGACGGTGAACGTCAGAGCTTGGTTGAAGAAACCGAAGTCGAGTCCGAAGTCGGTCTGCTCGCTCTCCTCCCACTTGATGCTGGGGTTAGCCGTCGTTGAGGCTTTCGAACCAATCTGCTTGATGGCGGGATTGCCGAAGAGCACGTTGTTGCCCATTGCGTTCAGCACGGTGTACTGGAAGTCGCCGATGTTGTCGTTACCGTTCTTACCCCAGCTGGCGCGGAACTTCAGGTTCGACAGCCAGCCCTGTGTCTGCTCCATGAATTTCTCGTTCATGATGTTCCAACCCACAGACACTGAGGGGAACGTACCGTATTTATTGTTAGGACCGAAGCGGCTCGAACCGTCGCGACGGATGGTAGCCTGCAGCATGTACTTCTCATCGTAGTTGTAGCTCACACGACCGAAGAGCGACGAGATGCGGTGCTCCACGTTGGGACCACCCCAGCCATTGAATTCGGCAACAGGCGTTCCGATGAGCTTGCCGTCGGCATCTACTTCATAGACCACATTGGCGTTGGTGTAGCTCATGTAGGGTTTCTCGAGGTTGATGATGTTCCAGCGCTCGGCACCCACGTAGTCGCTCTTGTTCTTCATGGCACTCTGACCGAGCACGACGCCGATGGTGTGCTTGCCGAACTGCTTGTCGTAGGTGAGCGTGTTCTCCACCTGCCAGTTGCAGCCCTTGTTCCACGACATGCTGGCCGAGGTGTGCTCGCCCTTGGCGTTACCAGAGTGGTAGTACTTCGACAGCGTGGCTGCGCTGTTGCCCCAGAACGAGAGGTCGACGGAGTAGTTGAAGTGGTACTTCAGGTTGTCCCACAGCTGCAGGTCGAACGAGAACTTGGGCACGAACTTGTGGCTCCAGTTCTTCGAGGGATTCATGTTGAGCAACGCCAGCGGGTTGTTCATCTCGGCATACGAACCGAACGTGCCGGGAATGGTGTAGTAGTTGCCGGCGGCATCGCGCTGCAGCTGGTAGCCTTGCGTCACCTCGTAGTTCTCATGCATCTGGTCGGCCAGGTCCTTGTTGGTCACGGTCGGCGCAATGATGGGCGACATATAGAGTGCCGAACCCAGCACCGAACCCCACTCGGAGTTTTCGCTGATGCCCGTGCTCTTCACGCGGGTGTAGGCAAGGTTGACGGTCACGTCGAGCTTGTTCAGGAAGTTGCGCTCCTGCGATGCGTCGTACACATTATATATATTATTGGAACGCAGCGACAGACGCTGGTAGTTGGACTGGCCGTAGTTGCCGCCCACGATACCTTCCTGATCGTAGAAGCCCATCGACAGGTAGTAGTTCAGCTTGTCAGACGCACCACTCACGCTCACCTCGTGGTTCTGCACAGGGGCGTTGTCGTTGAACACGAGGTCCTGCCAGTCGGTACCGAAACCCTTGATGGGATCGCCGTTGGTATCCATGAGGTTGTAGGGGTCGGCATAGATAGGAGCCTGACCACCGTTCAGGCGCAGCTCGTTCTGCATGATGGCATAGTCGGTGGCGCTGGTCACGTCGCGACGACGCCAGGCTGTCTGCCAACCCTGCGAGAAGTTGTAGTTGATGCTGGGCTTGCCTACCTTACCCTTCTTCGTGGTGACAAGCACGACACCGTTGGCTGCGCGAGCACCGTAGATGGCACCCGAGGCGGCATCCTTCAGCACCTCGATAGACTCAATGTCACTGGGGTTCAGGAAGTCGATGCCACCCTCGATGGGCATACCGTCGACGATGTAGAGAGGGTCACTGTTATTAATGGTACCCGTACCGCGCACACGTACACGGGGGGAAGCACCCGGCTGACCTGACGACGATGTGACGTTCACACCGGCAGCCAGACCTTTCAGTGCATTGTCAACGCGTACGGGCGACTTGCCTTCGAGGTCGTCGGCGCTCACCTTGGCGATGGCAGCCGTCACGACGCTCTTCTTCTGAACACCATAACCGATGACGACGACCTCGTTCAGGGTCTTATCATCTTCTTTCAATACGACCGTCATGTCGCTGCTGGCCGGAACTTCCTGAGTCACGAAGCCAATGTACGAAATGACGAGTGTCTTTCCGGCCTGAACCTTGATGGCGAATTGGCCATCGATGTTCGTGATCGAGCCATTCTGAGGCTGGCCTTTCTCGACAACGGAGGCACCGATGATGGGTTCTCCGTTACCGTCAGTCACTGTGCCTACAATTCCTGAGAATTGGGCAAAGGCAGTTGCCGACACCCACAGTGCCAACAACAGAGATAGTAACCTTGCTTTTTTCATACTGTTTTTGTTAATGATTTGTTTAAGTTTGATTGTTTTTTCGAATCTGTCGGCAAAGATATAATAAAAAACGCGTACGTCAACACGCGTATAGATAAAAAGTGGATAATATAAAAACTGGTAATCAGCTATCCTACTGATTACCAGTTTGTTATGTTTTAGTCGTTTGTTTTAAAAAGTGGACGCAATAAATTGCTTTTATGTGCTAAATGCCGCAATTATGAGCCGACTCTATACGCAAAACACTAAATTCTAAACCTAAAAAATCAAGCGCCTTTGTTCATCAGTCCGAAGCCATAAAGAGCTACTACGATGTAGCCGACGAGCGGGATGATGAATGGCACCACGAGGTTGGTGGCATCGGCCACGAGTCCCATCAGCAGGAAGCCGCAACCACCCACTGGCGTCATCATCAGCACCGACGAGGCACTCTTCGTGAGCGAACCCAGTTCGCGCACGGCCAGCGAGAATATCGTCGGGAACATGATAGCCTCGAAGGCATAGTTGGCCACGAGCGCATAGAGCGACAGCCGTCCCAGGTCCATCAGCACCAGCATCATGCACACCACCGTGCCGCAGCCGCAGAGGAACAGCATCTTCTCGGCAGGGATTTTCGTCATGATCCATGAGCCTACGAATCGGCCCACCATGAAGAAGGCCAGCGCGCAGGTGAGCACTACCGACGCTGTGCGGTCGGTCATCCAGCCCTGTCCGGTGGTGAAGTTGATGAAATAGCTGTTGATGGAGATTTCGGCAATCTCGTAGGCCAGCAGCGCCAGCAAACCGTAGACGAAGTACTTGTGCTTCCAGATCTTCAGCAGCGGTTCGCGGCCGTATTTGGCTTTCTCGGCAAGTCCGTCATCGTGCTTAATCTCGGGCAGTTTCACTTTTGCAAAGACAACGGCAATGATGAGTACCAGCACGCCCAGCACGGCGTAGGGAATAGCTACATTGCTGCCTTCGCCGCTAAAGAGAAACTGGCCGACGGCAAAAGTGGCGAAGAGTGATCCCAGACCGTTGAACGACTGTGAGAAGTTCAGTCGGCTGGTGGCCGTCTCCTTTGGTCCAAGCTCTGTCACGTAGGGGTTGGCGGCCGTCTCCAGGAAGGTCAGGCCGCAGCCGATGATGAACAATGCCCCGAGGAAGGCATGGAACGTGCCGGCCTCGGCTCCGGGTATGAACAACAGGGCTCCCATGCCGAACAGCAGCAGGCCGAACACCACGCCGCGCCGATAGCCGAAGCGGTTGATGAACAGGCCGGCCGGGATAGCCAGCAGGAAGTAGCCCAGATAGGTCGTCACCTGGATAAGCGACGACTGGGTGATGGAGATGTGCAGCTCGTTCTGGAAGTGCTTGTTCAGCACGTCGAGAATGGCGCGCGAGAATCCCCATAAAAAAAACAATGTGGTGATCAGAATGAACGGCACCACATATTCCTTTGTTGTAAGTTTTGCTTTCATGCTTTGATGAGTTCAAGAAGTTGAAGGAGTTGCAAGGAGTTCAAGACGTATGTCTCAATTCAGCGAGTGACAAAACATTTTGTCCTGAACTTCTTGCACTTCCTTTTCCATTCTACACCCCTCCCTGCTGGGGAGGGGCTAGGGGGTGGGGCTCCCCTTACTCAGCGGGCTTGATGCACTTCCAGATGCAGGCTGCCAGCGCACCACCTACGAGCGGACCAACGATGAATACCCAGAGGTCGGCCAGAGCCTGGCCACCTTCAAACAGGGCGGGACCGATGGAACGGGCGGGGTTCACGCTCGTGCCGGTGAAGTGGATGCCGACAAGGTGAATCAGAATGAGCGACAGACCGATGGCCAGGCCAGCGAAGTTGTTGGTGGCGCCGTTGGTCTTCGACGTAGCACCGAGCACGACGAGCACAAACAGGCAGGTGAGCACAATCTCGACGATGAGGCCGTTGGCTGCACCGTAGGCGCAGGTGTTGGCACCCGTGGCGGTCGTGATGACAGCACTTGGATCGGTGGCAACGATACCTGCCAGCACGGCAGCAGCTACAATGGCACCAATTACTTGGAAGATGATATACATACCGCAGTCCTTAGCGTCGATGCCACCGTTCAGGTAGACACCCAGCGTGATAGCGGGGTTGATGTGGCAACCCGAAATGCCGCCGATGGTGTAAGCCATAGCCACGACAGCCAGACCGAAGGCAATGGCTGTGCCGACAATCGATGCAGTGTCTGCACCACAACCCAGGGCAACAGCTGCGCCGCAGCCCAAGAACGTAAGCACGAATGTGCCAACCATTTCTGCTAAATACTTTTTCATAAGCGTTTTGTTTTAAGTTGTTAATGTAAAAATAAATTTTATGTTTAAATTTAAAAACAATACGTTCGATTTTTACTTTTTTATTACAAACGCACCGCAAAAATAATTAATTAAATTGAAATATGCAAATTTTTCCTCATTTTTTCGTACCTTTGTGGCCTAAAACAATCTCGACATGGCAGAATCGAATTTCGTTGATTACGTAAAAATACTGTGCCGCTCGGGCAAGGGCGGTCGAGGATCGATGCACCTGAAGCATCTGAAGTACAATTACAACGGCGGTCCCGACGGCGGCGACGGCGGTCGGGGCGGCAACATCATCCTGCGTGGCAACCACAACTACTGGACGCTGCTCCACCTGCGCTTTCAGCGCCACATCTTTGCTGAGCATGGTGGCAATGGTGGCGCCGACAAATGCCACGGCACTGACGGCAAGGATATCTATATCGATGTACCGCCGGGCACAGTGGTCTATAATGCCGAGACAGGTAAGTTCGTCTGCGACGTCAGCTACGACGGTCAGGAGGTCATCCTGCTGAAGGGCGGACGCGGCGGACTGGGCAACTTCCAGTTCCGTACCGCCACCAACCAGGCACCACGTTTTGCCCAGCCCGGCGAACCCATGCAGGAGATGACCATCATCCTCGAGCTGAAGCTTCTCGCCGACGTCGGTCTGGTGGGATTCCCCAATGCCGGCAAGTCGACGTTGGTGTCATCGCTGTCGAACGCCAGGCCGAAGATTGCCAACTACCCCTTCACGACCATGGAACCTTCGCTGGGCATCGTGGCCTACCGCGACAACAAGTCGTTTGTCATGGCCGACATCCCTGGCATCATCGAGGGTGCCAGCGAAGGCAAAGGCCTCGGGCTACGCTTCCTGCGCCACATCGAGCGCAACTCGCTGCTGCTATTCATGGTGCCGGGCGACACCGACGACATCCGCCGCGAATATGAGGTCCTGCTCAACGAGTTGCGACAGTTTAACCCCGAGATGCTGTCGAAGCACCGTGTGCTGGCCGTAACGAAGTGTGACCTGCTCGACGAGGAACTCATCGACATGCTGCGCCCGTCGCTGCCTGACGATCTGCCCGTAGTTTTCATCTCGGCAGTCACCGGCATGGGACTCGATGAACTGAAGGACGTGCTCTGGCGCGAACTGAATTCAGAGTCCAACAAACTGGAAGTCATCACCTCTACCGATACCCTCATCCATCGCGACAAGGACATGAGCCGCTTTGCCAAGGAACTCGTGGCCGAAGGCGAGGACGAAGATATTGAATATCTAGACGCCGACGATATTGAAGACATTGAAGATTTTGAGTATGATGAAGAAGCATAAGGTGGCAGCCCTGTTGCTGTGTTGTTTCGCAACAGTGGCCAGCGCACAGAGCATCCACGAGTTCACACCCGCCGAACAGCAGTCTATCAGCGTGCCCACCCCCGGACTCTTCGAGCGCAGCGATGCCTTCAGTATCGACTTCAACGACGTGCCCGCCGACGAATATTCCTTCCCCTTGCCAGTCGGCAAGGCTGAGCTTGTCAACAACAATTCCGAACTCGAGATCAGCACCACGAAGGGCGACGCCGTGAAGGCCATGTTCCCCGGCGTGGTGCGACTGTCGAAACACAATGCACCCTTCGGTAACGTCATCGTCATACGCCACGACAACGGGCTGGAGACCGTCTACGGCTACAACGCCCAGAACCTCGTGCGCGTCGGCGACAAGGTGAAGGCCGGCCAGACCATCGCCATCGTCGGTGGCGAGGGTCTGAGGACGTTTTGCAACTTCGCCATCATGGTGAATGGACGCCGCATCAACCCTGCCATCTTGCTCGAGGTGAACGGTCATAAGCTGCACAAGCAGACCATCACCTTCCGCCGCAGCGGCAAGCGCATCGAGGTGAAGACCCGCCGCGTGCGCGACAATATGACCGACTTCAACGCCGACCCCTTTGCCAACGGCACGACCATCAAATGGAATCTGGCCGACATGAAACCCTCACAGTGGAGCTATCCGCTGCCCGGTGCCCACGTCATCAGTCCCTATGGCAACCGCCGCGGCAGCCACAGCCACTCGGGTGTCGACATCAAGACTAAGGCCAACGACAACGTGCGAGCAGCCTTCGATGGTGAAGTCATCGAGTCGGCCTACAGCGGCGGCTACGGCAACTGCATCCGCATCCGTCATGGCAACGGCCTCGTCACCCTCTATGGTCACCAGTCGAAGAACCTCGTGAAGGTGGGGCAACGTGTGAAGGCCGGCCAGATCATCGGCCTCGCTGGTCGCACAGGCCGCGCCACCACCGAGCACGTACACTTCGAAATCTTCTTCTGTGGTCGTCGCTACAATCCCAACATCCTCTTCAACCACGACACCAACAAATTGCAAAACGCCACGCTCACCATCCAGAAGAATGGTAGCGTGACGTCGCGAAAGAATTAAAAAATCATCCCTATCACTTCTTGTGCCTGTTGGCTCGCTGCTCGCGGTACTTGGCCTTCTGGCGGGCCGAGCCGGAGCCGTGGGCACCGGTGATGTAGCCTTTCTTCTTGGCCTTGGTCTTCACCTTGCCGTCGTCGGCCTTCTTCTTTCCGCCGCCTCGGCCGAAAGAAATGCCGTTCTCGAGTATGCTCTGGAATTCGTCATTGCCCCCTAAAGTAGGGGGTTCTTTCTCCGCTTCGCTATGAAAGCGTCCCTGCAGGCCGAGCGGGGGGTCTTGACGACCCTCTGATTTATTGTTCGTCATATTGTTAGTTGATAGTTACACGGGGACTATGGGGGCCAAAAGAGGTGATAATGAGACCCCCAACCTCCTATTTTAGGGGGCATATATCAATGGTGGAACAGTCGCACGCCGGTGAAGGCCATGGTGATGCCGTATTTGTCGCAGGTCATGATGACGTGGTCGTCGCGCACGGAGCCTCCGGCCTGAGCGATGAACTCCACACCACTCTTGTGGGCGCGCTCTATGTTGTCGCCGAAGGGGAAGAAGGCGTCGCTGCCCAGTGAGACGCGGGTGTTCTGAGCCACCCATGCTGCCTTCTCCTCGCGGGTGAGGGGCTCGGGGCGTTCCTTAAAGAACTGCTGCCAGAGTCCGTCGGCCAACACGTCGTCGTGGTCGTCGGAGATGTAGATGTCGATGGTGTTGTCGCGGTCGGCGCGGCGAATGCCGTCTACGAAAGGCAGGCCCATCACCTTCGGATGCTGGCGAAGCCACCAGATGTCGGCTTTCTGTCCGGCCAGTCGCGTGCAGTGGATGCGGCTCTGCTGTCCGGCCCCGATGCCGATGGCCTGGCCGTCCTTCACGTAGCAGACGCTGTTCGACTGTGTGTACTTCAGCGTGATGAGCGCTATCATCAGGTCGCGGCGGGCATCGTCGGGGAATGTCTTCTGCTGCGTGGGAATGTTCTCAAACAAAGCCGGGTCGTCGAGGCGAATCTCGTTGCGGCCTTGCTCGAAGGTGATGCCGAACACCTGCTTGTGCTCGATGGGAGCGGGGCGATACTGCGGGTCGATGCGAATCACGTTGTACGTTCCCTTGCGCTTGGCGCGCAGAATCTCCAGTGCCTCGTCGGTGAAGTCGGGTGCAATGATGCCGTCGCTCACTTCGCGCTTGATGATGAGGGCTGTCGTCTTGTCGCAGGTGTCGCTCAGCGCGATGAAGTCGCCATACGACGACATGCGGTCGGCTCCGCGGGCACGGGCGTAGGCACAGGCCACAGGCGAAGCGTCGAGCCCGGGGATGTCGTCGACGAAGTAAATCTTCTTCAGCGTGTCCGACAGCGGCAGCCCCACGGCGGCACCTGCCGGCGACACGTGCTTGAACGATGCTGCGGCGGCCAGCCCTGTGGCCTGCTTCAGCTCGCGCACCAGCTGCCAGGCGTTCAGGGCGTCGAGGAAGTTGATGTAGCCGGGACGGCCTGAGAGCACTTCGATGGGTAACTCGCCTTCGTCCATGAAGATGCGCGAAGGCTTTTGGTTAGGATTACATCCGTACTTGAGTTCCAGTTCTTTCATATTGTTGCTTTGTAGTTTTCGCTGATGATGATTTTTACTTTTGCCGGGAAGCAGTAGCTCAGGTCGCCTCGCTCGCTGAGGCTCTGGCGCATGTTTTCGCGGGTGCGCTGTAGCTTGCCACGGAAGAGCGTGCGGCCCTGATAGCTCACGGTGACGGGGCGGTCGAGGTCGACGAGCTCATCGCAGAGCCAGAGCGTCAGCTGTGAGTAGGTGCACTCGCTGATTTCTATCCTATTGTCCTCGCAAGTCAGCCTGACACGCTGGCCCCGCTTCAGTTCGCTTGCGGGAGCCTGTAGCCAGTAGAAGCTTGGGCGCAGTACTTCCTCTTGCTGCCACACGATTTTGCGTGGGTAGGGATTGCGCTTGTATTTCGCCATCCAAGGCACAGCCACGGTGTCGGCACGCATCATCCAGTGGCCCATGCCCTCCATGATGTGCGTCTCGTGGATGTAGCCCTCAGGGTCGGCCTGCTGCAGCGAATCCATCTCGAGGCCGCGCTCGCGGTCGAGCTTGTTGCGGTCGTAGGCAGCGTCGTCGCCGCCACACCATATCATGAACGGCGTGTTGCGCAGGTTCAGCAACGACACGTCGCCGGGATGGCCCGCCATCATCGATGCCGCTGCCCAGCGGTCGGCCATGCGCGGGGCCATGCGCCACACACCGTCGCCACCGGCCGAATAGCCCATGATGTACACCTTATCGGGGTTCACGTCAAGATAGGCCACGCACATCTGGATGAGCTGTTCGTAGAGTCCGTCGAGGGCCTGCTTGCACCACATGTCCCAATCATTATAGGGAGCGCGCGGAGCCACGTAGACACCCTCGGCAGGGCGATAGAGGCGCTTCTGGTTGTCCCACTGCTGGTCGTTCATGAGCGGATGGGTGTTGCCGCCGCCGTGCAGCGATATCCACAGGCTGCGTCCGTCGGCAGGTTTCTCGCCGTATTTCCAGAGCCAGATGGGCATGGCGAGACTGTTGATTTCAGCCTTGGAGTCTTGCCACAGCTGTTGGTACTGCTGCCGTTTGGCGGTTTTCCATTCCTCGGCCAACTGCTGCCTACAGGCTTCAGCCTCAGCCTTCGACATCGACTGTGCTCCTGCCGCCAGCGTCAGCAGCGAAGCAGCGAAAAGAATCATCAGTTTTTTCATATCTGCTGCAAAGATACAAAGAAAAGTTCAAAGTTCAAAGTTCAAGGTTCAAAAGTTATAGGCGGGAGGTTAAAAAACTGATGTCATACAGATGGGAAACGTGCCATAGGTACGTAATAAGAATAGCCGGCCGTTAAAACGACTGGCTATCATTATCGCGTACCTAAAGGCACGTTTTACTTTCCCAGTATCTTGTTCACCAGCTTCGTCACGTCGGCGATGGTGATGTGGCCGTCGCGGTTGACGTCGTAGCGGTTGAGGTCGCTCTCGGCGAAGATGACCCACGTCTGTGAGGTGAGGTCGGAGGCCGAGACGGTGAACGTGATGTAACCGTCGGCGGCTTCGCCTGTGGCCGTGACATCCACGCCGTCGCGCAGCACCCTCACGGGCGATCCAGAACCTGTATCAACGCCAACGACTCGGAGTTCGACTGTTCCTCCAACTTCTTCGATAGCCTGCTTGATTTCCTGTGCTTCGGTAAGCGAGACTCTTTCCTTGAGCAGTTGCGGAGTCGTTGCCGTTACAGCCTCCACTAATGCCTTTGCTTCAGCGAGGCCAAGTCCGTCCACTTCCCTAACAGCCTTGATGAGGGCCATCTTTTGTTCTTGATCATAGCCCGTCAGATACACATCATAGAGTAGCGCAACCTCTGCCGGCACCTTCAGCGTGGCGCTCTCGGCGCTGGCGATGCTGACCTGCGTGCTGGGCTCGGTGAGGGCGGTGGTCTTACTGGCTCCGTCGCGCGTCACAATCACCTCGGCACCGGTGACCCCTTCGGTCTGCAAGACGGTCCACGTGGTGGCTGCTGTAGCAATTGCAGCCATGTCGAAGTCGATGTACCACGTGTGGCTGAGCATATCCATGGCAGGGATGGTGAGCGTGTAGGCCTGGGTGGTAGCGTCGTAAGTGGCCTGGCTGCTGACATTCTCGCCGTCGCACATGAAGAGCAGCGGCATGTCCTCTTCGGCTGTAATGCTGAGTGTGACGCTCTGCAGGTTAGCCTCGTTGATGGTGTAGGTCCTGAGTGCATCGCTGATGGGGTCGGTCATGGGGGCTGCCGTGTAAGTGCTGATGAGATTGCCCTCGATGCCTTGGGCGCACATGATGGTCCAGTCGTAGCTGGTAACAACGTTCTCGTCCTTCTCGAAGACGAGGGTCCAGACAGAGCTCTCGCGATGGTTATCCTGCTTGTCGGCGCTGTCAAAGTCGTAGTGGTACTGAGTCTGCGATTCATTCAACGTGAACTGGCTGGTCACATCCACTCCGTCGCGATAGGCGGTGAACTTCTCGCCCCGCACCTTGTCGATGTACAAGACGGCATAACCGCAGCCGTTGTCGTAGTCTGGAATGGTGATCATCGTCGTACCCACTTCCATGTGAGAATCATATTCGCTTTCATTCTCTTCGTAGTTCACATATACCTGTCCCGTGCCGCCTCGGCGAAGGAAGGTCTGCTTGTTGCCGTCCTCGACAACCATATGCTCTGGGCCTATGTTAAGCATGACGGTGTAGTCAGTGACAGTGAAGTTCATGTAGTCATCGGCACTAATCGTAATAGTGTAGGTGTTGGTGGCTTCATCGTAGGAGTTGGTAAAAAGACTCTTGTTCTTGTAGTCGAACCATGTCATATTATTATCCTCCGTGATTTCACCGATAAGCATATCTTTCAGTATCTCGCCCTTCACTGGTTTTATCGTCATGGTGAACCCCCAAGGTTCTCCCTCATTGGGCCACCCCACTACCTGTGTTGGCTCTGGGATATTGATCTGGGTGAGAGTGTTGCTGCAGTTAATGTTTTTCGAATCATAATAATCATCTCTGTCCCTGTCCCAGTTCCAGAAGGCACGAACCGTCACGTCGGCATCGCCCGTCCGCATAATGGTGACGACAGGGTCGGGATCTGCTGTCGGTTCAGGGATGATGTAGGAGTAGTTGAATTGTGCTGAATTGATCTCAGGCACGTTGAAAGTGATGGTATACCTGCCGTCTACGGGCGACGGGAGCGTGAGGTTCTCTGTAACTATCGGGGAACTGTATTTAGTGAGCTTCAGACTGTTGGCGAGCAGATAGGGCGTGGCAGGCATCGAGAGGGTGACCTTTGAGCCATAGTCGCAGTCGATGAACCCATTACTGGTGATGTTGCCCTTGACGGTCTTTCCGCTGCTCTTGACGGTGTAGGTGCCTGCCACGTAGGCAGTGCCAGCCTGGAAGCTCAGTCGGCTTTGCTTGTAGTTGTCCACCACTACATACTTGATGTCCTCCTGCACGTTAGTCTCCTGATAGGCTACGGTTTGGGCATCGATGTCGAATGTGGTCACCGTTTCGCCGTTGCGGGTGAGCGTGGGGCGGTCACGGGTGGCGGGATCGTAATTAATCGTCACGAGGTAGTTCTCGCCCGTTAAGAAGTAACATGAATTGTCGCTGTATGACCCAATACGGGCTATATAGGAGCCTGACGTGTCGTCGATGTAGTCATTGGTACCTAAGGAATAGAACCCCGCTTCGCCGCTGCTGCTGTTCAACAGCTTGGCGATGTAACGTAAGTAGTAGGGCACGATGGCCTTGAAATTGCACCACACGGAAGCGTTCTGGAGATTATCGTTGATATAATAGTAGGGCATGTGGATGGTGATGTTGCTGGCCCGAGTGAACATGCCGCTTGAAAGCGTGGGGCGGCAATTCCCGAAATAGACATCCGTGAGCTTGACATAATTGTTGAACGTCCACGTACTGGCCGTGCCATCCACTGTGAGATCGGGGATATAGAGCTCCTTCAGGTTGGGGAGGGACATCAGGTCGAAGTTCACACCGTCGTCTTCACCTGTAAAGTCACTCAAATTGTAGGTAAAATAGCCATACGACCCTATTTTCATTCCTATGATACTCACCCCCAAGGGACCTTTGAAGGTGAGCGAGGTGATGGTGGTGTTATTGGTTCTTTCATAGTTCTGCGAGATTCCCTCAACCGTATAGGCGATGTCGGCTTCGTAGATTTCCTCGGGAATGACCAGCTTTGACGTGGTGACGCCGGCAAGCGACTTGATGCGGGCGACACGCGCCACATCGTCATTGTCGATTGATATGTATGCCCCTTGATAATGGCCTTCCACTCGGTAAAGCCGGTAGGTGACGCCGTTGACAGTGGCATCTTGCAAATAAGTGTATGTGCCATGTGCATCATCGGCATTGGCCCATGTCGCCATTAGCAGGAACAGGGCGGTGAGGAGTAATCGTAGTTGTTTCATATTGATAGTTGGTTGGTTTTTAGTGGCAGCGCGGAGGCGGCCAGTGGTTAGTAATTTATAGCGATGTGGTTATATGTAGAGTAGGCGCAATGGCCGCGGAGTCTTTTATCATTATAAAAAAGGAGATAGTGGCAATCTCTGTCGGCAAAGATACGAAAAAGAATTGACATTTGCAAGAAATGTGTCCAAAAAAAATGCTGTTACGCGTGCAGGCGAGAATCTTGTGATGTGTCGGGAACCATCTCTTTATGTGCCGGAAGCATAGGTATGATGAATCAAGAGCAATGAGTTGATAAAGTAATATATGATATATTACCGACCAATATATGATATATTACCGACCAATATATGATATATTACCGACCAATATATGATATATTACTGAGCAATATATGATATATTACTTTTTTATCTCATAGGTATGGAGACATCAGGTGGTGGTTTTGGGGGTATTGTTCGGCAACTATATAGATTTTACCCGTTAGATGTAGGTACGCGACACATCTTCGTAACTTTGCGACAGTCGCGAAGTTACTCACGCTCGGAAAAGCTCCAATAAATTTGGTTTTTCGCTCACTTATTCGTAACTTTGCGACTAAAGTCGCGAACTTACTCCATCTCGGCATAAAAAAGAAACGAGTTTCTTTTGTTCTGCACTCGATTTTTCGTAACTTTGCAAGCAATATGAAACAACTGTTCGCATTCCTCACTTTGGCGCTGCTGCTGCCGATGCAGATGCTGGCGCAATCACAACTCTACGAACACCACTTCGACCTGAAGGAGGTGCAGTTGCTCGACGGTCCGATGAAGACCGCCTTAGAGCGTAACAACCAGCTGCTGCTGCAGTACGACGCCGACCGGCTGCTGTCGCCCTTCGTGCGGCAGGCTGGGCTTAGCACGGGCCGCTATGCCGGCTGGCTGCAGGCGCACCCCATCTTCAAGAACTGGGGCGGCGACGCGGGCTTCGACCTGAACGGCCACGTGGGCGGTCACTACGTGTCGGCACTGGCACTGGCCTATGCAGCCACCGCGGACGGCGACATGCGCCGGCAGCTGAAGGAGCGGCTCGACTACGTGCTCGACGTGCTCAACGACTGCCAGCAGGCCTACGACAACGACCAGCAAGGCATGCGCGGCTTCTTGGGCGGACAGCCCATCAACGACTCGTGGCGCGCCATGGCTGGAGGCGACCTGTCGAAGATTCGCAGCAACTGGGGCTGGGTGCCGTTCTACTGCGAGCACAAGGTGCTGGCCGGATTGCGCGACGCCTACCTCTACGCCGACAGCGAGCTGGCCAAGGAGATGTTCCGCAAGATGGCCGACTGGGTGGTGGGTCTCATTGCGAAGGTGAGCGACAGCGACCTGCAAGCCTTCCTCGACTGCGAGCACGGCGGCATCAACGAGTCGCTCGTGGATGCCTACCAGCTGTTCGGCGAGAAGAAATACCTCACCGCCGCCAAGCGCTTCAGCCACCGCACCATGCTCAACGGCATGCAGACGCTGGACACCTCGTTCCTCGACAACCGCCACGCCAACACGCAGGTGCCGAAGTACATAGGCTTTGAGCGCATCGGCGAGCAGGATGCCACTGCCACCAACTACCTGCGGGCTGCCGAGAACTTCTGGCAGGACGTGGCCGAGCACCGCACGGTGTGCATAGGCGGCAACAGCGTGAGCGAGCACTTCCTGCCCAAGGCCAACGCCAACCGATACATCGACGTGCCCGACGGCCCCGAGAGCTGCAACTCCAACAACATGCTGAAACTGAGCGAGATGCTGAGCGATCGCACCCACGACGCCCGCTATGCCGACTTCTACGAGCACACGATGTGGAACCATATCCTCTCGACCCAGGACCCGCTGACGGGCGGCTACGTCTACTTCACCACGCTGCGCCCGCAGGCCTACCGCATCTATTCCACCGTGAACGAGTCGATGTGGTGCTGCGTGGGCACGGGCATGGAGAACCATTCCAAGTATGCCCACTTCATCTATACCCACGACGGACGGGACATTCTTTATGTGAACCTCTTCACCGCCAGCGAGCTCAGCAACGAGCACTTCGGACTGCGGCAGGAGACCCGCTTTCCCTACATCGATCCGACCACGTCGGCAGTACCCACACCGCTGACAGCGGTTTCCCACATGACCGTGACCCGAGGCGGCAACTACAAGATTGCCGTGCGCCATCCCGCATGGGCAGGTAAGGAATACCAGATCACCGTCAACGGCAAGCCTGTAGAGCAGGACGTCGTGCAAGGCACTGCCAGCTACGTGGTGATTGACCGCAAGTGGAGCGAGGGCGACAAGATCAGCGTGTTCCTGCCCATGCAAATCACCATGGACGAGTGCCCCGGCTACGGCGACTACGTGGCCTTCCACTGTGGGCCCATCCTGCTGGCAGCACAGACCACCGCAGCCAGCGAGGCCGAAGCCGCCGAAACGGGACTCACCTACGAGGCGCTGCCCAACGTGTATGGCCACGAGGGTCGCATGGACCACGCACCCGGTAGCATGGCCAGCATCAAGAGCCTCATCAGCGCGCCCCTGCTCATCGGCGAGCGTAGCGACGTGCTCAGCCGCATCACGCCCAAGGAACCGTGGAATCTGGTGTTCGACATCGACGTCGCGCGCCCCGAGGTATCCTCCTATACTTGGAAGACGCTGCAGCTGCGCCCGTTCTACGACATCCACCACGCCCGCTACCAATGCTACTGGTATCAGCAGACGGCTGAGAACTTCGCCAACAGCGACATGGCTCAGACCGAAGCCGCCAACGAGGCCCTGCAGGCACGGACACTCGACTTCGTGGCTCCAGGCGAACAGCAGAGCGAGGCCGGCCATGAGGTGAAATACAGCAACGGCAGCACCACCGGTTCGCACGACAGCGAGCGATACCGCGACGCGCAGGCCGGCGGCTACGTGCAGTACACGCTCTACAACCGGCAGTTGCTCACCGACAGCCTGAGCATCCTCTGCCGCTTTACCACCGACGACCGCGGCCGCAAAGCCACGCTCAGCGTCGACGGCCACGCCATTGCCGAGATAGAGATTCCGGCTACGGCGAAGGGTGCCGACGGCAGCGGCTTCTACAACATAGAGTTCCCGCTGCCCTACGATGTTGCCACGAAGGACGGCAAGCCTCGCGACCGCTTCACCGTGAGGCTCACCGCCACGGGCGGCACGCCGATACCTGGACTGTACTACCTGCGCCTGATGAGGGGCTACGACGCCCACGCCTATCGCTTCGTCGCCACCGACTGGCTGACGGGCGATCCGGGGCGCGTGGCGCAGAGCCGCATCAGCTACGACACGGAGGGCAACACCATCGCCATCCCGCAGACGGGAGCTAACAACGTCTGCCTGAGCCTGGACTACGAACGCCGGGACTACACCATCAGGAAAGCGCAGAAGTACCTGGTGGTGAAGGGGCAGAACCTGCTCACCACCAGCGGAAGCAGCTACCTGTGGTGGCTGAACGGCGTGAACAAAGGCAGTCAGGTGGTGCCCACGGTGACAAAGACCGTCAGCGAGGGCGGGGAGGACTACCAGCTCATAGCGTGGGACATGACGCGTAGCCAGCTGGACGGCAACCTGAGCGGCGAGCGCCCCAACATCACACTCGGCCAGACCATCTTCGGACTGACGTGGAACGGCAAGAGCAAGAGCAGCAGCAAGCGCGGTGCCATCATCAGCTGCATCGACTTCGTGGAGAACGTAGACGACGTGCTGGCCATCAGCCATCCCAGCTTTCATGACTTCTGCAGCAACGGCACCGGAAAGCAGGGGAAGCAGCAGGGCGTGTACGACCTTAAGGGCCGCCGTGTCTCTGAGTCCTCCGTCTTCGCCGCTCCCTCGGTGCTCCCGAAGGGAGTCTACATCGTAGGCAACCGCAAAGTGGTGCTGCCCTGAAGCGCACCACGGAATCAGCTTCACCCTCTTCAGCAACGCTGCACACCGCGTTGCTGAATAAAAAACTCAAAAAGAGTCATCGACAAGATTAAAAAAAACGAAAACCCTTTGTTTTTCGCCCAATTTGCACTACCTTTGCAAGCCCTAACAAGTCTATTATTTAATAAAGCAAGAACCTAATTATTACGCACAATCATGGAAAAACGGCATTGGGAGTTGCGCAAACTGCGCGATGCCATTGAGCGCGAAATGAACTGGAAGCCGGCAAAGCCTGCTGCGCTGCAGAAGGTCATGGCCTACCTGCACGGTCTGGAGAAGCCGAAGAAGGAAACGCTGGACAAGCTGTCGCTCTTCGTGGGCTTCCAGGACTGGGAGAGCTTCCAGACGGCGCTGCACGGCGAGGCTCCTGCCAGCGAGAACTTCACTCGGCAGCACGACCCGGCAGCCGCAAACACGACGACTACCAAAATCAATACAAACGAAAAATGAAGAAGAGAACTATGTTGAGCATGATGGCCCTTGGCATCATGCTGCTCACATCGCTCCCGGCTGGTGCCCAGTCGGGCCGGCCGCAGGTGGTGCGCCCGGTATCGCTGGACGCCCGCGACCAGTGGGAGGCGATGCAGCAAGAGAGTAAGAAAAAGACGGCCGTGGTGACAGCCCGCGGCTATAGTATGCTGACACCCGTGGCGCAGACCACTACGCTCGGCCAGCCCTTTGCCTCGCGCAAGGTGCAGCCGCAGCCGACGCTGGTGCCGATGGTGGGTGCCGACTACACGATGCCGGCACAGATTTACGGTCTGCCCGTGTACAGCAACAAGTGGAACAACGGCGACGGAACGGGGCAGTATGGCGTCTATACGTTCACGGCCGACGCACCGGCCTCGGCAAAGGTGGTGCTGAAGAGCGATGTCTTCAAGGCCAACGGCGGTGCCATGTATGCCAATGGCCGACTGAACGTGCTGAACTATACGACGTTCTGGGGCAGCTACATCCTGGACCACGACTGGTATGAGTACAGCACGCAGTACTGGGACCTGCTGCAGCACCGGCGGGGCGAGGGCGACAACGCCGTGACGCGCCTGATGTCGGCCTGCGGCGGCTACGACCAGGCCACGGGCCAGTACTACGCCATCATGTACACCGACGACATGTCGCAGCAGGTGTTCGGCACGCTGGACTACCAGAAGAACACGCGTAAGGTGATCAAGGTGCTCGCCAGCGAGGAGAACGTGCTGGCAATGGCCGTGAGCCCGGCCGGCGTGGTGTACGGTGTGCGCACGGACGGATGTCTGGTGCAGATCGACAAGACCAGCGGCCGCATGACCGTGGTGGGCGAGACGGGCGTGACGCCGCAGTATCTGCAGAGTGCCGCCATCGACCCGCGCACGGGCCGTATGTTCTGGGCTGCCTGCTCGACGACGGAGCCCGTGGGCCTCTACGAGGTGGACCTGCAGACGGGCCGCGCCACACTGATTGGCAAGTTTGCCAACAGCGAGGAGTATGTGGGCCTCTACATTCCCGCCCCGCAGGCCGAGGAGAATGCTCCCGCTGCCTGCTCGTCGCTGAGCACGAGCTTCACGGGCGATGCCCTGACGGGAACGGTGAACTTCCGTCTGCCGTCGAAGACCTTTGCCAGCGCTGCCATCGAGGAGACCGAACTGGGCTACTGCGTCTATGTGGACGGCACGCTGGTGGCCGAGGGCACGGGCGAGCCGGGCACAGTGGTGAAGCCCGAGGTGCAGGTGAGCGAAAACCGGACCTACCGCTTCGAGGTGAGCGCGAAGAACGCTGCCGGCGAGGGTCCGCGCATTCATCTGGACAAATTCATCGGCAAGGACGCCCCGGTGGCTCCTACTGGTGTGCGCCTGACGAGGAGTGGCGAGGAGAACGGCATCAAGTTGTCGTGGGGCGCTCCTGCCTCGGGACAGCATAAGGGCTACGTGAACCGCGACGAACTGAACTATACCATCGTGCGCTATCCCGACCAGGTGACCGTGAGCGAGCACCAGAAGGAGCGCACCTTCACCGAGACCATCACCACGACGGCACTGGCCAACTACTACTACGTGGTGACGGCCTACAACGGCGATATAGAGGGTCTGTCGGCAGAGTCGAACCGTCTGATGTTCGGCACCGCCATCGAGCCGCCTTACTACGAGGACTTCGAGGACCAGAGCGCCGGCGCGTCGATGTTCACCATTATCGACAGCAACAAGGACGGCAACACGTGGCAGTACGGATTCTGGAACGGCACGCTGAATGCCGACCTCTACTACACGATGAACGAAGACCGTACGACACCCGGCGACGACTGGGTGATTACGTCGCCCATACATCTGAAGGCCAACCGCTTCTACGAGCTGACGTTCGACGTGAACAACGACCGCTGGTTCGGCGGCAACGAGGTCATCTCGGCCTGGCTGGGCACTGACAAGACCGTGGAGGCCATGACGACCGAAGTGGTGCCGGTGACGACGGTGACCAACGGCGACCCCGCCCCGCTGAGCGGCATCATCAAGTCGGACCGTGACGGCAACTACTACGTGGGCTTCCACTGCGAGAGTCCGGCCGACCAGAGCATGCTGGAACTGGACAACCTGCAACTGGTGGAGAGCGGCGTGTTTGAAGCTCCCGACACCGTGAAGAACGTCACGCTGACGCCGGGACGCAGCGGTGCCACGACGGCCAAGCTGCAATTCACCGTGCCTACAACCGACTTCTACGGCAATGCCATCGAGAAGGTGGACAGCGTGGTGGTATATCGCGGCAAGGCGAAGCGTCGCGTGTATAAGGATCCCGAACTGGGCAGCACGGTGACGTTCAACGACTCGTCGGTGCCGACGGGCATGACCACCTACCGCGTCTATACCTACAACTCCTACGGCTGCGGCATTCCCGCCGAGCGCACCGCCTGGGTGGGCATCGACGTGCCGACGGAGCCCACAGACGTGACGCTGACCATGAGCGGCCTGACGGCCCGACTGACCTGGAAGGCCCCGACGACGGGCGTCCACGGTGGCTACGTGAAGGCTTCGGAACTGACGTATAACATTGAGGACATGAACTCCTACATCAAGGGCGACCACCGTGCCGGCACAACCTACACGGAGAATCGTGGCACGGCGCAGGAGATATTGTACTACCGCGTGTCGGCCCAGAGCAAGTCGGGCGGCAGCGGCTACACCTATTCTAATACGGTGGTGTCGGGAGCACCCTATGCACTGCCGTTCAAGGAGTCGTTTGCCAATGCCAAGACCGACCAGCTGTGGACAGCCCAGCAGTCGGAGGGCTTTGCCGGCGAGCAGGGCTACACGCAGAGCATCAGTGCCGACGGCGACCAGGGAGCAGCCATCGTGAAACCGGCGAAGGCAGGCGATGTGGCTCAGTTCACGTCGGGTAAGATCAGCCTGGCTAAGGCCGAGCACCCCATCCTCGAATACTACTACTACGCCGTGCCGAAGCAGACGACGACGCTCTCGGTGATTGCCACCCCGAACGGCGACGGCACGCAGAGCCAGGTCGTGGCAACAACCGACTACTCGACGCTGAGCGGCAGTGCCGGTTGGCGCAAGGTGACGGTGAAACTGGACGAGCTGAAGGGCAGTGAGTACATCATGCTGTCGTTCAACGCCCAAGCTACGGGCAGCCGCTTCGGCGACGTGGCCTTCGATGCCATCACCGTGCGCGACCAGCAGCCGGTGGATCTCGTTGTGGAGCAGCTGAATGTTCCTTCGATGGTGCAGGCCGGTAAGAAGGTTGCGGTGACTACAACTGTGGGCAACCAGGGCTACAGCGTGGCAGGCGGCTACAAGGTGCGCCTGATGAAGAACGGACTCTTCGCCGACGAACAGGATGGCAAGGAGTTGGGTGCCGGCGAGAAGGCCGACTATACCTTCGACGTGGCCACGGCCGTGACCGACAAGGAAGAAAACGAGTTTGAAGTGATCGTGCTGTGCGAGGAAGACCAGGACGACGCCAACAACCGCGCTACGGGTAAGATGACGGTGGAGATGCCACTCTATCCTGCTCCTACGGCTGGTGAGGGCGTGACCGACAACACACTAGTGACACTGACGTGGCAGGCTCCCGACCTGACGACGCGCGATGTGGAGCAGACGGAGGACTTCGAGCGCTACGAGCCGTTCATCATCGACGGCATTGGCGGATGGACCGTACGCGACGACGACGGTGCACCGACACAGGGTCTCTACACGGGCGACGGCAATCAGGTGATGTACAACCACGCCGGCGAGCCGATGGCCTTCCAGGTGTTCAATGCTGAGGCTGCCGGACTGGCTGCTGCCACACAGCTGCAGGCCCACTCGGGCAGCCAGATGCTGGCGAACATCATTGAGGGCAACGCACAGGCCGACGACTGGCTCATCTCGCCCGAACTCTCGGGCAGGGAGCAGACCGTGAGCTTCTGGGTGCGCGGCATGGGCAACGACTACATTGAGACGTTTGACGTGCTGGCATCGCAGAGCGGCATGGACGAGCAAGACTTCCAGAAAGTGGAGGCATCGGGCAATGCTGCTGGTGCCGACTGGACGGAGATCACGGTGTTGCTGCCCGAAGGCACACGCCACTTCGCACTTCACGTGAAGGGTCAGCAGAAGTTCATGCTCATGGTGGACGACATCACCTATGTGCTCTTCAATACGTCCGACCTGAAACTGCTGGGCTACAATGTCTACTGGGCTGATGAACTCCTGAACGACGAACCGATTAAGGAAACGACGTTCGAGGCTCCCTGGATGGGCAGCGACGACTACCGCGTGACGGCTGTCTACGAGCAGGGCGAATCGGCACTGAGCATGCCGTTCCACATCGTCTCGACTGGTATCGAGGAAGTGGAGAACGGAAAACTGAGCATTGGAAATATCTACGACCTGGGTGGTCGGAAGGTTGACAATGGCAACCAGAGATTAAAGACGTTGCCGAAGGGCATCTACATCCACAACGGACGGAAGGTCGTTGTGAAATAGAAACAAAAAGAGAGCGCCACACTGATGTGACGCTCTCATTTTTTTTGCTTTCTTCTGAAAAAGGAAAGCCTGAGGATTTAGGCTTTCGGGGCAGCACCTGAACGCTTCTCCTTGATGCGGGCCTTCTTACCCGTGAGGTTGCGCAGGTAGTACAGCTTGGCACGGCGAACCTTACCACGCTTGTTGACCTCGATGCTGTCGATGTTCGGCGACTCGATGGGGAAGATACGCTCCACACCCACGGTGCCCGACATCTTACGAACAGTGAAGCGCTTCTTCTGACCCTCGCCCGAGATGCGGATCACCACACCACGGTAGAGCTGGATGCGCTCCTTGGAACCCTCGACAATTTTGTAAGCGACAGTGATGGTATCACCAGGACCAAACTGGGGAAACTCCTTGCCGGTTGCAAATGCTTCTTCAGCAACTTTGATTAAATCAGTTTTCATTTCTTTTGTAATGAATTATAAGTTGTTTGTCTCGCCAACGCAACATGGCTCAAGACTCATCCTCGACCAGCGGTTACGCCGAAAAGCGGCTGCAAAGGTACTAAAAAGTTTAGAGTTAAGGGGTTAGAGCTATGAGGGATTGCATGGAATTTACATTTATTTAACACATTGCCCATCTGAAACCTGCTGACTGAGGAAGAAAAAGTCGGATTTTTTTTGTATTTTTGCAAAGTGAAACCGGAAATTCGAAACCAGAAACTTGAAACTCGAAATCTGAATATGAAACAAGCGAAACTATTTTTGCTGTTGGCAGCGGCATTGCTGCTGTCATCGTGTGCCACCCGCTACAAGGTGACTGGCATAGAGCGCACCCGTATGCTCATCGACAAGCGCTATGATGCCCAGCCCGATGCCGGGGCTCAGGCTTTCATTGCTCCCTATAAGCAGCAGGTGGATTCGATCATGAGCCCTGTGGTGGGGCATGCCGCCAAGTATATGGCTGCCCGCAAGCCCGAGAGCACGCTCTCTAACCTGCTGAGCGACATCCTGGTGTGGGGCGGACGGCCCTTCGGCGAGCATCCTGACGTGGGCATCTACAATATGGGTGGCATTCGTGCTGCGCTGGCCGAGGGTGTAGTGACCTACGGCAACGTTGTCGACGTGGCACCGTTTGAGAACAAAATCTGTTTCCTCACGCTCACGGGCGAGAAACTGTTGGAACTGTTCGGCCAACTGGCCAGTCGCGGTGGCGAGGGCGTGAGCCACGGCACGCAGTTACGCATTGCCGACGGCAAGCTGCTCTCGGCAACGCTCAACGGACAACCCATTGACCCGCAAGGCAGTTACCGCATTGCCACGCTCGACTATCTGGCACAGGGCAACGACGGTCTGCTGGCCTTCAAGGAGGGCACCAATGTGGTGTCGCCACAGACAGAGGAAAACAACGTGCGCTTCATCATCATGGACTACTTCCGTGCCGAGGCTGCCCAAGGACGCGCCGTGTCGGCCGAGGTGGAGGGGCGCATCATCTCGGAGACTTCCACCGACGGCATCCCGGTGGGGAATTGAAAAATGGAGAATTGAGAATTGAAAACAGAGAATTGTATTATGAAGAAATATCGTATCAGACTCATCATCGTGGCTCTGCTCCTGACGCTGCCCCTTGGCATGCAGGCCAAGAAGCACAAGCAGTTGCTCATTCTGCACACCAACGACACGCATAGCTGTATCATGCCGCTCAGCGAGACACTGGCCGACACATTGGTGGCGGGTCGTGGAGGTTTCCTGCGCCGCATCGCTATGTTGAAGGAAGAACGGCAGAAGAATCCTGACCTGCTCTACTTCGACAGCGGCGACTTCTGTCAGGGCTCGCCTTACTACACGCTTTTCAAGGGCGACGTGGAGATTGGACTGATGAACCAAATGGGCATTGATGCCTCTACCATCGGTAACCACGAATTCGACTTCGGACTCGACAACATGGCGCGGCTGTTCCGAATGGCCAACTTCCCCATTGTCTGTTCCAACTACGACTTCACAGGCACGGTGCTCGAAGGTCTGGTGAAACCCTATACCATCATCAAGCGCAACGGCGTGAAGATTGGCGTCTTCGCCCTCGACCCGGAAATGGAAGGACTGGTGTCGGCACAAAACTACGGCGGCGTGAAGTATCTCGACCCTGCAACGTGCGCCAATAAGATGGTGGAACTGCTGAAGAAGCAGAAGAAGTGCGACCTGGTGATCTGCATCAGCCATTTGGGATGGGACGACACGCCGCAGGAGGAACGTGCTCGCGCCGGCAGGGCAGAGTGCGACAACAGTGCTATTGCCAAGACGCGTGGCATCGACCTGGTGCTGGGCGGTCATTCCCACACATACTTTCAGGAGTTGCGCTACATCACCGACCTGGACGGCCGTCAGGTGCCCGTCGACCAGAACGGCAAACATGCCGTCTACGTGGGCCGCATCACGGTCGACCTTGAGAAATAAAGGCTGTACGGCAGCACCGATTTAAAATAAATACGCGCGCATGGGAAATAGTCTCATGCGCGCATATTTGTATTATTATATTATAAGGTGTATCTTTGTCAGGTTCTGACCAGGTTGCGTCCGGCATCGATGCGCAGGAAAATGAACAGCAAGAGCGTGAAGCCCCAGAGGTTGGAACCACCGTAAGAGAAGAAGGGTAGGGGAATGCCGATGACAGGCGTGAGGCCGAGCACCATACCCACGTTGATGAACACATGGAAGAGAAACACGCTCGCCACGCAGTAGCCATAGACGCGCCCGAACTTGTAGGGTTGTCGCTCGGCCAGATGGATGAGCCGCAGGATGAGCATCAGGAACAGGATGAGCACGCCGGCCGATCCGAAGAATCCTTCTTCCTCGCCCACGGTGCAGAAGATGAAGTCGGTGTCCTGCTCGGGTACGAACTTCAGCTTCGTCTGTGTGCCGTTGAGAAAGCCCTTACCCTGCAGTCCGCCCGAGCCGATGGCAATCTGGCTCTGGTGGACGTTGTAGCCGGCACCTGCCAGGTCTTCCTCCAATCCGAGCAGCACGTTGATGCGCACTCGCTGGTGGGGTTTCATCACATCGTTGAGCACGTAGCTGGCCGAATAGAAGAAAGCGATGCTGCCCAGTGCGAAGGCGGCTATGAAGAAGTAGTTGCGCAGGCGGCTGCTCAGCCCTTCATAGATGAGAATGCCGATGAGAATGGCCGAAAGGGCCAGTTGCACGTAGACGATGTCGAAGGGAATGACATACTTGGAGAAGAGCAGCGCTCCGACGGTGATGCCGATGGCATAGGCCATGAGCACGAACATGCGCTGCCGGTCGCGACAATAGATGCCCACCATCGCGGCAGAGAACACCTGCACGAGCAGTAGCACAATGAACTTGCCCACTGAGGTGGGCGTGCCCCAGAGCAAGACGGCGTCGTACTTGATGCCGACAACGAAATAGATGACGGCGGCGACGGCTGTGAACAGAATGGAGCCCGTCATGCCCTCGCGGTAGAACATCAGGAAAAACGACAGGTAGACAAGTGCCGACCCCGTCTCCTTCTGGCCGATAATCATCAACATGGGCAGCACGACAATGGCGCAGGCAATGGCGAAATGCTTCCATTGCCTGAGGTCGATGCCGTAGGTGGACATGAATTTCGCTACGGCCAAAGCCGTGGCAAACTTGGCAAATTCGGCCGGCTGCACGCGCAACGGGCCCAAAACGAGCCACGACCGGGAGCCTTTGATTTCATGCGGGTTGAAGATGGTGGCCAGCAAGACCAGGAGCAGCAGGCCGTAGATGATATAGGCGGCACCGTCGTAGAGACGGTCGTCGAGCAACAGCAACACCAGTCCGAGCAGGATGCTGGAGCCTATCCACACAATCTGCATGCCCGAACGCGTGCTCAGGCTGAAGATGTCGGTGTCGCCGTAGGTGTACGAAGCACCGCAGACACTGATCCACCCGAAGGTGAGGAGTGCCAGATAGATGCCGATGGTCCACCAATCGAGTGAACCGAGCACGCTGGGCTGTTTGTCTGGATTGCGCTTCATAATTGTTTATTTTTTCTCAGTGCCGGGCTTCTTGCCATCAGAGGCTGACGACTCCTTTCGGTAGACGTTGCCGTAGTAGATGCGCTTCTTCTGGAATGCTGCGGCACGTCCCTCGGAGGCTGCCGACAGTTTTCCGTTGATGTATTTCTCCATGATGAGCGCGCCGAGCGGCACACCGTAGTCGGCACCCCAACCGCCGTTCTCCACGTAGACGGCAACGGCAATCTTCGGCTCGTTCATCGGGGCAAAGCCCATGAACACCGAGTGGTCGTGGCCACGGTTCTGAGCCGTACCCGTCTTTCCGCAAACGGCATAGTCGCCACGGTTGGCCGAGCGGCACGTGCCTCGCTCCACGGCCGACCGCATGCCGGCCACGATGTAGTCGTAGGAATGGCGGGTGGCCTTCGTATAGCGACGCGTGGTGAAGGCGGTGTCGAGCGGTTCGCCCTTCACCTTGCGCACCACGTGGGGCGTGTAGAAATAGCCGCGGTTGGCGATGGTGGCGGCGAGATTGGCAATCTGCAATGGCGTGGCGTTCACCTCACCCTGTCCGATGCTGATGGAGATGATGGTTAGTCCGTTCCAGGAGCCGTGGTAGTGCTTGTCGTAGAACTCGGCATTGGGAATCAGTCCGCGCTTCTCGCCCGGCAGGTCGATGCCCAGTTTGTAGCCGAATCCCATCGACACCATATAGTCGCGCCATGTGTTCATGGCATCCTGCACGTGCGGATACTTCTTGCGGTTGCCCATCATGTAGTAGAGTCCCCAGCAGAAGTAGCCGTTGCACGACGTCGAGATGGCCGGCACTAGCGACAGTGGTGAGCTGTGGCCGTGGCAGCCTACGCGCAGGTTGCCGTAGCGGAAGCCATGTGAGCAAGGGAAGGCAGTGCCCGGCCCGATGATGCCTTCCGACAGGAAGGTCAGGGCCTGTGTGGTTTTAAATGTAGAACCTGGGGGATACATACCCTGAATGCTTCGGTTCAGCAGGGGCTTCCATGAGTTCTGCGCCAGTTCCTTGTGCGACTTTCCGCGCTGGCGACCCGTCATCATGCGCGGGTCGTAACTGGGCGATGATGCCATGCAGAGCACTTCGCCCGTCGAAGGTTCGATGGCGACGATGCTGCCAATTTTTCCTTCCAGCAGTCGTTCGGCCAGCGCCTGCAGTTCCAGGTCGATGCTCAGCGTGAGGTCTTTGCCTGCAATGGGACGCTGGTCGAGTGCGCCGTCCTGATAGCGGCCCTTGATGCGGCCATGGGCGTCGCGCAGCAGGATCTGGATGCCTTTCTGGCCGCGCAACTGCTTCTCGTAGCTGCGCTCCACCCCCAGCTTGCCGATGTAGTCGCCCGGCTGGTAGTAGTCGTCATCCTCGATGTCGCTGGGCGACACCTCACCTACGTCGCCCAGGATGTGGGCGGCATTCGGGTATTGATATTGGCGGATGCTGCGTTTCTGCACGTAGAAACCCGGGAAGCGGAACATCTTCTCCTGAAACACACTGAACTCCTTGTCCGACAGCTGACTCATGAACAGCTGCTGCGTGAAACGCGAGTAGCCCGGGTTCTTCGAGCGGTCCTTGATGTCGTTCATGCGCTCGATGAAAAATTCCTTCGTGATGCCCAGTGCCTGACAGAATTCCATGGTGTCCAGTCGTCCGCTCTCCTCGTTCATGATCACCATGATGTCGTAGGCGGGCTGGTTGTACACCAGCAGTTTGCCGTTGCGATCGGTGATGACGCCGCGCGCCGGATATTCAATCTTCTTCAGGAAAGCATTCGAGTCGGCATTCTTCTTGTAGTCGTCGCTCATCAGCTGCAACGTGAAGAGACGGATGATGTAGACCGCGATGATGAGCACGGCCACACCACCTATCACATAGCGGCGGTAGTCGAGATTAAAATCTTTCATGCAGAAATTCTACAACGGAAATACTCTATGGTGAGCAGCAGTACGGCTGTGATGGCGAAACTTCCTCCTACGCATTCCAACCAGTGTTGCCAGTTGACAAATGTGAATGCTTCGAGGGCGAAGAAGGCCAGCGTGTAGATGAGTGTCAGGAACAGGGCGTACCAGATGAACTTGCTGAATCCCAGCGAGAGCATCGACGGCACAAGGTCTTCAGGACTCTCTCGGGGCAGGAACAGCGTGAGCAGATAGGGCTGCAGCAGTCCGACAAGCGTCATGCTGCCTGCAGCCACACCGGGCGTGTTGGAGAAAATGTCGATGCAAAGTCCCATCGTGAAGCAGCTGATGAGCGTGGCCCAGCGCGGGAAATTGCGGGGAAACAGCAAGGCCATATAGACATAGAGCAGCGGGGTGGCACAGTTGAAGAGGTGTATGTGGTTCAACACCAACGCCTGTGCCAGCAGCAGGAGCACGAATGCTCCCAGTCCTTTCAGTATGTCTATGTTCATATCTTTGTAACCCGCTTTGTTACCTTGTTACCTTGATCGAGTCTTGTGCGGCGCGCATCACCTCCATGCGTTCCTTCATGCTGTCGTCGGCAATCACGCAGACGTCGCGCAGTCGGCAGAAGTCGGTGCTCAGGTGCACCTGCACCTTGTACGACAGTCCGTCGGGCGAGTTGTACACCGTGCCCACCTTGCCCACCATGATGCCTTCGGGGAAGATGCTCGAGTAGCCGCTCGTCACGATGTGGTCGCCGCGTCGGAAGTGAGCATGTCGCGGTATGTCGTTCACGTAGGCTATCTGCGGCGACTTGCAGTCCCAGCCCAGATAGCCGAAGTAGCCTCGCTTCTCGATGGTGCAGCTGATGTTGGAGCGCGTGCTCAGGATGGGGATGACAATGGCATAGTGGGCCGACGTCATGTAGACTATGCCTACGACGCCCGTGCCCGACACCACGCCCATGTCCTTTCTCACGCCGTCGGCCTCACCCTTGTTGATGGTGATGAGGTTGTCGCGCTTGTTGGTCTCGTTCGTCACCACCTTGGCTGGCAGCAGCTTGTAGCTGGCCAGCATCTGCAGTTGGTTGCGCTGCATGTAGGTGCTGTCCTCGGTGACCTTCGTGAGTTGCTTCGACAGCTGTGCCACCTGGTGTTCCAGGTAGGTGTTGCGCTGCGTGAGTTCCTCGTTTACCTTTGTGAGCGCGAAGAACGACTCTATCTCAGAATGCCACTCATACACCTTGCCCGCGACGACGTTGGCCGTCGAAAACCACACGCTGCCCTGATAGCTGTTGTACTGGAACAGCAACGCAGCACTGATGGCTTCCAGCAAGAGGAAGATGAACCAGTGGTTGTATTTTCTAAGAAAGTCTAAGAGTGCGCCCATCGCAAATGCACTATCTCATCAGGAACGAGAAGCGTTCTACGTTGTTCAGTGCGATGCCGGCACCCTTTGCCACGCAGTGGAGCGGGTCTTCGGCCACGATGAATTTGATGTTGATCTTGTCGGTCAGTCGCTTGGCCAGTCCGCGCAGCAGGGCGCCGCCGCCAGTCAGGTAGATGCCGTTGCGCACAATGTCGGCATACAGTTCGGGCGGAGTGTTCTCCAGTGCGTTCAGCACGGCCGTCTCGATGCGGGCCACGGTTTTGTCCAGGCAGTGGGCAATCTCCTGATAGCACACGGGCACCTCCATGGGCAGGGCCGTGATGCGGTTCGGACCCACCACGACGAAGTCCTCGGGACCCTCGTCGCCCAAGTCGGTCAGTGCCGAGCCCACGTTGATCTTGATGCGCTCAGCCATGCGTTCCGACACCTTCACGTTGTGCTGGCGGAACATATATTCCTGGATGTCGGCAGTGAGGTCGTCGCCAGCCACCTTGATGGAGTTGTTGGCCACGATGCCACCCAGCGAGATCACGGCAATCTCAGTCGTGCCGCCACCTATGTCGACAATCATGTTTCCTTCGGGAGCCTCCACGTCGAGGCCGATGCCGATGGCGGCTGCCATCGGTTCAAAAATCAGGTAGACGTCGCGACCGTCGGCATGCTCGGCCGAGTCGCGCACGGCACGCAGCTCCACCTCCGTCGAACCGCTGGGCACGCCGATGACCATGCGCAGCGACGGCGAGAACAGGCGCGAGCCTGAGTGCACCATCTTGATAAGCCCGCGCATCATCTGCTCGCAGGCCGTAAAGTCGGCAATCACACCGTCGCGCAGCGGGCGGATGGTGCGTATGCCGGGATTTTCTTTCTCATACATCATCTTGGCCTTCTCGCCCACGGCAATCATCTTGTCCGTGCGGCGGTCGAGGGCCACCACAGAGGGCTCGTCAACCACAATCTTGTCATCACTGATAATGATGGTGTTGGCTGTGCCCAGGTCCATCGCAATTTCCTGTCTCAAACTAAAAAATCCCATAATTCTGTCTTGCTGTAAGTTTTATTGTTGTCGTTTTTGTCGTCTTATTTTGATGAGTCGATAAACCAGTGGTTGATAGCCGTGTCGTAGTGGCTCGACACGCCGAAGGCACGCTGGGCCAGTTCGCGGCGCTGGGCCAGGGTGGTGCAGGCGCCCTGCTCGTTCAGGATGTTGAGCAGCAGTCCGTATTCGGCCTTGCTCGGCACAATCACCACGTCCTTGAAATTCTTGGCACCGGCGCGGATGAGCGAGATGCCGCCGATGTCGATCTTCTCGATGATGTCGGCCTCAGAGGCTCCGCTGGCCACGGTCTGCTCGAAGGGGTACAGGTCAACCACCACCAGGTCGATCTCGGGAATCGAGTACTGCACCATCTGCTCGCGGTCGCCCTCGTTGTCGCGACGGGCCAGGATGCCGCCGAACACTTTCGGATGCAGCGTCTTCACGCGTCCGCCCAGTATTGACGGGTAGGTGGTCACGTCCTCCACCTTCGTGCACTCGTAGCCCAGAGCTTCGATGAACTGCTGTGTGCCACCTGTTGATAGGAACTTCACTCCCTCGGCGCTCAGCTTCTGGAGCAGTTCGTCGAGGCCGTCTTTGTGGAAGACCGAAATCAGTGCGGTCTTTATTTTCTTTGTCTCTGCCATGTTGTTTCTGATTGTATTAATTCTGTGTTCGTGTACATTTTATAAAAGGGGACTGCAAAGATACGAATAAGTGCGAACACTGCAAAAAAAAATCTGATAATTTTTTCTGACTCTGCTGAAAAATTTATCATAGGTCAAGACACGGGGTGCATGAATCTTCACCTCTGAGGGTCAAAAGGTGTATAACCTCCAAGCAGGATGAATAGTGAGCACAAAGAAAAAAGGAGACGCTGTTATCACAACAGTCCCTCCCCCTAAACAATAAGCTTTTTCTTATCTAACCTAACTGTTTGTAAATTTGTGTATGTAAAAAGACTGAAAAAATAGATTTGATACGTGTGTCGCGTTATGCGTTGTTCCCTATGTGTCAGGGAATGCTGAGGAAGGCTGCATCAAGACCGGCGGCTCGGGCGGCCACCACGCAGGGTGCCGAGAGGTCTTTCAGTCGAATCTGTGCGCGGCCGTTGGCAGCCTGTATGCGATAGGAACCAGTGGCGGTGCCCTGATTGCGCAACAAAGCGTCGTTGCCAGCAGACGAGAACTCTATCCAGTCGCTGCTGTCGAGACAGCGCACGCCGTTGGCGTCGTAGAGTTGTGCCTCGAGGAGGTCGCTGCCGATGCGTCGGAGCCGAATGCTGGCGGGCGGTCCCCACGGCTCGGTTTGGTATTCAAACGTAATCTCGTCGGTGAGGTGCTTGGAGTGGGCTTGAACGGTGTTGCTGCCCGCCTGTAGCGGCACCCGCCAATGGAAGCCTTGTGCCGGATAGTCCTGTGGGTTGCGTTTCCGCTTTCCCACTGAGGTTCCGTTCACAAACAGTTCCACCTCGTCTTCATTCGAATAGACCAGGATTTCTTTCTCCTCGCCGACGGCTCCCCACCTCACGGGCCACGAGTGTCCGTAGATGTGAAGCATGGGCTTTCCGGACCAGTAGCTTTGGAAGACGTAGTAGCTCTCCTTGGGCGTTCCGTCGCGTTGGCACACTCCCTTTTGGTTGACGTAGGGAATAGGGTTTTCGGGCCGCAGCGGGGTGCAGAAGTCCTTGAAGGTCCAGAAGGCCGAACCCGTGAGGTTAGGCATGCGAAGTTGTTCCTTCAAATGCCAGTCGAAGAGGCGTACGGCGTAGCTTTCCGACCAGTCGCCGTTGCGGTCGCCGGCCTCGATGTCGAAGCCGGTCTCGGCATGTCGGCCTGCGTGGCTGTCGCCCCCCCATTCAGCATGCAGGAAGTGGGGATATTTGGCGATGGCGCCTTCTTCCATCTCGCGGTAGTCGGTGAACTTCCGGCTGTACCATCCTGCCCAGATGGAGGGCGAATAGACGTCGACGATGTCGGCACAGAAGTCGCAGCGGCGGATGACGGTCTTGCGTCCAGGGTCGAGGCGGTGGGCAAGGTCGTTGAGCGACGCCATCAGCTGGCGTACGGCCGTGGTGTCAATCTCTGTCGAGAAGTCGCCGGGCCAGTCGTTCTCGTTGCCCAGTCCCCATAGGATAATGGAGGGATGGTGGCGATGTTGCCTGATCATGTTCTCCAGCATGCGATGGGCCTGCGCCTGATAGGCATCGCCGCCCACGCCCCCTCGGCACCAGGGAATCTCTTCCCACACCAGCAGCCCCAGCGAGTCGCAGAGCTGCAGCACGAGGTCCGACTGCTGATAGTGTCCGAGGCGGATGAAGTTGGCACCCATCTCCTTGATTTGCTGCATCTCGCTGCGTATCTGCTCGTCGGTCATCGCGGCACCCACGCCAGCATGGTCTTCGTGTCGATGCGTTCCCTGCAGCAGCAGACGGCGCCCGTTGAGCTTGAACGGTCCGTGCGGCTTGAACTCGAATGTGCGGAAGCCAAACTTTCTTTGTAGCGAGTGCTCGCCATAGGTGATGCGTGCCGTATAAAGGCGGGGCGCGTCGGGCGACCACTTCTCGGGTTTCTTCACCACGATGGGTTGTGCGTTGTCGCCCCTGAAGACGACTTTTCCTGCTGGGTTCGTCAGCTCTACCTCTACCCGTTTGTCGCAGGAGACGACGACGCTGTCGCCCGAAACATATAGCTGTACGTCAGCGAGATAGTCGCTGGGCAGATACACCAGATGCACGTGCCGATAAAGGCCGCCGTAGAGGCAGAAGTCGGACATGTCGGAAGGAATCATCTCTACATCGCGACTGTTGTCGCAACGCACCGCAACGGTCACTCGTCCACGGCCCGCGTCGGTGATGTCCACCGTCCAATGGTCGTAGCCTCCGATGTGCGAGCCCACCTTTTGCGTTCCCACGTAGACGTCGGTCTTCTGTCCGGCGCCTTCGAACTCAAGCAGCGTGTGGCCGTTAGGGTAGGGGTTGTCGATGTTCAGCGTTGTGCGATACCACGCAGGCCCCTCGTAGTAGTTCGTGGTGGGGTCTACGCCGTCGTCGGCATTATAGCAGTGTGGCAGGCTGACCGCTGTCCACAGAGGTACACTCTCGGGCTTACCCGCCTTCACGGGGCGCAGCACCTCCCAGATGGTCAGGTCGGTACGCACAAACTGCCAACCTTCATACAGTGTCTGCCTGACCTGTGCGCCAGCAGCGGTTGCCAGCAGACAGGCGAGGGATAAGAGGAGTGTTCTCCGGGCCATTTTTCGTTATTCCGTTATGATGCTATTTCTTTGATGACGTCACATCGTTATTCTGCAACCTGTGGAACGAGGCTGGCGCGACGGTGCAGAGCCTCTAGATAGTAGTAGTCGGCATAGTTGATGGGCACGTCGATTTCGTCTTTCGCAGGATGATTGCCTGTGCTGTGGAGGAGCAAGAAGCCTTGCGCTCCGAGTTGCTCGGGCTGATAGCGAGTCTCGAGCGAATGCAGCATCTTGTTGGCTGCCTCGCGATAGGTGGCGGCATCCTCCGGGCCTACGTAGGTGGCCAGCTCATAAAGGGCCGATGCGATGATGGCTGCTGCCGAAGCATCGCGCGGACAACTACCGTCCTGTGCCAATCCCTTTCCGGTCTTGATGTCGGGGTCGCGCATGTCCCAATAAGGAATCATGTCGTCGGGCATATCGGGTTGTGAGAGCCAGAACTTTGCAATCTTCTGTGCTTGCTCGAGATAGGCTTTGTCGTGCGTGAAGCGGTAGCACATCGTGAAGCCGTAGAGACCCCAGCCTTGTCCGCGACTCCACACGCTTTCGTTGGCAATTCCCTGGTGTGTGAGCCGCTTGATGACACTGCCGTCGGCAGGGTTGTAGTCGACGACGTGATACGACGATCCGTCGGGTCGGAAGTGGTTCTGCATCGTCTTGTTGGCATGACTCACAGCGATGTTCCAGAAACGCCGGTCGCCCGTGATGAGCGTTGCTTGGAACAAAAGCTCTAGGTTGAGCATGTTGTCGACAATCACGGCAAACTGCCAACGGTCGGGCGTGCCCCAGTTCCACGAACGAATGCAGCCCACTCGCTCGTCGTAGCGGGTGATGAGTGTGCGGGCCGCGCGTACCACAACATCGCGATACGACTGCTCACCCGTCAGCTCCCATGCTTTGCCGAACGAGTTGTAGACCATGAAGCCCAGATCGTGACTGCCGTCGTGCATTTTCACTCGTTCGATGGGCCACGTGTTACTGATGGCCTGCTCGCGCCAGAAGGGATCGTGGCTGTACTGATACATCTGCCAGAGCTCACCGGAAAAGAAACCACAGCACCAGTCGGGCTGGCGCACCATTCGCAGACTGCCGTCGCGCTCCACGCTACGAGGCATCAGCGACCAGTCTTTCTTCTCGGTGCGAATCTTGTTGGCCTGTCGCAGCTGGTGGCGCAGCTGTACGTCGGCTCGCGCAAAGGCGTCGTCGGTAGCGTCGGCGGTGTAATAGAGCAGGTAGAAATGGTCGGTGAACCGCTTTACGAGGTGCTGCTTGGCGCAAGCCAGATAGTCCTGGCGCTGTGCGTCGAGCAACGACAGCCGATAGACGTCTTTTGCCAGCTCGCGCTGTTTGTAGTCCCACTCGCTGATTTGTTGATACGGCCACTCGCTGACGTCCTTTCCCAGATAGGGAGTCAGGAAGTCGGCAGCCTTCTCAATGAGGTCGAGTCCCTGCAGCTCGTAGCCGGCATGCTGCGCCATCAGCATCACGTCGATCATGTGCGTCAGGTTGTACTGCGAGTAGCCGAAGGCCAGCGTGCGCCGCAATTCCTGCGGCTGGCGGCCGTCGGGTTTTATCTGTGCCTTGATGCGCTTTTCGTAGAACTGTCCCAAACACTCCTGCATCACCTTCTTGTTGCCCACGTAGCTGGCATAGGCAATCACCTGCACGTCGCGGGCGGTAGCGTGGTTGTTGCGCTGACGACCCTCCTCGATGCCTTGCTGACTGGTGAGAATCCAGTTGAGGAACGCCGAGAACCAAGCCTTCAGGGCCTTCGAGTCCTTCTTCGTGAAAGCACGGGAACCTTCCAGCAGCTGCACGCCGTCGAGCATCTCCACAAACGAATAGGCATCGATGACTCCATAGCAGCGACCTTTGCCGTCGTAGAGACCGGGAACAATCTGTGCGTGGTTCAGGTTCGGATTCATGCGCGTGTCCTTATTGAGGAACCACACGCGCAGCAGCTCCGTAGCCTTCTCGGCATAGCGCTCGTCGCCACTGAAGTACCAGGCCAGCGAGAGCGTCGTCACACCGGTAGCCATGAGCTGCAGCTTTGGGCGGTCGAGTTTCTCCAACTCGGGATTCGACACTCCGTCGCGACTGACGTAGGGCAGCCCGTCGGGCTTCGTGGGGTCGGGCCAGAAGTAGCGGCTCAGACTCAGGTAGTCGTGCTTGTCGCCACTGACGGCAGTCTTCTCCTTCATCATCACCGACAGCGGAGCCTGCTCCATGCAGGCATCGGCCTCTTTGAGCAGCTGTCGGTAGGCAGCGGCATAAGTGCCGTCGCCAAGATGCTCCCGCACTCGTGCAAGGTGCGCCTGGTCCCAAATGGACTGTGCGCCTGCCGTCACGATGGTCAGAAGAAGCAGGGGTACTATCACAAACGCTCTTTTCATGTTTGGTTTGGAGTTTAGAGGTTTTTGGCTGGGGCAGACCCCGTGTCTGCCCCGCCAATGATTGTTTTTTTCTTTGGACGTGAAGGGCAGACACGGGGACTGCCCCTACACGGCGCTTTAAACGCAGCTTGCTGCTTTGCACCTTGAACGCAGCTATGCTGCTTTTGAACTTTGAACGCAGCTATGCTGCTTTGAACGCTGCGCAGCAGCTTAGTTGATAGTTACTTTCACCTTGTAGTTCACCGTGATGCAACGCACCTCATACTGGCCGGTCTTGTTGTTGGGCACATAGTATTGGGTGTCGTCGTCCTTCGTGCCTCCGTTGGAGATGCGCAATTTGCCGTCGGCATCTACGTCCTTCGGGTCGAAGGTCATCAGCGTCACATCGCCCTTTGCGCCGTTCAGCGCTTTCACGAAGATGCTCTGCAGACGGTGGTTCTTGGTGGCATCGGGCTTCTGCAGATCCCATGTCAGCACGTAGGCGCCGTTGCTATTTGGCTGCAGGGCGTTGCCCGATGCATCGACAATCTGGAAGTCCTGACCCAGTGCGAGCTTGGTGTCGACATAGACGAAAGCTTCGGCGTTGAACGAGCGCGTGCCCTCACACCACAGCTGAACAGGCACCTCCAGCTGACTGCCCTGCTTCACGGTGTAGGTCTTGTCGTTGTTGCTCTTTGGTCCCCAGTCGGCGAAGGCCACGATAAACACATTCTGATATTCGGGGTTGTCGTTTCCCCACTCGTCGTCGCTGCAGGCCGTCAGAGTCGTCAGACCCGTCATCAAGACCATGAGCGCCATCAGTATATTGATAAAACGTTTCATATTTCAGTTTTATTATGTTTCTGTTTTCAATTGTCTATATTCATTTTTCTATTACCAGCCGGGGTTCTGCTTGACGTTACCCTCCGAAGTGGCAATCTCGTAGGTAGGAATGGGATATTTGTAATCCTTGTTGGGATCGAAGCTGCGGGCGCTAGCCTGCTCGATGACGTAGATGTCTCCCTGGTCGGCCACCTTCTTGCCGTTGAACATGCCGTTGGCATCGGTCAGACGATTCTGAATGTTCTCGCGCTGTGTGCTCAGTTCGTCGGCATCGTTGTACTTCAGCCCCAACATCGCAACGGGCAGTACTTTCTCTGCTGTCTTCCAGCGGATGATGTCGTCGTAGCGCAGACCCTCGTCGATGAACTCCACATGGCGCTCACGGCGAATCTCGTCGCGCATGTTCAGCCCATTGGTCGTGACGAAAGAGTTGGTCAGCTTCACGTCGAAACCGGCACGGGCACGCACTTTGTTCACCGTAGCATCCAACTGGGCATCCGTGATCTGGCCGTTATACTCGAGCAGTGCCTCGGCATACGACAGCAGCACTTCGGCATAGCGGATAATCATCTTGTCGACAGTCTCCTTGTTTACGGTGTTCCACTCCTCGAGCATGAAGCCCTTCTTGATGCCGTAGCCGTTGCCGTGCTGATTGCCGAAGGGGTTGTAACCAGCCTTGTAGGCTTCCTCACCCTTCTGATAGAACGTCAGGGCCATGCGGGGATCGCGGTTCAGGAATACGTCGTTGTGCATCTTCTCCTCCACCTTCAGCGAGGTCTTCTCGCGAGGCAGTCCGTCGCTATAGAGGATTTCGTCGATTGTCTGGCGTGTGACACTCACGGCATTCTCCAGACCGCGAGAGTTGTTGTGAAGGATTACTCCGCTGGCACCGTTGGGACCATAGACTTTCACGAACACGTTCTCCTTGTTCTGGCGACCTTCACCGTCGAAGTAGAACAGCTTCTGGAAGTCGGGGTACAGGTCGTGCTTGCCGCTGTTGATGAGTCGTTCGGCAGCGTCGATGCTCACCTTCAGGTGACTCTTGGCATCGCTGCCCAGGCTGTGATACTTCGAATAGGTGCCTTCGTAGAGGCCGATGCGTACCAGCATTCCTCGGGCAGCACTCTTTGAGACGCGGCCCCAGTCGGCATCACTCTTCACGTCGTCGATGTCGGGCAGGTTTGCTTCAGCAAAAGCCAGGTCGCTGTAGCACTGCTGGATGACTTCCTCACGCGGGGTACGGCCCATCTTGATATCGGGATCACTCGTTGAGTCGAAAGCCTTCAGGATGAGGGGCACGTCGCCATACTTCTTCACGAGGTCGAAATAGTGATAGGCGCGGAAGAAATAGGCCTCAGCCATCCAACGGTTCTTCTGAGCGTCCAGCAGCGGAGCCTGCTCGCCCTTTGCGATGATGTTGTTGCAAACGGCAATCTTCTGGTAGGGCTGTGTCCAGTCGTTAGCTGTGGCGGGCACATTCCAGTTGCCGCTTGAGGTAGAGTTGGCAGCCGTTCCGATAACGTCGTCGGCGCGGGTGTCGTGTGAGAATCCCGGCAGGTCGACATAGAGTTTGTTGCAAGCACCGCGCAGGTCGGTCTCGCTCTGCCAGAAGTTATTGTCGGCCAGCGTTGTCTCAGGCATACGGTCCAGTTCGCAGCTGGCCAAAGCCATCATGCCACAAGCGATGGCGACAACGCTCATTGATTTGAAAATATATCGTTTCATATTTTTATTCTTTATATAAACTTTAGACTATAAACTAGAGCGTAACATTCACGCCAAACGACCAAGTGCGGAAGAAGGGATAGTAGTTACGGCCAACGTTGTTGCCGGCTTCGGGGTCGAACACCTTCAGGATGTCGGACTTCTCCCAGACGTCGTTGCCGCTGATGTAGACGCGCAGCTTCTGGATGTAGCGCTTGTCAACTGGAATCGTGTAGCCCAGCGTGATGTTCTTCAGACGCAGGTAGGCAGCATTCTGCACCCACTTATCGGAAGGCTGGAAGTTGAACATGTCGCCGTTGTAGTTGTAAAGACGGGGCCAGTAGGCATCGGGATTGTCTTCTGTCCAGTAGTCGCGATGAATGGTCCAAGGCATTTGGTGTGTACGGCCGAAAGGTGTGATTGCTTCGGTATCGACGAGGATCTTGCGCTTGGCAACACCCTGGAACATCACAGCGAAGTCGAAGCCCTTCCACTGGGCCGAGAGGTTCAGACCGTAGAGGTAGCGGCCGTTGGAGTTACCCAGGTAGACCAGGTCGCCGTGATTCTCTTTCGTACCGTCGCCGGCACCCACCTGGTGGTCGATGCTGCCGTCGGCATCGGGAAGTGTCAGATAGCGAACGTCGCCGCCGCCAACCTTACCATCAGAGAACGACTTATAGCCGGGATGAGCCTCCTTGTACTGCTGGTACTCCTCCTTGCTCGACCAGTAGCCATCGGTCTTATAGCCCCAGATGGTGTTCATGGCGTAGCCCTCGAGCAGACTCACGTTGCCGGCAGTGATCACGTCGGCACCGTCGTACTCAACGAGCTTGTTCTGCGAGTCGCTGATGTTGAAGGCCACCTGATAGCGGAAGTCGCCGATGTGGTCCTGCCATCTGATGTCGAACTCCCAACCCCACGTCTTCAGCTTACCGACGTTGACCGAAGGTACACCGATACCGATGGTGTGCGGCAACTGCAGGCGGGAGAGCATGTCGTTGTTGTACTTCCAATAGTAGTCGAACGATGCGTTCAGACGTCCGCGCAGCAGACCGAGGTCAATACCGACGTTCGTGGTCTCGATGGTTTCCCAGGTCTTGTCCTTCGAGGCAAGGTTAGCCTGATAGTAGCTCTTTTCGGTGATGTAGGTAGCCCCCTGCGAGATGGTGGGGATGTAGTCGTAGAGTCCCAGCACGGCACCGTTACCCAGCTGCCCCCACGAAGCACGCAGCTTCAAATTGCTCACCCAGTCGAGGTTGAACCACTTCTCCTGGTTCACACGCCAGGCTGCACTCACCGACGGGAATGCCTTCCAACGCTTGGAGGGAGCCAGACGCGAGCTTCCGTCGTAACGGATGTTGGCCTCTAGCAGATAGCGCTCGGCGAAGTTGTAGTTGACGCGACCGAAGTAGGACATCATCGACCAGGGCTGGATGTTATCGCCCAGCGTGGTGTTCGTAGCCTCGGCGGCATCGTAGTAGTTAAACGAATAGAAGTCGTTTGAGTTCATGTTCTTTGCTGTTGCATCGAACTGATCCTTGCGATAGTTCTCATAGCTGGTACCACCGAGCAACTTCACGTTGTGCAGGCCTGAAGTGATCTCATAGGTGGCAGTAGCCTCCAACATGTCGTGATAGTCGTTGTTCTTGATGCGATAGAGCGAGTTCGGATTGTTGGTCTGCTGACGGATGGTCGTGCCGTTCATGGCATACCAAGCAAGCCAGTGACGCTCGGAGCGACCGCTGTAGTAGCCGGCGCGACGGCTGGCGCTGAGGTTGATGCGCAGGCCTTCAACCAGATTCTTGATGGTCAGCTCGCCCTTGCCGAGGAATGCTTCATAGTGGGTTTCGTTGGTGCCGCCGTTCTTCAGAATGTCGATGGGGTTCACCTGCAAGTCACCGCTATAGGGCTGCGAGCCGTAGTTGGGTGTTTCCTCAGGCTGCCACAGGAGCTGACGCGCGCGAGCACCATACATTGTATTAAGAATGCTGCCGGCACCATTCGAGGGCGACGTGCTCTTCTTCGACTGATATTGCACGTTGACGCCCAGTTGCAGATACTTGTTCAGCTCAGCGCTCACCTTTGCATGCAGGTTCACGCGTGTGTTGGCGTTATCGGCATACTTCAGCATACCATTCTTGTAGAAGTAGTTTCCGCTGACGAAGTAGTTCATACTCTTCGTACCACCGGAGACAGAGATGGAGTGATTGGTCTGGTCGCTGTGGTCCTTGGTACCTTCGTCTACCCAGTTGGTCGCGGTGAACTGTTCCCAGCGGCCGTTGTTGTTATTGGGGTAGTAGTTGAAGTTCGGGTTGGCAACCCAGGTGGTCTTCTCCTTGTTCCACTCGTAGCTGCCGCCTTGATTGTAGCGGCCGATGTTAATCCACTGCTGTTCTTCCCAAGCAGGCAGGCGCTCCGGCATATTACCGGGAGTGTTCACGGCGTAGTAGCCGTTATAGGAGATTTTCGGCTTGCCCTCGGTGCCGCTCTTCGTGGTCACGAGCACGACGCCCGATGCTGCTCTGGCACCATAGATGGCCGAAGCCGAAGCATCTTTCAGCACCGAGATGCTCTCAATGTCGTCGGCATTCAGCAACGCCAGGTCGCCTTCCACACCGTCGATGAGCACCAGTGCGCTTGTGGCATTGGCCGAGGAGAAACCGCGGATGCGCAGGCCGGAGGTCTCGCTGCCCGGTTCACCGCTGGAGCGCAGCACAGCCACACCGGGCAGTTCGCCCTGCATGGCGCTCAGCACGTCGCTCGTCGGCTTGGCGGCCAGTTTGTCGCCTTCTACGGCTGACACGGCACCAGAGAGATTGGCGCGCTTCTGCGTGCCGTAACCCACGACGACCACTTCAGAGAGCGTCTTGTCGTCTTCCCGCATCAGAATCTCGCCGGAGGCATTGGCCACAGGGAGCGTTAAGTCGAGATATCCCACATAGGAGAACTGAATGGTGGCGCGCTGTCTGACCTGCTGAAGGACGAAGTGGCCGTCCATGTCGGTGATAGCACCGTTCGAAGTGCCTTGTTCGATGACGCTGACACCAATCATAGGTTCGTGCGTAGTAGCATCCAGCACCGTACCTCTCACGCTGAGAGGACCTTGTGCCCAAGCTGCCGCACTCAAAAGGAATAACCAGCAGCCAACGATGAGCGGCTGCCAAATACCAGTTGATAATGCTTTTAGTTTCATAAGATTTAAATTAAATAATAATAGATGTTTGGTTTCGTTTTGATGCCGCAAAGTTACACCTATTCTTAATTCATGCCAAGGATATAACTACATCACAACTACTATAGCTCTTCTCAACGACTACATCAAAAGTTTCTCAACAAAATTGTAACGTATTGATAATCAATAACCATTTCAAAAAAGTGAGTTTCTAAAAAACTATCTCATAGTATTTGGTAGTTTCAGAAAAAAACGATATCTTTGCAGCATGAAACATTTATGCACAACAATCCTCCTCTCGGCCGGCCTGCTTCTCGTGTCAGCGCCCCTCATGGCAAATGGTTCCTGGCAGCATGCTGTTGTGAACTATTCGAGGCAGCAATATCGGTCGGGCAACCAAAACTGGCAGATCGTCCAGAATCATGAAGGCTGGATGTACTTTGCCAATAACAAAGGCTTGCTGGAGTTCGACGGGGCGAACTGGAAAACCTACAGCTTGCCTGGCAATGCAAAGGTCAGGTCGGTCTATGCAGCTCGCGACGGCATCTATGTTGGTGCCCTTGGCCAGTTTGGCCGGTTTGTGCGTAATGAAAAGGGGCGTATGGTCTACGAGCGGCTCTCGGAGTCAGTAGAGAAAATCGGTCAGTTGAATGTATGGAACATTCATCGATTAGGGAATAATACTTATTTCCAATGCGACACAGCTATCTACATCAACAACACCCGTAGTCGTATCCACGACCCACATGGGTTGAGTTATTCAGCTGTGGTCTACAACCGTCTTTACGTCACAACTGCCACAGGCGTCTATGTGCTCATGGGGAAGAAGTTTGCCCCGCTGCACGGCATCGACATTCAGCAGACGTCGCCCATCGTGGCTCTGCTTCCCTATGAAGGCAAACTCCTGCTGGTGAGTAGTGAGCGCGGACTGTTCCTCTACGACAACAACCGCCTCTCACCTCTCCTCTCTCCTCTCTCCACTCTCCACTCTCAACTCACCTGTGCGGCCATCAGCGATCATCTGCTGGCGCTGGGCACCATTCACGATGGCGTGTTCCTGCTTGACTTGGCGACAGGTGTTGCCGAACAAATCACGATGGACAACGGCTTGCAGAGCCGAATGGTGCTTTCTGCAGCCTTCGACAGCGAGCACAACCTCTGGCTGGGACTCGACAACGGTATCGACTGCGTGCCCCTCGACTCTCCACTTCGCTTTCTCAATAGCCGGCAGTCGCCCGTGGGAAGCGGCAACTGTAGCATGCGATATCGCGGAAAGCTCTATTTGGGTAGCAATCAGGGACTTTATGAGATGGCGTCGGGCGACATCCGCTTTATTGAAGGCACGGGTAGCCAGGTGTTGTGCATCGACACCATCGACGGAAAGCTATTTTGTGGCGGCAGGCACTTCTTCCTGATGATCGATGGCGATCGCATCACGCGTTATCATCAAAGAGGTGTATGGGGTGTGCGCTCACTTGGCTATCGCGACGATGTGCTCCTTGTCTCAACCTATTGGGGCTTGCAGCTCATGCGCCGACAAGGGGGACGATGGGAGATGGCCGAGCGAGTGAAAGGTGCAGACCTGTCGGCCAAGACGTTCTATGTGGAGGATGGCTCGGGTGCCGTATGGGTAGCCAACAAGGAGAAGGGCCTCTTCCGTCTCGTGTTGAGTGCCGATCTGAGCAAGGTCATTTCGCAGCGGTGCTACAACTCCGCGCAGTTGCCCAAGGGCGATAACGTTTGCATAGCAAAGGTGAACGGTGAAACGGTTGTGGCAAGCAGAAGCGGACTGTTTCGCTACGACTCCACCAACGACCGCCTGGAGCCTTTCCCCAAGCTGGAGGACCAGCTGGAAGGACACGTCGCCTACACGTATATCCGCCAGGACTCGAAGGGCCGGCTGTGGTATGTCTCCGATGGAACTCTGCACGTGGTGACAGGAAAGGACAACAATGGCTACCTGAACGATTACCTGATGGAGGACTTCGAGAACATCAGCTTCAACGACAACGGACAAGAGGCCATCATTGGTACTGAGGACGGTTTTGCCATGCTGCAGGTTGTCGGAGGGGCTCAGGGAACTCACGACGTCTCCCGTATCTCTCTGCCTGCATCCCAAGGCGCCTCTGGCGAGTTGCATGTGCGTCCTTACATCAGGAATATCTATATTGGCAACTATGCCGACACATTGTTCTATGGTTGCAAGCAGCCTGCGAAGATTGCCTGGCGCAACAACTCCTTGCGACTGGAGTATAGCACCAATAACTACGACCCGTCGAAAACCGTACAATATAGCTACTGGCTGGAAGGCTCGGCTGAAGACAAGTGGAGTCCGTACACTCGCCGCCGCATCAAGGAGTACACCAACTTGCACGAAGGCTCCTACACCTTCCATCTGCGAGTCATCATGACAGGCTGTCAGAAACCTGTGGAGACGTCGTTCAGTTTTGTCATCCTGCCTCCGTGGTATCGAACGTGGTGGGCCTATACGCTCTACGTCTTGTTGATGATGGCTTCTGCCTATGTAGCCTATCGATATGCACAGAAGAGTAGGCAGCGGCTGGTTGCCAAGAAAAACGAGCAGCTGCAGGAGAAGGAAGAGGAGATTCAGGAGAAGGTGGAAGAGATTGAGACGCTGCGCGAGGAGAAACTGGAGCTTGAGTTGCGGGCACGTCAGGACGAATTGGTACGCTCGCGAATGAACATCGTGCGCAAAAATGAGATGCTGCAGGAAATCAAGAAGACGGCGGTGAGCCTGAATAACGCATTGCCCACTGGAGCCGAGGTGCGGAAATCGGAGTTGCTCAGCACCATCAAGCGCCGTGTAACGCGACTCATCGGGCAGATTGATACGAACATCGAACACGACGACGACTTGGAAGCTTTCAAGAACTCGTTCGACATTGTGCACCACCGATTCCTGCAGTTGCTCGACGAACGCTATCCCTCGCTGACGCACAAGGAGAAGATGCTCTGTGCCTACATTCGCATGAACCTATTGTCGAAGGAAATAGCCCCGCTGCTGAACATTTCCACACGAGGCGTGGAAATCAGCCGATACCGCATCCGCCAGAAGCTCTGCCTCGACACGAAGGACAGCCTCACCGACTTCCTGCAGCACCTGTAGCACACAAAACGCAAAGACTCCTGCAAACCTTGCGGCTTGCAGGAGTCTTTACTTTTGGTAGCGGGAGAGGGACCCGAACCCTCGACCTCCGGATTATGAATCCGACGCTCTAACCAACTGAGCTATCCCGCCTCCATGTAACGTTTCACCTATGCACTCGAAAAATCGGGCTGTCGGAGACACTCGTTCTCGAAATGCGGTGCAAAGGTAATATTAAATTTTTAATTCACCAAAATTTTCGCAACTTTTTCTTCGTAATTCGAAAAATTTTACTATATTTGCACCGTAAGAACGACATAATCTGACAAAATCAACCTACAAATACCGTTTCTTATGAAGAAAGAAAGACTGGAATTGGAATATGAGTTGAAGTCGAACTCGCCGGCGATTATCTGGCAACTCATGAGCACTGCGGCAGGTCTGGCACGCTGGATTGCCGACGAGGTGCAGATGGATGGTAACTCTGTCACACTGGCCTGGGGAAACCCGCTCATGCACTATGACTCGCGCAAGCTCGAGATCCTGGAAATGGTGAAGCAGAGCCATTTGCGCATGCGTTGGATTGACGAGGACGACAGCGAGGCTTTCCTGGAGATGCGAATGCTGAAGAGCGACCTTACGGGCGACTATGTGCTCCACGTCGTCGACTATGCAGCACCTGAGGACATTCAGTTGCTGCACGACATCTGGGACGACAATCTGGAGCGCCTGCATCATTCCAGCGGGCTCTGAGAACTTTCGCACGGGCACGCTTGCACCTTGTTTTAATGGCGTGAGCAGCGTCGGTCCCTTCTTCTCGATGCGTCATCCGCTGGTGCTGATATGTTTTGAAGTGTTAAAACAGAACTGGTTGTTAACAATTCGTTTTAACACAGCGAGGGCTCATCGGCCCTTTTCTTTTCTATCTTCCTTGCTTTTTCGTGGAAAAACGTACTGTCTGTAAGTCGTTGACTGTCAGATGGTTTCAAAAGGGCTGTCTTTTCGTTCGTGTAAACCTATGGTTTAGTCCCGCTAAAGCATAGGTTTCTGTGCTCTAAAGCATAGGTTTACATCGTCCAAAGCATAGGTCTGTAGCAACTAAACGCATGCTCTGTGAAACCCGGAGCATAGGTTTTGCTGCCGCTGCTGTCGCGCGGCTGTTTCGGGGAGGGTAGGGAAGTGGCGGGAATTGTCAGGAAATAGTCAGGAATTGCACATTTTCCTTTGTTTGTGCAAGATGGTTGTGTTCTTGCGGAAATGTTAAAATCGAGAGTTGATTCGTGTTTCTTGACGTTTTAGTTGCTTATTTTCAATTAAAACATCCTGCCTTGAAGTCTTGCGTAAAAAACTTTCGTTTTTGCTTTGCTTTTCGCTCACTTATTTGTACCTTTGCAGCCGATTACGTGCGTGGGCGCAGGCCCGTGCCTCATTTTTTTCAGCGTAGAGACACAGGAATGTTCAGAATAAAGAAACTCGATACCTTCATGATTCGGCAGTTCATGCTGCTGTTCGTAGGTACGTTTGTCGTCAGCCAGTTTGTGCTGATGATGCAGTTCCTATGGCGCTACGTCGACGAGCTCATCGGTAAGGGCATCTCGATGGAGGTCATGGCGAAGTTCTTCTGGTACATGGGTCTGATGCTCGTGCCCCAGGCGTTGCCGCTGGCCCTGCTGCTGTCGTCGCTCATCACGTTCGGCAACCTCGGCGAGAGCAGCGAGCTCACCGCCATCAAGGCCGCCGGCATCTCGCTCATGCAGACCATGCGCTCGCTCATCGTCGTGGCCGTCATCATCACGTTCGGATCGTTCTACTTCCAGAACTACGTGGGCCCCGACGCCAACGTGAAGATGCGCCAGCTGCTGCTCTCGATGAAGCAGAAGAGCCCCGAACTGGAGATTCCCGAGGGCATCTTCTACGACGGCATCCCTGGCAGCAACATCTACGTGCAGCAGAAGGACATGGAGACGGGCCATCTGTACGGCATCATGATCTACCGCATGACGGGCAGCTACGAGGACCAGCAGATTATCCTGGCCGACTCGGGCATGCTGCAGTCTACGGCCGACAAGCAGCACCTGCTGCTGTCGCTCTGGAGCGGCGAGTGGTTCGAGAACATGCAGTCCCAGCAGTTCGGAGGCTCGGCGTCGGTGCCCTATCAGCGCCAGACGTTCACCACGAAGCGGCTCGTGCTCGACTACGACGGCGACTTCAACGTGGCCGATGCCTCGCTCTTCTCGAACGACGCCCGCGGCAAGGGACTGGAGCAGATTCTCTACGACAAGGACTCGCTCAACCACGTCTACGACAGCATAGGCCGGCAGTTCTACGACGCTGCGCAGAAACGCTACTACTACTCGCTGCCGCTCTCGCGCAGCGACTCCACGGCAGCCGTGAAGCGCGCCGAGGCCAAGACAATGAATATCGACACGCTGCTCAACCGCCTGAGCGACGACCAGCGCTCGCGCGCCGTCAGCATGGCTATGAACACCGTGCAGTCGGAACTCAGCGAACTCGACTTCCAGAGCATGATCTCGGAAGACGGCGACCGCATCCTGCGCGGCCACGACATCGAGGCCATCAATAAGTTCACGCTCGCCCTCTCCTGCCTCATCTTCTTTTTCATCGGCGCACCCCTCGGTGCCATCATCCGCAAGGGCGGACTGGGCATTCCCGTGATTATATCGGTCATCGTCTACATCATCTTCTACATCCTCGACAACACCGGCTACCGCATGGCGCGCATCGGCGTGTGGACCGTCTGGTTCGGCAAGGGCCTGGCGCCCGCCGTGCTCATACCCGTGGCAGCCTTCTTCACCTATAAGGCCAACAACGACTCTGTGGTGTTCAATATGGATGCCTACCGCACGTTCTTCCGACGGCTGCTCGGACTGCGCCAGAAGCGCCACGTCTTCGGCAAGGAGGTCATCATCAGCGACCCCGACTACCAGGCCGACGCCACGGTTCTCAACCGCATCAGCCAGGAGGTGGCCTCCTACGCCCGCGACCACAGCCTCCTGCGCATGCCCAACCCCGTGAAGGTGTTTTTCCGCTACGAGCCCGACCACGAGATAGAGCGTATCAGCGACGAGATGGAGGCTGTCATCGACGACCTTTCGAACACGCGCGACAAGTTCGTGCTCACCGAACTCAACCACTACCCCGTGGTGTCGGTGAAGGCCCATACGCGGCCCTTCGAGCGCCGTTGGATGAACATCGTGGCAGCCATCGTGGTGCCTGTAGGCCTGTTCCTCTACTTCCGCATGTGGAAGTTCCGCCTGCGCCTGCATCACGACCTGCGCGTCATCGGCGAGACCAACCGCAAAATCGTCGACCGCATCGCCGAAATGAATGTCTGATGAATGAGGCTACCATTATCGTGCGCGTACATTCAGAAATTAAAAAAAGATAATAAGCACCCCTGCAACGAATAACAATAGAACAGCAATGGCAAAACTTGCAGAAAGACTTAACAGGTTGGCAACCTCTGCCACACTGGCGATGTCGCAGAAAAGTGCCGAGATGAAGGCACAGGGCATCGATGTGATTAACCTCAGCGTGGGTGAGCCCGACTTCAATACGCCCGACGGCATCAAGGCGGCCGCCAAGCAGGCTGTCGACGACAACTGGTCGCGCTATTCGCCCGTGCCGGGCTATGCCGACCTCAGGCAGGCCATCGTGGCCAAGCTGAAGAACGAGAACCACCTCGACTACTCGGCCGACGAGATATTGGTGTCGAACGGTGCCAAGCAGTGTGTCTGCAATGCCGTTATGGCGCTGGTCGACGACGGCGAGGAGGTCATCATCCCCACACCCTACTGGGTGAGCTATCCGCAGATGGCCTTGCTGGCAGGAGCCAAACCTGTGCACATCCGCGCCGGCATCGAGCAGAACTTCAAGATCACGCCCGAGCAACTCGAGGCCGCCATCACCCCGAAGACGCGCATGCTCATCCTCTGCTCGCCCAGCAATCCCACAGGCAGCGTCTACACCCGCGACGAACTGCAGGCGCTGGCCGAGGTCGTCCTGCGACATGACGACCTCTACGTCTTGGCCGACGAAATCTACGAACACATTATTTATATAGGGCACCACGAGAGCATCGCCCAGTTCCCCGGCATGAAGGAGCGCACCATCATCGTCAACGGTGTGTCGAAAGCCTATGCCATGACGGGCTGGCGCATCGGCTTTATGGCCGCACCGCAGTGGATCGTCAAAGGCTGCAACAAGCTGCAGGGACAGTACACCAGCGGACCGTGCTCCGTCAGCCAGAAGGCTGCCCAGGCCGCCTACACCCTGCCGCAGGACTGTGTAGAGGAGATGCGCCAGGCCTTCGAGCGTCGCCGCGACCTCATCGTGGAACTGGCCAGCCAGATACCCGGCCTGGAGGTGAACCGCCCCGACGGAGCCTTCTACCTCTTCCCCAAGTGCAGCAGCTTCTTTGGGAAAACCTGCACCAGCGGCGAAACCTCCGTCACCATCAACAACAGCACCGACCTGGCCATGTATCTGCTCACCGAGGCCCATGTCGCCACCGTCGGCGGCGATGCTTTCGGCGACCCCGACTGCTTCAGGATGAGCTATGCCACGAGCGACGAAAACATCCGAAAAGCACTCCAACGGATTGCTCAGGCACTGGCAAAACTGGCCTAAAACACAGAAAAATGCATTTTTTGATAGTTAAAACTTCTTAATCGTTGGGATTCTTTCTCATAAATTGTTATCTTTGCGTGTTCAAATTTAGATAATTATCAACTTAAACTCTTTTAATAACCAAAAAAATTAAATTTTAAATTATGGCAACTACACAAGCTAAAGCCGCAGCCCCGAAGAAATCTCAGGGCTTCCAGGGTGTCCAGGCCGCAATCTGGATTATCGTTTTCTGTTTCATCGCAGCAGTTCTCTTCTACATGTACGTGCTCGGTAACCCCGCTAACTTCAAAGAGGGTGACACCGCTAACGAGCCCACCAACATGCTCGGTACTATCTACAAGGGTGGTATCGTCGTGCCTGTGATCATCACGCTGCTGTTCACCGCTCTCTCTCTCAGCGTCGAGCGCGCTCTCGCTCTCCGCACCGCTTTCGGTAAGGGTAAGCTCCCCAAGTTCGTTGCTAACATCAAGCAGGCTCTGAAGGAAGGTGACTTCGCAAAGGCTCAGAAGCTGTGCGACGACCAGCGTGGTACTGTTGCTAACGTTGTAGGCGCTTCGCTGAAGGCTTACAAGGAGATGGAAGCTACTCCCGGTATGAAGAAGGCTCAGAAGGTCGCCAAGATCCAGCAGGCTCACGAGGAGGCTACTCAGCTCGAGATGCCCACCCTGCAGATGAACATGCCGATCCTGGGTACCATCGTTACGCTCGGTACGCTGACCGCTCTGTTCGGTACTGTGGTAGGTATGATCCGTTCGTTCGCAGCTCTGGCTGCTACCGGTGGTGGTGACTCTGCTGCTCTGTCAGTAGGTATTTCTGAGGCTCTGGTTAACACGGCTTCGGGTATCTTGACTTCGTGGGTAGCCGTTGTTGCTTACAACTACTTCACGAACAAGATCGACAAGTTGACATACGCCCTCGACGAGGTTGGTTATTCAATCGCTCAGACCTACGAAGCAAACCACACAGAAGAGGCTTAATTTTTGCTAACCCTTTAAAACATTTATCATTATGGGTAAAGTAAAAATTAAGAAAGCGGACATCTGGATCGATATGACTCCTATGTCAGACGTCATGGTGCTGCTGCTTACATTCTTCATGATGAGCTCTACGTTCATGAAGAAGGAGCCCACAACCGTCACCACGCCTATGTCTGTATCGGAGATCAAGGTTCCGGAGACTAACGTGCTCAATATCTTGGTCGATTCCATCGGCCGCATATATATGGGCATGGATAATGAGCATCATTCAGTGGAAGCACTGCTGAGCATGGCCGGACAGTATGGCGTGTCCATCAATCCGCTCCAGCGCACAGCATTCCTTGAGGATGGTATGTGGGGTATGCCGATGGATAAGCTCGAAGCTTATCTCAACCTCGACCCCGATGCACGAAATCTCGCCATGAAGCAGCAGGGAGGTATCCCTCTTGATAGTATTGATGGTGACAAGAGTGAGTTCCAGATGTGGGTAACGGAGGCACACAATGCCAACGAAGACATCAAGGTGGCCATCAAGGCTGACCAGAACACTCCCTACAGAGTCATCAAGAAAATCATGGGTGAGCTGCGCGATATGAACGAGAACCGTTACTATCTCATCACTTCATATAAGGCTAATCAGGAGGACTAAAGTATGGCAAAACAGAAAGCAAGTAAACAAAAGAAGATGCAGACCCGCGTCGACTTCACGCCGATGGTGGATATGATGATGCTTCTTATTACCTTCTTCATGCTCTGCTCGACTTTGGCTAAGCCGCAGACTATGGAGTTGACGATGCCGAGTAAGGATAAGAACATGACCGATGAGGACAAGTCCGTGACCAAGGCTTCATACACCATCACGATGTATGTCACCGCCGACAAGGACCACCTCTACTATGTCGCAGGTCTTCCTAAGTACGACGATCCCACTTGCCTGCAGAAGGTTGACTGGGGTAAGGAAGGTATCCGAAAGGCTCTGATCACCCACGTTACTGAGGACAACACCCAGCCTGTGCGCGACGTGATGATGGCTAAGGCCAAACTCGACGAGAAGCGTCTGGCTCATCCCTCACAGTGGAATGACTCAATCTACAACATTGAGCTGGCCAAAATCAAGGCTGGTGACATCACGGGCTCTGGTCAGAAGATTCAGACCATGACGGTCATTATCAAACCTACCGATAAGGCAGCTTATGTCAACGTGGTGCGTGCTCTCGATGAAATGCAGATTTGCAGCATTGGTAAGTATGTGATTGACGATATCACTCCCGACGACTTGAAACTCCTCAAGGAAGCTGGCGTGAAGGAAGTCGAAATCTAGTACTAACTTTTAATAGCTTAAGAAAATGGCAAAAATAGATCTAGTAAACAATGAGTGGGTCGACCTCGTGTTTGAAGGTAGAAACCAGGATTACGGAGCTTACAAGCTGCGTAAGGGCACTTCTGCCAGAAACGTGAAGTCTATTCTCATCATGCTCGCTATAGCTGCTCTTGCATTCATCGCCGTTAAGGTGAATAATGTTATCACCGAGGCCAACAAGAAGGTTGCTGTGACTACCGTCCAGGAACTCTCCGCTCTCGAGAAACCGAAAGAGAAGGCTGAAGTGAAGCAGAAGAAAGTCGAGATTCAGCAGCCCGAAAAGGTCGTTGAGCGCGTAAAGAGCTCGGTGAAGTTCACCGCTCCTGTCATCAAGAAGGACGATGAAGTGAAGCCCGAGGACGAGCTGAAGACTCAGGACGAGCTGATGAATACCAAAACCGCCATCGGTGCCCTCGATGTGAAGGGTAATGACGATGCAGCCGGTGAGGTGCTGAAACTGAAAGAGGCCGTGGCACAGCCCGAGCCCAAACCTGAAGTCGAAAACAAGGTCTTCGACGTCGTTGAACAGATGCCTTCGTTCCCCGGTGGACAGGCTGCCCTGATGGACTATCTGAGCAACAATGTGAAGTACCCGGTTGTAGCACAGGAGAACGGTGTGCAGGGTCGTGTGGTCGTATCGTTCGTCGTCGAGAAGGACGGTTCTATCACCGATGTCAAGGTCGTCAAGTCTGTTGACCCGTCGCTCGACAAGGAAGCAGCTCGCGTCGTGAAGTCGATGCCGCACTGGATTCCTGGTAAGCAGAATGGTTCGGCCGTGCGCGTGAAGTACAACGTGCCTGTATCATTCAGACTGCAGTAATAGCAAGCAAACATCAAGAAATGAACAAGAACTTATCTTACACATTCGTAGGATTAACACTGGTCGCCGCGCTTTGGGCATCCTGCTCAGACAAGAAGCCCAAAAGCGGGCGAACAGACACAGCTTCGTCAGGGGTGATTAGTTTCGCCTCTGACGAAAGTTTTAGTCCCATTATCGAAGAAGAACGTGAAGTCTTCGAGAAAATACAGTGTAAAGGCAATGCCGAACTCAAACCCATCTATACCAGCGAGTCTGAGGGCATTACCAAGTTGCTGAAAAGCGAGGTCTACCTCATGATCTCGGCGCGCAACTTTAAGGAGGAGGAGCGCCAGAGCCTCATCGACAGAGGACTCACACCTTTGGCCATGACACTGGCCTTCGACGGACTGTCGCTCATCCAAAACAAGGAGAACACCGACTCCTGCATCACCGTTGCCGACATCAAGCGTATCCTCAACGGTGAGGTAACAAAGTGGAGCGACATCTATCCCGGATCCAAGAAGGGAGAGATCACCGTGGTATTCGACAATAAGAAGTCGAGTGCCGTACACTATGTTGAAGACTCTATTCTCGGCGGAAAGCCCATCGCCAATCCTAACGTGGCGGCTGTGCAGACCAGTGCCGAGGTCATCAACTACGTAGAGAAAACACCCGGCGCCATCGGCATCATCGGCAGCAACTGGCTCGATGACAAGCGAGGCGACGGCAGTGTTGCCCGAAACAGAAACATCCGTACCATGTCGGTCACCAAGCTCGACAAGGCCACGCCTAGTAACAGCCGTAAGCCCGACCAGTACTACATCTATAGTCAGGAGTATCCGCTCATACGCACCATCTATGCCCTCGTCACCGACCCGCGTCGTGGATTGCCTTGGGGATTTGCCCATTTCCTTGAGAGCCCGCGCGGCCAGATGATTATTTTCCAGACGGGCTACATGCTGCCCTATCGGGGTGACATTCGTCTGAAGAGCATCCATGTCAACGAGGAGTAGGCTGAAAACGTCCAGTTACTTCCGTCACAGAAAGTAGAAGGCTATTCTTTAGTTAATTTATTTGAATGCAGTTAACTTTTGGAGTTCCCTCTCGTCATACAATCAAAACAAGGATGAAAGATGAAGGATGAAAGAGGAAAGCAGAAGGATGAAAGAGGAAAGGCTATTGTCTTGAACTCCTTGAACTCCTTGAACTCCTAAAATAAAAATGTATAACCCTTTAAAAAAGTAGAAGGTATGAAAAAGTTCAAATATTTCGCAATTGGAGCCCTGATGCTCAGCTTCAGCGCTCCCGTAATGGCTCAAGTAGACAAGGCCGTCCTCGGCCAGGTGAAGAACATCATCGCATCGAAGGTTGATGTCGATAAGCAGATGAAGGGCATCGTAAAGGATTTCAAGAAGAATCCCGAGATGCTCGTTGCCATCGGCCAGGCTTTCCTTGATGCCAAGGATCCCGTCAACGCTACAAAGTATGCCGAGATGGCTGCTGCTCGCGACAAGAAGTTTGCCAAGGCTTACATCCTCATGGGCGACATCGCCGTCACTCAGGACGATGGTGGTAAGGCTGCCGAGATGTACCAGCAGGCCAAATATTGGGATCCCAAAGACCCCGAGGGTTACTTCAAGTATGCCAACATCCTGCGCGGACGTAGTCCTCAGGAAGCCGTCAACAACCTCAACGACCTGCGCGCGCAGCGTCCCGACATTGCTGTCGACGCTCTGGCTGGCCGAATCTACTACAACTCCAACATGCTCGACAAGGCCATTGAGTACTATGGAAAGGTCGACAAGACCAAGATGGAGGATGTCGACATCACCAACTACGCCATGGCTTCCTGGATGCATCAGGATCGTGAGAAGAGTCTCGAACTCGCTAAGTACGGTCTGACTCGCGATGCCCGCAAGGCTGCCTGGAACCGTCTGGCTTTCTACAATCTCACCGATATGGAGCGCACCGACGAGGCTCTGCAGTATGCCGACGCCCTCTTCAATCGTTCCGACAGTGCCAAGATCTCTGGCTTCGACTACACCTACTATGGCACCGCGCTGAAGGATGCCAAGCAGTACGACCGCGCCGTTGAGATGTTCCACAAGGCTCTCGAGGCCAACAAGGACAATAAGGATCAGGTCAACATGACCCACAAGAACCTTTCCGACACCTACATCGCTAACGACGATTTCGAGAATGGCACCAAGTACTACGACCTCTACCTCCAGGGTAAGGAAAAACCCACTGCCTACGACATCGCCGGTCTGGCTTCTATCTATCAGAAGATGGGTGCCGACCTCACGGGTCAGGCTCAGATTGATGCCTTCATGAAGGCCGATGCTACCTATGCTAAGCTGGGCGATACCTATCCCGAGCAGATTGACTACGCCAACTTCATGCGTGCACGTCTGGCCGGCGCCATGGACCCTGAAAGCGAAAAGGGGCTTGCTAAGCCCTTCTATCAGGCCATCGTCGACCATCTTGGCAATGCTGCCACGCGCGATGCCGGCGACAACCAGCGCCTTATCGAGGCCTATCGTTATCTCGGTTCCTACTACTACCTGAATAACGATACTCCCACCTCCATCGCCAACTTCAAGAAGATCCTCGAGATCGCTCCCGACGATGAGGCTGCCAAGACCGCCCTCGAAGCTCTCGGCGTGAAGTAAGAATTATTTATTGTCTAACAATTATTTCACAAACAGGTGGACACGATGCTCATCGTAGTATCTGCCCACCTGTTTTCGTTATGAAGCGTCTGGCTGTCATTTCTTTCCTCCTGCTCCTGGTTCTTTTTTGTTATACCCAGGACGAGCCACCCTTCACTCATCTCGTCAAGACCAGTGAGGGCATGCTGCCTATGGTCTTCCATGTGGGCAATGACCCGGGCACCGACGGACTTGGTGTTGCCGTGGGCTATCAGCTGTATGACCGCCCCGCCATTCCCACCGACTTTGCCGGCGAGATATTCCTGCCCGACCACATCGTGGTGCGTGATGGTAGGGACATCCCGATGCGATGGATAGGCCGTGGCGCATTCCAGCGCTGTGCCGGCATCACCGAGGTCCATCTGCCACCGACGACCTACTGCATCTCTGACCTGTCGTTTCAGGACTGCACATCGCTGCGCCAGATGGTGATTCCTGACAGTATGCGCGTCATCTATCCCCGAGCATTCCTTGGCTGCACGGCTTTGCGTCGCATCGTCTTCACGGGATCCACCCCTCCCAAGAGCTACAACAACGACACCTTCGACGACCTTACCTACCAGTTGGCCACCGTGGTCGTTCCAGCTCAGTATGCTGATGTCTATATGGACAATCCTCTGTGCTATCGGTTCCGCTATCATGCAGAGACCATACCGGTTTATCAAGGTAACAAGGTGACAAAGTAACAATGGACCATCATCCTGATCATCGAGACACTGACTTCCTGAAGGACGACTCGTTCTCGGGCTATATGTCAGATGCGGCAGAGCAGCTGCACCGCGGTTTTACCGAGGTGTCGCTGTTCAGCCAGACCGCCTCTCACCAGCTCTATCGTGCCAAGCGGTTCGGACGATGGTACATGCTGAAGGCACTCCTGCCCGAGTTGCGTGGTAGCGTGACCCATCGGCAGATGTTGCTCAAAGAGATGGAAGTGCTCATGCTGCTCAACCACCCCAACATCGTTGGCTGCCTGGGGTTGGAGCATCTCGACGACTATGTCGACAGTGAAGGCCGGTGCATCTCCGTGGGCGAGTGCATCGTGCTTGAATATGTTGATGGCGAAACGCTGAGTCAAGTCTTGGAGCAAGGCACTATGACTGATGCCAACTCTTGCCAGCACGTCATCGACGAACTCCTCGAGGCACTTGCCTACATGCATGCCTCTTCCGTCACCCATCGCGACCTGAAGCCTTCCAACATCATGCTCACCCGCAATGGTCTGCATGTCAAGCTCATCGACTTCTCCTTGGCCGATACCGACAGCCATGCCTATCTGAAGCAGCCCTCCGGCACCCGTCAGTACATGTCGCCCGAGCAAGCTTCCGGAAGTGTGCCCGACGTGCGCAACGACATCTATTCGCTGGGCGTCATCATGCGCCAGCTGCCGCTGGAAGGTTTCTGGACCAACGTGGCCCGTCACTGTCTGCTGCCCATCGACCGCCGCTATCCCAACATCGCAGCCCTGCAGGAGGATATTGCTGCCCGCCGACAGCAAGCCACGCGTCGTCGTCAGCTTGCTTTCATGGCTGTGCCCCTGCTCCTGCTTGTGCTCTTCGGCGTGTTCTTCTGGCATCAGTTCTCATCACGCCAAGACACTATCTATAACGAGCTCAACCGTGTGCCCACCATTACTGCACAGGCTCTGACCGCTCTCGACAAACAAATTGCCGCGACCGACCTCAATCGCCAGATGGACACCATCTCACACTGGCACTATCTGGATCCGAAAATCAATGAGAAAATCCTTTCGGTGAATGCCTTCGCTTACGACTATGCCCTCGACTCCCTCAGCAACCTCACCGATGAGCAGCGTCTGAAGGTGCTGCAGGCCATGCTCGACCATTGGCAGCGCTGGCACGACAACATCGTGCATCGTGCAAAGTATCTCATGCGCGTTCAGGAGACTGTGGTTTCCCATTATTCCGAGCAGTCCGTGTCGCCCGGCTCATCATCGGCAGCCAGGTAGTCGAACCTGATGCCATTCACCTTTCCCACTACGTAAACCATCGGTGGCCTGCCCTCATGAACCAATTGGCTCATGTAGAGAGGTTCGCCCTCGATGAAAAGGTCACATCGGAATGTGTCGCCTGCGCTCAGCTTCGTGTTCACGGCTTCCACGATGGTGAACACGCCATTCTCCTGTAGCTCCACCAAGCACCGCCTGTCAGGATACCATGTCAGCACTAGTCGCGTCCCTACCGTCAGTTCTTCCGTGTACAAGTGGCGACCAACCACCTCGTCACTTTGCTGCTCCTTGTTGTCGACACACCATTGGCAGAATGTCACGTAGTCGGCATAGCCCAAGTAGCGCGACAGGATGTCAAGCGTCGACTGTCGGGCACCCACGCTTGGCCTGTATCCCCACAGTCGCATCAGTGTCGACTCGCTCAAGTGCTCCTTCGTGCGCGCCTCCACCTTCTCCGACAGCCATTCGAAGTCTTTCGGTGTCAGCAACTTCTTGCCCACCTCCTTTTCAATGGTCTCCAGCAGTTTCTGATGTTCCTTTTTCATTTCAATTGCAAAAATAAGCAATATTATCCGTTCATCGAAACTTTTTCTTCCTTATTCTTCAAATGACATTGAAATGACATGGCAAATTCCCTCCTAATTGCTTACATTTGCATATTACATTTTTAATTTTTCTAAACCAGTAACTATATTACAACAGAACCTCAACACTAATTATATTATTTTATTATGGGAAAATTGATTATTGGAAGAAACATCATAAGGCCAAAGAAGCCCAGTCCTCGCGATCGGCTTGACAAAATTCTTGAAGAAATCGACCAACTGCGAAAAGAGGTCGAGGAGTTTCGGAACTCGTTTTAGTCGGCAATCCGAGCGCGACTAATGATAAATAATATGATTCACCTAAAATTAAGAAACATGAACTATTCAGACATTCAAAGCAAACTGTTAGAATTCAACAGTGATCAGTCAACAAAGTCTATCAGAGATTACTACACCAGGAAGTCATTCCTTGAAATCCTGTCAAAGACAAGGAACGAGACAACCCACAGTGCCTTCATCGCATGGCTCCTGCAGGGTGATGAGTTTTCGAAAGGAAACGCTCCACTGATGCTATTCCTCAATGCACTGGTGAAGAACTCTGCGAACGTCGACAGCCCCATCAACACCGATGAAGCCCTGAAAGCAGCCATCCTTTCGGGAACATTGGAACTCGCCGGTGTGAAAGCTACCACGGAGCAAACGGTCAAGGACATCAGCGCGATTCCTTCACTCGACCGTCTCGACATCTATCTCACGGCAACCCTTGCAAAGCCTGTCAGCGGAAAGAGTCATCTCAGAATCATCATTGAGAACAAGGTGTTTGCTGAAGAAATGAAAGCCGATGAGAAGGGCAGAAACGTAACGGCACCCAGAATGGACAATCTGCCGAAGGCCCAGTTCTCGGATAAAGACGATTACCTGAAGCTCAATCAGACGCAGCGCTACTACTCGGCCATCTCGGAACATCCTAAGGATATTGCCTACAACGCCAACGTCTTCACCATCTACGTGTTCTTAACGCCGAGAGGCACACATGCTACCGACAAGCATTTCATTCCACTCACCTATCAGGATTTGATGGACTACGTGCTCGACCCCTTGGTGTCAGATATGGGTTTGGAACATACCGTCAAGACATATCTTAGCGAATACATCAACGCCCTGAGCGTCCCGTCGATTTCTGACAGCGACAACGCGCTTACGGTGCTTGCTGTGAGCAAGGGCGAGAAGGCTAGACTTGAGGATTTCTGGACGAAATACGAGCCCATCATTACTGAGGCAGCCAACTCTAACTCGGCAAATGGCTCCAATCCGAAAGACCTGGTGCTGCAGAAATTCTACGAGCGCAACCAACCTCTCTTCATGGCCATCTATCACATCATGCCTGACAAGGCCGCTGTGTTAAAACCGTATACCACACGTGATTACACCAAATACACACTGAAGTTCAATGGCCAGACACTTGGCAAGCACCTCGGCAAACGGGCTGTCATCCTCTGCGCTTCTAAGGCACTGATTGACAACGGCTACGCCTTGCCTGCGCAAGACTCCTACAATCGCGCGTTCTTTTACAACGAGCAGACTTTCGAGCAGAGGTATCAACAAGGTCTTCTCTCTGAGGATGCTTACAAGAACAGATACACGATGATTGAAACAGCCGAAGGCAAGTTTGCTGTCTGCAATCAATGGGGTGTCGGAAACTGGGATTTCGTCGATGTGCTTTTTGACCAAGCCCCGGGGAAATTTAATCTCATTGCAGAATAACGACTAAAACCAAATCAATTGTTGTGATTCTTTTAAACGACATTCTGTATTTGCCAGACCCAAAGTGAAGATGATAAGATGATCATTGAACGAGAGAACTACTGGAAGGAAGTGCTTAGAACACGAAAGTTCGGGTACAACGACAATTGAGGAATGAAAAAACTATCGTTAAGGTGTTTAAGCCATGAGACGATTTCGATGAGTTCCCCTTTTAATCAGCCTGAAGGCCTACTCGAAAGATTAGGTCTTCAGGCCGTTACCCGTTCTTGCGTTTACACCGCTTCTATTCTCTTAAGTTATCACGGCATAGATTTTTTTTGAAAAAGTAACTCTATTTTTTGTATTTTTGGCTAACTGTTCCTATATTGTGTTAGAGTAAGAATAACTTGTAAAGTATATATTAGGTTTGCTATTAACATCAAAACGATAATAATATGACAACTCTTGAAACAGTTCTCTTTATTCTAGGATGGAGTACAATGATAGGTATTTTCAACTATCTTGAAAGTGAATAATACATTTACCATCAAGAATCGGCTGTCTTTGCATCGGACTCTAACTTAAGAACAATAAACAATCTAAGAACCTCGCGATGTATAGGGAATCGACAAATGAGTTATGGTTTTAAGAATATCAAAAAAAATAATCCCGGCTTATACTTACAGACAGGTTATGGCAACTGATTATCAGCAGCTCTGGGAAGGGGCGCAAAAGTATGTAGAATATCTAAATCAAGTGCAAGCAAGAATCATTGAAGTTCTTCCAAAGTACAAGAGTTTGTTGCCAAACGAGTTTGATGAGTTGAAGGAGGAAAAGGCACAGATGAATCTACTCAACTATATTCGTTTGTGCTCAATTTACACCTTTGCAGACAAAGCATTCCAGACCATCGACAAACTCTGCCGTGATTTGGTTGACTCGGAAAACAAGCTTGACCAAGAAGGCATTGATGATCTGATTCAAAAAATAGTTGCACTTTGCACCACCCTGCAGGATGATATCATTACAGATGATATTACAGGATTCCAACGCCTTTGCGCAAAGTGGCAAAAGTTGAGAGAAAAATCCATTATCCCAGATTGGATTGTCTTTAAACATTGGTCATTCGGTGACATTGTCGGTACAATCAATAATCAGGGTATGTGTGATGAAGGACTATGGCGAGATGCTACACAAAACAAAGACCCAGAGGCTGTAAGTATTGGCACACTCCTGGATAGTGATGAAATGATACGTATATACTAAAACATGAAGCGCGTATTTATTGACATGGACAATGTGCTGGTGGACTTCCAGTCGGGACTCGACCAGGTGAGTGAGGAAGTGAAGGCTGAATATGCCGGACGGTTGGATGAGATTCCTGGCTTGTTCGCCAAGATGAAGCCGATGGAGGGGGCCATAGATGCTGTGCATGAGTTGCAGAAGCATTACGACTTGTTCATCCTCTCCACGGCTCCGTGGAAGAATCCGTCGGCATGGTCGGACAAGGTGGAGTGGGTGACTAAGTACCTTGATGACGTATTCCACAAGCGGATGGTCATCACCCACCGCAAGGACCTCTGCCAGGGCGACTATCTGATTGACGACCGTGGGAAGAACGGTACCAGCGAGTTTGCCGGCGAATGGATCAAGTTCGGCTCAGAGCAGTTCCCCAATTGGGAGAGCGTTCTGAAATATTTGGCAGGTCAAAGGCTGAATGAATACCTTGCGGCAATTGGTCGTGAAAAATTGCTGAGCATAGAGGAAGAGTTGGCATTGGTTAAGGCCATCCAGCAGAAAGGGCCAGACTGTGAAGAGAAGGAACAGTTTGTAAAGAGCAATCAGCGATTTGTCATCAGTGTAGCGGTACAGTATCAGAGAAAAGAGCTGACGCTTGAAGAACTGATAGAGATTGGAAACGAAGGGTTGGTAAAGGCTGCAGAGGAATATGACCTAAATGCTGACTCCAAATTCATCTCCTATGCTGTCGAGCGGATGCGCCAGCGCATTGTTCAGGCCATTGGCGAAAAACAATAAAGAGAGAAAAAAATCTATTTAAACGATATGAAAAGACTTTCAAAATCGCGTTACACTGCTTTCTGCCAGTGCCCGAAAAACCTCTGGCTGAAGGTGTATAAGCCTGAAGAGGCAACCATAGATGCAGGTATGGAGGCTCGATTTGCACAGGGAAACGTGGTGGGCGACCTGGCGATGGGGCTCTTTGGCGACTTCAAAGAAGTTACCTCTCATCAGGAAGACGGCAGCTTGGATCTTCAGAAGATGATAGAACAGACAAAGCAGTATATGGACGAGGGCGTGGAGAACATCTGCGAGGCTTCGTTCAGCTGCGAGGGCGGCTATTGTGCCGTTGACATTCTGCGCAAGACTCCTGGTGGCTGGGCCATCTACGAGGTGAAAAGCACTAGTTTTCCGGAGTTTAATGGACAGGAGGCTAAGTTGGAGAAATATGCGCCCGATATTGCTTACCAGAAGTGGGTGCTGGAACAATGCGGCATCCATGTCACGGGCACATATCTGGTTTGCCTGAACAGCGGCTACGTGAGGCATGGCGCACTTGACGTCAAGCAGCTCTTTGTTGTCAACGACATGAAGGAGCTGGTGGAGAATGAATACCTGAAGGTGCCGACGCGCGTCGGCCAGGCCATGAAGGTGATCAATAGCGATCAGGAACCCGATGTGGAACTTTCGGAATGCTGCATGAAGCCTTACAAATGTGCTTTCTGGGACTATTGCAAGCTGAAGCATCATGTGCCAACGCCTTCGGTGTTCGATGTCTATGGCGGACAAGGGCGTGGCGGCTTCACCTTCAAGAAGAAGTTGGACTGCTACCATCAGGGACTCGTCGCATTCGAAGATTTGCGCACGAAAGATATAGGCCCTATTCAGAACATGCAGATCGAGGCGGCACTGACGGGCAAGGAGTTTGTCAACCCCGAAGGCATCCGCAAATTCCTCGACCGGCTTTCCTATCCGCTATATTTCCTCGACTTCGAGACGATGCAGGATGCCGTGCCACGATACGACGGGGCGAAGGTGTATGCTCAGATCACGTTCCAGTACTCGCTGCACATCAAGCAGAATGAGATTGACCCTTATGTGCATCGCGAGTTTCTGGCTCCCAGCGACGGCAGCGACCCGCGGCGCCCATTGGCCGAGCAACTCTGCAGGGACATACCGATGGATGCCTGCACCCTGGCATATAACAAGATGTTTGAGCGTGGGCGCATACGCGAACTGGCTGCTCTCTATCCCGACCTCGCTCCGCATTTGCTGAAGATCGCCGACCACATCATCGACCTCATCGACCCCTTCCGTGCAGGCGATTACTATGTGCCGGCCATGGGTGGCTCGTTCTCTATCAAGAGTGTGCTGCCAGCCTTGTTCCCCGACGACCCCGAACTGGACTACCACAACCTCGACGAGCGTTGCCAGAACGGTGGCGATGCGATGACCATCTTCCCCCGCCTGCAACAGATGGAACAGTCGTTGCCCAAACAGGGGGTGCAGAACCAAGATGGGCTGTTGGTGATGGCCGACTCGCTGATGCCCCTGCGTGAGCAAATAAGAATACGTGAAGAAATCGCGGCCAGCCGCGAAGCTCTTCTCCGCTACTGCAAACTCGACACCTGGGCCATGGTGAAGGTGTGGCAGAAACTGAAAGAAGTTGCTGAATAATTTGAATTTTCCGAGAAAAGTAACTATATTATTAGCGTTAGTTTAATTGAACTTGTATGGAAATGAAAAATGACCCGAAAAAGTTTATCAACCAGGTTGAGGAACTTTACCAAGTGGCGCTCAATGAGACGGCTTCACTGTTGAAGAACAATCCGAATGGTAGCTACATTGCCGTCCCTGAATGGGATGACGAAGTGGACACCAGGGATTGGAACGACGTGCCCATAGCAATTTGGGCTGTAGGCTTGAATGACGACGGACACATTTGCGTTAAAGCCTGTGTCATGAACGTCGGCTACGGCTATTCTGGTGATGAATTCTCCAATGACTGGGAAGACATTACAGAGCACAAGATTGAAACTTCGTGCTATCCAGAGCTTTTCCGTTTCGTTACAGAGAACTTAGACAAAGCCACGACGAAGGAAGAAGCCGACAAGGTCAAGCTGGATGAAGACGACGAAGATTGACAACGTAGCGCTGGAATAACAAAAGAACCAGTTGTGGATTGTTTCTTATGAAACCGGAGGCTGGCAGGCATCCTTCTTATCCTGTAGTAGAAAGGTCTTGGGATGTCTTTTTGTGCTCATCTTTGAATTTTTCTCATCGAGTGACTATATTACAGAAGCATTAAATAATCATCGCCTTATGAACTTCTATTCTTTTAGCTTAGCATCAAAGCATAAAAATGATGCAAAACGCCTGCTTGCTCGCGCCGAAGAGCTCATGAAAGAGCGGGATCCGGAAGACAACAGCGGAGTGAAGTTTGAGTTGTTTGACCAAGGCACGTCAGTAGAAATTGGTGTCGGAGGCCTGGTGCCAAGACAGGCTGATTTGGCCTACAAGGTCCTTGTCGATGTCGTGGCCACATTCCCCGAAATGTCATTGCATTATGTAGAGACATGCAATGGTCCGGTGAGCCGTGAAGCCGTGACAAAGGACGGTAAGCTGATAACTATTGAGCCATGGCAGGTGGTTGTTCACATGCAAGATGAGGAGAACTACAAGCAGGTCGTTGCTTATCTGCAAGAGCATACAGATCTTGAACTGACATTGTTCCCCGAACGTTATAGCATACTGTGGCCTTTTGACAGCAAGACGGAGGATGAACTGACGACAGAACAACTCAACATACTCAGTCGGCAATTCCCGGAGATACTGTTCCAGTGCTATAAATATGATGAGAGCGATTTAGTGCAAGGAGGCGAAGTGGCATTCTTTTCGTCGTTCCGCGGGCAAGAAGTGAAGTGGGAAGAAAGCAGGCCGTCGCTACTGGCATTGATGCACTGGGCCGATGATATGGAGGAAACTTATGAGAAAATCATATTCAATACCGAGCAAGTCTTCCAGTCAGCCTTGGCCAAAGCCCGTGCCGACGAAGGCTGGTATCCGCGCATCGTCAGTGAATACCTGTTCTTTGGCCGCTCTCTCCATTCCCTGGTGGCTGAGGACTTCGCCTGGCTGAAGGCTCTCGCTGAGGATAATATTGTGCCAGCCTGTTGTCTGATTCTTTTGGGCATGGACCAGAAGATCCACGAATGGGAAGAGACTTTCACCGACGAAGATACGGGCGAAGAGTATAAGTTTACACGTTCGGATATCGTTGAAGGTACCCTCTTCGAGCCAGACGAGACATTGAAGAAACGACTCACACAAATCATATATGAGCAAGCTGAGCATCATCATATTGGAACAGACGAGATTCGTTGGGCTTGCAAGTATCCGCTTGACAAACAGCCATTGCTGCTCATGCTTGTTGAACGAGGCGAGGAAAATGCGGCTGAGGATATTGATGATCCTGCCATCTTGCAGGAACTCTGCGACAAAGGCAACAAATGGGCAGCTCGCCAACTTTATCACAAGTATGCGTGGGGCGATGAGGAGCATGGTTTCTTCATTAACTTGAATCAGGCAAAAGCCTATTATGACATGGCTGGCGATGCCATAGAAGAATGGGACCAATGGGATGATAAAGAAGACCCTGGCGAAGAATACCCATCTACTTACAAGTACACCCTCACGGGTGATTCCGACACGCTCGATAGTATAGAAACCCTCATCCGCGACCTCGCCCAGCGCTTCGGCATCCCAGAGAACGAGGAGGACGGACTGGGGCTCTTTGTGCCGCAACAGCAACTGATTAAATTGCTCGTGGGCAGTGACTCAGTATATTATCGTGGCAATGTCCAATATCTGGAGCGCAAAGCCCCCGACCGCCTCGTCATCACCACCGAGGCCGACCAGGGCGAGCCCCTGCTCTATGCCCTCCGCCAGTGTTTCGGGAACCTGAACATCGTGATGAAGGACGCTGAGTGAATTGAATTATTTTTGTGAAGTAACTATAGGTGTGTTCTATTAATTAATAATAAAAAGTATGGATTATAAAGAATACCTTAACCAGATCATTCGCTTCAACGAGGATAAAGATTTCCTCGTGATGAGGGAAAAATACAATGAGCCTTCTTTCTTTGAAATCATCTCCAAGGAAAGAAGCGAAACAACTTTCTCGTCTTTCCTAAAATGGCTGTTTTCTTGCAATACGTCTTTAGATTCAGCCTCCCCTGTGATGATGCTTCTTGATATATTGGTTCGACGAAGCAATGAGCAACAAAAGAACATAGTTTTAATCCCGGAGAATCTGAAAACATGGATTGTTTCTCGAAGAATGAAGATTCAATCACTGCATGTTGAGACAGAACAACCTGTTAGCACACTTGCCCGGGATGTGTTTGATGCCTTATGCAAAAACAATAAGGATGAATATACAAAAGGCTATAACAGCGGCTGGATTGATTATCCCGACTTTGTAAATGCGCTGCAAATTGCTTCAAATAGTCAGGATCGCATAGATTTGTTTATTGATTGCGATATTATTGATATAAGTGGAGGAAACAAGAAACTCCAGATTATCATTGAGAATAAGGTGGACTCCAAGGAGGGTGGCGCGAAAAAGTACAAAGAAAACACGCGCCTGCCTAAAGAGTATTTAGACGCCTCACAGACAGGGCGCTACTATCTTGGCACACATCGTACGGACAAGAATGCCAGAGATGTTTATCAATTATATGTCTATCTCAC
>CACZIT010000010.1 GCA_902781315.1 uncultured Prevotellaceae bacterium
CATCCCACCATCCCTCTGCAACTGCAAGGAAAGGCTCTAGCACTCGACGAGGACTTGGCCATCGCGCTCCACCGCCTTGTTACATATTCTGCATGACTCCCTAAAAGAGACAAAGACAAACAAAGGCTAACGAAATGTATTGATAACGATTACAATATTTGGTGGTTTCAAAAAATCTTTGTACCTTTGCACTCGATGAGGGGTCATAGAAACGGCTGGTGGCTCAGAATTGGAGTTCTTTGAAAGCAATCCAAAGCAGAACGTGGAATTGAGAACGGTTTCCAAATCGTAACCCACGACATTTCCCACTCCCCCGAGCTGCCTTTATACAAAAAAAGATTGCTTTTTCTTCCAAAATTACGAAACCTTGTCCTTCCTACAGTTCCTGTACCTGTTGAATTAACAAGAACATCTCCATCTCTCAACTTGTATTCTTCACTCCATTTGGAGATTGTATCAGGGTCTAAAAACCGAGCCTTTTCTAATGAAATATCCCCGTCATATAAATTACATTTTTGTGCAAATACGGGATATATTCTTTCTTCTGAATACTTTGGAGATTTCCCACGAGAAAGGAAAGAACATAGTTCACCTAATGTAACCCATTCCCAGCTCTCGCGCACCTCAAACGGCACCTCATTCTCATAATGGGGCATATCGGAAGAGACTATTTCATCTCTTCCTTTTTATGCAATTTCTACCTACCATCTTCGATGCTTGCAACATACATCTTCTACGGTAGGCATCCTCCTCTTCATCTGGGTTGCGCCCATCCCATCTCAAATCGGATGTCGTACCTCCGCCACCGCCGGAAGACGGGATTGGCCTGCCTCCAATAAGAGCATCGGCAATAGCCAGAACCTGGACTCGTAAGGACGGTACACTCAACTGGTCAAGCAACTGGCGATAAGCGGAATCTTGCTGATGACTGCTGTCCGTTAGGGATTCGTAGTCACCACGCAATTGATTCAACTCTCGATAGTCTGCCAGCACGTTCTTCTGCGCCGCTTTCACTTGACGTTCGGCATCCTGCATGTAGAGAGCCTCTATCTTTCTGACTATTGACGTGAAGCGTTTGGCAATCTGGTCGTTCTGTTTGTCAAGCCATTTGTCAACACCGAACAATGGTGGTTTCTCGGTAATCCTTGGTGGGTCAAACTCGATCTTGTGGTTGCGGAATGGCTGTATGACACTGCTGACAGCATCCACCTCCTTGGTCAGTTTCGCCAACTCGCTTTCCTTCCTGCCGATGGCAGCCATTTTGTCATACACCTTGTTATGTAAATCTACAATCTGACGCTGCAAGCTTTTCCTCTCGTCTTCATAGTCTTGCAGATGTATCTTGCCACTGCGCAACTTCCCATCGAGATTTTCCAGTTGCTTTTGCCGCTCCTCTATCTGGGCTTGTAGATTCGCCAGCATGGTTTTTAGTCCCTTGATGGCTTTCTCCGACTGGTGTATGTCCTTGTTGAGCTTACGGATGTAGTCACGCTTTCCAAGGTGTTGCACATATCTCCCGTCTATGCTGTCACCACGGTCAAGGCCATACTTACTGCCGACCTCCTCATAGAGAGACGTATGCATTTCCTTCAAAATCTGACCATATTCATACTTATTCTTTCCGAACTTGGCCGACCACATGACGCATTCCCGACCACTCTTCCTGTTGCCGATGGGGACTATCAGAGCGTGGATGTGCGGTGATGTCTCGTCCAAGTGGACCTGAAAGCCGATGATGTTCTCTCGTCCATAGCGGAGGACACACCAGTCATAGACATCCATCGCCCATCGTTCAATCTCTGGACATCGGTGCAAGTGGCTATTGTCTGCACCTCTGTCTGTACAAACCGTCTGGTCACCAAATGCCATCTGGAGTGTACGGTCATGGTTACCGCCAAAGATAAATTTTGCACACATGTTTGGTTGGTTCTTGCTTCCCTCCTTGAAGCTGTGCCAGCCCAGTTGCTTCAATCTCTCTGCCAGACGCACCTCCAAGGATTTCTCTTGATAGCCAAGTGGGTGAATCTTCCCATCGGGGCCAATCTCAAAGTTGAGATGCTGCCGGGTTTTGTCATAGTGGTTGGTCGGGTCCTGGTTCTTTTGGTCAAACCGTTCCTCGTTCCAACGACGCTCGTTCTCGTTTGCTTCTGCCGTGCTGAAGGACTTCGCTGCATCCATGTGCATGGCTTGTTTGATATCTGTTCTCATAATGTTTCCGATGTTTTATAAAGGTTGTTGATTGAGCTTGCTCGTAACGGTGGGGCTGGTGCTTGCCAGATACCCGACGGGACTTTATTGCTGACAGGCAAAAAGTCCTTATTGTGTTATGGACTTTTATTCTCAGTCCAAGAGAGCAAGCTCTTGTTTAATCGACTAATTCCAGTTGCAGCTTGTCGATGAGTACCTGCAATGCAGGATTGCGTTCAATCATTCGCTGGAGAATCATCTGCTTTGTTTCCTGCATCAGGAGGAAGTCGGATATGTCAAGTCCCGCTTCACGCTGTTCATCAGTCGCCATTTGTTCCAAGACAGTTGAAACGGTTACGCTCTTGCAGATGGGAGTGAGAATGGTGGACTTCTTGGCCCACTTTTCTATCGCCCCCAAGTCTGGCATCAGAATCACAACCCTGTCATGGAGCACCTGCATGGTTTCTTCATTGAAGCATCCGTCCTTGCCACCTGTGGCGAGCCATAGGAAATCCGACATGAAGTGGGATGCTATCAGGCAAGTCTTCTCACTTTCTACCAACATGACAGTGGCAGAAGATGTGGCAAGTAGATGTTCTCCGAACAGGCATTGCTTCAGATGGAAGTCTGGCAGTTTCAGTTCCGAGTGTACCCAGCAGACTTGTGGTATCGGCTCTTTGATACGGTGTCCGTCCTTGGGATTGTACCCCATCAGTTTTCCTGAGCGGACGTTGCAATCTTTATCAATCTGCCAAAAGACGGTGGCCCCTCCCCATTTCTTGGAAGTTCCTACCTTGTAGCGTTCGAATTGTCTGTTGGCAGCATCCTTGCCGATAGTCTTGGATAGGAACAGGTATAAGGGGTTGATGTCGTAATGCGAGAGTGTCTTTCGCATCATGTCAGCTGATATGAAAGACGGAAGCATTGGTACTGGCTTAGCCTTGCTTGGCGTGACAGGCTTATTCGCCTTATCATATCTCCATGTTTCATTCTCAAAGTTGTTAGGCTTCAATTCTGGGTTGTCCTTGAAGAAATCTTTAGGCGTATAATGGTAGCCACACGAATCCTCATGGTCGCATCTTCCCACATAGTCGGGGAACTCAATCTTACCTTCTTCGTCAACATACCTGACAAAGCATTTCCTTCTGCCGCATTGGGGACACGTTTGTTTTGTGTTCCTTCCTGCCTTGTATTTCTGTAAATGGAATCTATACTCGTTCATTGTTTTGTTTCTTTAGGTTATTGAACAATGGTCGTTACACGATGGAACTTTACACTTTTACACTTTGGGAAAATGTAAAGTGTAAAATGTATCGAGTGTATCAGAGTAGTTTTTTGTAAACGCCATGTGCCATTTTCTGAAGAATCTGTTCTTCGCACATCTTTGCAAGATCCTTTTTGACAGTACTCTCACAGATGCCTATTTCTGTGAAATCTGGGTGTACTAAATCAAGAAAGGCTTTCTTCAAAGGAGACATGGAGTCTGTTTGGATGTGTGACTTGATACTCTGGTACGACAGTTCCAGATAGTCATACATGCGGATGGCTGCCTGGACAGAACGGACATCTATATGCAGCATATGGATTTCGTCGCAAGCCCAGCCCAAGAACTGAAAGACAAGAGCAAGTCGGGCCACGTTGGAATCGGCCTTCATCATACGACTGTCTATGAGTCTTTCATCCTCAACGCTATTGGCTTTCTCAATGAGGGTGTTTTTCCATTTTGCAAAGCATCTATATGCATCTTCGCTCATGTCTAACACCTTGGGCATGATAACGCCTTTTTCATCATAATCTGGTTCCAGTGAAAGCAACTTATCAATAATCGCTTTCCACTTCCGGTAGGCACACTCCGCCCTGTCATTCCCTTGCGAACCAACATCAGGATTCTCCTCCATCTTGGGAATGTCACGATTCTTGGGAAGAAGGAACAGTATGCGGTCAATCAATCCACTTGATACATTCTCTTTCGTGAAGAGTTCCCCAATGCGCTGCGTTTGGGTTGTACCGATAATGTTGATGCAAGGATGTGGAATGATGATGGGAACGGGGTTATTACAACGGGACACCTTCAAGGGCTTACCACTGTAGGCGGTCAACAGCTGGGTTAGTAAGGGACTATCATTGTATCGATAGACACTGTTGAAGAACCCCATGATTTCATCCACAAGAATTACGATACCACGTTGATTGTCGTTGTGGATCCTCATCATGGCCTCCTGTGTGAGGTCGGAGAGAATGGTTTGCACGAGAACTGGTTTGTCGGCATCAATGGCGTTGCCTTTGTTTCCGACATTCAGTTCTGCATAGCGTTTGTTCTCTTCAATGAACTTGCTGACCAGAAGAAAGTCATGTTCTTGAAGTGGACGGAACGCATAGTCAAGAGGTGGAGTTTTGCCCTGCCCAGGTCTTCCTATCAGGATGACATACAGGGCCGGACTGCTCTTCCATGAGCCACGGATGCGAATGTGACAGCTGTTACCGATAGCTGTAGCAGCAGCCGACAGCATACTCATAGTCAGATACTCCAGATCGAACTGCTCTATGCGGGCCACCTCAAAGATGATGTCCTGCAGCTTCTGGGGGAAGGCATCGAGGGGGAGACCGATGCGTTTAACGTCTTCGGCTTCCATACGGATTCTGTTGGTAAGAGCCAGAATACCTTGGCTGTTGTTCTCAATCTTTTCCATAGTTGCCAAATGATTTGTTCTGAACTCCGAGAATCTTCTTTACATCCGAATCACGATACTTTACCTTGGAACCAACCTTAACAGGCTTCAGGTACCCTTTCTTGTCCCAATGCCAAAGGGTGGCATCGCAAACACCGAGGCGTTTCTTTGTTTCTTCTTTGGTTAGCAGACAATCTTCCTTGTTGTCTTGCATAACCATTGCAACCTCATTGACTGCGCGACTTATCAGTTCCTCAGAAAAGTTGCGCAAGTCCTCACCGGTAATCTCTAACTTGATGTTAGCGTTACCTGTTGAAAGAATAGACATTAAATCTGTCATAGCTATACATGCGCCACCAGATTTTTGACCCTCTCATCTTGGTGGCATTATAGATGAAAAAGCCACCGCTCCACTTGGAACGATGGTACAAAAGTATAGCTAAAAATAATTGATTTTCAATGATTTACGTTTCTTGTATTTCGAAGAAATAGGAAACGAAATACAAGAAATCGATTTGGGCTGAAAAACATTGAAGACATGCTCAAATAATCGGATTATTGAGCAGAATTATCCGTTGATTGCAGCTTCTTTTTGAAGTCATCAATGTACTTCCGTTCAAGGTTTGTCGGCAATAGTAAGTCCCCTGCCTCATCAAAGATTTTGCGAAATGCTATCTGGAAATTCCTTGTTCCCTTCAAGTCTATTGTTGGGACAAGTTCCTGAAGTAATTTGTGGAAGGTTGTAGCATTACATCTATCAAGGAATCCGAGTTCCTGCAATGCAGCATAGAGATATGACATATCTCCTTGTTTGAACATAGAAGGTAATCCTCGAATGTAGCCTTTGGTATTGCCATATCTGCTTTTTCGACTAACAGGCTTGCACCCTTCATTTCATCGATAACAATATCAGCCACATTCCCATTTCTCATTGCTTCTTTGTCTGCTTTAAAGAGGGCCCAGTCTTCCTTGGTTCGCATCTTGTTCCTGATACTCCCTTTGATGACGAACTTAATCATCACCTTGTATATCCATCGCTCAGCCTTGCCACATTTAGGGTCAGCGATTTCTGTTTCCAATCGTTCCACCATCGTTTCATAGCACTTGCCATAATAAAGCCATGCTAAGAGACAAGGAACAATGGATGAGGACTCCACATGATGGAACTCATCGACTAACAGAGACGCTGTGTTCTCATCTGCAACAAACGTTTCAAAGTCTTTCTCTTGGGGAGTTATGTCACCATGAAACTCACTCCTTGCCTTTTTCATAAGCTTGGGTGCCAATCGCATTGCCAGAAAGTATATCTGTTGAATACTCTGGTATGACTTGCCGTTGATGTCTTCCACGAAGGCATCGTACTCATCGAGATGGTTGTCAAGCCAGTTCTTTATTTCCTGCTTGAATTGCTCAAAATCTTGCTTAGCCATAGTCTAATCCAATAATTTAACCAGGTCTTTTTTCATTTCCTCATCAATATCTCTATATCTCTGGAATGCCTTGCTGCCTTCCTTATGACCAGACAGGGCTGAAACGAGATTGGGGTCCTTTACCTTTCTATAAATATTACCGATGAAAGTCCTTCGTGCCATGTGACTACTGGCAACTTCGTGTATGGGGCGTTTCACCTCTTCTCGTGTCAGAGGGTCTAACGTGGTGACAATCCTATCGATGCCTGCAAGTTTGAAAAACTCTTTGATGGCAGTATTGTATTTCTGTTCTGAAATGAAGGGAAGCAGGCTAGGCCCATCATAATCCTTATACCGCTTGAGGATTTCCTTCGCTTTTTCGTTCAGCGGAACACGAACCGTTAAAGGCCGACCTTCTTTCGTCTTCTTTGGTATATACTCGATAGCTCCATTGACAACGTTTTGCTTAGTCATCCTATAGAGGTCGCTCACACGGCAACCAATGAGCGACTGAAATATGAAGATGTCACGTTGGATGGCAAGTTGTGGCCGGGCAGACAGGTCTGCATTCCATATTTTTTCCCTTTCTTCTAATGATATATAAATAGGTGTACCATACTTGCACTCCTCAATAGGGAACTTGTCAAATGGGCGATTCGTGGTTTTATCATTCTCATAACACCACAAGAAGAAGGTTCTGATTCGCGAGAAACAATCTATTAACGTATTCTTGCCTCTTGGCTGTGGTGTCCGCTTTTCCGGAATGTCTTCGTAGATTTGAGGATATTTCTCAAAGTACTTATATTCGTTCTCGAAGAAATCCCACATGTCAGCCAGCGTTTCTTTGGTGACATCATTCACATCAAGCACAAAGTCTTTCTTGTTCCGTTTCACCTTCCTTACATAAAGCTCGTATCGAAGCAGGGAGCGTTTGACAACCTTGAAATTCTTTTTACGAACCTCAGAAAGGCGGTGCTTCTCCAAGAATTCATCAAAAAGTTGCTCAAAGGTCTGCTTCTTTTCTCCTTCTGGAGTAAACTTATCAGGATTATAGTATCTGACAAGAGATGCCTTCAGCCAGTCTTTATCCAGATTATCCTTATCTCGGTTGTATTCCTTCTCGATGAAGCCTTTGAGTTTACGTAGTTCCTCATTGGTCTCAGAGCGAAGTTTGGGGTCACAAACAGCTTTTGACTTGATGCATTCATTCTTTTCATCCCATAAGTTGGGGTTAATGGAAAGTGCAGTTTGAGCAACGGAGTCTAATCGCCTGCCATCCCTTAGGCGCAGGTATATTGTGCTTCTTTATTGATGGTGGGGAAATCTGGGGACAAAGGTAATACTTTTTCTGGGTATCGCCAAAGATTTTCCCCACATTTTCCCCACATCTGCTAAATATCTTGCAAACTGACTAAATACGATTAAATTTTGATATATTACATAAATCGCTGAAAACCAATGTATATTAAGCAAATTTGAATGATTTTCATTATCATCCCCTTTAATCGATTTTAGTATTTTCAAATGCGGCTCTGGGTACTTAGAACACCTTGTAAGTCGTTGATTTACAAGGTGTTTTCTTTTTCTCTGAGGTATTACTTCGGTGGCAACGCTATGCTCTCCGCCATTCGGTGACACATCAACAACGAAAAGCCCAGCTGACTAAGTGAACCAGTTGGGCTTTTTATAATATTGCTTGAATACCAAGGCTTAAACTATTACTACCCAGAAGCCACCTTTGTCGGGGCCTACTCGACGAACGGCACCTTGCTCTTGTAGCTTCTTGATGTTTCTCGCAATGTTTCTCCTGTCAATACCTATTATTTCAGCCATTTTAGTGGTTGAAATATAAGGATCCTCCTTTATCAAGTCGATAATTTTCTGTGACGTTTTCTGTGACGTTTACATTCACCTTTTCACTTACCTTTTTCTGCTACACATGAAAGTTTTTCTGCTACTTTCCATTTTATTGAACTAACAGATTCATTTCAACGATTTGAACATTTTGTTGATGCATTTTTTCTTTTGGTCCATATTAGGGTGAACGTAAAGGTTGAGGGTCGTGCTGATATTCGCATGACCAAGTATGACGCTGACAGTCTTGTAATCACACTGGCTTTCAATGCAGCGTGTCGCAAATGAATGGCGGAGCCCGTGAAACTTTAAATCCGGAATGCCGAGTTGTTTCAGTAGTTGCTTGTAATAGTTGCGGTAGGTACGTGGCTCTGTCGGCTTTGCCTCATTGGTTATCACAAAGTAGTCATCATTCATCAGCTTCTTTAGGGGACGGATAAGTTTCATAAGTTCCTTGCTGACAGGTATCTCTCGGATAGAGTTTTTGGTCTTTGGTGTACCAATAACAAGTTCTGTACGTCTTTTGTCACCTTCAATGATATAGATTCGCTCTATAGTTCTGTTCACATGGATGGTTTCTGTACCCAGGTCAATATCGCTCCATTTCAAGGCGCATACTTCACCGATGCGCATTCCTGTACTCAGGCAGATGTAGCATCAACTTCTTCTGATTACTGATGGTTAACACTTCCAACTCTTTGCCCTTTTGTTCTGTGGGGTACTTGATGCTCCAGTCCTGATATTGCAACCAGCCATGCTTGGCACCAAAGCGCACCACCATTTTCAGGACAATAAGCATATCCTTAACCGACTTCTGACTAAGACCTTTTCTCAGACATTCAAGAACGAAGTCCTGCACCTCTTGTTCTTGCAAGGTCTTTTTATTCCCGAATTTTGGCAGTAAATGATTCTCCAGATGGAGTGTGTAAACTGCAATTGTTGATGACTTGACAAACATTCTTTTGTCCTGCTTCCATAATTCTGATACTTCTCTAATTGTTTTCATTTTACACATTTTATTAATACATTAAGGATTATTCCTTGTTATTATAATATGCGAAACAGAAAGAAGAGAATTAGGTCCCAAATTTGAGATTCCCAGAGTTTACGGATGAATGGAAAATTTGCAAAGTTGGTGATTATGGTAAAATCATAACGGGAAGTACTCCACCTACAAGTGATAATACAAACTATGCAGGTGGAACACAACTTTGGGCATCGCCTGTAGATTTAGGGCAAACAAAGTTCGTTACAGACACACAGACAAAACTTTCTTCTATAGGATTTAGTAAAACGAGAAAGCTGCCAGTAGGAAGTGTTTTGGTCACCTGTATAGGTTCTACTATTGGCAAAATGGGTATGACAGCAACAGAGATGTCCACTAATCAACAAATCAATTCCATTGTTGTGGATTCTCAATATGATAATCATTTTGTTTATTACGCTCTACAAAGCAGATTCCCCAGATATTTAACGTCGGTTGCAGTTCAGGCTGTACCCATTATGTCAAAATCTTCTTTTGAGAAATTGCAGAACTATAGAACGACATTTAAGGAACAGAAGAAAATAGGCGCTCTTCTAAACCTTATTGATGAGCGCATTTCAACCCAAATCAGGATAATTGACAAACTCAAATCCTTAATGAAAGGACTTGCGGAACATTTAACGGCATTTACTCCTAACACAAAAATAGCAGATTGTCTGAATTGTCATTCGTCTATATTGCAAGAAAATCAAGTAAAGAACGAAGGCAAATATAAGGTTTATGGTGCGAATGGAATTTGCGGTTATAACGATAGCCCAGCAATTTTAGAAGATGCCATCCTTATTGTAAAAGACGGTTCTGGTGTTGGAAATGTAAGCTATGCCAGTGGTGAATACTCTGTTATAGGAACCTCAAATTACCTAACTGCTAAGTCTGGATATTCACTAAAATATCTATACTTCTGCTTAATGATTTTCAACTTTGTCCCTTACAGGACAGGTATGGCCATACCTCATATATATTTCAAGGACTACGGAAAAGCTTTAATTCCCTGCCCATCGTTGAATAGACAAAAGCAAATTGCCACCTTACTATCAAAGATAGAATGTAAGATTGAGACAGAAAAAACAATTACAGAATCTTACTTGCAACAGAAGCGTTTTCTCTTGAAATCAATGTTCATATAAATAGATTACGTAAAAGGAACTCTTTTTGATGTTGATAATGTGCCAAAATCTGATTCTCTACTTTGAGCTTATTGTCATAAGCATTGAGTATTTTAAAGATTCTATGTTGGTCATCAATAGATGGATAGGAAAACTGTTTCTGCAAGAAGTCAGACTTCTGCAAATTAAATCTTGTACTTCCCTGAGCTAAAGGATAAACCTCACGTCTGAATCGATTTGAATTGAAAAAGTATGCCATATATGGTGAAAAGACTTTCCCCTCTGTATTTCTTATGCCAAAGCAGAAACTATTGAGATATGTTTCGGTACTATTACCTGAATATACCGCTCCATAGCATACTTCTTCTGGAGTCTCTGATGAAAGTGTGAATAGCATATCCCCTTTTTGCACTACATTCTGTTTCTCACCCCGTTCAACAGATACCTTTCCACAGCTGTCATCATCAACAAAACAGTTGGCATATATACTGACATAGGTTATGTATGGTTTCCCACTACCAAAATCCTCTGCGGATTTTCCAGATAGTCCAGAATAATCCTCACCAATGTCTGAGAATGACAGGGAATACGACAAAGGCACAGAATTCTGCAAATAATCGTTTAGTCCTTTCATTAGGGATTGTTAATCTTATATTCTGGATTGTTTATATAAACATCTCTTTCAATAGATAGGACTTCTGTTTTTGTAGGTCGTTTAAGATTTCTGTTTCAATATCTATCTTATCAACCAAAACATTGAGTGCATTTGCCACAGCCTTCTGTTCCCGTAGTGTCGGTATTCTGTGTAATATGTTAAAATAATCGTCAACAGACATGTTTAGTAAACCATGATTTCTCGCCCCTTCACCCGATATTTCCGATATCCCACGATACCATTTTGTGGATTCAAAATAATGGCAAAGGAAATCAGAATCAACATTTTCATTAGGTCTAAAACAGATATACAACGAGGAAAGAACACCTTTATCATATTTGTCTAATCGTTTAACTGCGCCCCATGAATAATCTCCTGAATAGCTCTTGTTGTAAGCGAAATCACCTTTGTGAAGCAAATAGTACGTCGTAAGGTCTGAACTGGCAATTTGTTTGTTAAAAAACTCTTGCTGGTCAATTAGGCCATATTGTGCAGCTATCGTCAAAACACGATTACAAGTGTTGGCCTTATTTTTTTCTGTTACTCTATTGGCAATATAGCAGAGTTTTACTTTCTGCCATTCACCTGTCATTCCTTTTAATCTCAGCTTAGGCACTCGTTCGTTGGGAAAGCAAAAGAGTTGTTCTAAAAGGTACTTCCTTTCACCTTTCAAGTCCTCAATTATCCTGTTTTGGGCTTCTATTCGTTCGTCTATCAAGTCAAGTAATTGGGCTATTCGCTCTTGTTCCTTTGCCGTTGGTACAAAAATAGAAACCTTGCTTAGCCCATCTTGACCAATGTTAAAGTGTTGAGCACCTGCTCCTTTTACCACGATTCTCTTTCGAACATGTGGACTGGAAAGAAGATAACGGAAGAATAAAGGGTTATACTCTCCGATTTTCTTTCCTCTAATAACAAATCCGCCAAACAATGCTGTTTTCTTATCAAGATAAACATTTGCTCTGCCAACATCTTCCAAAGTTTCTGAACTACGTTGAAAAAGGACATCACCGTAATTCACGCCAAATTCATTCAAGTCTTTCCCCTTTGGCTCAACAAAAGCTTTAATTATATCGTAAGTTATGTAGCGATTATTAAGGATGTCCATAACAGAAATAAACTTAGTTCCAGAACCAAAGCGTTTTGAGTCAGGGTTAAGCCCGTTCTTAAATTCAAAAAAATCTGTTGTTGGATGTAACTCCCACTCTCCCGTAAACTCTGGGAATCTCAAAGTTGGGACATTGCCCTTCGGGCGAAGTCCCGCACGTTCGGCAGAACTCAAGCAAGCTTGGCTCTGCACTCTCTTATTTGGGACATTAAGGAAATTCTTTCCTTGATTTTTCTCACGCTCGGCAGAACTGGAGCAAGCTCTGCTCTGCTCTCGCTCACTCGAAAAGTTAAGGACTTTATCTTGTTTATCTGCTGCCATAGTCATTCTGCCGTAATCTTGTTAATGAGTTCCGTTGTGGCAATGTCTTGCATCAAAGTAAAGGCAAACCACTTTTTGCCCAAGTCTTTGATGGATGCTCCAATGTGATAAACCTCATCGTCTATCAACAGGAAACGATCATGCGCCCTGTTGAAGTGTTCCACATTTATTGCTGGGTACTGAGTATTGTGGCGATTGATGTCAAGTTGGAATTGTTGGCTGATATGCTGCGTGTAGATAGTAGCCGTCACATTGTCTGCCCGTTTATCAAGCAACGTAAGTACGGTATCATCTACATAGTTGTCTATCAGTACAATGGAGTTTTTAGCCTTACGTACTAAGTCGCTGACAAATTGATAGGCATCAAACACCTGACCATCATAGAAGATTCCTTGTTGGGGCTGAGTATTGGCATCCAGTCTCTTGAACACCTCATCAATTCGTTTGTCTGTTTCTATCTGATGATATTCAATGTTAGCAAGACGCTGGAAAACTTGAGCATTGTTGGCAAGGAAGTGTCGCATGGCAACGAATGCCCGCATGATACGGATGTTCACTTCGATGGCAGTAGGCGAACGAAGAACGCTGCTCAACATGGCGATTCCGCTTTCGGTGAAAGCGTAAGGCAGGTATTTTATATTCGACCCACGGCCATTCTTCAAGGTCACAATTTGCGACCTTGAAGAAGAGAGAGTTTCGTTCAAGATCGCAAATTGCGACCTTGAAGAAAGTGCTTCATCTTTTGTCAGTTGGAACATGAAATCTTCGGGGAACCTCTCAGTGTTACGTTTAACCTGCTCATTTAAGCGCCTAGTTTCTACACCATATAGAACAGCAAGGTCTCTGTCAAGCATGACCTGCTTATCACGAATTACATGTATCATCGACTCTATATTCAACTGATCGATGGCCATTTGGGATGTTGATTCCACCAACTGGTCACATTTTGTGACAGGTTTTGTGGTCTGGTCGCTATTTGCGACTGGTTGGTTATTCGAAGTCTTTATTGTCTTCTTTGCCATGTGATTCCCTATTCTACAATTCCCAATTCTTTCAGGTACACCTCTATCTGTTTGTCAAGGTCTGCGCGTTTGGCTTCAAGTTCCTTGATTTCGCCCATCACGGCATGAATGTCGATGGGTGCTTCTTCCTCAAAGGTATCAACGTAACGAGGAATGTTGAGGTTATAGTCGTTGTCGATGATTTCCTGCATCGTTGCCAAATGGCTATACTTCTCAATCTCCTTTCGTTCCCTGTATGTATCGATAATCTTCTGTATATGCTCAGGACGAAGTTTGTTCTGGGTCTTTACCTTCTCAAACTCCTTGCTGGCATCTATGAAGAGTACATTGTCACCCTCCTTGCGGCATTTCTTGATGACGATGATACACGTCGGAATGCTTGTGCCATAGAAGATGTTTGCAGGCAAGCCGATAATAGCATCAATGTAATTACGCTTTTCTATCAAGAACTGACGTATCTTTCCCTCGGCAGAGCCACGGAACAACACACCGTGCGGAGCCACGCAAGCCATCGTGCCGCCATCGTTTAGGTGGTAAATCATGTGGAGGATAAAGGCATAGTCGGCTTTTGACTTGGGAGCCAATACACCAGCCTTGCTGAAACGGTCATCATTGTTAAACTTGGCGGCAGCACTCCAGTCTGCAGAGAATGGAGGATTAGCCACCACAGCATCAAACTGGCGGTCACCAAATGCATCTGCCTCCAAGGTGTCACCATTCTGAATGTCGAAGTCATTGTATTTCACCCCGTGCAGCAGCATGTTCATTCGGGCCAGATTAAAGGTCGTTGGGTTCTTCTCCTGTCCGAAGATGCTGTCTGCCTTACCACTACGGGCAGTGCGAAGCAACAGAGAACCAGAGCCACAAGTGGGGTCATAGACATTCTTCAAACGGGTCTTGCCCGTTGTTACTATCTCTGCCAATATCTGACTAACCTCCTGTGGCGTGTAGAACTCACCAGCCTTCTTACCTGCTCCAGCAGCAAACTGACCTATCATGTATTCGTAGGCATCACCGAGGATGTCAATGTCACTGGCATCTTCCAGTCCAAAGTCAATGCCATTTAGTGCTACCAGTACGTCACTGATAAGTCGGTTCTTGTCATCAGCCGTCTTGCCAAGTTTGGGAGAAGCAAGGTCAATATCAGAGAACAGGCCTCCAAAATCATCCTCACTCTCTTGTCCGATGGTGCTGTCCTCAATCTTCTTAAGCGAACGTTCCAGTTGGGGTAGGATATTCTCCTTACGCCCTATGGCATCAATGATGGTGGAGAAAAGGAAATCTGGCTCCACAAAATAGCCCAGATTATCAACGCACATCGCCTTGATTTCCTCTTTCATCGCCTCGTCATCGCTCTGCCAAACCTTTTGGAAGGTGGTCTCGTCAGCCTCTAACTCGTCATTGACGTACAACTCTATCTTTTCAGACAGGTATTTGTAGAAGATGAAGCCAAGAGAGAAGTACATGAAGTCGCTTGCCGACATGTTTCCTCTCAGCGTATTGGCAACCGTCCATAGCTGGCTGCGTAGTTTCTGTTGAAGGTCTTCGCCCATATTTTAATTCTCAATTATCAAGTTTCAATTCTCAAATGGTGTCAGTCCCAATTATACGTGTTAATAATTTCTCTTAGTTGCTCAATAATGCGTTTCAACATGGTTGAACGCTCCAACAGTCTCAGTCCCTTCTTAGCACGGATAGCCTTTTGGATTATCTCAGGCTTTTCACGGTGAAGATAGTCATATTCCGAAAGGAACTTGGTCAGAGCCTCTTCATCTATGCCCTCAGAGACTGCGAGACTGTGAACGGCATTACTGTTGAGTTTGCTCTCTAAATCCATTGAGCCGTCTGCCTTTGCCTGTTGGAATCCTGCCTTGTCGTTATCCACGTTCTCACGGATGAAGTCGTCTATCAGTTTCGACTTGTTGCGCATTACGGCATCCTTGATCATCGTATCGAGAATGTCCTGACGCTTCTTGTCATAGTCCTCTTCATCAGGATTCAGGTTGGCTATCAGTTCCAAGATATATGCCACGTTGATGACATCACTATGCAGCAGTTCCAGACAGAAGTCTATATCCTCCAAACCGCTTTCGTCGTTGTATGGCAACTCTCCCTCCGCTGCCATTGGTGTGGCGTCGGCTGGAGGATTGATAACGCCTACCGTAATGTCAAGGTACTTACTCTTGAAATCGGCAAATTCCTGCTCGGTCATATAGAGGTCTGGATCATTGGCATTATAGTCCTCGTATATCTGTATCTCAGCCTGCTTTTTGATGATTTCACGAAATGCCAGTACGAAGTCACGCTTATCCAGTTCGCTTTGCAGTGTGTCGATATATTGCGGCTTGGGGTATTTCTTCAGGAACTCTATCGTCAGGTCATTCAGTTCCTTCTTGACATTCTCAAATGGAGGACGAACGATGAACTCATTCGGTTGATTGTTGCTGAATAGTTTGATAGCAGCATCCACATTCTCCTTCAAGTCACGGAAACATACCACCTTACCAAAGCGTTTCTTCTCGTTCAGCACACGGTTGGTACGACTGAATGCCTGCAGCAGTCCGTGATATTCCAGATTCTTATCCACATAGAGCGTGTTCAACTTCTTCGCATCGAAGCCCGTCAGGAACATGCCTACAACCAATAGCAGGTCGAGCGGTTCCATATCCGGCTTTTTCTTCTTCATACGTAGGTTAATGTCATCGTAATATGCGCTGAAGTTCTCTGTCGTGAATGCCGTACCGAACATCTCATTATAGTCATCCATAATGGCCTGCAACTCGTCAGAGGTCACCTTATCATCTGCAAAGCCTTGGTTCATACCCGTCTTCTCATCGTCCTGACTCTCGTTGGCAGCGTAGGTGAATACGGCTCCAATCTTGATTTTCGGATTCAACGACTTGAATATCTTGTAGTATCTCAAAAGCATTGGGACGGACTGGATGGCGAATAGCGCGTTAAACTCCCCGTCAAATGTTGACTTGTTGAAGTTGTTGAGGATGAACTGTGCTATCTCCGTCATGCGCTTCTCACTGAATAAGTCAATATTCTGCTGTCCCTTGTAGTATTCTACAAGGAATCCAAGCACATTTTCGTCCGCAATAGCATCCTTGATGAGATATTTGTGCAGACAGTCACCAAAGACTTCTGCCGTCGTATGCTCCTGCTTGGCGTTTTCAGCAAATATAGGCGTACCTGTGAAACCGAATATCTGTAAGTTATTGAAGAACTTCACGATGTTCTTATGACATTCGCCGAAGTGACTGCGATGGCACTCGTCAAATATCATCACTACCTTCTGGTCACGCACTCCCTGCAACCGTTTGTTGTAGTATTCACGGGTAACGGCCACATTCAGCTTCTGAATTGTTGTAATGATAATCTTGCTGTCGTCGCGCAATCGCTTGATAAGTTCCTTGGTGTTGTCCGTGTTGTCAACGGCACCCGGCTCAAACGCTTCATACTCCGATTGTGTCTGGGTATCAAGGTCGTGGCGGTCAACGACAAACATCACCTTGTCAATACCATCAATCTCACTCACTAACTGAGCCGCCTTGAACGATGTCAAGGTCTTACCTGCTCCTGTCGTGTGCCAGATGTAGCCATTCTTGTTGGTGTTCTGTACTCGGTCGAGAATCTGCTCTACAGCGTAGAACTGATAGGGACGAAGCACCATTAGGCACTTATCGCCCTCATGCAGTACTATATACTTGCTTATCATCTTGCCAAGATTGCACTTGTCAAAAAAGAAGTAGGCAAACTTACTCAGGTCGTTGAATGGCACGTTTTCTGCATCCGTCCAGTTGAAAGTAAACTTATAGCCGCTATTGGGGTTGTTGGCAAAGTAACGGGTATTCACACCGTTGCTGATAACGAAGAGTTGGATATAGTCGAAGAGCCCGTGAAACGAAGTCTTGTGGTATCGTTGAATCTGGTTGTATGCCTGTTTTAACTCCACACCACGCTTCTTCAACTCTATCTGTACCAGTGGCAAACCGTTGATGAGGATGGTAACGTCATAACGGCACTTCTTTCGTCCCTCAACAGTTATCTGATTGCTGACTTGAAACTCGTTCTGGCACCAGTGTTGCTTGTTGATGAACTCAATCCATACACGTTCGCCGTTTTCCAGTTGGAAGTTCTTAAGATCACGCAGTTTCTTTGCCTTCTCAAAGCGGGTACCACCCTCCAAGTAGAGCAGTATCTTGTCGAACTCCTTATCGGTAAAGTGTTCACGACCATGCGCAGCCAGCTCCTTATGGTTGTGCTTCTCCAACTGCACCTTGAAATTAGCAAGCAAGTTGTCTTCCTCCTTGATGGAAACGTACTCGTAGCTCATTTCCGTCAGGGTCTTTATCAGTCCTTGCTCCAGTATCTCTTCGCTCTGCGTCATATTCGAATCAAATCATGTTGAACAACATTAGAGATACAATATCTCCAATATAATCATTTGCGGCACAAAGGTAGTAATTTTTAGTCGAAAAATTGCATTAACGGTCTAAAAACAAGCATTATTCACATTATTATTATATGTAAAATCAGGATTGGTTTGCCACCTTGCTATGTATGCGCAATGTGGACTAAACTTATTCTTCTTTCGCCAGAACAATGATGTTTGCTGGCGAAAGGAAAAATATCTTCTCTTTTCGCCAGTAAATAAATCAATGTTATAGGTTGAGTGTTGGCAGGCTATTGATGGCATCCCCAACTTGCGCTTCATCATGTTTGTGTTCAAACGGAAGAGAGCCTGGTCACCCTTGGAACGAATGACGGCAAAAGTCTGGTCATTTACACCGCGTTCATATAAGATGCCTGAAAGTTTTCGTTCTGTCTCCTGCAATTTGGCTCGTGCTTTAACTCGCTCTACTTCCAAAAGACGTTGCTCTATCAGTTCTGCACGACGGGTTTGAACTGCAAAAAAGTCTGTGCAAAAGCAATCTGCGGCTTTCTTGGGTCGCCATTCTGCGCAACCAGATAGCAAGCATAGCGGGTGAGCATAATGTCATCCACTTCTCGCTGAGCACCTTTTCCTGCAGTTATCATCTTATTGACGTCAATAAAATGATCCAATATATTCTGTCCTACATTGGCACATGCTTCTTTTGCCTTTGCAATAACATTTGTGAAGTTTTGCCATAGACTATATCCGAATAACTTTTGCAAATCACGTGCACTCCAGCATTCAGTTTTGTCAATCATGCAAACTGCATCTTCATAACTCTTAAATAAAGCCAGTATTTCTTCTTTCTTCATAGTAATAATAGTTCTTGGTTATAGAATCTTTCCCTCAGCATCGAAATCCACTTCCAGCAGGTCTTTAATTAATGTGCAAAGATAAACATAATTTGTTAAACTTCCAAATAAGTTGTTGAATTTTGTCTTGACTTTGATGCGCTTCTTTATGGCAGGACGTCGGTGGGGGACCAGACGTAGAGGGCCTCGGGAGCGGATAGGGAGGAGATTAATTGCAGCAGGGGGGCATCGGGGTTGTAGAGCGTCAGGTAGTGGTCGTCGCCATTGAAGGCTATCATGGCGTCGGCCGAGGGGATGACGAAATAGACGGTTTTGCCAGAGGTCAGGAGGGATTCTATCGACTCGGGTTGAGGACGGGGTGTCCAGTCCGAGCTGTCGGCAGTGCAGGCGGCCATGTCGTAATAGCAACTGAGCTTGATGAGCAGGCGACTGAACTGCTGGCAGATGAGGCCGAACTGAGGCTGGCGCAGGAAGTAGTCCTGCACGGCGAGGTACTGCCCCTGGCTGTCGGCGGGCACCTGCTTCGGAAGAATATCAATCACCCAATAGGGCTTCGCCAGATAGCGTTCGATGGTCGTGGAAACGCCTTCAAGCCTCTGATAGGCCAGCCGCTCGTCGCCGTTAGCCAGATGGATAATGCCGCAGTAGAGGAAGCCATATTTCCTGATGTTGTGCTGCATGATGCGGTTGTTGCGGTGGGTATCGATGCGAATGTTGTGCTCATGGGCGAAGCAGTAGTCCATGATGCTTCTGAAGATGCCGTGGGCACGCGGCGTACTGGCAATGCGATGGATGACGCGGTAGGGCTGTTCGTCGTCGAGCCACGCCCCGTCGTAGATGTGGTCGTAGGTGGGTTCCGGCGAGGGCAGGAAGGCGAAGTAGCCCACGATGAGGCCGTCGTCCTCGATGACGAAACTGCCGTTGCGTTCAATGTCGGCCTGTACGGTCAGGAGCGACGGATAGTTGTCGGCCCACTGGCTGGCGTTGCCCGAACTGCGCATGATGGCCTTTGCTTCGGCAAAGACAGCCATGATGGCTTCGCCGTCGTCGGGTAGCGACGCCTTGCGGATACTGCGTTTTTCGTTGTCCATACTTTGAAAAACTAAATTCTATTAAATGATATGGCAAAATTACATTTTTTCGCTTGAATTTCGCTATATTTGCAATCAAATTTTGCATTGTTTATGAAAAGCGGCAGCCCTGTGAGGCTGCCTCAGCACGTATGATATATTTGAACGATAGGATAGGTGACTTGGACGTGGAGTCGGCACTGCCGCTGCTGTCGGAACAGCGTCGGCAGGAGGCGTTGCGCTATCGCCGCGACCTGGGGCGCCGTACGTGTGTGGCAGCCTATCTGCTGCTGCGGCAGGGGCTGCAGCAGGAGTATGGCATCGAGGAGATGCCCGTGTTCAGCTATGGCGAGCACGGCAAGCCCGCGTTGGTGGGATACCCCCATATCCACTTCAACCTGAGCCACTGTCGCGAAGCGGTGGCATGCGTGCTGAGCGACTGTCCGGTGGGCATCGACGTGGAGTCGGTGGGCCGCTACAACGAGCAGGTGGCTCGCTACACGATGAGCGACCGCGAGATGGAACTCATCCTGCAGGCCGAGCGGCCGGAGATGGTGTTCACGCGGCTGTGGACCATGAAGGAGGCTGTGCTGAAACTCTCTGGCGAGGGTCTGCGCGACAATCTGAAGGACGTGCTGACGGGCCGCTATGCCCTCGGTAGCGAGGGCGAAGGTCCGGTATCGGTGCCGCTCATCACCACGGTTGAGGATCCCGACGGGCGATATGTCTACAGCGTGGTCTATGGGTCTGGAGGAGGAAAATAAGTTGTTTTGCAGTGGAAAATGAGTTGTTTTGCTGCGGAAAATAACTTGTTTTGCACAACAAAAACACTGTTTTCTCTTTGCCACCTCGCAAGAATTGTTTATCTTTGCAAATCGGAACGACAAACTTAAACCATCATAAGACTTATGACAAATCTGCGAAAACTGCTATTCTTGTTTGCTGTAGCGATTACGGCCACGGCCTCGGCTGCCGACGTCGACTACACGCGTTTTGTGAATCCGCGCATCGGAACAGGCGGACATGGCCATGTGTTCCTGGGTGCCAACGTGCCGTTTGGCTACGTTCAGCTGGGTCCCACGCAGCCTACCCGCGGCTGGGACTGGTGCTCGGGCTACCACCACTCAGACTCCGTGCTCATTGGCTTAGGCCACCAGCACCTCAGTGGCACGGGCATCGGCGACTTGGGCGACGTGGCGCTGCTGCCCATCGCGTCGAAGGAACAAAGACTGGTGGCGTTCTCGCACGCCTCTGAGAGCGTTTCGCCAGGCTATTATGCCGTGAAGCTGGGCCAGCCGAACGTGTTCGTCGAGTTGACAGCCACGAAGCGCGTGGGCATGCATCGCTATACGTTCGGTGCCGACCAGCAGGAAGCTCTGCTGCTGCTCGACCTCCGACAGGGCATCGGCTGGGACCATGTCGCCCAGTGTCAGATGCAGCAGGAGAACAAGACCGTCGTCAGCGGCTACCGCCACTCGGTGGGCTGGGCTCGCCGACAGAAAGACTTCTTCGTGATGGAGTTCTCGCAGCCCGTCGTGCTTGAGAAAGTCGATGGCGACACCACGGGCGTACTCACGCTGAGCCGCCCGCAGGAGCCGCTGCTGGTGAAGGTGGCACTGTCGGCCGTGAGCGTGGAGAATGCGAAGCTGAACATGCAGACGGAGTTGCCGGGCTGGGACTTCGCCGCTACCGCCAAGGCTGCCCGCAAGGCCTGGAACGACGAGCTGTCGAAGATCAGCATCAAGACCGACGACGACCACGTGCGCCGCATATTCTATACCGCCATGTATCACACGATGACGGCTCCCTCGGTGTTCAACGACGTCAATGGCGAGTATCGCGGTGCCGACGGCGAGGTACACAAGGGCGACTTCACCAACTACACTACCCTGTCGCTCTGGGACACCTACCGCGCCGCCCATCCGCTGCAGACGCTCATTCATCCAGAGAAACAGGGCGACGTGGCGCAGACCTTCCTGCACATCTTCAAGGAGCAGGGCAAGCTGCCCGTGTGGCACCTGATGGGCAACGAGACCGACTGCATGGTCGGCAATCCCGGCATCCCCGTGCTGGCCGATCTGGTGCTGAAAGGCTATATCACCGGCGAGGACCGCGAGCGCGCCTTCGAGGCCATGAAGACCTCGGCCATGCTCGACGAGCGCGGTATGAAGGAACTGAAGCAGTATGGCTACATCCCCTTCGACAAGGACGAGACCAACGAGACCGTGGCCAAGGGACTGGAGTATGCACTGGCCGACTGGTGTGTGGCTCAGGTGGCCAAGCTCTTAGGCAAGAAGGCTGACTACAAGTACTTCCTGCAGCGCAGCAAGCTCTACCAGAAACACTTCGACCCGAAGGACGGTTTCATTAAGGGTCTGTCGTCGACGGGCGAGCGCCGTACACCGTTCAATCCGTTCCGCTCGGCCCATCGTGCCGACGACTTCACCGAAGGCAATGCCTGGCAGTACACATGGCTCGTGCCGCACGACGTGCACGGACTGGTGAAGACATTCGGCGGCGAGGCAAAGTTCACCGAGAAGTTCGACTCGCTGTTCATCGTCGAGGGCGACCTGGGCGAAGATGCATCGCCCGACATCAGCGGCCTCATCGGCCAGTATGCCCATGGCAACGAGCCGTCGCACCACATATTATATATGTACAACTACATCGGACAGCCGTGGAAGGGCGCCAAGCTGCTCAGGCAGACCATGCGCGAGATGTACTTCGACGACTACGACGGTCTCTCGGGCAATGAGGACGTGGGCCAGATGTCGGCTTGGTATGTGCTCTCGGCCATGGGACTCTACCAGGTGGAGCCGGCCGGCGGCAAGTTCTGCATCGGTTCGCCGGTGGTCAACGAGGCTACGATCAACGTCGGCGGCGGCAAGACCTTCACCGTACGTGCCACGAACAACTCGGCCGAGAACATCTACGTGCAGCGCGCAACACTCAACGGCAAGCCGCTCACCCGTTCCTACATCATGTTCTCCGACCTGAAGCGCGGCGGCGTGCTGGAGCTCCAGATGGGCCCGCAGCCCAGCAACTTCGGCACAAAGACGAAGGACAGACCGTAGGCAAGGTAACAAAGTAACAAGGTAACGAAGTAACAATATGAAAAAACTGACTATCATCTGCTGTTTCGCCATGATCAGCCTTGGAGCCTACGCTCAGGCTGAGTACGGCAAGGAGTACATCAAGAAGATCGGGCAACCGAGCACCACGTTTGTGTCGCGCCGCCCGGCAGAGAAGGACCGGCTGTTCCGTTCCGACGTCATCGACAAGAAAATCAAGGAGGTGCAGAAGCTGCTGAAGGACAACCCCAAGCTGGCGTGGATGTTCGGAAACTGCTTTCCCAACACGCTGGAGACCACCGTGCACTACAGCGATGCCTCGGGCGACGACGACACGTTCGTCTACACCGGCGACATCCACGCCATGTGGCTGCGCGACTCCGGTGCACAGGTATGGCCCTATGTGCAGTTTGCCAATCAGGACCCGAAGCTGAAGAAGATGGTGCGCGGCACCATTCTCCGCCAGTTCCGCTGCATCTGCCTCGACCCCTATGCCAACGCCTTCAACCTCGAGCCGAACCCCAATGGCGAGTGGATGAAGGACTTCACCGACATGAAACCGTTCCTGCACGAGCGCAAGTATGAGATTGACTCGCTGTGCTACCCGCTGCGACTGGCCTACCAGTACTGGCTGACCACGGGCGATGCATCAGTGTTCGGCGACCTGTGGCTGCAGACCATCCAGAACATCCTCAAGACCTTCCGCGAGCAGCAGCGCAAGGATGGCAACCTCGGTCCGTATCGCTTCCAGCGCCGCACCGAGCGCGCCTCTGACACTACGCAGAACGATGGCTGGGGCAACCCCGTGAAGCCCGTCGGCCTCATCGCCTCGGTGTTCCGTCCGAGCGACGATGCCACGACGTTCCTCTTCCTCATCCCCTCTAACTTCATGGCCGTGTCGAGTCTGCGTAAGGCTGCCGAGATTCTGACAAAGGTGAACAATCGTGCCGACCTCGCTGCCGAGTGCACAGCACTGGCCGACGAGGTGCAGACGGCGCTGCAGAAATATGCCGTCCACATGCACCCGAAGTACGGTCCCATCTACGCCTTCGAGGTCGACGGTTTTGGCAATCAGCTGTTGATGGACGATGCCAACGTGCCGTCGTTGCTGGCCATGGGCTATCTGGGCGATGTGCCGATGGACGACCCCATCTATCAGAACACACGCCGCTTCGTGTGGAGTGAGGACAACCCCTACTTCTTCCGCGGTCCTGCCGGCGAGGGCATCGGCGGTCCGCACATCGGCTACGGCTATGCCTGGCCCATGTCGATCATGATGAAAGCCTTCACGGCCGGCTCGGATGCCGAGATCAAGGCCTGCATGCGCCAACTGCTCACCACCGACGCCCAGACGGGCTTCATCCACGAGTCGTTCAACGTGCAGAACTCCGATAAGTACACGCGTGCATGGTTTGCCTGGCAGAACACGCTCTTCGGCGAGCTCGTGCTGAAGCTCATCAACGACGGCAAGGCCGACCTGCTCGTCCATTGCTTAGAGTAATTCTCCAGGGGCTCCGGGGTATCCGGGATTTCCAGAACTTCCGGATAACCCAGAGCCCACACAATAAAAATAGAAATGGAAAAAATCATGATACAAGGGCAACCATTGCCCAACATGCCTTGGGAGGAGCGGCCGGTAGGCTGCAAGGCTCCCATGTGGCGCTATAGTAAGAACCCAGTCATCCGCCGCGACCTGCTGCCGACGTCGAACAGCATCTTCAACAGTGCTGTCGTACCCTTCGGCCAAGGCTATGCCGGCGTGTTCCGCTGCGACGACACCAATCGACGCATGACGCTCCACGTGGGCTTCAGCGACGACGGCCTGGACTGGCACATCAACGAGGAAACGCTGAAGTTTGAGTGTGATAACAAGGAGATTGGCGCGTGGGTCTATGGCTACGACCCACGCGTCTGCCGCATCGACGACCGCTGGTGGGTGACCTGGTGCAACGGCTACTACGGACCGACCATCGGCATGGCATGGACACAGGACTTCAAGACGTTCCACCAAGTGGAGAACGCCTTCCTACCCTACAACCGCAACGGCGTGCTCTTCCCACGGAAGATCAATGGCCGCTATGCCATGCTCAGCCGACCCAGCGACACAGGCCACACTGCCTTCGGCGACATCTTCTACAGCGAGTCGCCCGACATGGAGTTCTGGGGCCATCACCGCCACGTAATGTCGCCCGCCGCCTTCGAGGAAAGTGCCTGGCAATGCATGAAGGTGGGGGCCGGACCCACGCCCATTGAGACCAGCGAGGGCTGGCTCATCTTCCACCACGGCGTGCTGCATTCGTGCAACGGCTATGTGTATGCCTTCGGTTCGGCTCTGCTCGACCTCAACGAGCCGTGGCGCGTCATCGCCCGCTCGGGTCCTTACCTCATCTCGCCGCGCGAACTCTACGAGTGCGTGGGCGACGTGCCGAACGTCTGCTTCCCCTGTGCCGCACTGCACGACCCCGAGACCGGTCGCGTGGCCGTCTACTACGGCTGTGCCGACACCGTCACGGGTCTGGCCTTCGGCTACATACCTGAGATCATCGACTTCACCAAGCGCACGAACATTTGTCGCTGAACATGTAGAGAAAAACAAAAAGCCTGACAGACTTGCTGCCAGGCTTTTTTGTTTTTTTTCTACTGAAATGTTCTACTCGTCGAGCAGTGTGAGGAACTGCTCGATGAGGATACCGCGGTTTTTGTCGGCCATGTTGCGGTTGAGGCTGATGAGCTGATAGACCTTGTCCATCGTGTAGCGAGTGCTTTCGTGCAGCGACTGGCCGTTGAGCAGGCGCCCGATGAGGATGGCTGCAAAGAGGTCGCCTGTGCCGTGGAAGATGCCGGGTATCTCTTCATATTCCAGTCGGAAGTAATCGTTCTTCTCTGCATTGTAGCCCACCACGCAGTTGCGGCCTTCGCAGCGGCAACTCGTCACCAGCACCGAGCGGGCACCAATCTGCCGCACGGCGTCGAGCAGCTGGCGCGCCTCGTCCCACGTGAGGCCTTCAGGGCGAAACGTCATGCCCGTGAGCAGTGCTGCTTCGGTGTAGTTGGGGAATGTCAGGTCGGCCACGCTCACCATCTGCCGCATCAGTTCCACCTGCTTCATCGTCATGCCGTTGTAGAGTCGGCCGCCATCGCCCATCACGGGATCTACGAACACCTGCGTGCCATGCTGGCGCTGCTCGCGGCAGTAGTCCGCCACCAGGTGCACCTGCTCGTCGGTGAACATGCAGCCTGTGCAGATGGCATCGTGAGAAAAGCCCAACTGCTTCCATACGGGCAGCGTCTGGCGGATGAAGTCGGTGGTGTCCTGAAGGGCGAAGCGCCCGTAGTCGAACGTATTCGACACGAGGGCCGTCGGCAGGTTGAACGTGGGAAAGCCCATATAGGAGAGTACGGGAATCATGGCCCCCATGCCCACCTTGCTGTTGCCAGCCACGTCGTTGATCAGCAGTATTTGTTTTTTCATAAGTTCAATACTTTTTCATTCTTGTTGCCAACTGGAAAAGTGAGGGCAGCAGGATGCAGAGCGAGAAGATCAGCGACATCCATACGGCGCGCTCATTGCCGCAGAAAAGATCGGCGAGGTGGCCGTTTGCGGCTTGTGGCAGGAGGTTGTAGACAACGTACACGATGGAGTTGTTCACCCAGTGCAGAGCCAGACCGGGCACAATGCTGTTGGTACGATAGTACATCCAGCCCAACAGCAGCCCCAGTAGCGTGGCATGCAGGAATTGAGCCCAGTTGCCATGCACGGCGCCGAACAGCAGAGCTGACAGCAGGATGGGCAGCCAGTGCCAACGCTCGTCGCAGGCTTGCAGCAGTCGGCGTAGGATGGCTCCGCGAAACACCATCTCTTCGGCCAGAGGGGCCAGCAGGCCGATAACGACATAGCCTACCGGGCTGCTCAGGATTTGCTCGAACATCTGCTTCATGGCATCGCTCATGTCCACGCCCATCTGTTCCTGCAGCCACTCCGAGGGAATGATTGTGCCGAATGCCAGCACGACGGTCCAGAAAAGCACGCCCCATGGGCGGCGGCGAATGTAAGTGCGCGAGAACGGTGACCAGCGCATGCACATGAACAGGGCGATGGTGAGGACGCTGGATACGGCCGACACCACGGTCACTGATGCGCCGAGAGGTGTCAGGATGGCATTGGCGGCAAATTGTATCAGAATGAATGCTATCAGATAGTATAATGCATCCAATAGTGCCGAAACGATTTTATTCTTTATCATTATCATACTTCTATAGTGTCGATTCAATGCGCCTGTGGCGCGGTTTATGGTGCTGCTTCGCAGCGGTTCTTTCTCCGCTTCGCTACGAAAGCGCCCCTGCGGGTCGAGCGGAGAGGCGCCTGCGGCGCGGTTGAGAAAAATTGAGAAAGTTTTTTCTTCGTTTTACCTCTTATCTTTTACCTCTTACCTGTCACCTCTGCGCGATCGGCTTCCAGTTGATGGCGCAGGTCGTCGGGCGAGGCAAACGTGCGTTCCTCGCGGATGCGTTTCAGGAAGGTCACGGTGATGGATTTATCGTAGAGGTCGCCGTCGAAGTCCAGCAGGTGAGCTTCCAGCGACAGTTTGCTACCGCCATAGGTGGGACGTGTGCCGATGTTCATCATGCCTTGCCAAGTTGTGCTCATCCCCTCCACGGAAACCTCCACGGCATATACACCGGCGGCAGGAATCAGCGTCTTCACGCTTGCGGGGTCGATGTTGGCTGTGGGAAAGCCCAGACGATGGCCTTCCTCGAACCCATGTACCACGCGGCCGACGATGGAGTAGGGGCGTCCCAGCAACCGGGTTGCCTGAGCCACGTCGCCCTCGCTCAGCGCGCCGCGAATGGCCGATGACGAAGCACTTCCCGCCGTTTCCTTCAGCGGCGGAAGGCTTATCACCTCGATGCCCAGTTGACGACCGTAGTCCACGTAGTCGTCGAATCCCTCGTTGCTTTCGCGCGAGCGGTGGCCGAAGCGATTGTCGTAGCCCGTCATAAGCACCTTCACTCCCAACTGGTCGCGCAGCACGGTCCGCATGAAGTCGCGAGCCGACAGTTGGGCCATCGCTTGGTCGAAGTGCAGCACCTCACAACGGTCGGCGCCAGCCTCCAGAATCAGTCGGCGAGCCTCGTCGCGCGTGGTCAGCAGTTGTGTCTTCTTCTGCTGTGAAGGATTCGCACAGCGTGCTACTACCTCGCGCGGATGAGTGTCGAGGGTGACAACCACGGCCTCCAACCCTCGCCGGCGTGCCTCTTCTGCCATGTGGCTGATCACGAACTGATGGCCACGGTGAACGCCATCGAAGAAACCTATGGTGGCTACGCAGCCCGTAGGTTTGAAGAGATGGGAAAGCGGAGAGAGCGGCGACGTCAGCCACGCGTCGATGTCGGTATTCAGAAACGTCTGGATGCCCAGCGTGCCGGCCGTGGCGATGTTGTCGCGGTTGTCATCGATGAAAAGTGTATCTTCGGCTTTGATACCCGCCTGGCTCAGCACCTCCTCGAAGATGCGCACATCGGGTTTGGCCAGTTTCATTTCGTAAGAAAGGAAAACGCGTTCGAAGACATGCTGCATGTCGCTTGGAAACAATTCGTTCAGACAGTGTTGCCAGTGCATGTCGTTGGTGTTGCTCAGGAGGAAGAGGCGGTATCCGCGCTGCTGCAGCAGTCGCAGACCGCGTGCCCGTTCAGCCGAGACTGGTGTCAGCAGCAGGTTCCACGCCCTCACAATCTCGTCGTCGGAGGCTGTCGTGCCCGTCATGCTGCGCACCTCGTCGCAATAGTCGGCTGTCGTGCTGAGGCCCAGTTCGATGCGGTAGAAGAGATCCTCTGTGCGGTGTTCGATGATGTAGTCGGCCACCTGTTCGCAGCCCATGGCCTGATAGGCCTCAATGCTGCGCTTGCCGTCGAACCCCACCAGTACGCCGCCCAGGTCGAAAATGATGTTCTTCATTCCTCAATATTCCTTTGTACGCGGTCGTAGAACTGTTCCACCACCTTCAGCATCTCAGCTGGCAGGAAGTCCAGTGCGCGGTCGGCCAGCGCGTCGGGAATCTCGTAGCAAGCCTCGGCCATCGAGCAGGCGATGGCGCCCTTTGTGTCGGTGTCGCCTTGTGCCATGATGGCATTGCGCAGCGTACCCTCGAAGTCCTCGGCGTCCAGGAAGCAACGCAGTGCCCAGGGTACCGTCTCCTGGCACGTTGAGTCGAAGTGTCCCAGGCCGCCGATGCGCATGACGTCCTTCAGGGGGGGCAGCGAGTAGCCGAAATTCTTCACCACGGCACTCTCTATCTCGTCCTTCGTCAGCCTGCACGTGCGCAGCCAGTATATGACCGCAGCCACACACTGGGCACCTCTGATGCCTTCCTCGTGGCAGTGGCTCACCTCGGCACTCATCTTGGCCTGCTGCAGCACATCATGATAGTCGCCGAAGAGCCAGCCCACACTGCTCACGCGCATCGCTGAGCCGTTGCCGAACGATGCCTGCGGCAAGTGGTTGCGCTCGCCCAGCCAGTGCAGGAACATGCCTCCGTAGCCACCCTTCGGATTGGGGTAGCGGTGGCACCAGTCTACCAATGAGTCTTTGAAATCACGTCCGTTGAGAATTGCATCGGCAATGGCAACGGTACAAATCGTATCGTCGGTGAAGTCGCTGTCTTCCGTGAAGAGTTCAAAACCTTCCGTGGGCTTTTCGTCGAATTCGAATCGCGACCCAACAATGTCTCCAATAATTGCTCCTAACATAGTTTTTTCTTTTCCTTTCCCCTGTACTCCCTCCGAGAATCGAACTCGGATCTAATCTTTAGGAGAGACTTGTTCTATCCATTGAACTAAGGGAGCCCATCTGCTTTTTTTGACCTAAGCGACTGCAAAGGTACGAAAAATAGTTTAAAGTTCAAAGTTCAGCGTTCAAAGTTTTTGGCTGAAGACGTTAAAGATGTTAAAGAAGGGGGAATCCCTTGCTATTCATCCATGCCGCCTCCTTGGTTGCCGAAGCCACCGTTGTTGTCGTCGCCATTGCCAGGACGGTCCTGGCCTTCCTCGCCTTCACGCAGTTTGGGCTTCATGTTGCCGAAGTTGTAGGTGAGCGTGAAGTTCACGGTGCGCGATCGCCGGCGGTTCAGCTGGTGGCGCAGGAAGGTGTCGCTCTCGGTGATGTTCTCCCAGCGGCGCGAGTCGAGCACGTCGCGGCACGAGATGGCCAGCATGAGCTTCTTGTCGAAGAAGTGCTTGCGCAGTCCGAAGTCCAGTCCGTAGGCGGGTTTGCGATAGCCTTGCGTGATGACCTGACGCGAGCGGTAGTTGCCCGTGAGCTGTATGGAGAGGTCGTAGGGCAGGATGATCGAGGCTATCATGCGGGCGTTCCACGTGAAGCGGCTCTGTTCCTCGCCCGTGACGGTCTGGCCGTCTATGTTGTAGGTGAACCCATTCAGCTTGTAGTAGTAGGTATTGGCCGACGTGGTGAGGTCGAGGAAGCGGAAGAGTTTGTTCTTCACCGTCAGTTCCAGACCCGACGAGAGGCTCTTGGCCACGTTCTTCGTGGTGGAGTAGAACAGCCCGTCGTTGGGATTCTGCCAGTTGATGCGCTGCATGACGTCGCTTGTGGGGCGGTAGTAGGCCGAAATCATCATCGAGTGTTCGGTCCACGTCTTCAGGTAGTTCAGCGAGAAGGAGTTGGAGAACTCCGGCGTCAGTTCGGGGTTGCCGAACGAGACGGTGGTGGCGTCGCGCGTGTCGCGGAAGGAATTCAGCTGTCCGCCCCAGGGTCGGCGCAGTCGGCGCGTGTAGTTCAGTTGCAGCTGGTCGTTGTCGGTCAGTTGATAGGAGAGGAACACCGAGGGGAACAGCTGGAAATAGTCCTTCTTGAATGCTGTGGGAGCCGTTATTTCGTTACCTTGCCCCCCTGCTGCTTTTTCACCGTGCTCCTGCTCCCAGTCGTAGCTCTCCGTGTCGACGCGCCAGTACTCGCCGCGCAGTCCGCCCATCACGCCGAAGCGTCCGAACTTCAGCGTGGCGGTGGCATAGAGGGCGTGCACGTCCATGTCGTAGATGAAGCGGTTGAAGTAGAGCCTGTCTTCCACGGCGGCGCGGCCGTCCCAGTATTGGTTGTCGATGAATGACTCCTGCGGCGTGTTCTCATGCGAGAAGCGAGCCTGATAGCCGGCCTGCAGCTGGAAGGTTTCTGAGACGGGGTTCTCGTAGTCCAGCTTCACCTCCCACGTGCGGTTGTTCATGTGCATGGGGCGGCTCTGGTAGCTGTACCGGGTGGCTGAGGGCTGCGACGGGGTCGCAGCATACACGACCGTGGAGTCCTGGTAGAAGTTGTCGTTGTCGGCCTTCCAGCGGTGGAAGTCGACGGTGAAGTCCAGGTAGTGGCGGTCGGTGAACGAGTGGCGGTAGTTCAGTTCGGTGTAGAACATCTGCATGTCGCCGCGCGAGCGCGTCAGTCGCGTCATCACCTGCGACGGCTGCAGGGCAGCGAAGTCATAGTCCTGGAAGGTGGAAGCGTCGAGGCTCCCGGCCTCGTCGAGCGAACCATAGTAATAAGGTGTCAGTCCGCGGTCGTTGTGGCCGCCCTTCATGAACATGCCCGAGAGCGAAAAGTCGTCCTTCTTCGTGGCGTGCAGCGTCACGCCGGCACGACTGAAGAGGTTGTTGCCGCGGTTGGAGTTCTCGCCCCGGTACCATTGATACTGATTGGTCTTCGTGAACACCTGCTCGCTCTCGCTGCGCCCCTTGCCCTCGCGGTGGCGATAGCCAACGTTGGCATAGGCATCCAGGAGCGGCGAGTTGTAGTTGATGTTGAAACTGGTGTTGGCACCGCCGCGCGTGTTAGCGCCTGCCTGCAGCGAGCCGTAGTAGCCCGGCTTCAGGTCTTTCTTCAGCACGATGTTGATGATGCCGGCCGAGCCTTCAGCTGAGAACTTTGCCGAGGGATTGTCGATGACCTCAATGCGCTCGATGCTCTCGGCAGGCAACTGCTGCAGTATCTGCGCGCGGTTGTCGGCGGTCAGTCCGCTGGCCTTGCCGTTGATCCACACCTCCACGCTCGAGTTGCCGCGCAGCGACACGTTGCCGTCGTTGTCAACCTCCACCGAGGGGATGTTTTCCAGCGCCTCCGATGCCGACTGGCCCGCGTTGGTGACCAGTTGCGACACGTCGAACGACTTGCGGTCCACCTCCAGCTTCATCGACGAGCGCTGCCCCGTGACGGTGACCTCCTTCAGCTGTCGGGCCTCCTCGCTGAGGTAGATGGTGGGCAGGTGGTGTGCGTGGTTGCGGTCGCTGATCTGCACGTTTCGCTCGTAGGGCTTATAGCCCACGAAAGAGAGTTGAAGCGTGTAGTTGCCGTTCGGCAGCTGGTCTACGGTGAAGGCTCCCTCGGTGTCGGTCACGACGCCGCGCACCAGGTCGTCGGTGCCCTGGCGAACCACTTTCACGGCCACGAAGCCCAGCGGTTCGCTGGTTTGCCGGTCGACAACCTTTCCTTTTATCAGTCCTTGTGCTGCTGCTGCCGTTGTTCCCAGCAAGAGCAGCATGAATAGAATGAATCGGTTCATATTTTTTTGTCTGTCTGAATCATTTAGTTAAGCAATATAGTTTGTTTTGTCGGGGAAAATGACTTGTTTTGCTTTAGAAATTAACTTATTTTGCTTTGGAAATTAACTTGTTTTGCAGAATCACGACGCAGGTCTCAGCCGGCAACGCGGCGGCTATTCGATGATGAGCGTGCTGAGACGCTCGGGCGCGAAGAACTCGCATGCCACGCTGTGCATCTGTTCGGCCGTGACGGCATCTATCTGCCGGAACAGCAGTTCGATGTCGCGCTCGCGACCGTCGTAGAGGAAACTCTTTCCGAAGTCCAGCGCAAACTGCTCGCGGTTGTCGGTGGCTACGCCAATCTGTCCCTTCAGCTGCTGCTTGGCAGCGCGCAGTTGCTGCGGGCTGAGCGGCGCCTGTAGGAGGCGGTTCAGTTCGCGTCTGACCAATCGTTGGCAGCGGTCTACGTCGTCGTGGTCGCAGCCGAAGTAGATGCCCCACGTGCCCGTGTCGCCATAGCTGACGAGGGTGCTCTCGACGGTGTAGACCAGTCCGTGGCGCTCGCGCAGGGCAATGTTCAGCCGTGCGTTCATGCCCGGTCCGCCCAGGATGTTGTTGAGCAGATAGAGCGGCATGCGCCGTTCGTCGGCAAAGGGGAACGTCGGACAGCCCATCATGACGTGCGCCTGATGGGTGTCCATGTGGATGGTGCGGGCCCCGCCATGACTCTTCCTCAAGGGGAGGGAGGTTGGCGTGTTTGTGCTGTTGGGTTTTGGGGATTCTTGCGGTGAGGGGACGGCGGGAATGGCTTTTTCGAGCATCCTGAGCAGCCGCGGGAAACTGATGTTGCCATAGGCGAAGAATACCGCGTTGTCGGGGCGGTACCAGCGGCGGGCGAAGCGCTGCAGGTCGTCGTGGGTGAAGCTGCGCACGCGCTCCTCGGTGCCCAGGATGTTGTGGCCCAGCGGGTGTCCGCTGAAGAGCATGTTCTCGAACTCGTCGAAGATGAGTTCCGAGGGCGTGTCGTTGTAGCTCTCTATCTCCTCGCACACCACCGTTTTCTCGCGCTCCAGTTCTTCGGCCGGATACTGGCTGAAGAAGACGATGTCCGACAGCAGGTCGACGGCGCGCGTGGCATGCTCGGCCAGAATGGCAGCATAATAGGTGGTGGTCTCCTTCGTGGTGAAGGCGTTCAGGTCGCCTCCCACGCGCTCCAGATGGTTGATGACCTGCATGGCCGATCGGCGGCACGTGCCCTTGAAGGTCATGTGTTCGCAGAGGTGGGCCAGTCCCTCCTCGCCCTGTTGCTCGTGGCGGGTGCCGGCGGCAATCTGGTAGCCGCAGTAGAGCACGCGCGAGTCGTGAGGCAGATGGATGACGCGCAGTCCGTTGGGCAGTGTTGCTGTATTGTAGTTCATCGGGTTGTCGGAATTGGGCGCAAAGGTACAAAAAAAATACGCGAAACGTGCGCTTTTTCCAATATTCTTTGTAAATTTGCAAAGTAAAACCGAACAAACCCCTTATTGGTATGGCAAAACATCCGTTATGGTCAGACGAATACTGGCTGCTGCTCATGCAGCTGTACCTGCGCAAACCCGTTGGCGTGAAGGCTCTCTATTCGCGCCCGCTTGTAGGTCTTGCGCTCGAACTGCACATTCCGCCGCAGTACCTCTATGAGCAGATGTTCCGCTTGCGCACCATCGACACGCCGCGCATGCAGCGCCTCTGGGAGGTGTATGGCAACAACCCGCGCCGGCTGAGCCGCGGCGTGAAGCTGCTCAGGCAGAAGCTGGGCTACGCCGACCTGTTCTACGACGGTGTGGAGGTGAACGAGACGTGGGAGAAAGACTTCAAGGAGTTCCGCGTGGAGGGCATCGGCACGCCGCTGACGCCCGTCATGCTCATCCTCGTGCTCGACCTCTACTTCCGGCTGACGCCGCTGACGATGGTCGCCGAGACGCCCGAGATACAGGAACTGGCACGTCTGCTGAAGATGAAGCCCCAGGAGGTGGTTGATATTATGGAGGTCTATCAGTTTTGCGATCCCTACCTGAACCGCAACGACTTCCTCACGAGTCCGCTGCTCGTGCCCTGCCAGCAGCTCTGGCAGCGCTTCGGCAACGGCAGTCCTCAGAAGCTGGCTGCTCTGGCAGCGCAGTTGAAAGAGTACTTTGCAAAGTAATAAGGTAACAAAGTAACAAGGTAACAAAGGACCACGGCGCGAAGCGACGCTTTCGTAGCAAAGTGGAGAAAGAACAAGGTGGCACAACGACTCATACAAACACAGACGCAGGAGCAGAAACTTCAGCAGCGACTCTCACAGCAGCAGATGCTGCAGGTGAGACTCTTGGAGATGCCCCTTGCCGAACTGGAGGAGAATATCAATCTGGAACTGGACGACAACCCGGCCCTCGAGACCAGTACCGACCCGGCCGACTATGCCGACGGCGGCGAGACGGCTGCCGACACGCCGGAGAGTTTCGAGGAACAGACCGAACGCGAAGAGCGGCAGGACGCCCTCGACTCGGCCCTGCAGGGCATCGGCCGCGACGACGAGATGCCCGTGGCCAGCGGATGGAGCGAAGGTGGCGGTGCCGACTACGAAGAGATGGTCTACGGCGACACGACCTCGTTCTACGACAAGCTGAACGAGCAGGTGGGTGAACTGGACCTGAACGACACTGAGCGCACCATCATGGAGTATCTCATCGGTTCGCTCGACAGCGACGGATTGCTGCGCAAGGACCTTGTGCAGATAGCCGACGAGCTGGCCATCTACCACAACCTCGACGTCACCGACGAGCAGGTGGCCCAGGTACTCGGCCAGTTGCAGACCTTCGACCCGCCGGGCATCGGTGCCCGCTCGTTGCAGGAATGCCTGCTGCTCCAGGTGAACCGCAAGCCCGCCGGATGGGTGCGTGCCCAACTGCGGCGCATCCTCACCCACCACTATGAGGCCTTCACCAAGAAGCACTGGAAGAAAATAAAGGACGCCCTCGACCTCAGCACCGACCAGGTGGAGGAACTGCAGGAAGAGATTCGCCGCCTGAACCCCAAGCCCGGTGCCGCGCTGGGCGAGACGATGGGGCGCAGCCTGCAGCAGATTACGCCCGACTTCATCATCGACACTGCCGACGACGGCACCGTGACCTTCGCCATCAGTCGCGGACGGGTGCCCGAACTGACCGTGTCGCCGTCGTTCACCGACATGGTGGACGCCTATCGCAGCAATCCCAAGGGCATGAGCCGGCAGGAGAAGGAAGCCCTGCTCTATGCCAAGGAGAAAATAGATCGCGCGCAAAGCTACATCGACGCCGTGCGCCAGCGTCGCCACACGCTCTATGTCACGATGAAAGCCATCATCGACTGGCAGCGCCGCTTCTTCCAGGACGGCGACGAGGCCGACCTGCGGCCCATGATCCTGAAGGACATCGCCGACCGCACGGGACTCGACATCTCGACCGTGTCGCGCGTCTCTAATCAGAAATACGCGCAGACGCGCTGGGGCACCTTCCCGCTGCGCTACTTCTTCAGCGACGGCATCACCACCGAAAACGGCCAGGAGATGTCGACGCGCAAGATCAAGGTGGCGCTGCGCGAAGCCATCGAGCAGGAAGACAAGTCGCGGCCGCTGAGCGACGAGGCCCTCACCGCCTTGCTCAAGAAGGACGGCTACCCCGTGGCGCGTCGCACCGTGGCAAAGTATCGTGAACAGTTGGGATTTCCCGTAGCAAGGCTCAGAAAACAGTCATGAAAGAGAAGCATATCATCCTCTCGGCCAGAATCATCAGCCTGATCTTCACGCCGTTCTATCTGCCAATCGTCGGACTGGCAGTGCTTTTCATGTTCAGCTATCTGAGCATGCTCGAATGGGACTACAAGGCGCTCCTGCTGCTCATCGTCTATCTCTTCACGGTGCTCCTGCCCACGCTGCTCATCAGGCTCTATCGGCGTTTTCAGGGATGGAGCCCCATCGAGCTGGGCGTGCGCGAACGGCGCATGGTGCCCTATATTATCTCCATCGTCTGCTACTTCGCGTGCTACTACATCATGAGTGCCCAGCACGTGCCCTACATCATCGGCATCGTGCTGCTGGCCGCACTCAACATACAGATAGTCTGCGTCATCATCAATATCTGGTGGAAGATTTCCACCCACTCGGCTGCCATCGGCGGCATCGCAGGCGCATTGGTGGCCTTCGCCTTCAAACTTTCGTTCAACCCCGTCTGGTGGCTGTGTCTCGTGCTCATCGTCGCCGGACTGGTGGGCACGGCGCGCATGATTCTGCGCCAGCACACGCTGGCTCAGGTGGTGGCAGGTTTCTTCGTAGGCCTCATCTGCGCCTTCACCCTCATCATGCAGTTCTAAAGAAAAAATCGTAAATCAGTAAATCATAATGACTCCAATCGTAAGTATTATCATGGGCAGCACCAGCGACCTGCCCGTCATGGAAAAAGCCTGTAAGTTTCTCGACGACATGCAGATACCCTTCGAGGTGAATGCCTTGTCGGCCCACCGCACTCCCGACGCCGTGGAGCAGTTTGCCAAGAACGCCAAGGACCGTGGCATTCGCGTCATCATTGCCGGAGCCGGCATGGCCGCCGCGCTGCCGGGTGTCATCGCCGCCCAGACCACTCTGCCCGTCATCGGTGTGCCCATCAAGGGCTCGGTGCTCGACGGTGTCGACGCGCTCTACAGCATCCTTCAGATGCCCCCGGGCATTCCCGTGGCAACCGTGGCCATCAACGGCGCCATGAACGCTGCTATTCTGGCCACCGAGATGCTCGCCCTCTGCGACGAAGCCGTGGCCAAACGTATGGCCGACTACAAGGCCACACTCGGTCAGAAAATCGAGAAGGCCAACCGCGATTTAGCTGAAGTGAAGTATGACTACAAGACGAATTAGCAGCGTGGCCCACGTGGGGCCTATCGGCATCGGCGGCGACAACCCCATCCGCATACAGTCGATGACCACCACCAACACCAACGACACCGCTGCCTGCGTGGCGCAGGCCAAACGCATCATCGAGGCTGGTGGCGAACTCGTCAGACTGACCACGCAGGGCACGCGCGAGGCTGAGAACATGCTCAACATCTCAGCCGCACTGAAGGCCGAGGGCATCATGACACCGCTCGTGGCCGACGTGCACTTCAACGCCCGCGTGGCCGACGTGGCTGCGCAGTATTGCGAGAAGGTGCGCATCAATCCGGGCAACTACGTCGACCCCGCCCGCACGTTCAAGCATTTGGAGTACACCGACGAGGAATACCGCGCCGAGTTGCAGAAGATTGACGACCGGCTGGTGCCGTTCATCCAGATTTGCAAAGAGCACCATACGGCGGTGCGCATCGGTGTGAATCACGGGTCGCTCTCCGACCGCATCATGTCGCGCTATGGCGACACGCCCGCCGGCATCGTGGAGAGCTGTATGGAGTTCCTGCGCATCTTCCGCCGCGAGCAATTCCAGGACGTCGTCATCAGCATCAAGGCTTCGAATACTGTTGTCATGGTGCAGTCGGTGCGCCTGCTCGTTGAGGCAATGGACAAGGAGGACATGCACTACCCGCTGCACCTCGGCGTGACCGAAGCCGGCGAGGGCGAGGACGGACGCATCAAGTCGGCCGTGGGCATCGGTGCCTTGCTCACTGAGGGCATCGGCGACACTATCCGCGTGTCGCTCTCCGAGGAACCTGAATGCGAGATTCCCGTGGCCCGCCGACTGGTTGAGCTCATCCCCGAGTGCACACGGCTGCGCGCTGAGGCTGAGGCCAGCATCCACGACGACACCATCACGCTCAGCCTCGATGCCGACACGTGGGACGACCTGCAGCTGAAGGCTGCCATGGCCGTAGGCGCCCTGCTCATCGACCGCAAGGCCACCAAGCTTGTCCTCAAAGTCGCTAACGCCACTAAGGCCTTTAAAGAACCTGAAGACCTCACAGCCCTCGCCGACGCCATTCTCCAGGCCGCCCGCATCAAGTTCACCAAGACGGAGTACATCTCCTGTCCGGGCTGCGGCCGCACGCTCTACAACCTGCAGGACACCATCCGCCGCATCAAGGCTGCCACTGCTCATCTCGTAGGACTGAAGATCGGCATCATGGGCTGCATCGTCAACGGACCGGGCGAGATGGCCGATGCCGACTACGGCTACGTGGGTGCCGGTCCTGGTCGCATCTCGCTCTATCGGCAGAAAGAATGCGTCGAGAAGAACATTCCCGAAACTGAGGCTGTCGACCGCCTCCTGCAACTCATCGAAGAAGATAAAAACAACCAGAAAATCTAGAACGTCTAGAACATCTAGAAACTCTAGAAAAAATCCAAAACAGCCATGCTACCTCCCCCCTACACCCCCAACCCCACCCGCTACGACCTCAGCGACCAGATTTATCGCCGTTGTGGCCGCTCGGGCGTGCTGCTGCCCAAGGTTTCGCTGGGCTTCTGGCATAACTTCGGAGCCGTCGACCCCTTCGAGCGCAGCCGTGCCATCACGCGCTACGCCTTCGACCACGGCGTGACCCACTTCGACCTTGCCAACAACTACGGACCTCCTTACGGCTCGGCAGAGGAAACCTTCGGACGCCTCATGGCCGACGACTTCCGCCCCTTCCGCGACGAGATGTTCATCGCCTCGAAGGCGGGCTACGACATGTGGCCCGGCCCCTACGGCAACTGGGGTTCACGCAAGTACCTCATGGCATCGCTCGACCAGTCGCTGCGCCGCATGCACCTCGACTATGTCGACCTGTTCTACAGCCACCGCTACGACCCCGAGACACCACTCGAGGAAACCCTCCAGGCGCTGGTCGACATCGTCCGTGCCGGCAAGGCGCTCTACGTGGGCATCTCGCGCTGGCCGCTCGAGGCACTGAAGTTTGCCGACCAATATCTGCGCGAGCGCGACGTGCCGCTGCTCATCTATCAGGGCCGACTAAACATGCTCGACCGCGAACCACAGGAGGAAGGCGTGCTCGACTACTGCGCCGACCACGGCATCGGCTTCATCTCCTTCTCGCCACTGGCACAGGGACTGCTCACCGACCGCTACTTGAAAGGCACCGTGCCCGACGACTCGCGCATGGCGAAGGGCCGTTTCCTCAAGGCCGACATGCTCACGCCGGAACTCCTCGGCCAGCTGCGCCAGTGGAACGATGACGCACAGGCTCAGGGCCGTACGCTGGCCGAGCATGCCCTGCGTTGGATTCTGGACCAGCGCGGCGTCACGTCGGTTCTCGTTGGCGCCAGTAGTGTGGAGCAATTGGAGCGCAACTTGAAGGCAATGTATTAAGAAAAAAACGAGGCAGTATGGCACGCAGGATCGTCTTCCTTCTGGCCTGCATGGTCAGTGCGCTGACATGGGCGCAGACGGCAAAACCGCTCGACGACGCAAAACTCAAGCGACAGCAGTTTGAGTTTCAGAAGAACATGCCCGTCTATGCCGAGCAACTGGTGGCCGACCTGACGTTTCCGCTGGCGTGGGAGAACTGCCGTGCCGATAACTTCGACGACTGGAAACAGCGCGCTCGTCAGCAGGTGTTCGAGTGTATGCTCACACCCCCTGCGCCCCCTGCGCATTTTCAGGAGAAAGGCGGCCGCTACGAGAGTAGGGTAGTGGGCGAGGAGCAGCGCGACGGCTATCGGGCGCTGAAACTGGAAATCAGTCTCTCGCGCTATTACACGGTGCCAGCCCTGCTGCTTGTGCCCAACGGAAAAGGCCCCTTTCCTGCCGTCAACGTGTTGCACGACCACGGTGCTCACCTCTTCATCGGCAAGGAGAAGATGATCCGGCCGCTGGCCACGGAGGATTCGCAGGTGCGCAAGGATGCAGATGCTTGGGTGGCAAGCCTCTATGAAGGCCAGTACTTGGGCGACTTCCTGGCGCAGCACGGCTACGTGGTGCTCTCCACCGATGCCCCGTTGTGGGGCGAGCGCGGGCGGCAGGAGGGAGTGGACCGCAAGGCTTACGACGTCATTGCTGGCAACATGATGATGTATGGCGTAGACCTGTGTAGCTACATGCACTACGACGACATCCATACCACCGACTTCCTGGCCAGTCTGCCCGAGGTCGACAGTCTGCGCATAGGCTGTGCCGGCTGTTCGATGGGTGCCTACCGCGCGTGGATGCTCTCGGCGCTGACCGACCGCGTGCGCTGTGGTGCCGCCATTTGCTGGATGACCACTGCCGACCATCAGCTGACGCTGCGCCACGGACGCGGCGAGAACGGCGGCTTTGCCAATTGCTTGCCGGGTCTGCGCCGCTACATGGATTATCCCCACGTGGCTTCGCTGGCTTGTCCGAAGCCCATGCTTTTCGTCAATGGGCGGCAAGACAAATTGTTCGCCATTCCAGGTGTGGAAAAGGCATTTACCATTATGCACGACACGTGGAAGAGTCAGCAGGCCGACGGACTGCTGGAAACCGAACTTTGGGATATGCCTCACAGTTGTCCGAAGGCTGCCCAGCAGCGCATTCTGGAGTTTCTGGATCGTGTGCTGAAGAAAAAATAAGGAGAACCCATCATGAGAAGATTTAAAATAATCATCCTACTACTGTTCGCATTCTGTGCCGTAGCCTCGGCGCAGAAGCGGCGCGTGAACCCCGAGAACCGGCAGGTGGACATCGACTCGCCCACATATCAGCCGATGGTGCGGGTGGGCAAGGCGCTGGTCGATGGCGATAGCATTCAGTACATGGAACTGAACAATATCTACGTCTATCCACCCACGACATTCACCAGCGAGAAACAGCGCCAGCAGTACAACCGCCTGGTCTACAACGTGAAGAAGGTACTGCCCATTGCCAAGGAGTGTCATGCCATTATCATCGAGACCTACGAATACCTGCAGACACTGCCCGACAAGAAGGCGCGCGACGAGCACTTGAAGTTGGTAGAGGAAGACATCAAGCGCACTTACACCCCGCGCATGAAGAAACTCACCTATTCGCAGGGAAAACTGCTCATCAAACTCGTGGACCGCGAGTGCAACAGCACTTCCTACGGACTCATTCAGGCTATCCTCGGTCCGGTGAAGGCAGGCTTCTACCAGGCATTTGCTTGGCTATACGGCGCCAGTCTGAAAAAAGAATACGACCCGAAGGGCAAGGATCGTCTTACCGAACGGGTCGTACGTATGGTGGAGAGCGGCCAATTGTAGGTGCCGCTCACCTCATTTCTGCTTTTTTTCTTTATTCCTCCGTCCACAGCACTTGAACAACAGTCTGTCCGACGGCTTTCAGCGTGTTGCGGTCGATGTGCTCCATGTTGTCGTTCAGCGTGTGCCACGTCGGGCCAAACGAACTCTGTGCACAGTCGGGATAGTACGGGATGATGTCGATAGTCGGGATATGGGCATACTGGTTCAGGGGAATGTGGTCGTCGGTAATCCTTCCTCCTTCTTTCTTGGGGAAGAAACTGCCGTAGCCAGCCTGGCGGGCTGCACGCCACACCTTCTTCACAATGGCCGGTGCGTACTGCAGCGACATCAGTTCCTGATAGAACTGAGCACCCTGGCCGCCCACCATGTCGAGCAGAATGCCGTAGCGGGCCTCGTAGCCCTCAGGCAGGTTCTGCGCAAAGTAATTTGAGCCCAGCGCCCAGCTGTCGGCCGAATTGGTCTGGTCTTCCTCCCACTGGGGCGTGCCCCAGTCCTCGGCATCCAGGCACACGAAGTCCACGCCGATGTTGCTGGCAAGCGGATTGGCTTGCAGCAGGCGTGCCACCTCCATCATCACTGCTACGCCCGAAGCAGCGTCGTTGGCTGCCAGGATGGGCTTGTGCCAGTTGGCCTCGTCAGGGTCGTTGTCGGCCCAGGGACGGCTGTCCCAGTGGGCACAGAGCAGAATGCGCGTGGTCTGTTCGGGGCGGTACTGCGCCATGATGTTGGTTGACTTCAGCACCGTGCCGTCGTAGCCCGTCAGGTCGGCGTGCTGCTCGATGACGTGGCAGCCGTATTGCTTGAATTTCTCCACAATCCAGGCGCGACAGTCGTCGTGTCCCTTCGTGTTCATGGCACGCGGGCCGAAGTCGCACTGCTGCTGGCAGAACGCGTAGGCCGAGTCGGCATCGAAGGCCGGACCCACAGGGTTGGTTTTCTCCAGTGCCTCCACGTCCTCCGTTTCTGGCGAGGGACTGGTGAGGGCTGCAATGGTGCTCCATCCGTAAGCGATGGCGGCAACGAGCAACGCCGCAATGCCTGTGGTCATAATGATTTTCCTTTTCACTTTTTACTACTTTACTATTTTTATCATTTCCCCATTCACTTTCTTCAGGCCTTCTTCCCCTGCACCTCTGTCATCACGCGCAGCCAGTTGCCACCCCAAATCTTGCGGATGTCGCGCTCGCTGTATTTGCGTCGCAGCAGGTGCAGCGTGAAGTTGATGAGTTCCGACGAATCAGCAATGCCTCTCACGCCACCGTCGCCGTCGAAGTCGGTGCCCAGTCCCACGTGGTCGATGCCCATCACTTCGATGGCATGTTCCAGGTGGCTGATGGCGTCGAGGATGCTGGCCTCGCCCTGTTTGCGCAGGAATCCGCCGTAGAGCGTTGTATGGGCCACTCCGCCGCGGGCAGCCAGTGCCCGCAGCTGGTCGTCGGTCAGGTTGCGCGGATGGTCGCACAGTGCACGGCAGTTTGAGTGGCTGCACACGATGGGCGTCTCGCTGATCTGCAGAGCGTCGTAGAAACTCTTCTCGCCGGCATGACTCAGGTCTACCATGATGCCGCAGGCGTTCATCTGTCGGATGACCTGTTCGCCAAACTGGCTGACGCCGTCGTGGGTGTTGCAGCCGCGTGCCGAGTCGCAGATGTCGTTGTCGCCGTTGTGGCAGAGTGTGATGTAGACCACGCCGCGCTGTGCAAACCGCTTCACGTTCGACAGGTCGTGCTCCAGTGCCAGACCGTTCTCGATGGCGAACATAATGGACTTGCGGCCCTGCTGCTTGTCGGCATAGAGGTCGGCAGGCGTGCGAGCCAGACTCAGGTAGCGGCTGTTCTGGCTGACGATGGCTTCTATCTGGTCGAAGATGCCGTTGGCATAGGAATAGGGCGTGGTGGCGAAAGCCTTGTCTCTCACGCCTTCGAACGACGACGACTGCTGCAGCGTGGCCGAGAACGTGTCGCCCAGCTTGGGCTGGGGCAGATAGGCGGCCATGATCACGGCATCCTGATGGCCGTCGGTCATTTTGTGCAGGTCCACGAGAATGCGCTTGTCGCGCTGTTCGAAGTGGATGCCCTGCGGGAAGAACATCGGTGTGTCGCAGTGGGTGTCGAGCGTCAGGATGCGCTGGTGCAGCTGTTTGGCTGCGCGGAAGTTCTGCGCCTGATCCACCAGCCAGCGGAACAGCGGCAACCCCTCGCCGCCCAGCCATTCGGGATGCCACTGCACGCCCATGATGGGCTTGTGCTCGGTGCTCTCCATCGCCTCGGCCACACCGTCGGGGGCTTTGGCCGTGATGCGGAATCGCTGTCCGGCATCGTCGACGGCCTGATGGTGGAACGAGTTCACGCAGAGGGTCGTCGCCTGCTTGTAGATGTAGGCCAGCGTTGAGTCGTCCTCAATGCTGACGCGGTGGGTGGCTTCCCCGCGGTCGGCGTCCTGCGAGTGCTTGATGTCGCTGCTCACGTCCTGCTTCACGTGTCCGCCCAGTGCCATGGCCAGCGTCTGCATGCCGCGGCAGATGCCCAGCATGGGAATCTGGCGGTTGTAGGCCAGTCGGGTGATGAGCAACTCGGGCAGGTCGCGTGTGGCGTTGATATTGTGCAGTCCCTTTGCAGGTTCCTCGCCCGCCCACAGCGGGTTGTAGTCGCCGCCGCCCGTCAGCAGCAGCGCATCGATGTGGTCCAGCGTGCTCACGATGACGTTCTTGTCGGCCACGGGAGGTATGATGACGGGCGTGCCGCCGGCCTCTACTATCTGGTCGTAGTAGGCGTGGCGCAGCGTGGCATCGATTCCTTCATAGTTTGCCGTGATGCCGATGATGGGGCGATGGGCACCCTCGGGATAGGTGCTGTATATCTCGTCGAGATACGATTGCAAGTTGAAGTTCTTCATTGTCGTCGTTATGTGGGGTGAGATGCGATAGAATAAGGGTGTGTCAAGCTTGACACACCCTTATTCTTATTTTTTCTTCTTCTTCAGGGCAGCCGGAACCTTGCTCTGGTCAACTTTCGTCTTGGCCTTCATGTTGTTGTCCTCGAAACCAAGGAGTTCAACAGTGAAGATGAGCGTCGAGAAAGGCTTAATCTTGCCTGCCTGGCGCTCGCCGTAGGCCAGTTCCTGCGGGATGTAGAGTTCCCACTTCGATCCTGCGGGCATCAACTGCAGGGCCTCGGTCCAACCTTTGATGACCTGGTCGCAGCGGAACTTCGTGGTCTGGGGGTTGCGCTCGTAGGAACTGTCGAAGACAGTGCCGTCTATCATCTTACCCTCGTACTTCACCTCCACGGTGTGCTCCTTCTGGGGCTTCTCGCCGGTGCCCATCGTCAGCACTTTGTACTGCAGTCCGCTGGGTAGCGTCACCACGCCTTCCTTCTTGGCATTCTCAACCAGCCAGTCGGCGTTCTGCTTTTTGTAGGCCTCGGCCACCTGAGCCTTCACGGTCTTGTTGGTTCTGTCGAAGAAGTTCAGGGCTGCCGTGTCGCCAATCAGGCTCTCGTCCTTCATCAGCGATGCCACGAATCCTTTGTAGAACAGTTCGTCGCTGATCACCTTGTCGCTACCTTCGAAGTCGGCCTTCATGCTGGGCAGGATGCGCTGGTTGGCCATCTGGGCAATCTGCGTGCCGGCCTGATAGGCGTTGTAGCCGGGCTCGTTGTGATGAGCCGTGGCGTCCTTGAAACCCTTCACGAAGTCGGCCATGTAGGCAGTGTCCACCTTCAGCTGCTGCACCAGGTAGGGCAGCAGTCCCGTCGTGGCGGTCTTACCGGCGGCATAGCTCAGCGAGTCGTTGAATGTGGCCAGCACCACCGGCTCTTCAGCAGGCTGCTCAACTACGACTGCCGTCTGCTCGGCCTTCTTTTTCTTATCTTTCTTCTTGCCGGCAGTGGCCGTGCTGAACGAAGCGCTCAGCACGACTGCTGCTGCAAGCAAAACAATTTTCTTCATTGTTAGTGTTGTTATATTCCTTGACTTCTCTTACTTAATTCCCAGCAGTTCAATCTTGAAGATCAGAGCCGAGAAAGGCTTGATCTGTCCGGCCTGGCGCTCGCCGTAGGCCAAGTCCTGCGGAATGTAGACTTCCCAAACCGAGCCGACGGGCATGTGAACCAGAGCCTCGGTGAAGCCCTTGATCACCTGGTTGGCGCGCAGGTCGACGGGCTGGCCCTTCTTGTAGGAGCTGTCGAACACCTCACCATCGATGGTCTTACCCTCGTAGTGAACCTTCACCATCGAAGTATCCTTCGGCAGCGGGCCGTTGCCTTCCTTCAGCACCTTGTACTGCAGACCGCTGGACCGTGTCTTCACGCCTTCCTTCAAGGCGTTGGCAGCCAGGAACTTCTCACCAGCCTTCTTGTTCGGACCGAACTCCTTCAGAGCGGTCTCTGTCTTGATCTGCTGCATCTTGGCCTGGGCCGTGGTCTGAGCCTGGTCCATCGTCATCTTCTGGTCCTTACCCGTGGTACCAGCCACGAAGCCGGCCATGAAGTTCTTCAGCGAGATGGTCTTCGTAGAGTCGTTGCCGAAGGCCTCGCGGTTGATGCCCACGACCATCTGGTTCGAAATCTGCTGGCCAATCTGGATGCCGGCATAGTAGGCAGCCTTCTTCTTGTCGTCACCGGCGTTGGCACCGTCGTTCAGACCCTTGATGAAGTCGTTCATGTAGGTGGTGTCGATGCTCAGACGGTCTACCAGATACTCCTTCAGACCCTGGCTCTGAGCCAGACCGATGGCATAGCTCATCGTGTCGATGTCGTTCTTCAGATTTGCTTTCGGAGTCGAGTTGCCGCACGACATGAAGGTGGCGGCAGCGATAGCCATAGCGGCTACAAATGTCAGTTTTTTCATTGTGTTTGTTTTTTTTTTGTTGTTGATATTTTTCTTGTTGTTTCTTGCTTTTTTTTCTAGTTCTTCTAGATTACCTAGATATTCTAGATGACCTCCAGCAGTTCCACGTCGAACACCAGGGCCGAGAAGGGAGGAATGCTGCCGCCGGCGCCACGCTCGCCGTAGCCCAGATGGTAGGGGATGAAGAAGCGATACTTCGCGCCCTCCTGCATTAGCTGCAGACCCTCGGTCCAACCGGCTATCACGCCGTTCAGCGGGAACGTGGCAGGCTCGCCGCGCTGGATGCTGCTGTCGAACAGCGTACCGTCCACCAGCATGCCCTCGTAGTGGCACTTCACCTGGTCCGTGGCCTTCGGCTTGCGGCCGTTGCCCTCGCGCAGCACCTGATACTGCAGGCCGCTGGGCAGCGTCACCACGCCTTCCTTCTTGGCATTCTCTGCCAGATACTGCTCGCCCTCGGCCTTCAGTGCCTTGTGCTTCTCGGCAGCGGCAGCGCGCTGCTTCTTTTCCTGTTCCTGGAAGAACTCCTGCACAATCATCTGTGCCTCGCGGTTGTCCAACTGCGGCTTCTTGCCCTGCAGCACATCCTTGATGGCCTGGCCGAAGTCGTCGATGTTCAGGCCCTCGGCACCCATGTCGGCCAGCTGACGGCCGATGCCCAGACCCAATGCGTAACTTACTTTATCCATTTCTCTGTTTATCGTTATTGTAATCTTTTACCTCTTTTATTTTTACACCTTTTTATAAAATATCGTGCAAAGTTACAACTTTTCTTCGATTGCCGTGCATTATTTCGCGAAAAAACACTAATTTTGTACTTAATTAAGGACTCTAAACCACTTGACCCCATTATTATGAAAAAGAAAATCGTATTCCTCACGGGAGCAGGCATGTCGGTAGAAAGCGGATTCAAGACCTTCCGCGGAGCCGGCGGACTCTGGGAAGACTATCCCGTGGAGCAGGTGGCCAGCCACGAAGGATGGCTCATGGACCCCGTGCTCGTCAACAACTTCTATAACCGGCTGCGCCGAAAACTCTACGACGCCCAGCCCAACCAGGGACACCTGCTCATCGCACAACTCGAAGACCGCTACGACGTCACTGTGGTCACCCAGAACGTAGACAACCTGCACGAGAAGGCAGGCTCCAGCCACATCATCCATCTGCACGGCGAACTCACGAAGATGTGCTCCTCGCGCGACCAGTTCGACGAGCGCTACGTGCGCGAGCTCGGCCCCGACGATCCCGACGTCAAGGAGGGCGAACTGGCTGGCGATGGCTCGCTGCTGCGACCCTTCATCGTGTTCTTCGGCGAGAGTGTGCCCATGATTTCGCCTGCCGCCGAGGCAGTGGGCGAAGCCGATATCTTTGTCATCATCGGCACCTCGCTCAATGTCTATCCCGCAGCCGGACTGGCCCACTACGTGCGCCCCGGCACCCCCATCTTCCTCATCGATCCCGACGACGTGAAGGCAAGCGGCATTCCTAACCTCACCCACATCCGCAAGGGTGCCAGCGAAGGCATGCGCCAGCTCGTCGACCTGCTGCCGTAGCCGCATCAACTGCCTTCGCGATGCTGAAGGCGTCCCTTCCGCAATAATAAGAACAGCCCGTCTGGTAGAAATTGCCAGGCGGGCTGTTCAAGACCATACAGTTTGTGTTGTGATTTAACTTAAATTACTGTGCAATTTGACTTAAATTGCAAATGAACTTAAGTTAAATTTCAAAACAACTTAACTTAAATCACTTTTTCAGGTGAATACAATCCTTAAATAACGGAAAATGCCCGCCTGGCTATGAATACCAGGCGGGCGTTGGGTCGTGTTTTTAATTGCGTCAGCTCGCGGTAGAGGTGGGCGGGTGAGTTTGGCGTTGTCGTTACTTCACCACCACCTTCTTTCCGTTGACGATGTAGATGCCTTTCGGGAGAGACGAGGTGTTGAGGTGTTGAGACGTTGAGACCTTTTGGCCGTTAAGGTTGTAGATGGCAGTGGTCTCTGCTCGCTTCCCTTCAGCGATGGGCAGGGAGTCGATGCCCGTCACCACGTCGAGGGGGATGGAGCCGTAGTAGAAGAGGCGGAAGTTGTCGAAGCAACTCCAGTAGTAGCTGCTGGAGGTGCGGCTGCGGATGCCGATCTTCAGCTGGCTGTCGTCCTCTTTCAGTTCGGTGGCAACCTCGCTCTCGTAGTAGCCGCGGGCGAAGTAGGCGGATGCCGAGTGCATGTCGTTGGGGATGTAGAGCGTCTCGCTGTCGTCGTCCACGCTGTACTCGTCGCCGATGCCGAGGGCAGCGGTCTGGCCGTAGTCGCAGACGTTGCAGACGCGCTCGGAGTTCATGCCGGCATAGAGGAAGGTGGTGATGCGGGTGTTGCTGCCGCTGGCATAGGCCTTATAGGCGTTTTCGGCACGGCCGGGACGCTGGAAGGCTTGTGCTCGCAGCACGTAGGTGCCGGCGGGCATGCCCTCGAGGGTCTGGTTGAAGTCAAAGGAGGTCTCGTAGTATTCGCCGCAGGAATAGCTGACGGTGGGCGATCCCACCCAGTTGTCGCTGTTGTCGATGCCCGGGTTCTGGATGAGCAGCGACACGTTGAAGGGCTGGTCGATGTCCGACGGTGTGGCGTTGGCCAGGAAGTTGAACACGGCCTTGCGGGCTTTCTCGACGAGCTGGGCCACCTGCACGGCATTGGTGGCGCTGGAGGCGTCGGCCTCTATCTGTGCGATGATGTCGGCGAGGGCCTGGTCGGTGCCAGCCTCGTCCTCGGTGTGGGGCACGCTGCTGAGCGAGCGCAGCTGGTTGAGAATGTCGTCGACCTGTGCGCGGAAGGCTCCCATGCCGGCCTTGTCGAAGTCGGCAGCCTGTTCGGCGGTGAGGATGAGCCAGCGCTGTGAGGTGGCACTGTTGGCCAGGTTGAAGGTCTCGGTGGTCACCTTGCCTGCTGAGGCGGCAGCCAGTGCTCGCGGGTTGCGGGCAGCGTGGTGCAGCATCCAGTAGCCGCGCGGGTTGACTCCGTCGGTATGGAGATCGATGGCGTCGACGCGCGCTTTCATCAGGTGGAAGTCGGTGCTGGCGCTGGTGGCGGCGTTGGTCTTGGCGGTAGAACCGTTCAGGTAGAGGTAGTGGCCCGTTTTGGCATTGCGGAACTGGTAGTACTGGTTCTGGGGTGTGAACGTGACATACCAGGCAGCGTCGTCGTTCTTGTCGAGGTCGCTCAGGGCGATTTCCTTCCATGAGAGTGTGCCGTCGGCGTTCTCAGCCAGGTAGGACGTGTAGAAGCCGCAGTTCTCGTTTTCGCTCTTCAGATAGTACTTGGCGCCGTCCTGCAGCTCTAGCGCGTAGTAGGGATTGGCAAAGTGCTGGCTGGAGGGTTGCAGTCCGTCCTCCATGAGAGCCTGGCAGATGAGCGAGTTGCCCACGTAGAGCAGGTCGGTGCCGTTGTCCTCGTGGGCACCGTTGATGCCGTAGGGCCACATGTGCTGGGTGTCGCCGTTGAGTTGTGCGGTGGGACTGTTGTCCCAGAAGCGCAGCACTTCGGTGACGCGGTCGCCGAGCCAGTAGCCTCGGTCGCCGTTGGTGCGCATGTCGCCGCTCCACCAGATGCCGTTGGTGCCCACACCCACGCCGTGTAGCATCTCGTGGAGGATGGTGCCCGCGCGCTGGTAGGACTGGTTGTCGCCCACGCGGATGTAGCCGCCGTAGGAGCAGTCGGCCGTTGGCGTGCCGGGGTTGTGGCCCACGTTGAAGTAGACGTTCTGAATGCTGGTGAGGTCGTTCCATAGGTTGACGGCGCGTTCGGTGGCCTGGCGGATGCGCTCGCGGGCACTGGCATCGCCGCCGTCACGTATGCCGTAGGTCATGGTGCCCTTCGGCAGGGTGTAGAAGTGGATGACGTCGCCATAGAACACCTCGCCGCTCTTTAGTCGCACGTAGCCGCGCATGTGGTAGCGGGTGGCGGGTGTCAGTTCCTTCAGCCAGTAGATGCGTCCGCTGTTGCTGAGATAGGCGGTCGTGAGGGCGTCGTCGACGGTGGGCTGGGCGTTCTCGCTGCTATAGCAGAACCCCTGGTCGGCAATCAGTGCCGATGAGATGCCCGCAACGGTCATGCGTCCGAAAGCCATTGTGGCTCCGCGTGCATAGCGCTTGTCGGTAGTGATGGTCTGGGCTGTGGCTGCAGCGGTGCTGATGAACGCCAGCAGCAGCGTGAGCAGAAAGTGTCTTGTCTTCATTGTCGGGATATGGTTTTATAGTTATTTTCGGCAAAGGTAGTGATTTTTTGCCAATCAGCGAAATATAACTGCTCTTTTATAAGGTGTTTGCGAAAAAAACACTATCTTTGCAGCATAAAAAACCTAAAAACAAACAAAGAAAATGATGAAACATCTGTTTTTGAGAACGTCGCTGCTGCTGGCGCTGGCCGGTGGCAGTCAGGCGGCTTTGGCTGACGAGGTGGAGGCCATGTTCCTAGTGGCCGAACTGCAGTCGGGCAAGACCGAGAGCGTTATGCTGACCAACGATGCCGACGCCGACGTGCCCCGTCTGCTGAACAAGGAGCGCGTCATCATCATCGGCGGTCAGCGCTACAGCACCAGCGACGTGAAGGGCCTCAGACTGGAGAAACGCATGGTGGACGGCATCGAAACCGTGGCAACGCCCGACGTGGCACCCGGCGATGCTGAGCATCAGACGGTCTACGACCTGCAAGGCCGGAAGGTGGAAACGGGAAATCAGAAATGGGAGAATCTCCCGAAGGGAGTGTATATCGTTAACGGAAGAAAGGTGGTGGTAAGATGAAGACGAAGACGCTGCTTGCCACACTGGCACTGATGGTGCTGGGCTGCGCCAAGGCCGCTGCTCAGGACACGCTGTGGGTGAAGTACGACAATCGCTTCACCGCCAACAAGAACTATGTCATCCGCAATGCCGACTCGTTGGAGTTCCGCATGAACGACCGCAACGGCGCCTATCCCGTGCTGCGACTCTACAACACCAACTTCAGCAAGGGCTACACCGAATACCGCCTGCAGACACTCTTCGGCGACAGCCAGTTTGCCGGAACCATCATGTTCGGCAATCCGGGGCGCATTCTCTGGCACCCCAGCACCTACTCGGGGAACAACTACATGAACGACAACAGCCGCTGGAGTTTCAGCCGCTCGATGGAGAGCGAGCATTTCGTGGTGTTCTGGGAAAAGGGCTTCGGCAGCGACCCCACGAAGGCGCAGACCTACCGCTTCAATCCGAAGACCGTGCTGCAGAATGCCGAGAAAATCTGGGACACCTACGTCACCCAGCTGGGATTCCTCGTGCCGGGACGCTCCACCACCGATACCTATAAGATTCAACTCTACGTGCTTTATCAAAGCGAGTGGCGTGCCGACGCCTCGGGTGTCGACGGCAAGATGGGCATCGGCCACATGAGTGCCGGCGCCATTGGCGCCCGCGGCGGCCACACCGTGGCCCATGAGATAGGCCATACGTTCCAGTATCTGGTGTCGGCCGACCTGGGACAGCAGCACGGCTATAACTACGGCTATGGCGAAGGCGCCTCGGGCGGCAACGGCTGGTGGGAGAGCTGCGCCAACTGGCAAGCCTACAAGGTGTACCCCGAGCGCCAGTTCACCGACGGCGAATACTTTGAGGGTCATCTGCCCAAGTGCCATCTGAACCTGCTCCACGAGGACTGGCGCTACGAGAACTGCTTCGTGCAGGACTATTGGTGCATGAAGCACGGCCAGGACTTCATCGGTCGCCTCTGGCGCGAGTCGAACAAGCCCGAGGATCCCGTGGAGACCTATAAGCGGCTGAACAAACTCTCGCAGGACCAACTCTGCGACGAGTTCTACGAAGGTTTTGCCCGCATGGCAACGTGGGACATCGACGGCATTCGCGACCGCGCCAGTCATCGCATCGGCCAGCACCAGAGCCATCTGACCCGCACCGACGAGGGAGCCTGGCGCGTGGATGCCGCCTACTGTCCGCAGAACTACGGCTACAACATCATCAACCTGAACGCCGCTGCGGGCGGCACGGTGGTGAAGGCTCATTTCAAAGGCATCGCCGGTGCCGACGGCTATCGCAAAATCAATGTCGATAAAGCTGGCTGGCGCTATGGTTTCGTGGCCTACACGCAGGACGGACAGACCGTCTACGGCGAGACAGCCCGCGACAAGGAGGGTACCGCCACGCTGACGCTGCCCGACGGATGCCAGCGTCTGTTCTTTGTCGTCATGGGCGCACCCACCGAACACTGGCGACACCCTTGGGACGACAATGCCCAGAACGATGAGCAGTGGCCCTACGAGGTGACCTTCGAGGGTACCGACCTCTACGGCCAGTTCCCGGAATATCCTGCCGACTACGAGCGCCGCGACACCACCGTCTACATCAATGCCGAACTGGCCTACGACGGGTCAAGCTACACCTCCACCCGCGTGCAGTACGACATGGCAGCCATCTCTCAGGCTCTCGGACTCTCCACGCAGCAGCTGAAGAGCCTCGGACGCACGGCGTCGTCGAATCCGCGCTTCGTGGGAGTCGATGCCAACGGCACCATCCACACCGGCACCACCACGTCAACCTCCTCCAGCACTTGCTACGGCCATTGGTTCACGGCGCAGGGCAACGTCTGCAACTACGACTCGTCAGCCCGCATTTTTGCAGAGCTCTATCCTGATACCTACAACTGCTACGTAGGTCAATATCCAGGGCGCCTCACCCGCGGACATACCTATACCATACGGCAAGCGGTGCAGTACCTGCACGAAGGCAAGCGCTACACCGCCACAATGGTTGTACAGCTGAAAATAAAGTAAAAAAGAAGGGGAGCCCACATTCAGGACTCCCCTTCTTTCATATTTCATAAGTAATGTTTTTCTCTTATCTGCAAGCCCAGTAGTTACAGCCGTTCATGGCCATCTCTACCTGGTTGAGGCCGTCCTGATTGAGGGCAACGTCCATCTTTCCCTGCGGGGTGGTCACCTTGATGGTACCATCCTCGTTGAAGCGGAACATCTCCTTCGTCTCACCGTTCTGCACCTGCATCCAGGCATCGTTCTGCTTGTCGTAGATGAACTTCACCAGCTGGCCGTCGGGTGTGGTAATCTCGTAACCGTCAATGAGGGTCTTCACGGCATAGTAGCGGCCGTCGCTGCCCATCACCTGCTGCGTCTTACCAGCATTCTTTGCCAAAGGATTGTCGCCACTCCAGAACTCGATGGTGTTCAGGATGAGCCAGTCGATGGTAATTGTCACACTGCCCACGATAGGCATCAGGATGAAGCCCACAATGGCGTTGAGGAACTTGCTGTTCGTCATCGTGCGCTGCCACTCAGCGTACTTGTTGAACAGGCTGAATGAACCGATACACGAGTTCATCATCAAGGTGCCTGCCATGAGGCAAGCAAAAACTTTCACATTTAACTTTTTCATCTTTCTAAAATTTTATTAAGTGAAACATATAGTGTTACCTTGTTACTTTGTCACAAATAGCACACCGCCTCCGGTCCCATGTTGCATAGCAGGTCCAGAATGCTCAGGTCTTCCAGGAACCCCGTTCGCTGCTGGTGAACCTGCCAGTACGGTCTTGCCTTCCACTCTCTGTTGGGAAGGGACTGAGGACAGAGTTCCACCACATCCAGCAGTTCCAGCATCTTCCGCGTGATGGCCATGTTGTAGTCCCACAGCAATTCCCACCGTCGCTCATCGAAAAACACACGCAGGTCGTCGGCATAGTAATCGAAGAACGGACTTTGACCGTAGGCTGTCGCAAGGGCATTCCAGTGCTTCGTGCGCCAGTTGTCGTGGTCGCTCAGCCGCACCTCTGTGATGGCCGACGGATGACGCTCTATGCTCACGGGAACCGTCAGCTTCAGTCTTCCGTTCGCAGTGCCAATCATGCAGTGGTTGCGCGTTGTCTGCTTCACGTAGTTTTCCCCGTTGTCAATCGCATCCAGCCCTTCACGTATCAGTTGTCCATACCAACTCACCGGACCGAAGAATGTCGTGTGCAGCATCGTCACTATTTGATGTTGTCCACCATACGGAACAGGCGGTTCCAGCGAATGCCCTTCAAGCCGCTGTGGTCGGGATCGCTGCTCCACCAGATGAAGATAGGTTTACCCACGATGTGGTCCTCGGGCACGAAGCCCCAGTAGCGCGAGTCGGCAGAGTTGTGGCGGTTGTCGCCCTGCATCCAGTAGTAGTCCATCTTGAACGTGTAGCTCGTTGCATGCTGTCCGTTGATGTATATCTGACCGTTCTTCACCGTCAGCTCATTGCCCTCATACACCTTGATAGGTCTTTCGTACACGGCAATATTGTTCATGTTCAGTTCTATGCTCTCACCCTTTTTCGGAATCCACACCGGGCCGTAGTTGTCGCGGGTCCAGCCGTAGGCGGCATTGCGCGGATACACTTGGTCGTTGCCGTCAATCTCCGTGTTCAGGCTCACGCTCTCCACCACGTCCTTCCTTCCTGCCAAAGCCTTCGCAGCCTGCTTCGTCAGAGGCATCACACCGTCGCGGTTCAGCTGTGCCAGCTGCTCCATCGAGATGCCCAACTCTTCCATCAGTTCCTCAGGCATGTGCTCTTTCAATTTCACGCGATATGTGTACTGAACGTTGTCGGGTTCTTTGTTAGGCTTGCCGTCGAGGTACACCACGCGGTTCTTCACCTGCAGCGTCTGTCCGGGCAGGCCCACGCAGCGCTTCACGTAGTTCTCTCTCCTGTCCGTCGGGCGCCAGTCTATGCTGCCATATTGCACAGGATTGTTTTCCACATATTGCCGCCCCATGGCATACACTTCCTTGTACATGTCGTACACCTGCTGTTGGTTCATCGTCGAGAAGTCGGGCATGCCCACGTTCTGCGCATACAACTGCTGACCGTAGTCATACACCATTCTGTAGTACTCCGTCTGGTAAGGCTGCTCGGTCAATATCGTGTCGCCGGCAGGATAGTTGAACACCACAATATCGTTCAGCTCCACCTTTCCCAGACCTTTCACGCGGCGGTAGTCCCAGTGAGGCCATTCTATGTACGACTTCGTGCCAATCAGCGGCAGCGTGTGCTGCGTCAGTGGCATCGTCAGCGGAGTTTGAGGAATGCGAGGACCATAGCTCACCTTCGACACAAACAGGTAGTCGCCCGTCAGCAGGCTCTTCTCCAGCGAACTGCTCGGAATCACGTAGTTTTGGAAGAAGAACTGATTGATGAAGTACACTGCCACCAGTGCAAACACCAGCGCGTCGACCCACGACATCACAAATTTCACGGGGCCCTCAGCTTCCTTCCACCACTGCCATCTGATTTTCTTCGTGATGTAAGCATCAAAGATAAACGGCACCACTACCAGCCCGAGCCACGACTTCAGCCAGTACAGAAACAGCAGATACAGTGCCAGCACTACCAAAAACTTCGCCCATTGGGCCGCCATGTTAGTCTTCTTCTTATTCTTTTCCATTTAAGCTCTTGAACATTAAATCTTGAATCAAAGATTATTCTATATCCTTACTCATTAAAAGTCAAACAAATCCTCCATCGTCAGCAGTCCTTCGTGCTCCAGCGTGTACTCTGCAGCCAGCACAGCACCCAGCGCAAAGCCGCGGCGAGAGTGAGCATCGTGTGAAATCGTGATGCAGTCAGCAGCCGAGTCCCAGCGCACGGTGTGGATGCCAGCCACCTCACCGCGGCGCAGAGAGTCCACGCGCAGCGTACCGGCATCGTAGGGCCGGTTCTCTTCGCCTTTCACCCACGACGACTTCCTGTCAACGTTCTCAATGATACCCTCGGCCAGCGTGATGGCAGTGCCGCTCGGAGCATCCAATTTGTGGATGTGGTGAGTCTCCTCCATATGCACGTCGTACTGCGGAAAATCGTTCATCAGCTTCGCCAGATAACGGTTCACAGCCCCGAATATCGCAACACCCACCGAGAAGTTCGAGGCCCAGAACAACGTCCTGCCACCCTCCTTGCAAGCCTTGCGCACATCCTCACCGTGTTCAACCATCCAGCCCGTCGAGCCGCTCACAACCTTCACACCACGCTCCCAGGCACGCACATAGTTGCCGTATGCAGCAGTCGGCGACGTGAACTCAATCGCAACGTCAGCACTGCCGAATGCCTCGCTCCCGAAGTCATCCTGATTGTCCAAGTCGATAATCGACACAATCTCATGACCACGCTCGCGAGCTATCTCTTCAACCATACGGCCCATTTTGCCGTAACCAATCAATGCTATCTTCATTCCCTATCTTATCGCTATTGTTTTTTTGACTGAAAAAAATGGTTTCAAGTTGCAAAGGTAAACATTTTCTCCCACATACCTCTCATCCTTGCGCCACTTTTTTACCTTTTAACCTTTTTACAATTTTATTATTTCACAACAATCTTCCGGCCGTTCTGTATGTAAATACCCTTCGGAAGCCGTAAGCTACCTTGGTACTCTGTTGCCTCGTTGCCTTGCCCCACGCGGCGGCCTTGCAAGTCGTAGACACCCTCCTTTCCCTTCTGCGAGGGGGCGGAGGTAGGCTCCTGAACCACGAGTTGCGTGTCGTCAACCAGCTCCTTCCGCGGAATGCTCAGGAACGTCAGCGGATACACGATGCCCGTCTCCAGCGAATAGTCCTCGAACAGCAGTCCCAGGTCGCCGTTCTCCAGCACCGTCATCACAACATAGCGCGAGCCGCCGGCCTGCACCTGCATCACTTCCTCCCACTTCTTTCCCTGGTCAGTGCTCTTGTAGAGCTTCAGGTTTTTATGTGCGCCAGTCGTCATCGTGTGCAGGATTACGTCCTGTCCGCCGTCCTTCGGGCGTGCATAGTAGATGATGTCCTGATTGTTCGCACTCTGCTGCGACAGCTGCGAGTTCGTCGACTGCGTGCCCCACTTGAAGGTCAGCGTGCCGTCCGTGTTCTTCGTGTAGGTGCCGAAGTTGAAACCTCTTGCACCAGCCCTGCGCACCGAGGCAATCAGCCTGCCGTCGTCCGTTTGTTCCAGTTTCGCCTCGTCGCCGCCGGTGAAGACCACCTCACGGCTGATGTGCCACGTCTCGCCGTCGTCAGTAGAGTAGAACACGTAGTCGTTCGAATTGCTGATGTGGCCCGTCTGCTTCTCGTCCGTGTAGCACTGGGCAGGCAGCAGGTACATCAGCACACCGTCGTTCGTATACAAACCCTTGCCCGAGGTCACGAAGTAGTCGAACAGCCCGTACTGCGTGTGGTCCTTGATGCGGCCCGTCTCCTTCAGGTCAACGGGCTCGCTCCATGTCTGGCCGTTGTCGTCGGAGGTCGACATGCAGATGCGGTTCAGTCCGTAGAAGTAGCCCGTGTTGCCGGCGGCAAACAGACAGTACAGCCTTCCGTCCTTGCCCACGGTCAGCGACGGGTCGCCGTAGCCGCACTTCGCGTCGTTGCCCGAACCCTGACCCTTGGCCACCACCACCGGCTCGCTCCACGTGCGGCCGCCGTCGGTGCTGCGGCGGGCCACGATGTCTATCAGGTGACCGCCGCCAATGTCGGCCGAGCTGCCGTAGCGCTTGTCAGCCGCAGCCACGATGCTGCCGTCTTTGGCCACACAGAGGGCCGGAATACGATACACGTTGCTGCCGTAGGTCGTCGGCACGAACGGGTGGCTCTGCACGTCGAATATCTTCATGCTGCCCTGAGGATTGCCCGTCGCCGTCAGGTCGCACAGCGTGCCCTCAAAGCCGTTGTAGTCGTAGCTGAGGCCCGTCGCGGCAGCGTCGATGACATTTTCGCTTTCCTCCTGTGAGGCGTCGGCTGAAGGCAGCGTTTCGCTCATGGTGGCACACAGCCAGTAGTAGTGCCTGCCCTTCTCAACCGTGCCCAGCTTCACCGTCGCCAGACTTCCGTCTACACTGGCTTCCAGCTCCCTCAGGAAACTCTTCTGGGCAAGAAACTCTACCGTGTTGCCCGTCTCGTAGAGCGTCACCTTTTCCATTGCCTCCGCGTTCGTCAGGTCGAATGTCATCACGGCATTCTCCATCTGCTGGAACGGATTCACCTCCATCCTCAGCAGCACTGCCTTCTCCGAGCCGCGGCCCGTGGTGCCGTAGCCCTGGCTCACCACGATGTTCTCTGGCGTCACAGCCAGACGCGGGTCGTAGCCAATCGTCACCGTCTTCGCCTCAGCGTCCACCGTCACCTCCTTGCTGCCGGGCATGCTGAAGTCGCCCGCCTCGGGCACCACGCCCGTAGGCAGGAAGAAGTAACCCTTGTTGTAGACCGAGGTCAGACCGCTCACGTCGCTGCGCTTGCAGCTTACGCGAGCCGTCTCCGGTGCACCGTCGCTCACCACCTGCCAGGCCGTCAGCCCCGCCTCGGCCAGCGAGATGGGGTAGAGGTCGTAGTAGGCACGGCCGGCCGAGCTCGTCTCGCCGATGAAGTAGGCGCCGCCCAACAGATAGGGAACGAAATAGTACGAGCCGCCCTTCAGGACGAAACCATTCTTCTCTTCATATCCTACGGTCACCGACGACTCGCCGACGCCCGACACGGGCTTGCCGTTCTGCACGTAGCGGCCGTTCGGCAGTTGCCAGTAGTAGCCATAACTGCTCTTTGTCAGTCTGGTGAAGTAGCGTGCGTCGTTCACGGCGGGCCGCACCATCGCAGCGCTGTAGAATCCCAGCGGATAGTCCGTGCCGTTGTATGTCGTCTCCTCGTCCAGCGTGTAGACAAACTGGCCGGTATACGTGTCGTGCTTCCTGATGCGGATGGCATACCAGCCCTCGTCGCCCGGCACTGCCGACAGCGGTGTGGTGTTGTGAATCAGTCTGCCCACGGCAGCCTCCACCTGCTGCCTGGTGGCGTCGTCGGCCTCACCGACCACCGCCATCGTGAACTGGGCACCCACGTCGTTGTAATTGATGATGGGTCCCGTGTAGCCGTTGCTCACCGAGACGTAGATGTTGCCCGAGGTTGTGAAAATCTTCTTCGTGCCGTCGCTCTGCGTGCTCATCGTCACCGCCACAGCATCGTCAGAGAACACCCAGCTGTAGCCGTTGTAGTTGCCACCCGTTGTGGGAATGGCAAACTTTCCTGCGCCTAAGTTATAAAGGTAATAAGCATTCGCCGAGCCTGCAGGGTAGAACACCCACTGGCAGTTCCGGTCGCTGCTGCTGAACGTCTGGTTGTTCTTGCCGCTCGACCACACCCACTTCTCGCTCTGCGAGGGAGCATACATCAGGGCACCGCGACTGCTGTTCGTGTTGTTCAGCGTCACCACTTCCAGACCTTCTGGCTCCACGTATTCCTCCAGCGCCACCCTGTACAGCCGGTAGTTCTGAGCACTTCCGTTCGTCGTGTTCAGCGTCGTGTAGGAGTATACACCTCCAGTCGTGTGGTCCAGGCCGTAGGTCACGCCCTCGCTTGTGCAGCGGGGGAAGATGTTGCCGTCGCTCTGGAAATTCAGGTCATAGCTGCCGCCCGTCTCCGAGGTCGAGATGTTCCCGTTCCCCGTGGGCACAGGCAGGTAGCGCTCCGACACGTAGTTCTGTATCTTGTACGTCCCGTCGCCGTTGCTCTTCAGGCGGAACACGGCATTCGTGTTCGTTGTACCCTGCAGGTCGTTGATGCTCAGGCCGCCCAACAGCAGCAAGGCATGCGCGTCGTTCTCGTACATGCACTTGTTGTTACGCGGGTTGAAGAGCGCATACAGCCCATTGTCCTCCACGTCGGCCGCAGCCTTCACTTGGTCGCCCACTGCGATGGTGTAAGTCTGTGCTTCCATTGCCGTTGCCCCCAACAGGATGAGCATCAGCAGCATGATCATTCTTTTCGTTTTCATATAGATAAGCATTTTAATATTTTTCTGATTGCAAAGATACAACTTTTTTCTGCCGAATGCAAGAAAATCGCTAAAAACATCTGGGTAGTTGCCCTGCTCCCACCTTAGTCGCTTGCGGAGCATAGCGAAGCAAGAACGTTCTTAACCTTCTTAACTTTCTCAACCTTCTCAACTTTCTCAACCTTCTCAACCTTCTTAACTTTCTCAACCTTCTTAACTTTCTTAACCCCAAAAAGAACACCCGCCCCGGCCTCGCGGCCAGAGCAGGTGTCCCGCTTCTTTTTTGTTTATACGCGTTTAATTGAAAGCCATGCTTGACTCTGCGCTCACTTCATCACGACCTTTTTCGTCGTGCCGTCGCTCATCCTGACGATGTTCAGGCCGCGCACGGGAGCCTGCAGCCGCTTGCCGTCGGCCGAGAAGCAGGCCTCGACGCCAGCCACACCCGTCTCGGCCGCACCGATGCCGGTAGGAGAAGCTTCATTCTCAGGATCAAACTCCTCAATGTGCTTAAAGTGTTTCCAGCAGTTCACTTGGCTGTAGGCATCTTTGCTGCCTATTGGCACATGCAATATAACATGGTCGAAGTCAAAGCCATCCATAACAGCATTGCCGAAAAGATAAATTGCCTCAACTGGTTTGGGATTATATGCATAGACATCCTTCAGACCCTGACATAGCATGAAGCAGTCCCGGCCATACTCGGTTATGTCAGCAGGCAGAACCAGAGTCTCCATACGTTGGCACATCAAGAATGCTGCATCTGCTATTGACTTCACACCAGAGGGAATCAGCGTAGTGTTGCTGCCTTGAATAAGTTTGCCCGTGGCAGTCTCGATGATGGCATTGCAATCCTCCCTGCTATCGTAGAAAATGTTTCCTTCTGCCACCTTAATGCGGTCGATGCCATTCACTCTATTCGTGGCTGGATCCCATCCCGCACAAGAAAATGGCGAAGGGCCAATCTCAGAAACGGTACTAGGGATGGTCACTTCCGTAAGGCTGCTGCCCTCAAAAGCGTTGCGCCCAATCACACGCAACCCCTCGGGAAGACAGAGGGTCTTCAGTGGTGTTCCTGCCAATCCCCATTCGCCAATTTCCTCAAGGGTACTGGGAAGGCTAATGTCCGCACACCAAGCGGAAAGGCCAAATGCACCGATGCGCTTCACCCCTTCTGGGACAAACACCGACTCCAAAGTGCACATGCGGAAAGCCTCGTCTCCTATTCCTGTCACGGCATAAGTAACTCCATCGACCTTTATGCTGGAGGGGATGGCGACAGCGCCCTCGTAGGCCTTGTCGCCTTTCACGACAGACACCTCGCCCTCGCCGGTCTTCTCATAGTAAATGCCGTTCAACTCAAAGTCGTAGGCACTCGCTGCCAGAGGCATCATAGCCAGGAGCAGCATCGTTAGTAAATGTTTTGTCTTCATAAGGCTTTATGTTTATAATGTTAATAGCTTAATTGTTTCAAATGCAAATTTACACTTTTTTTCTGAATAAAACTACTTTATAATTATCTTTTTTGTATAAATGCACCCATTCACTGACAAAACAACAAAGATAAGAATAACTTTTTCATGAAAGCAAATAGTTATTATTGTTTAAACATGGGCTCACTTCATCACGACCTTGACTTCGTCGAGCTCGTTCACGTTCGGCATAGTTCAAGCATGCTTGACTCTGCGCTCACTTCACCACAAATTTCCGACCGTTCTGGATGTAGATGCCCTTGGGCAGCTTGTTACCTTGGTACTCTGTCACGTTGTTACCTTGACAGACCCGCCGTCCCTGCAGGTCGTAGACTGATGGAGATACCACATGTTCAGATTCCGTAACGCTCTCTACACCTAATGGAATATCAGGCTTGTCTATTATAGTTGAGCCGCCTGCCATGTTATACTCCCAATATACGCCATTCCTCCCATATGCAGATAACGTGACTCTGCTAAAACCATAGTCAGCAGGGTTCAGATAGGCTACCAAGAGGCCTAGAGCACTCACGGCTCCGCTTCCCTCCGTACAGGTCACACTATTGCTCATGGTGAACATCTTCCTACCATAGTATGGATCTGAAGCTACTCCCTTCACATACAGATCTTCATGCCCTGCCACTGGGGCAAACCTGTCGCCCTCCTGCATGTTGAAATCATAAAGCACCATCTCACCATCTTCTGTGACACGATAAGGGATGTTCTCGGCATCGCCCAGCCCTGTCTTGCGAAGGGCTTCCTTGTATTCATCCAGATTCACGTAGACCACACCATTCTCCTCCCTTACTCCAAACAGGTATGTTGCCGGCACTTCTTCCTGATAGGTTCTGTTGGCCATTACGCCATAGAACAGCTGGTGATAGTCTTTATGGTTCAAGCTGACATGATACTCCTCGGGAATGCAGAACCACACCCAGCGCCAGCTGCCCGAAGCGGGATTCGTTTCCTCAAAACGCCAGTAGGGAGAACCCGCCACAAACGGAAAATCCTTAGTCTCAACAAAGAAGTCGGCATACGAAATCATCAGAGAACTGCCGCAATGATCAAGCCGTGTGCCTGCATGCTCCTCGCCCCAACCATATTGGTACAACGGACCGAGGTCGCTGCCAATTCCTTCTATCCAGTAGGCTGGTCGCTGATACTGGCTGGCTTCAAGGTCAGGGTCTGTCATCCGCAAGCGGCGAACGGGACCATTGTCAAGGTATATCGTATCCACTTCAGCAACCATGAGCTGATGATGCTCCTCACCGAGACCAACCACAATGCTCTCCCCTGCCTGCAAGCCGAAGTCATACAACACCCGTTCCTCTTGTTCGCCTTCACGAACGAAATAGACGCGCTTGCCTTCCTCGCGTAAAAAGCCGACGGCAAAGTCATTTGCCGAATCATCATAGATAGGTACATAGATATGCCCATCGATAACTTCTTGCTTGCTATTATCAACATAATAGATGGAGTGCTGATGCTCATTAGTGTTGAACACATCCCACATTTTCGTTTCCAAGAAACTCCGATGGGTCTCTAATAGTTTTTGCTCCGTTTGTGCCTGCAAGAACAGAGATGAAGAAAGCATTAGCAGTTGTAAATAGATATACTTCATAACTACTATCTTTTTAATTATTTATAGTTTCAAATATTGTACCCTTTTCTATTGTTGTGCCTGGTTGTGCCTGCATCAAGAGTTATATTCTTTCCTTTCAAAATAATAGTCCCACCATCAAAAACAACGTTTTCTTGAGGTTTTAGATTTGTAACATGATGACCCACTTTGATAGTATCTGCCTGTATTGTCCTTGACCCTGTTATAGTTCAAGCAAGCTTGACTCTGCCCTCACTTCACCACAAACTTCCGTCCGTTCTGGATGTAGATGCCCTTCGGCAACTGTGATTTTCCCTCTGTACGAAGAACCTTGCCCGTCAGGTCAAACACCTGCTGAGAAGATTTCTCCGAACGCAGCTCGTCTACTTTGCTGATATCCTTATACCAATCCTGATACGAACCAAGCAACTCGCCGTCCTGCAGGCAATACCATAAACCGTATTGCACCATGTACTCGCCATAGAACCCAGGCTTTACGGAGAGCAGGTTGCCCCCATGACTCACTCCGCCTAGGCCCTCAAGCCAGATGTCGGTGAACGACGTTTCGCTGCCCGAGGAAGCCAGCGGCTGGGGATCGTCGCCACTGTAGCCATTGAGCGAGCCCATGAACAGCCGGCGATATTCCTTGCCATACAAGGCTACCGTGTCCACCTTGTTGACACGGTACTTCTGACTAGCGTCCCAGCGGTCGCAGGCTATCACGTCGCCTTCCTCCAGCCCGAAGTCGTAGAGCAACCAGTCGGCAGCAGTATCCTCAAGACGCACATACACCTTCTTTCCTTCTTCGCGCATAAGGAAGCAGCCCGCGTGAGTGAATTCGCCACCCGTATTCTCACCCTTTTCATATTTGCCGACAACCTGATAGGCCACATCGCCTACCAGGCTGTCGCCCTCAACAACCCACTGGTAGTGCACTGCATTGCCATCCTTCAGACAATACCAGCCATACCAGCTCCTGCCTTTCACCAAAAAAGGATTCTCATTCTCTTGTGCTGATGCCGTCAGCGCAAAGCATGCTATCACAAAAAATGCAAAAAACTTTTTCATCATCTTATTATTGTAAAGGTATGATAATTATCTAGTGTATAAATTCGCAGCAAAGGTAGTGAAAACCGTCAAAAAATGCAAGAAAATCAATGTACAAAAAATGTACATTTTATAACCAGCTGATTATAAGATAGTTACAAGGGCGTCCCAGTCGCTTGGTTTTCCGCTTTTCTTCATCGCTTTCTCGTAAAGACGGCGGCGAGAAGCGGTCACAGACTGAAGTTCGGGTAGATGGCGTTCACCATCTGGTGGAGCTGCTGCCACTCGTCGTCGCTCAGCGGTACGTCGCCCGCCTTTCCCAGGTGCGACTGGATGGCGGCATAGATGGGCGTGTTAAGAAAGGCCTTCTCACGGCTGGCACCAGAGAATAGGGACAGTTTCCTGTTCATATCCTCGATTTGTTGTTCGAGGGCTTTTTTCTCACGAATATGTTCTATAAGTATCTGGTTACTCTCCTGAGTAATCCGTTTAATCTCAGAGGCGTTTTTTGAGATAAAAATATCCAATTGGGCCTGCTTCTCTTCCAATAACGACTGGAGATCGTCCTTTGCCTTGAGTAATTGTGAGATTCTCAAGAGATTCTGAATGCGAACTCTATTATAGGAAAAGGCAGCTATGGCGGCAGCAAATAGGAAGGCAAAAAATGCATACACGAGATAATTTTTCTGACGGGCAGCGGTCGCCCTGCTCTCCTCTGCCAGCCGCTGTTGTCTGCCATAGTCGTACATGGCGCTGATCTGATGAACTGCGTTCTGGTTGACATGCAAGTATGAATCGTCATTTGCTTTTGCAAAGAGCGTGGCGTATTTTGCTATTGAGTCTGCAATGTGTTTCTTTTGATAGTACATTAGTAAACCTTTATATCCCGCTTCTTTATAACCAGCCTGCAAAACTTTTGTAAAATAGAATAAAGAAGAATCAGGTTTGCCCGAAGCCAACAGATAACGTCCCTTGTCATAATAATAAATTTCATATTTCTTTCGGATATTGTTGGACGAGTCGAAGTAGTAGGAATTACCCTCAAAGTATCTTATTAGATATCCTGCTTCATCATATTGACCTCGGTCTAATAAAAGACTGATAGGCACTCTACTTGTACGAGCCGCCATACTGTCATTTTGTATTTGAAGATACAAATTGCGAGCCCTTCGTTCGATATGTAGGATGCTATCAGTGTCGTTCCTAAGGAAATATGGTTTCTTCCTTAGCTCATAAGTATATAGGGCTGTAAGTGTGTCTTTGTCTTTCCATGCTATACGCTCTGCTATCTTTAATGCCTGCATCTCATCATCAGGAAGGTATTGCACATCGAATATATTAGCCATCTGGCCGTAGACGGCATAAAGTGTGTAAAGGTCGCAGTCAGAGCGAGTGGTGTCGGCCTGCTCGGCGGCTCGCTGGTAGCACTCCAGGGCCTGGGGTGATTCGCCCATGTCGTGGTGGACGCGGCCCTTGAGGTAATGGGCCATCATGCGGTCGTTGGCCGAGCCATGACGGTCGAAGTAGCCAACGAGGGTGTCCACGGTGGGGAGCCAGCGGGCGGTGAACACGGTGTCGGCACGGTTGCAGTCGCTGACGTATTGCAGCCGTTGGCGCATGTAGCTGCCGTCAGTTGAGCAGCCTGCCAGCAAGGCGCAGGCAGTCACGAGCAGGAGGATATAGGCAGTCGGTTTCCGCGTCATGGTTCAGGAGTGAGCGGAAAACAAAAGAAAATACGAAGTTTTTTATTTTGCTTTCCCGAGCGCAAGTACCTTCGACGAAGTCAGAGGTACGAATAAGTGAGCGGAAAACAAAAGAAAATACGAAGTTTTTTATTTTGCTTTCCCGAGCGCAAGTACCTTCGACGAAGTCAGAGGTACGGAAATAATTCCGTAATGCCAAAGGAGTGTGGATGTTTTTTTCCTATATTTTGGGGGGAAACGAAAACAGGCGGAGCCACTCCCCTTGGGGGGCGGCTCCGCTGTTGGTTATTGGGCATCCCTGCCGAGGGCGGGGATGAGCGTCACTTGCCAGGGGTTAGCGCACGACCTTGCGGCCGTTGATGATGTAGATGCCCTTCTGCTGGGCGTTCTGCATGCGCACGCCGTTGAGGTTGTAGATGACCTCAGCCTGCTTCTCGGCATTCAGCTCGCTGATGCCGGTGGGGTCGTCAACGAAGGTGATGGTGACCTTCAGCAGCACGGCCTTCTCGTTGGCCACGATACCCCACTGGGCAACGTAGGTGTCGCCCACTTGGAAGTTGGTGTCATGAGCGCCCGTGTAGTTGAACTCACCGCTTGCAGGATTGTCCAGCTTCACGCAGAAGCCGTTGGTACTCTCGGCCCATGCGGCAGCATCGCCGTCGGCGTTGCGCCAACCGTCGATTGTTGCTGTGTTCTCAACGAAGTTGCCGTCAGTAACATTCACGATGTAAGCCTTGGCCTCGCTGATGTTCTCGATACCCAGGGCGGCGCAGACCTCAGCCACGTCGAACGTGGGAGCGGGCTCCTCCTCACAGTAGGCAGTTGCAGCCTTCTCGAGGTGAGCAATCTCGATGGTCTTCACGATCTCGGGCTTGTAGATGTGCTCCTGCTTCTCGATGAACTTCACGTTGATGGCGAAGGTAGCCATCTTGTCGTTAGCCTTCAGACCGTACTTCACGGTGTAGGTCTTGCCCACCTCGTCGGCACCGTTCATGTCGCAGATCTCATACTGAGGCACGGAGGGGAAGAACTTCACGCAGATGCGAGTGTTCTCCTGACCCCAGCCGATGAAGTTACCCTCGGCGTCGCACCAGCCGTCGATGCCGCCAGGACCGGGAGCAGCCTCCTCAGAGCCGTCGGCGTTGATACCGACCACGGTGGCATCGGTCACGTTCTCGATGCCCAGGTATTCGAGAGCCTCGGTGAAATCGGGCTCGTAAGTAGTGGCGCCATAGCCCTGGCCCACCTCACGCTCAACGTTGATTTCATAGGTGGGTTCAGCTTCCTGATACGGCTTGACGGCCACCTTGCCGGCATTGAGGATTTCGCCAGTCACGTCGTCGACAACGAGCACGACGGCTGTCACGAGGTCCTTGCGCAGAGCGGTGCGCACGGCAGAAGAGGTGGGCTGGCTGATGCTGTAGGTGCCTTCGTGAACCTTGCCGACCTCAATGTCGTCGGTTGCCACGCTCTCACCATGGTTGGTGCCGTTGCCAGTGTAGGAACTGCCGACGACGGCATCGTTGAATACCAGCGAAACCTTGCTCTGGCCATACTTGCCGCCACTGCAGAAGTCGGAGAGGCCGGGGGCGTTGCCTACCTGGGATGCCGTGTACTGATAGTAGTAGTTGCTCTGCTTCCAGGCTGAGGTAGTGCCGGTCAGGCTGTCGGCGGTGAGCACGTAGACGATGGAGACGGGGTTGGTCTTGGCAAGGAATTCCACCTGGGCGCTGACGTCCACCTTGGTCTCATCTTCGTTCCACATGGCCTTCACGTTGACGTCGACCTCGGCAGGCTCGGCGTTGCGCAGTTTGAACACGTCTTCGATGCCATAGAAGTCCTCGCTGTCACCATAGTAGGGGTCGGTCTGCTGCTTGCGGTCGACCACGCAGCCGGGAGCACCCTTCAGGCCGAGCGTAGGATAGGCAGCATAGTAGAGGGGGTCGGTGTTGTTGTACTTGTGGAAGGCAATGCCGATGAAGTCGTCGGGATAGTTGGCCTTCATGTACTCCATGCCGGCCCAGCCGCGCGGGCAGTAGCCGCAACCCGTGCCGGTGAACTCCTCAATGACGGTGCGGCGGGCAACAATCTTCGAGAGGTTCTTCACCTGTCCGGTGATGGCAACCTGGTCGGCATAGTCCTCACCGTTCACTTTCTTCAGTGTCACCACCAGGTCGTAAGTGCCGACTTCAGCAGGCGAGGTGCCTGTGACGTTGAACGAGCCATATTTGTTGAAGCCGCTCTCGACGGGAGTGGCCAGGTCGATGTGCTGGCTGGTGGTCTGGCCGTTGAGCGTCACGTCGACGTCGAGCGACTTGACTTCCTTGCCGCCATTGCTCACGAAGTTGACGGGCACCGAGAACTCCGATGAGGGCAGTTGGGCAGAGGAGCCTGCCGAATTGAAGGCAATGCTGTAGTCGGCCAGCTTCAGGTCGGAAACGAGCACCTGCAGGGCCGAGGGATTGAACTGATTGGAATAGTCGGCCCAGCCAGAGTCGCTGCCGTTGTAGATGTAGCGCAGGAAGAGGCTCTTGTCGGCCATGTCGCCGGCAATGGCGATAGGATAGGCGATGGAGCAGGTGAACGTGCATCCCACGTAGAGGCCTTCCTCAGGCATGGGGATGGGGTTGTTCAGCGCCACGGGCAAGTAGCTGGGAACACTGAAAGGCCCTGCCACGTCAACGACGTCGAGGTCGGGGCCATCCAGCGTGTTGCGCACCCATACCTTCACGTCGGTCATACCCTCGTCGGCCACGGGGAAGTTGATGCCCTGCACGGTGGTACCCTTCAGCAGGCCGTTGCCCGGCACGAAGATGGCCACGTGGAACGTGGCACCGGCGGCATTGATGCCAAGGCCGGAAAACTCATTGGCCGAACCCATGAAGTAGCCCCAAGCGGTGGTGCCGTCGATGTTGGCAGCCTTGGCTGGTGTAAACATCACTTTCGGCGAGAACTTGTTGAGGGCGTTCGTCGGATCCATTTGGAAACGATAGCCACCACTGTTGGGGGCTGTGGTCTGAGCCATAGCGGCCAGCGACAGCACGAGGGCTGTCAGCGTGAGTAATAGTTTTCTCATAAGCGTTCTTTGTTTTGATGAATATTTATAAAAAAGGTTGTCCAACTTGCAATTTGTTGCATAATTGCCCACAAAATTACGTTTTTTTTCTGATGCCGCCAAACTTTTTATCAATTAGTTTGCGCGCGGAGCGGTAAATAGTGGTCATTATTGAATTTTTCCGACAAAAAGACCGCCGCGTGAAACATCATTCTAGAGCGTGAAACAATCAAAAAGAAGGCTTTGGGGCACATGAAACATTGCTCGAGACCCCCAACCCCCTATGTTAGGGGGCTAGAGTTAGACTGACTAAACCTATGGTTTACGTGGTCTAAACCTATGGTTTCCAGCCCACTAACATAGGGGGTTGGGGGGGGTCTGGAAACTAAGTCGTTGATTGATAGATTGTTAGAGACTTTGCCAAAATACGGCCGTATTTGCGAAAAATATTTTTGAAGTCGCAAATTTTTCATTCTACAAGGGGGTTGACAGGCAATTTTTCTTGACAGTAAGGGCGGCAGAGCCGTGTAAGGGCGGCAACGCCGCCATTGAAGGCTGCTTCGCAGCGTGTAAGGGCGCTGTCGCGCCGTGTAAAGCGGCAGAGCCGCGTGTAAGGCTGCTTCGCAGCGTGTAAGGTGCCTGCGGCACGTGTAAGGGCGGCTGTTGCCGCCGTGTAAGAGCTGCTTCGCAGCTGTGTAAAATCCCGTCCCTACGGGACTTTACACGCGACATCGTCGCTTTACACGCCCACAGGGCCTCACAGGATAGCGCAAAAAAAATCCCCTCCTTCGAAGGGAGGGGACTACAGGTATATTGTCCGCTCAAAGAGCTTTATTCGCGACATCGTCGCCTTCCACGCCCGCAGGGTCTTACACGGCGCGAAGCGCCCTCACGCCTGCTTGTCGCGGATGGCTTCCATGATCTGGGCCTCGAGTTCCTCGCAGAGCTCGGGGTTGTCGTGCAGCAGGGCCTTCGTGGCATCGCGACCCTGGGCGAGCTTCGAACCCTGATAGCTGAACCACGAGCCTGACTTCTGGATGATGCCGTACTCGACGCCGAGGTCGACAATCTCGCCAATCTTCGAGATGCCTTCGCCGAAGGTGATTTCAAACTCTGCCTTGCGGAAGGGCGGTGCCACCTTGTTCTTCACCACCTTCACGCGCACTTGGTTGCCGATGACCTGGTCGCCGTCCTTCAGCGAGGTGACGCGGCGGATGTCGAGGCGCACGGAGGCGTAGAACTTCAGGGCGTTACCACCGGTAGTGGTCTCGGGGTTGCCGAACATGATGCCGATTTTCTCGCGCAGCTGGTTGATGAAGATGCAGGTGGTGTTGGTCTTGGCGATGGTGGAGGTGAGCTTGCGCAGGGCCTGACTCATGAGGCGTGCCTGCAGGCCCACTGCCGAGTCGCCCATGTCGCCTTCGATTTCCTTCTTCGGCGTGAGTGCTGCCACGGAGTCGATGACGATGATGTCGATGGCTGAGGAGCGGATGAGCTGGTCGGCAATCTCGAGTGCCTGCTCGCCGTTGTCGGGCTGCGATATCCAGAGGTTGTCGACGTCGACGCCGAGCTTCTGGGCGTAGAAGCGGTCGAAGGCGTGCTCGGCATCGATGAACGCGGCGATGCCGCCCTGGCGCTGTGCTTCGGCGATGGCGTGGATGGCGAGTGTGGTCTTACCGCTCGACTCGGGGCCGTAGATTTCGATGATGCGTCCCTTGGGATAGCCGCCTACGCCGAGTGCGGCGTTGAGGCCGATGGAGCCGGTGGGGATGACTTCCACGTTTTGTATGTTCTCGTCGCCCATGCGCATGATGCTACCCTTGCCGAAGTCCTTTTCTATTTTCGATAGGGCAGCTTGCAAGGCTTTCTGCTTCTCCTGCTGTGGGGTGAGGGCCTCGCCCTCAGTTTCTTTCTTTGCCATATTTCTCTGTATTTTGATAGTTAAACCTCCTGCAAAGATACAATAATTCTATGGTCCTGCAAAATTATTTCTCATATATTTTTTCTTGTCATCACAGGTTCAGTTTCATTAACACTTTTTAATCTGCACACATGCAAGATTTGCCGTCTTCGGCTGTTTTCATGACAGAACACAATACGTTAAACAACAAAAACAATGAGAACAATGAGAAAGAATTTTCTAAGTGTTGGCCTGGCCGCCATGAGCCTGTGTGTCGTGGGTTGCTCGACTGCAGGCGAGGATGTTTCATACGAGGGTTACAAATTGTACTCTTTAGCTGATAACGACATGATAGAAATGCCGGAAGCCGGGGGCGACAAGTTTGAAGACTTTACCGACAACCCATTTGTGAAGACATCGAAAGAGCCCGTTTCCACCTTCTCCGTCGATGCCGACGGAGCCTCGTATGCCATCATGCGACGCCATCTGGCTGACGGCTATAACATAGCACCTGCCAGCGTGCGCATCGAGGAGTTCTTGAACTATTTCACATTCAACTACGCATCGCCGAAGGGCGATGAAAGCGTGGCTATCAATGCCGAGGTGGGCGACTGCCCCTGGAACCCTAATCATCATCTGCTGCGGTTGGGCATCAAAGGAAGAGAGCTGACTACTTCCGAAATGCCGCGCGCCAACTTCGTGTTTCTCGTCGATGTGTCAGGTTCGATGGCCAGCAGCGACAAACTGGATTTGTTGAAGAGAGGACTGACGGAATTGCTCTACCAACTGAATCCCGATGACCGCATCTCACTCATCACCTATAGCGGAGAGGTGAAAAAGCTGTTGGAATCGACGTCTGTCCGTAATGCAGATAAAATCAAGAAGGCTATCAGCAAGCTGAACGCCGATGGATGTACAGCAGGCGGTAAGGCGTTGAAGATGGCCTACGAAGAGGCTTTGGCGAATTACGACCCCAAATGCAACAACCGGGTCGTCATGGGCACCGACGGCGACTTCAACGTGGGCGTTACCAACACGGATGAACTGGTGGAGATGGTAGAGAGCTACGCCCGCAAAGGCATCTATATGACCTGTCTGGGCTTTGGGTTAGGCAATCTCAACGATGCCATGATGGAAAAGATCAGTAATTCGGGCAACGGCACCTATCACTACATCGACTGCGAGAACGAGATGATGAAGGTCTTCGTACACGAGCGCAACCAGTTTGTCAGTGTGGCCAACGATTCCAAGTGTCAGGTGAGTTTCAACCCTGATGTAGTCAGCGAATATCGCCTCATCGGTTACGAAAACCGAGTGATGAGCAAAGAAGACTTCGAGAACGACAAAAAGGACGCAGGCGAGATTGGCGCCGGACAGACCATCACCGCTCTTTACGAGATCGTGCTCAAGGACGACAAACCGGAAGGATTTGCCAACCAATCTTTCTTCACCTTTGACTTTCGCTACAAGAAGACGCTCGACGGCCCTAGCCGCCCACTGCAACTGAAGATGGATGCGGGAAGAATCTTCGAAAAGTACGAACGTCCCGACGACTTCTACTTCGCTGCCGGCGTAGCCGCCTACGGAATGATTCTACGCGATTCGCCCTACAAGGGTGATGCCAGCATCGAGATGGCGAAGAAGCTGGTGAAACAAGGACTGAGTTTCGACCCTAACGGCTATCGCGCTGAACTACTGAAGATCATGGAGATCCCAAAGAATGACAAATAGTCGGAGGGCAAAAGCAAAAGGTGGGCGAAGGAACAAACCTTCGCCCACCTTTGTGTTTATATGTATCAGATTATTACAATTCGAGGTCGCCATCGTGGATTTCGTGCCAGGGCAGACCCTGCTTGTTGAGCTGTTCCATGAACGGATCGGGATCGAACTCTTCGACGTTGAAGACGCCCGGCTTCTTCCAGATGCCCTTGCAGAACATCATTGCACCAATCATGGCGGGCACGCCGGTGGTGTAGCTGACGCCCTGCATGCCGGTCTCCTCGTAGGCAGCGCGGTGCGAGCAGTTGTTGTAGATGTAGTAGGTGTGCTCCTGGCCGTCGTTGCCGATACCGCGGATGCGGCAGCCGATGGAGGTCTGGCCTTCGTAGTTCTCGCCGAGGTCCTGCGGGTTGGGCAGCACGGCCTTGAGGAACTGCAGCGGCACAATCTTCACCTTCGCAGTCTTGCCCGAGCCGTCGGCCAGCGGAGCCTCGTACTCCACTTCGTCAATGCGGCTCATGCCGATGTTCTGGATCACCTCGAGGTGCTTCAGGTACTGCTGGCCGAAGGTCATCCAGAAGCGGGCGCGGCGGATGGTGGGATAGTTGATGACGAGCGACTCGATTTCCTCGTGGTGCAGCAGATAGCTGTCGCGCGGACCAATCTCGGGATAGGTCAGGTCCTTGTGAATCTCCAGCGGCTCGGTCTCCACCCACTGACCGTTTTCCCAGTAGAGACCCTTCTGCGTGATCTCACGGATGTTGATCTCGGGGTTGAAGTTGGTGGCGAACGCCTTGTGGTGGTCGCCGGCGTTGCAGTCGACGATGTCGAGATACTGAATCTCCTTGAAGTGGTGCTTGGCTGCGTAGGCGGTGAAGATGCTCGTCACGCCCGGGTCGAAGCCGCAGCCGAGGATGGCGGTCAGGCCGGCCTCGCGGAAGCGGTCGCGATAGGCCCACTGCCAGGAGTATTCGAAGTGAGCCTCGTCCTTCGGCTCATAGTTGGCCGTGTCGAGGTAGTTGCAGCCGCATGCCAGGCATGCCTCCATGATGGTGAGGTCCTGATAGGGCAGGGCGAGGTTGATGACCAACTCGGGCTTGTAGTCGGAGAAGAGAGCCTTCAGCTGTTCCACGTCGTCGGCATCGACCTGAGCTGTCTGGATGGGCATGGTGTAGCCCTTCTTGTGGATAGCCTCGACGAGTGCGTCGCACTTTGCCTTGCGGCGCGAAGCAATCATGAATTCGGTAAACACGTCGGCGTTCTGCACAATCTTGTAGGCAGCCACCGTGGCGACGCCTCCGGCGCCAATCATTAGTACTTTGCTCATGGTGTTATTTTTTTCTTTAAAATTGTTTTATGTAGATTTCGTTTTTTCACATCTCAGCCCACGCCGTTTACCTTTTGAACTCATCACCCCTGATACCGAGTGCTGCCATCAGCGAGTAGCCGAGCATGTCTTGCTGGAATCGTCCTCCAGCCCGAGGCTCCATCGTGAGGATGGTGACTTGCTTTTGCGATTCTTCGTCTTGCTGGCCGTGGCGGCGGATGGTCTCGCGCAGGTCGTCGTAGAGTGTGACCTCTTCGGCATTGGGAACGATGACGACGCGCTTCACCTCGGGCTGCGTGAGCACGGTGCCCACGATGTCGAGGAAGAGGTCGTCGCGCTCCACGAGGTTCTCCTCCACGGGCACGGTGGCCAGCAGGAACTCGCCCAGTCGCTCGTCGCGGAAGGCTTGGCCGTTGAGGTCGTTGTCGAAGTGGGCAGGGCGGAAGTTGTCCAGCTGAGCCTTCTGCTTGCTGTGGAGCAGCACGGCCTGCGTCGTGCCCTGTGCCGACACGCCCCCGTCGAGGGCTGCACAGACGAGCCACGTGCTGAGGTCGGCCTGCGGAATGCGCCGCTCGAGCATGCGCTCGAAGTTCACTGTGAGGTCGAAAGCCACGCGGTCGATGTAGTCAGCATCGGCAATGATGACGTTCTCGCTCCAAGGCATGTGTTGAAATTGTGTATTCATTGATGCAAAGATACGAATAAGTGAGAGAAAAACCAAAATTTTTTTTGATTTTTTTCCGCGCTCGGCGACGAAGGAGACGCTTTCGGAACGAAGTGGAGAAAGAACGGAAGTATTTTCGACGAACGTCAAAGTTACGAATAAGTGAGAGAAAAACCAAATAAAAAAAGTAAAAATTCTTTGTTTTTCGCTCTTTTTGCATTATCTTTGTCCCCGATTAAAACTAATTTACTATGAGTATACTTGAAGGAAGACCGGCTCTGAAGGCCGAAATCATGAAAATAGCCGAGGTGGCCGGCTACCTGTGGCAGAACGGTTGGGCCGAGCGCAACGGCGGTAATATCACCGTGAACGTAACTGATTTGGTGGACGACGAGATACGGCAGATGCCCGCGCTGAGCGAGGTGAAGCCTATCGGCGTGACGCTGCCGCAACTGCGGGGCTGCTATTTCTACTGCAAGGGCACCGGCAAGCGCATGCGCGACCTGGCCCGTTGGCCGATGCAGAACGGATCGGTGATCCGCATCCAGGACGACTGTGCCAGCTATGTGATTATTGCTGACGAGGTGGTGATGCCGACGAGCGAGCTGCCGAGCCATCTGAGCGTGCATGCACGGCTCATCGAGACAGGGTCGCCCTATCGCGCCACCGTGCATACCCATCCGATAGAACTCGTGGCCATGAGCCACAACCCGAAGTTCCTGGGTAAGGACGTGCTGACGCGCATCCTGTGGTCGATGATTCCCGAGACAAAGGCGTTCTGCCCGCTGGGCCTGGGCATCGTGCCCTACACGCTGCCTGGCTCGAACGAACTGGCCGACGCCACGCTGAAGGAACTGGAGGAGTACGACGTTGTGATGTGGGAGAAGCATGGCGTGTTTGCCAAGGGCTTGGACGTGATGGATGCCTTCGACCAGATTGACGTGCTGTCGAAGTCGGCCAAGATATACATCGCTGCTCGCCAGATGGGCTTCGAACCCGAAGGCATGAGCGATGAGCAGATGAAGGAAATGACGCGAGCGTTTCATTTGCCAAGGTAACAAGGGACCACGAGCTTGCTCGCTTTCGTAGCGTAGCGGAGAAAGAACAAGGTTACAAGGTAACGAGAATATCAATCAACAACAAAAGAACGAAACAATGAAGAAAACATTATTGAAGATGGCTGCCATCGCAGTGATGGCCGTCATGGGAGCACAGGTGGCCCAGGCTCAGGCCGTGGTGGTTGATCCCAACGCAAAGGTTGTGAAGGACGAAGCTCAGAAGAAAGCTGAGGCCGAAGCACTGAAGGCTCAGAAGAAACAGGAGAAGGCTGCTGCCCAGGCTCAGAAGGATGCCAAGAAGGCAGAGAAGGAAGCCAAGGCTCGCGAGAAGGCTGCCAAGAAAAAGCAGCAGGAGATTGCCAAGCGCGAGAAGGCTAACCAGGCAGCCAAGAAGGCAACCCGCGATGCCGAAAAGGCTCGCGAGAAGGCTGCCAAGGCTGCCGAGAAGGCTGCTGCCAACGAGACCGACCTGAAGGCAAAGGCCAAGGCGCTGAAGGCTGAGGCTGCTGCCCTGAAGGCTCAGGACAAAGCCAACAAGGCTGCCGAGAAGGCTGCAAAACTGAATAAGTAGTTCCCGGCGTTTGAAAAAAAACGGAGAAGCCAGGTAGCTGTTTCGAGCTACCTGGCTTCTTTTGTAATTGCATTCAGGAGAATGCCGTCAATCAGATGTCCTCGCCGTAGCGCTCGCGAGTGATTTGCGAGAGCGACTTGCCACGCGTGTTGGGCATGCCCAGCAGTCCGACGACGAGCGAGATGGCCAGCAACACCACCATGCAGTAGGCGGCAAGCGTAAAGCCTTCGCCGTTTTCGCCGTAGATGTAGGTGAATACCAGTCCCCAGACGGCCGACAGACCGCGCACGATGAAGAACATCAATCCCTGTGCGCCGGCGCGGAACTTAGCCGGGAACAGCTCTGAGCCCCAGAGTGCATAGAACACCTGCACGGAGCTGCCGTTGTTGATGCCCCAAAGGATGGTGAAGAGCCAGATGCCGCCAATGGTCGTCACGCCGCCACCAATGATGAGCAGCCATGCCGTCAGTGCTGCCACGAGGCCGAAGACGTAGAACAGGCGATGGGCCACCTTGTCGACGAAGAACGAGATGAGGAACGTCGTGACAACCACGAACACCCAACTGACGCAGCTCAGCATGTTGGCCTGCTCGTTGCTCAGACCGCCTGCCGTCTCGTAGATGTGGGGCATGAAGAATCCCATGACCGATGCCACGAGGTTCCACGTCAGGTAGATTGTGGCCAGGAAGGCCACCGTCTTCACCGCCACGCGGTTGGTGAAGAGCATCTTGATGTTGTCAACGATGCTGCTGTTGTCGCAGGTTTTCTGGTGCGTGTACTCCTTGCTCTCCTCAAGTTGCCGCTGCAACGTCCAGGCCACGAAGGCCACGACGAACAGCGTGAAGAACACCACGCGCGACGAGAATACCTCGACGGCTCCCTGTGCGGCGTCGGCACCGACGATGGCGTGGGCCAGGCTTTCCACAGGTCCGTAGAGCACGCCGCCCGGTGCGAGCAACATACCGAAGAACAGAATGAACATCGGACCCAGTCCCCACGACATCTGCGAGATGCAGATATTGCGGCCGCGGTTGTTGACCTCCGACGACTCCGAGATGTACGTCCACGACGCCGGCACACCGATGCCGACTGAAATGCCTGTGACGAGGAATCCGGCAAGCAGCATCGGATAGTTCATTGACAGCATCACGATCAGCACACCCGTCATGTAGACCAGCAAGTTGTAGGTGAAGATGAACTTCCGGCCGAACTTGTCGGCAAGGAATCCGCCGATGATGGCTCCGATGGCAGCACCCAGTGCGTTGGCACTCAGTGCGTTGAGCCATCCCAGGTGCATCTCGCTGAGACCAAGGTAGTTCTGCCACAGCGTGATGCCGCTCGAGCCAGCCACGATGGCGCCGGCATCGAGGTAGTTGTTGAGCGACACGGCGAGGGTGCTCTTCAAAGACCCACCCCCGTCCCCTCCCGTGAGGGAGGGGCGTTCCTCTTGCGTAATATTGCCCTTATGATTCATTTTAAAAGATTAGTTTGAATGGTTTTTACGACATTTCCAATAGAATTGACAATTTCATCATTGCTGAAGCGTATGATGTGAAACCCCAATCGCTCAAGCCTGAGGGTGCGGTTCTCGTCATATTCTAGGGCTTTACCACGTATTTGTTCCCATAGCACAGCTTCAGCGAGGGTCGGCATGAGCCTGTTCTTGCGTGCGAACTCTTTTAAGATATCATAGCGATCAGGGGCAGCCCATTTCAAATCCTCAATCATCTTTCTGATAATTCTTGTTTCATTTCAAACATCGTCTTGTTGATTATTCGTTTCTCCCAGCCGCTCCCCTCCCTTTCGGGAGGGGTCGGGGGTGGGTCTTCTCACCTCTTGCTCGTTACGTTCTTCTCATATTCCTGAATGCACCTAATGAACTCCTCGCCTACGGGCACGTTGTTCTTCAGGTTGAAGTAGTCGTAGACGGCACCGAACGGCATCGACTTGGCCTCTTCCATCAGGGCGAGACGCTCGAAGTACTGGCCGTTGTCCTCATACTCGCGCAGCATTTCCTTGGGCTCCAGCATGGCCTGCAGGATGCACTTCTGCGTGGCGCGCGTGCCGATGATGTAGGCACCGATACGGTTGATCGAGGCGTCGAAATAGTCCAGTCCCACATGGGCGCGGTCGAGGGCATCGCAGCGCACGAGTTCCTTGAAGAGGTCCAGTGTCTGGTCGTTCATGATGGTCACGTGGTCGCTGTCCCAACGCACGGGGCGCGAGACGTGGAGCATCAGCTCAGGCACGTACATGAGCAGTGTCGACACGAAGTCGGAGACGTTCTCCGTCTGTTCGTAGTGGCCGGTGTCCAGCGTGTACATCTGCTTGCGGGTGGCGCAGTAGGCGGTGTAGAAGTCGTGCGAGCCTACGGTGTAGCTCTCCAGTCCGATGCCGAACAGTTTAGCCTCGAAGCAGTTCTTCACGCCGTCGAGCTTCTCTTCCATGATTTCGTCGAGCGAGGCGGCAAGGATTTCGCGATACTTCTTGCGCTGCACAGGCATGTCCTTCGAACCGTCGTGCACCCAGATGTTCATGATGCAGGGGTCGCCCTGCGCCTTACCCATGGCGTCGGCGATGCGTCGGCAGCGCTTCGTGTGCTCAATCCAGAAGTCGCGGATGCCCTTGTCGGGGTTCGACAGCGTCAGGCTGCCGCTCTTCGGATGCGAGAACGAGGTCGAGTTGAAGTCCAGCATCATGTTGTTTTCCTTGGCCCACTGCATCCAGCTCTCGAAGTGCTTCACTTCCACTTGGTCGCGGTCGACAAACTTTCCGCCGAAGTCACCGTAGATTTCGTGCAGGTTCAGGCGGTGGTTGCCGGCCAGCAGCGTCTTCACAAACTCGATGTCCTGTCGCACCTCGTCGATGTTGCGGGCGCGGCCGGGATAATTGCCTGTGGTCTGAATGCCGCCACTGAGGGCATCGTTGCGCTCGAAGCCCACCACGTCGTCTGTCTGCCAGCAGTGGAGCGAGATTTGTTGCTTCTGTAACTGTTTCAGGACGGCGTCGGTGTCGACGCCAATGGCTGCGTAGCGCTCGCGGGCTACGGCATAAGCTTTTTCAATCAGATCTGCTTTCATTTGATTTCTTTTTATGTTTATAGACTTTTCATTTCTTCATTTCAAGGATGCCCAAATACCGTTCGTAGGCAGCATCCCATGCGGCCTTGTTGGCAGCGGGCTCGTAGGTTTGCATCTCTACTGCCGACGCTATCAGGCGGCGCATCTTCCAGATGTCGCTCACCAGTCCCGTGGCCTTGGCCTGCATCATCACGTTGCCCAGTGCCGTGCACTCCTGTGGCCCGGCCAGCACCCTGACCTGGCAGGCATCGGCTGTCATCTGGTTCAGGTAGCGGTTGAGCGAGCCGCCGCCGATGATGTGCAGCACGTCGAGCGACACGGGCGAGAACTCCTTCAGCCACTGGAACACCTGCCTGTAGCGCAGGGCCAGCGAGTCGAAGATGCAGCGGCACAACTGGGCTCGCGTCTCGGGCACGGGCTGCCCGGTCGTGCGACAATATTGCTGAATGGCCTCCACCATCGATGGCGGATTGGCAAACAATGCGTCGTCGGGATTGATGATGGAGCGGAACCCCTCGGCCTTCATCGCCTCGGCTTGCAGCACGGAGTGGGATAAGTCTTGACCTCCTTGCTCCTTCCACTCCTTCCGGCAGCGCTCGTAGAGCCACATGCCGCAGATGTTCTTCAGGAAGCGCGTGGTGCCCTCCACACCGCCTTCGTTGGTGAAGTTCAGTTCGTAGCTGCGGTCGTTGATGACGGCATCCTTCGCCTCGATACCCATCAGGCTCCACGTGCCGCTCGAGAGGTAGGCGAAGTGCTCGTCACTTGCGGGCACGGCAGCCACGGCCGATCCCGTGTCGTGGCCAGCCACAGCCACCACGGGCACGGCGCCGAGCCCCGTCATGCGCTGCACCTCCTCGCTGAGTGTGCCGATGCGAGTGCCGGGCATCACCATGCGCCCGAACTTTCCGCGCTCCAACCCCACCGATGCCAGCAGTTCGGGCGACAGTTCGTGGGTGCGCGGGTCGAGCATCTGCGAGGTCGAGGCGATGGTGTATTCGCAGACCGCCTCTCCCGTGAGCATATAGCTTAGCGCGTCGGGCATGAACAGAATCTTCTCGGCGTTGGCCAGGGCTGCGTTCCCCTCGCGCCGCATGGCGTGCAGTTGGAACAGCGAGTTGAAGTTCATGAGTTGGATGCCCGTTATCTGATAGACCTGCTCGCGGCTGAGTACGCTCGAGAAGTAGTCGCTCATGGCCTCAAACGTGTGAGGGTCACGGTAGGCCAGCGGATTGCGCAGCAGGGCGCCGTCGCTGCCTATGCACACGAAGTCGACGCCCCACGTGTCGATGCCGATGCTCTCGATGGTGATGCCGCGCCGGGCCACAGCCTTCAGTCCGCCAATCGTCTCGCGGTAGAGGCCGAAGATGTCCCAGTAGAAGTGGCCTCCTGTCTCGATGAGCGGATTGTCGAAGCGCGTCAGTTCCTCCATCTGCAGCTGTCCGTCGGCCAGTGTGGCCAGGATGGTTCGTCCGCTGGTGGCTCCCAGGTCGACGGCAAAGAAATACTTTAAGTTATTCATGATAGGGTAGGTTTTTGTCATCTTTACTTTGCAAAGTTACAAAAAAGTTGATATATGAAAGATGAAAGGAGCAAGTTTTTTGCCTTTTTCTGAATTTTTTCAACTTCGATGGTCGCGAGAATAAAAAAAAGTCACTACCTTTGCATGCCCTAAATATAAATAGGTGGAAAACCAGACATGCAAATTAATAAACATTAAATCATACAAATCAACATGTCAAGTTTAACATTAGCCATCGTCACCGTGTTCATCGTGGGCTATTTCTTCATAGCCATCGAGAGCGTGACGAAAGTCAACAAGGCAGCCACGGCGCTGCTCATGTTTGTAGTATGCTGGACGCTCTTCATGATCGATCCGGCTCAGTATCTGGCCACCGCCATCGGCGATGCCAAGGCCATGGTCGTCAGCGCGGAGATTGAACGCCATTTGGGCTCTACGGCCACCACGCTGTTCTTCCTCATGGGTGCTATGACCATTGTGGAACTCGTCGACCAGAACGGCGGCTTCAACTTCGTGCGCGACATTCTGCAGACGCGCAGCAAGAAGAAACTGCTTTGGCGCATCGCCTTCATGACCTTCATTCTCTCGGCCATCCTCGACAATCTCACTACGTCGATTGTGATGATCATGATTCTGCGCAAGCTCGTCAGCGACAAGAAGGACCGCATGATCTATGCTGCCCTCGTCATCATCGCTGCCAACTCCGGCGGTGCCTTCTCGCCCATCGGCGACGTCACCACCATCATGCTTTGGAACAAGGGCGTCATCACCGCAGCCGGCGTCATCAGCGAGATTCTCATCCCCTCGGTTGTATCGATGGTCATTCCAGCCTATATCCTCAGCCTCTCGCTGAAGGGCCGTCTCTCGTTTACTGAGGAGCAGGCCTACAGCTTCCAGGCCAGCGCTCTCACCACCAACCAGCGCAAGACCATCTTCTTCCTCGGTGTGGGCGGACTCATCTTCGTGCCCATCTTCAAGAGCATCACCCACCTGCCGCCCTTCGTGGGCATCCTGCTGGTGCTCGGCGTGCTCTGGACCGTCACCGAAGTGTTCTATGCCCGTCTGAAGGAAGAAGAGGAGCAAGGTGCCATGCAGAAGCGTGTCACCGACATGCTGTCGCGCATCGATATGTCCACCATCCTGTTCTTCCTCGGCATCCTCATGGCCGTGGCCTGTCTGGAGACCATCGGCGTGCTCACCGCTCTGGGCAAGGGCCTCGACGTGGCCTTCGCCGGCAACCACTACCTCGTCACCGGCATCATCGGTGTGCTGTCGTCCATCGTCGACAACGTGCCCCTCGTGGCAGGCTGCATGGGCATGTATCCCGTTCAGGCTGTTGGCGACATGGCCGTCGACGGCGTGTTCTGGCAGTTGCTGGCCTACTGCGCCGGTGTGGGTGGCTCGATGCTCATCATCGGCTCGGCCGCCGGCGTCGTTGTGATGGGGCTGGAGAAAATCACCTTCGGCTGGTACATGAAGCGCATCACGTGGATAGCCTTCGTGGGCTACGTGGCCGGTATCATCAGCTACTGGGCACTGCGCACCTACGTGTTCGCGCTCTGAGCCAGCGTACTGACTATTTCTTCCTGATCATCGGTGATGGAGAGGAGCAGGTTCTTGTACCTGCCTCTCTCCATCATTGTTTGTAGGAAGGGATAGACGGGCACCTCCTCTGTCCAGTAGCGGCGGTTCATAAACACCATCGGACTGGCCACACCGAACGTCAGGTAGTGGTTCTGCACGGCGTCCTGGAATATCTCCTGCAGCGTGCCGGCGCTGCCTGGGGTGAACACGATGCCGCCGAAAGCCAGCGTGAGGATGTTGTCCTCGCGAATGCTGTTTTCGAAGAACTTCGCGATGTGCGTGGCAAACGGTGTCGACGGCTCGTGGCCGTAGAGCCACGTGGGCACGCCGAGGCTCACGAAGCGCGTCTGCGGAAAGCGTTTTCTCACGGTGAAGGCCGACGCCAGCCACCCCTCGTCGGTGAACGTCGGCGCACAGCTCAGCATTGCCAGCGCCTCGTCGACGTCGCCCGTCTCGCGTCCTGCCAGCCAGGCTCCCAGATGCGTGGCCTCCATGATGCCCGGACCGCCGCCGCTGAGCATGATGAAGCCACGCTCGGTGAGCTCCTTGCAGAGCAGCACTACGCGGCGATACATCTCATCGGTGCGCGCCGTGGCATGACCGCCCATCACACCTACGCAGCGCCGGCCGTCGTGCTCCTTGAAGAACGCCTGCAGCGCCATGTCGATGCCGTGGTCGTGTAGGGCTCGTGCCAGCGACTCCAGCACGTTGCTGCTGTGCTTGCCCGTATCGACGAAATGATCATAGGTGCGTGTGTCGTAGCATGTTGCAAAGGTCGCCTCGTTGCCAGGCTGATAGCCCGCATAGAGTTCGTCGGCCGAGTAGAGGGCCTGTCGCGTCACGTCGTAGGGCACCTGCTCCAGATAGTGCGCCAGATGTACTTGCGCATTGAAGTCTTTTACTGATATCATCTCTGTATCTTGTTTTTGTTGTGTCATGTGTGAAGCGCAGGTAGTTACGCTCTTGTTGCTCTCCTGCAAAGATAGTGCTTTTTCATGACAACGACAATTTTTTGTCAAGAAAAACAGCAAAAACACCCCTTACGCCCTCCCCCTGTGCCACGTTTCCTGTGTGTTAATGTGGGTTAAACGATTTTGCCGTTTCAGAAAAACATTTTATATTTGTAGGCAGAAACCAGAAAACTCATCAGCCTATGGCAAAGTATGCAGAATATATTACGCAAATCGAGATCGACTCGCTGTGGAGCGGGAAGAAGCATGTGGTGTGGAACCTCAACCGCCACGTGAACATCCTTTCGGGCATCAACGGCGAGGGAAAGAGCACCATCTTGAACAAGGTGGTGAAGAGTCTCTCGCAGGGCGGCGAGTTCCCCAGCCATCTGCTGAAGGGCGTCCACCTGAAGGTGGAGCCGGAGGATGCGCGCTGGATACGCTACGACCTCATGCGGTCGTTCGACATGCCCGTGCTCGATGCCGACACCATTGCGCAAATCGACGGGCGCATCTCCTCGGCACTCGACTTCCAGCTCTACAACCTGCAGCGCAAGTATCTGGACTACCAGGTGAACATCGGCAACCGCCTCATCGCCATGTTGCAGAGCGGCGAGCCCGACGCTGCCCGAAAGGCACAGGAAATCTCGCAGCGCAAGACGCGCTTCCAGGACATGCTTGACGACCTCTTCAAGGACACCGGCAAGCGCGTGGTGCGCACGGAAAACGAGATACGCTTTACGCAGATTGGTGAGACGCTCATGCCTTACCAGCTCTCGTCGGGCGAGAAGCAGATGCTTGCCATCCTGCTCACGGTGCTCGTGGAGGACAACGAGCCCACGGTGCTCTTCATGGACGAGCCCGAGGTGTCGTTGCACATTGAGTGGCAGAAGCAGCTCATCGACCTCATCCTCGAGCTGAACCCCAACGTGCAGATCATCCTTACCACCCATTCGCCCGCCGTCATCATGAACGGCTGGATGGATGCGGTGACGGAGGTGAGCGAGATTACGGAGTGAAAGACCCACCCCCAGCCCCTCCCGAGGGGAGGGGAGTTTGAATAGTTTTAGACCCACCCCCAAAGACCCGCCCCCAGCCCCTCCCGAGGGGAATAACCCACCCCCAGCCCCTCCCGAGGGGAGGGGAGTTAGAATAGTTATCTAATGGTCTTTTTTATGAGTAAGAAACAAAACAATACGACTCCCAATATTAGTAACCAAGCCCCCCTCCCCTCGGGAGGGGCTGGGGGTGGGTATCAGGTTGGGGCTAGGTCTGCTGGGGGTGGGTCTGCTGGTGGCCTTAAGAAGTATGTTTCTTCCTCATACATCGAGGCGGCCAACAGGCTGAAGCCGAAGAAGAGCCGAAAGCGCATCGTGGCCTACGTGGAGGCCTACGACGACGTGTTCTTCTGGCGCACTGTGCTCAGTCGCTTCGAGAATCAGGAGCGCTACTTCGAGATCATGCTCCCCACGCGCGTCGGCAAGCTGGAGCGCGGCAAGAAGGCTGCCATGATGAAGCTGCTGTCGGGCAAGACGGGAGCGAACATGATAGCCTGCGTCGATGCCGACTACGACTATCTGATGCAGGGCGCCACCGAAAGTTCGCGCCAGATGCTCGAGAATCCCTACGTCCTCCACACCCACGCCTACGCCATCGAAAACCTGCAGTGCTACGCGCCGTCGCTGCGCGAGGTGTGCGTAGCCGTCACGCTCAACGACCATCAGGTGTTCGACATGGCCGAGTTCATGCGCGAGTACTCGCAGGCCATCTTCCCTCTCTTCGTCTGGAGCATCTGGCACTACCGTATGGGCATCTACAAGCAGTTCACCATCAGCGACTTCTGCAGCGTCATCGAGACGGGACATTTCACCATTCAGAAAGCACCTGAGATACTGCAGCGCGTGCGCCGTAAGGTAGGCACGCGCGTGGCTCAGCTGCAGCGCGAGCACCCAGATGCCAAGGAGTCCTACCTCGACGTGAAGGAATCGCTCAAGCAACTGGGCGTCACCGCCGACACTACCTATTTTTATATACAGGGCCACCACCTCTTCGACGGCGTCGTCGTGCCGATGGTGAAGAAGGTGTGCAGCCAACTCATCAACGAGCGGCAGAACGAAATAAACCGTCAGAGCCAGCACAGCACGCAGCGCCACAATGAGTTGTCGTGCTACACGAAGAGCATCGCCGACATCGAGGACACGCTGAAGAAAAACCTCGGCTACGTGCTCTCCGAACCCTTCCAGCGCATCCTTGCCGACGCAGCCAGGCTGTTCGACAAGGCTGGACAGTGAACGCCAGTGCTGGAACGAAATCGTAATTAACGTATTTTTCAGACGCTGCGGTCCGTTTTTCTCCCGACACGCGAGGCGTCAGCCGGGTGGTAGCTTACGGATTGGAAGCAGGCACGTAGTCCAGGTCGAGGGCACGGCGCCCTTCGGGGTCGGTGAAGATGAAGGTGAACATCCACTTGTTGAGCCTGATGCCCGGCGCAGGACCGTAGGGCAGCAGCAGGCGAACGGTGTTCCAGCCCTTCTCCAGATGCAGGATGACGGGCTTGCGTGCCGTCATGTTCTCGTCGGCCAGCGGTGTCTCGTTGTCCAGACGCCGGGCGTGGTGCTGCCAGATGGGGGCCAGCACCTCCACGCCGTTCAGCCATATGCGCGAGCCTTTCAGGTCCCAGCGTCCGTAGTCGGGCACGCTGTCTTGTTCCGAACGGCTGTAGTTCTGCAGTTCTATGAGTGCTCCCACTTTCTGCGAGTCGGGCGAGAAGACACGTGTCTCGGCCCATGCCGTGTCGCCCGGCTGGCCTGGTGGCAGCAGGGCGGGCACCACGTTGCGCCACGTGTGGTTCAGGTAGACGGCAGCCCCTGCGGCGTCGTAGCTGCGCCCCTTGTAGCCGATGCGCCAGCGCAGGTGGCTCTGTCGCACGTAGACGATGGGCTCCTGGCTCAGCGCGTGGGCCTTGTGGAACAGGAACCGGTTCTCCCAGTCGGCAAAGTCGTCGTGCTCGTCGCCCTCGGTGGGCAGGCAGCAGCCGCGCTGCTCGATGTACTGGCGTCCGCCTCCCTGCCAGGCGCGCGATGCCGAGGCCACCACGGCAGGGTAGAAGGCATTCTGGCGCAGGATGTCGTCGGCCGTGGGCAGCACGTGGTCGTTCCATACGGCCGATATCTCGCCTGCCAGTTCGGCCGATCCGCGCTCGGCATAGTAGATGTTGCTCAGGTAGATGGCGGCCACGTCGGCGAAGGCGTCGAAGTGGTTCAGGTAGTTGTAGCGGCAGTCAATGTTGGGCCGGCCGCTGACGAGGCGCCCTGCTGTGCTCCAGAGCTGCACCATGTCGGCCTGCCGCGGGTCGGCTTTCGTGGGATTCCACACCACGGCCTTGCGGCCCAGCGTGTGCAGCCAGTCGATCATTGCGGGCACGAAGTCGGGCATTGTGATGCCCACCTCGTCGGCACCGATGTGGATGTAGGGTGCCAGCGGGAAGGCGCCGGCCACCTCGGCCAGCACGGTCTTCATCTCGCTCAGGCCCTGGCGGCTCTGCATGCTGTGGCCCATGGCGCGCTGGAAGGCCTGGCTGTGGCCCGGCATGTCGATTTCGGGAATCACGATGATGCCCAGTCTGCGGGCGAAGGCTTCCAGTTCACGACACTGCTCCTGCGTGTAGTACTCTCCTGCATGGCGCGTCATCGACTGGGCCGACGTCAGCTGCGGATAGCTCTGCACCTCGAAGCGCCAGGCCTGGTTTTCGGTCAGGTGCCAGTGGAAGGTGTTCACCTTGAAGCGCGAGAGCATGAGCAGTTGGTGCTTCAGCTGGTCGAAGGGAATGAAGGAGCGGCCCGTGTCGTGCATGTAGCCGCGCAGCTTGAAGGCGGGCCAGTCGGTGATGCTGACGGCCTCCAGTCCCGAGCGTCCCTGATAGCCTTCGGCCAGTTGCTGCAGCGTCTGGGCGGCGCGAATGACCCCCGTCGGCGTGACGGCCTCGATACTGACGAGGCGTTCGCCGATGTCCAGCCGGTAGGCTTCGTTCTCGTAGCCCTCCAGCGGATAGTCGTAGGCGCCCTCGATGCTGTCGACGAGCCTCACCACGATGCGCCCCTTCACGCTGCGGGCGGCCTTGCGGTCGGCAACGTCGACGAGGCGGCAGCCGTTGGCCTCGAGCACCTCGCGCAGCAACGGGCACGCCGTGGGGTCGTCGATGACGACGCGCGTGCCCAGCGGAAAGAGCTTTTCCGAGGGTTTCGGGCTGACTTGCTGAGGCCGTGGCAGCAGGTGGGCCAGACGGGCGTGGGCGGCAATGGCTGCCAACGCGAGGAGCAGAAGCAGAACTGTTTTCTTCATTTTCAGCGGCAAAGGTAGTGATTTTTGGGGAGTTGAGGAAGTTAGGGAAGTTAAAGAAGTTAAAGAAACGGGAAGTTCCAGTAGCGAACGCGAGAGATTTGGGAACTTTTTCTTAACTTTGCAACATATATTACATCACTCTGTACATTTCATAAACCGAAAAACCATGAGGAAGATTCTTACACTATTGCTGCTGACGCTGTCGGCCACCATGTTGGCTCAAGGTCCCAACGACAGCGGCACCTACTACAAGGACGCCGACGGCAAGAAGGGCCAGGCCCTGAAGACTGCGCTTGCCACCATCATCAACAAACACAAGGACATTGGCTACGCCGCGCTCTGGGAGGCTTATAAGACCACCGACCGGCGCGCCGACGGCTACCTGCGCGACTGGTATTCTAACGCCACCAGCTACGTCATCGGCGGCCCCAAGCAGGGTGCCAACTACAGCGAGGAGGGCGACTCCTACAATCGCGAGCACCTCGTGCCGCAAAGCTGGTTCAACAAGGCGTCACCCATGCGCAACGATGCCTTCCACGTGGTGCCTACCGACGGTTACGTCAACAACCGCCGCGGCGACCTGCCCTTCGGCGAGGTGGGCACGGTGTCGTATCACTCTGAGAACAACTACAGTCTGGTGGGCCGCTGCACGGTGGACGGCTACACCGGCCAGTGCTTCGAGCCCAACGACGAAATCAAGGGCGACGTGGCGCGCGCCTATTTCTACATGGTGACGTGCTACGAGAGCAGAATCACCTCCTGGGGCGGTGCCAACTGCTCCTACTGTTTCGACGGCAACACCTATCCCGGCCTGACCACGTGGTTTCTGAAGATGCTCATGCGCTGGTCGAAGCAAGACCCCGTGAACGACGTCGAGCGGGCACGCAACAAGGCGGTCTATGCCCTGCAGAACAACCGCAACCCGTTCATCGACTATCCCGGACTGGAGGACTACGTCTGGGGCGAGAAAAAGACGGAGGCGTTCGACTACACCATGAACTCGGGCGAAGAAACCGTGACCGTGCGCACGCCGTACTTCACCCCCACCGGCGGCACCTATGCCGAGGCGCTGTCGGTGAAGATCGTCTGCCCCACTGAGGGTGCCACCATCTATTACACCACCGACGGCACTACGCCCTCGACCTCCAGCAAGCGCTACTCCTCGGCCATCACCATCAGCCAGACCACCACCGTGAAGGCCATTGCCGCAAAGGGCAGCGCCGTGAGCAGCGTGGCTACGGCTACCTACGTCATCGCCGCCGAACCCGAACCGCAGGGCGACTACATCTGGGAGGAGACCTTCACAGGCGTGGCCGCAGGAACGGCAGTGGAATACATTCAAAACCAAACGGCCACCTACAAGGGCGACGGCGGACAATTCTGCAAGACCTACGATGGCGACATGGCCGGCGGCGAGGCGCCCGAACTGCTCATCCCGAAGACCAGCCGAAGCGTCAACTCGTTCACGGCCACCATCTCGCTCCACGGGCAGAGCGGACGTCTGCCCCTGTCGTTCCTGTGCAACAAGGAAATCGCCGTGACCTCCAGTACCAGTGGCGTGACCATCACGGCAGGCGACGTCAGCGGGACAACCTACAACTACACGGTGAGCGTGCCGGCCGGCACGCAGACGCTCCAGCTCACCTTCGCCACCATCGCCGACCAGAACGCCCGCATCGACAACCTGCGACTGAAGAAGAGCAACGGCAGCGAGCCTGTGGAGAAGAAAGACCCGCAGCTGGCGTTCAGCCAGGACGAGGTGACCGTGGAGGAAGGCAGCGACTTCACGCCGCCTGAGCTGCAGAATCCCTTCGGCGTCGCCGTCAGCTATGCGTCTTCCAACGAGGACGTGGCCTGGGTGAATGCCCAGACGGGTGCTGTCGTCCTCGGCGATCCCGGCGAGGTCACCATCACCGCCTCCTTTCCCGGCAACGACCTCTATCTGCCTGCCGAAGCCTCCTATCTGCTCACCGTCACGCTGAAGCTGCCCGACGGTATCCGTCAGGTGGAAAATGGAGAAATGAAAATGGAAACGTCTCCTGTCTACGACCTCCAAGGCCGCAAAGTCTCTGAGTCCTCCATGCTCCCTTCCCTTCAGGGAGGTGACGGGGGTAGGCTCCCCAAGGGCGTCTATATCGTCAACGGAAAGAAAGTCATTCAATAATTCAACACAACAACTACCATCATGAAGAAACTACTCACACTCGCATTGCTGGCCGTGGCAGCCACCGCCTCGGCACAGCGCACACCCACCATGGGCTGGAGCTCGTGGAACACGTTTGCCCTGAACATCAACGAACAACTCATCCGCCAGCAGGCCGACGCCATGCACACCAGCGGACTGCAGGAGGCTGGATTCAAGTATGTGAACATCGACGACGGCTACTGGGACGGCCGCGGTCAGGACGGCCACCTGCGCCTGAACACGAAGCTCTTCCCCTCGGGCATGCGCGCCCTCGTCGACTACATCCACTCGCTCGGCCTGAAGGCTGGCATCTACAGCGACGCGGGCGACAACACCTGCGGCTCGGGCAACCGCCATGCATGGGGCATCGGCGTGGGCTTCGCAGGCCATGAGGAACAGGACTGCCAGCTCTACTTCCGCGACTGGGACTTCGACTTCATCAAGGTGGACTATTGCGGCGGCAACCACATGGGGCTCGACGAGCGCACGCAGTACACGAAAATCTCGAATGCCATCCGCAACTGCGGCAAGAAGGACGTGGTGTTCAACATCTGCCGCTGGGCCTATCCCGGCACATGGGTCGCCGACGTTGCCGACTCCTGGCGCACCACGGGCGACATCTACGACGCTTGGCGCTCCGTGAAGGGCATCCTCGCCGAGAACCTCTACCTCTCAGCCTACTGCCACGACGGCCACTACAACGATATGGACATGCTCGAGGTGGGCCGCTCGATGTCGAAAGTGGAGGACGAGACCCACTTCGGCATGTGGTGCATCATGGCCTCGCCGCTACTCATCGGCTGCGACATGGCCAACATCAAGCCCGAAGCGCTCAAGCTGCTCTGCAACAAAGACCTCATTGCCCTCAACCAGGACCCGCTCCACCTGCAGGCCTACGTGGCTGAGAAGCAAGGCGAGTGCTACATCCTCGTGAAGGACCTGAAGAAGCTGCGTGGCAAGGAGCGCGCCGTCGCCGTCTACAACCCCAGCGACGAGACACAACGCGTCACGCTGCGTTTGGCCGACCTCGAACTGGGAGGCGACGTAGTGCTGCGCGACTGTATCACGGGCACCGTCTTCGATCTGAAAAAGCAGGCCGACGGCAGCGCCGTGTTAGGCATGGACTATGCTCCCCACGGATCGCGTTTCTTCATAGCTGAGTGCAAGAAGCGCCTTGAGCGCACCACCTACGAGGCCGAGACCGCCCTGCTGCCCATGTATCAGGAGATACGCAACAACCAGGCCGCCGACCTGCCGCAGCTGCTCGGTGTGAGCGTCACCCCCATCTATAGCGAGAACCCCGCCGCCACGGGTGGCTACACGGCCCGCTTCCTCGGCCAAAGCGAAAAGAACAGCCTCGAGTGGCAGCACGTCTACTCAAAGAAGCAAGGCAAGCGCCGCATGACCATCGGCTTCTTCACTGGCGAAGAGCGCGAGATGGACGTCATCGTCAATGGTCAGAAGGTGAAGACCCTGAAGGTCAGTGGCACCGACTGGGGTCGCCGCCAGGAAGTCACCGTCGACGTCAACCTTCGCAAGGGCAACAACGTCATCCGCCTCGCCAACCCCCGCGGCTGGATGCCCGACATCGACGGCATGACCCTCTCCAACCGCTTCATCGGCGCCATCTGAGCAAAGTCGGCAGAGATTCATGAAGGATTAAATTGAGTCGAAAAAAGTCAAAGTTCTCAGTTTTTCCTGAATCTCTGCCACGATTTGGCGTAGCCTTCGTGTACCTTTGCAGAAAAATCCAATCAGATATGGCAGACAACGACAGAGGGCAAAGCCTCATTACCAAATACGTCTGGGTAATAGAGACCATCTATCGCCGACAGAAGATCTCGTTCAAGGAACTGAATGAGCTCTGGCTCCGCGACGACATCAGCCGGGGCGTGGAGATTCCCAAGCGCACCTTCGACAACTGGCGATACGTCATCTGGGACATGTTCGGCATCGACATCGTCAACGAAAACCGGGGGCAGTACCGTTACTATATTGATAATGTGGAGGACATTAGCCGCAACGGACTGCGCTCGTGGCTCTACAACACGTTCTGCGTGAGCAATGCCCTAGCCAACAGCCAGAGCATCAAGGACCGTATTCTGCTGGAAGACATTCCGTCGGGCCAGCAATACCTACAGCCCATCATCGAGGCGATGAAGGAAAACCGCGTCATCAACATCACCTACCACAGCTATTGGAAGGACGAGGAAAACACGTTCGACGTGCAGCCCTTCTGCGTGAAGCTCTTCCGCCAACGCTGGTATCTCGTGGCACGTAGCACCTACTCTTATTACTACGATAAGGGGCCGCGCATCTACTCGCTCGACCGCATCCATGGCCTGCAGACCACCAACGAGACCTTCCAGTTGCCCGAGGACTGGGATGCCAAGGAGTTTTTCGACAACTTCTTCGGCATCATCGCCGACCAGCGCATCAAGCCCGAGACCGTCAAGCTGAAGGTGTCGGCAGGGCAGGCCAACTACATCCGCGACCTGAAAATGCACCCCTCGCAGAACGAAATCGTGCGAAACGAAGAGTACAGCATCTTCACCTATCGTCTTCGCCCGGCATTCGACTTCATGCAGGAAATCCTGCGCAACGGAGAGGACATGGAAGTGCTCCAGCCCCAGTGGCTACGTAAGGAGATAGCCGGAATAGCGGAACGCATCTGCGATAAGTATCGGAATGAAGACAAAGTAACAAAGTGACAAAGGACCACAAGCAGCCAAAGCTAATCATAAACTATTCACTCATCACTATTCACTTATCACTATTCGCTATTCACTCGTCACTTTTCACTATTCACTAAATAAATCATGCGAAATTTTGCAGCTATAGATTTTGAAACAGCAAACAATGAACGCAGTAGCGTATGCTCTGTAGGAATCGTCATTGTCAGGGATGGTGAGATTGTAGATTCGTTCTACTCTCTTATCCAGCCCGAGCCGAACTATTATAATTATTGGTGTTCTCAGGTACATGGCCTTTGTCATGAAGACACAGATGATGCCCCTGTATTTCCTAAGGTGTGGGCGCAGATAGAACCGCTCATCGAGGGACTGCCCCTCGTGGCCCACAACAAGCCCTTCGACGAAGGCTGCCTGAAAGCCGTGTTCCGCGTCTATCAGATGGACTATCCCGACTACGAGTTCTACGACACGCTTTGTGTTTCACGGCGAGTTCTCCCCGACTTGGAGAACCACCAGCTTCAAACTGTTGCTGCTGCCTGTGGTTATCAATTAGAGAATCATCACCACGCACTTGCCGACGCAGAAGCCTGCGCGTGGATAGCAAGGGAAATATTGTAATACTAAAATACAAAAAACCTTCATTATGAATGCACTTGAAGAATTTGACCAAATTCTAAGATCTGGCTATAACAGTGAAAAGTTGCGCAACATTAAACCGAAGCTTGATAGTTACCTGTTGTCCTGCCCTGAAGAGGAAAAGACCAAATGCCAGAAGAAGATCGAATTGGCAAAAAGACTGATTGCCGAATGTAAAGAGGTAGATAAGCTCCGTCAACAATACACCTTATTCCATGACTATGTATTAAATCATAGAAAGAGTGGAATTGTTGAACTGGAGTATATAGAGCCACATGGTAACTCCTATGGTGTATGTATAAAGGTTGACAAATACGTGATGGAGCTTGTCCATAAGCCTATGGACAAACCAGAGAAGAACGAGATTCGGACGAAGTTCTTTTTCAACGTTGATGGCTTATATAAACCATTTATGATTAGAAAGAATGCCGTTCTTCCTGAATATGTCAATCTCCAACATAAGCGTAGGGATTATTATCCCACATCCGTCAGGTGGGAGAATTGGGGTGATGTGATGATTAAAGCAATAAAGGCTGTAGAGGAAAATCCTCAAAGATTCCTTCTAATGTGTGAGGCCTCATGCCCCTATGATTCTAATGGTTAGGTCGCGTTTTTAGCTTCTCAAACCATATGGTTTCAATGTCCACATATGGTGTAATCCACAAAATCAAGGACAATGATAACATGACAGAAGAACAGAGAGCTTTCATAACGAATTGGATAGCCAAAAACGGCCCCGTCAAGGATGAGAAGTGGTTTGAATATAGCGAAGACTACATCGACCGCCTCTATTTCCTTGACGAAGAATCCTACCAGATGAAGAAATTCCTCAAAAACCAAATCGAAGACATTGAATCCTTACCTCCATCCGAGAAGTCTCTCTGCGACGAAGCCTTATCCATCTGCTCCTGCATCGACGAAACCTGTGATATATTCCTATATGCAACCCCATACAACTGGGAAGCACCGGAATAGCAGCAAATAGCGATTCGCGCCTACTTTCTGCCTGAAAAATTTGCAAGTTTGGTCATATTTGATTATATTTGCATTCGAAAACATTGAGGGCAAAAAGAAAAGTGATTTGAACGTCACGCTGTAACAGTAGATTCACGGAAATCTCGCAAATAGAAATGGATCTCTACTATGATACGGCGAAGTGATGGTTCACGTCCCTTCATAGGGCGTGAATCGCTTCTGCTGATTTCAGAGATTCAGGCCATGCGAGAGCCTACGTGAAGAATTTGGCAAGAAGTCGGTTCCCGCTCTTTTTGTATATATGAACAATCAATTTTAACTGAAGACATAAATCTATGAGTAAAGTATTTAGAATTACGCCCAAACGGGTGAAACGCTCTAATGGGCAGGTGTTGACACCGGACATGTCAATCACCGTGACGACACGTTCGCACACCACCACTCCATTCTACAATGGAGCTGTAGAGATTAAAGAGCAGTACATGCGCATGTATCAGTTTGACTACAAGAAAGCTTGCTGCTCAGTGAATGATTTTGAATTTGAAAAGTTGGATTAATAATTTTAAACTGAATGGAATTATGAAAACAAGAGTGATTACATGGTTATTGGCTATCGGAATTCCTGCTGCTTTGTTGGCAATATTCTTTTTTGTGTTCCACATCCCAGAATTTTGGGCTCAATTATTAGCGATTATTGCTAGTGCTTTTCTTGGTGCTGGTGCTACAGCATGGCTTACCAATACCTTATTATCCAATCAGCAGGAATCTGAAGAAGCTAAAGAGAAAAACATCAAAGTGTTTGAAAACAAAATTCAGGTTTATTCTGAATTCATATCTAAGATGTGGAAAACTTTGGAAGATGACATTATAACAGATGAGGAAATTCGCGGAATAAGATTAGACATATTTAACAAGTTAATCTTTTACTTTGATGATATAGATAAACTTGCAGAGAAAGTAGATAGGATTAAAAGCTCTGATATGTTTTCAGAAGAAATAGATAATTCTAAAAGAACTCAAGAAACTATTCTGTGTTTTTCTGAAATAACCGAAATGCTTCGCGACGATGTTAGAAGAAGCAGTATTGGAGATAAAGCAAAATCTATAAGTAATTTATGGAATAAATTTGGAATTCAGCCAAGAGATTCTGAAAACGAAACAAAATCAAATGAAAAAAATGAAACTGTAAATAAAACTATATCGGATAATATTATAAAAGGTTCAGCCCAACAAGAAGAAAACGCATCAGAAGATTCTCAAAGGCTGGAAGAAAATACTTGGCATTTCAATGCATGGGGTGATCAACAATTTAAACTGATCGAAAATAATTTGGCTGAGTCGAAAGAAATAGAATTGTCGCTTGTTGAATATGGAGAATATTGGCGTACGAACCTACTAAAGCAGGTTGGTGAAGGCGATATTATTATGCTATTCAGACGAGGAGGCTATGGCTATGTTGGAGCATTTGAAGCTATTGGAAGAAGAATTTTCGATTTCGAAAAGGGTGAAGAAGAAATCCTATACTTTGGCGAAGAGAAACCTCGGCCTGTTGAAAACTTTAATGCAGATGTAGAAAAATACGACATCTACAAGAGCCGAGAAGATGGAGCTACTTTGTGTTCTAATCTCATAGTAAAACGTATTGCTTATGTTCCAGAAGGTGTAGGCAATCCTGGCGGAGTTTATCGCAGAACAATTTCGCGATACGATTCTCACTATGCATGGCTGTTAAGGGAAAGATTTCAGAAGAAAGGGCAATGGCAAGAAGATTGAAGTAATACGAATAACATTAAATAATACAACAAACATGGAAAGAAACTATTGGATACATCGTATCAGTCACATTGCTGAAATTTCGTACCCTCTGCTTGATGCCGGCTATCTGAGCTATGGGTGGAGTGACTTTGAAGAAAATGGTTTTATTGAAGGGGTGCGTGGTGATAATGGTTGGGCATATATAGAGGAGCAATTCAAGTTGAAGTGGGGTGAACTTTCCAGAGGAAGGTACCAACTGTGGAACTTTATTAAGGAGATGAAATCTGGCGATTGGGTTGTAGTGCCAACTTATGGGGCCTTCTCAGTTTATGAACTATTGGACGATGAGCCAATAATGGTAAAGGATATTAAAGATGTCATCATTAAAAATTGGAACGAAGAAGTTGTGCTTAGAGACAATGACGGTTATTTGATAGATAAAGAAAAGAACCGAATTGATCTTGGTTTTGCTAGACGCGTTAGGCTGATTCAAAAAGACATCTCCAGGTACGATTATGCAGACAGTGATTTAACATCAAGGATGAAGGTCAGGCAGACTAATGTTTGTATAACTGATTTGGGACAAAATATTATTAAGGCAATAGAAAATTTCCAGAAAACCAAGCCTATTCGTTTTAGAAACGAGATTAACGAGGTGGTTCCTAGCATCCGCTCAATCATCCAAACGAAGTTGAATCCAGATAAATTTGAAAATCTTATAAAATGGTATTTTGAGAGAGTAGGTGCCAGTTCTGTAGTTATTCCTCCCAAAAATCCATCAAGCAAAGTGGATTACGAGGATGTCGATGTCATTGCTACTTTTGATTTATTGAAAACTATCTATTATGTTCAAGTCAAACACTATCGTGGAGAAACAAGTTCTTGGGGTGCTGAACAGATAGCACATCTTAAAGAATTGGCTGCCATGAAGGATGACAGACTTGACGACGGCTATACAAAGGTTTATTGGCTTTTATCATCTTCTGAACTATTTTCAGAGGAATGTATTAATAAGGCTAAAGAGACTAACGTTCAGCTGATTGACGGCAATACTTTTTCTTCAATGCTCTTGGATGCAGGATTTCTTGGCGTTGGCGATGTTCTATAACAGCGTAATAAGACAAAAATGATCACCCGTCACTCCTTGAACTCCACGATGGCACTTGCCTCGCTGCCGATGGCGAGGGCTACGACGATGGTGTCGGCGGCGACGTGGTAGACCGTCGGCGTGAGCGTGTCGCCCAGCTTTGCCGGTATCCTATATTCCACGCGCAGGCCACGCACCTCGAAGTCCTCGGGCAGCAGCTCCATCGCCATGCGGATGTAGTTGGCATTGTTCACGTGGCGGTTGTAGTCGATGTCGGCCCGCATCACGCGAATGGGCTCCAGCACCTCACCACCCTCGCGGGGCAGAATGATGCGGCGGTCGCCGTAAGTCATGTCGAGCTGAGGTTCCAGCGTCATCGAGCTGATGGTGGCATCGTCGACGCGCTTCAGCTTCCCGGTGGTCTTGTCGACGAAGGCTCCCATGCTCCACGTGCGGTAGCAGGGCTTCCCTTCGGCGTCGTAGATGAAGGTGTTGCGGAAACCGTACATCGGTTTCATGCCGTAGACGGAGGTGGAAACGGTGAGCTGCTCCTTGAATATAGGTACGCGAATCACTTCCACCTGCCTGGATGCCAGCAGTTGAGCCATGTTCTGCTCGGCGAAATATTGCTGCACACCGGGTTCTGAGTCAATCCACATCTCGGAACAGTCCTGCATCATCTGCAGGGCGGAAAAGAGTTTCAGTCGGCCTTCGCTGTCGCAGGCGCTCGTCGTCACTTTATACGTTAGGCTATACATTTTTAGAGTTGAGAGTTTAGAGTTCTTTCTCCGCTTTGCTACGAAAGCGCGCCTGCGGCGCTGTTGAGAGGCGCCTGCGGCGCAGTTGAGAGGCGCTTCGCGCAGTTGAGAGGCGCCTGCGGCGCGGTTGAGAAGCTGCTGCGCAGCGGTTGAAAGGCGCGCCGAGCGGAGAGCTCTGAACGGCGACGCAGTCGCTTTGAACCGCGCGAAGCGCATTGAACCATTTGAACCGCTGCGCAGCAGCATTGAACGGCGACGCAGTCGCTTTTAAAATTCGCCTGCAAAATTACAAATTATCCAGGAAATAAGAGTGTCCGTTATTTCCCCATTATTGCTTGCTTTGTGACAACAAAAAGCCTCTTGCCCTTTTCCCATTGCCGCGAAACGGCAGGGCAAGGGGACTAAAGGGCTATGCCTTCAGGGTTTTGAAGTAATGGGCAATGGTCTGCCGGAATCATCCGGCTACTGCCGCTTGTAGTATGAGAAACGGGAACTGAGCAGGGGGAGCATCATCATGCCGTCTTTCGAGACTAAGAAAATGTCTGGCCCTTTGCTCTTGTCAGTGTACCACACGGTGTAGACCGTGTCATAGCCTTCGTAGGGGGGAAACTCTTTCTCCTCCTTCCACGTGTAGGTGAAGTCGATGTGCTGGGGCTTTCCATCCGAGATATATTCACGGTAGCCGGTGCCATTGCTGCGGAAAACCAGGACGTCTCTGAGTTCACCCTCGCCTTGCACCCATTTGCCAACGAGCAAACAGGTGTCCTGACTGTTCTGCACTTCGTCGTCGTCGCTGCATGCAGCAAGGCAGAGGCTCAGCAGCAACAGGCTCATAGCGATCATCCATTTTGTTTTCATACGCTCAGTTGATTGTTTGTTTGAAAAAATAAGCAGATTTCTATTAATGGAACTGCGAAAACGGGAAAAACTTGCACGGGAAATGAAAAAAAACGACGAAAGGGCGGTTTTTTGCCTATATTTTTTGTAATTTTGCAACCACTGATAAACATTTTTTTTCAACAATCAATATATGGAACAGAAGAAGCAAGTATTGCTGGTTTACAACACGCTGACGCGACAGAAGGAACGTTTCGAACCGCTGCACGCCCCGAACGTGGGTATGTATGTGTGCGGTCCTACGGTATATGGCGACCCGCATCTGGGTCATGCCCGCCCGGCCATCACTTTCGACATCGTATTCCGCTACCTGAAGCACCTGGGCTACAAGGTGCGCTACGTGAGGAACATCACCGACGTGGGCCACTTGGAGCACGATGCCGACGAGGGCGACGACAAGATAGCAAAGAAGGCACGGCTGGAGCAGCTGGAGCCGATGGAGATTGCGCAGTACTACACGAACCGCTACCACCAGGCCATGGACGCGCTGGGCGTGCTGCGCCCGTCGATAGAGCCGCATGCCACGGGCCACATCATCGAACAGCAGCAGCTGGTGAAGCAGATTCTGGACAACGGCTTTGCTTATGAGTCGAACGGTTCGATTTACTTCGACATCGAGGCTTACAACAAGAAATATCACTACGGCATCCTCTCAGGCCGTTCGCTGGAGAACACGCTCGACGAGAGCCGCTCGCTGGCAGGCATCGGCGAGAAGCACAACCAGGCCGACTTCGCCCTGTGGAAGAAGGCACAGCCCGAGCACATCATGCGCTGGCCCTCGCCTTGGAGCGACGGCTTCCCCGGCTGGCACTGCGAGTGCACGGCGATGGGACGCAAGTATCTGGGTGAGCAGTTCGACATTCACGGCGGCGGCATGGACTTGGTGTTCCCGCACCACGAATGCGAGATTGCCCAGGCCGTGGCATCGATGGGTCATCAGGCCGTGAAGTACTGGATGCACAACAATATGATCACCATCAACGGACAGAAGATGGGCAAGTCGCTGGGCAACTTCATCACGCTGGAGCAGTTCTTCACCGGCAAGCACGAGTTGCTGTCGCAGGCCTACTCGCCGATGACCATCCGCTTCTTCATACTCTCGGCCCACTACCGCTCGACGGTGGACTTCTCCGACGAAGCCCTGCAGGCTTCGCAGAAGGGCTTGGAGCGCCTGATGGACGGACTGAAGAACCTCGACCGCGTGCAGCCTGCCGCACAGTGCGACAAGGAGACGGAGCAGTTTGTGAAGTCGCTGCGCCAGCGCTGCTACGACGCCATGAACGACGACCTGATGACGCAGCTCGTGGTGAGCTATCTGTTTGAGGCCTGCACGGTGGTGAACAAACTCGTTGACCACAAGGCAACCATCTGCGCCGACTGCCTGGAAGAGCTGAAGCAGACCATGCACCTCTTCGCCGAAGACCTGCTGGGTCTCTCAACTCACAACTCTCAACTCTCAACTGGCGGTAACGCCGCCCGCGAGGAAGCTTTCGGCAAGGTGGTTGACATGGTGCTCGACCTGCGTGCCAAAGCCAAGGCTGCCAAGGACTGGGCCACCAGCGACCATATCCGCGATGAGCTCGCCGCCCTGGGATTCGAGGTGAAGGACACCAAGGACGGGGCAACGTGGAAGCTGAACAAGTAAGTGAAAAGCATCGTATTCTGCGTGCTGCTCAGTCTGTTGCCGATGGTGCTGGCAGCACAGACGAACCATGAGGAGCATGCCGACTGGCAACAGCTGATGGAGCAGCTGATGGACCTCGACGACGACGAGAGCGGCGAGGCCTGGGAGCAGCAGTACGAGCAACTGGCCGACCTCTACGAGCAGAAGATAGACCTTGCTACGGCCACACGTGAGGAGTTGGAGCAACTGCCTTTCCTCCGTGCCGAGCAAGTGGAGCAACTCTGCGAATACCTCTATCGCTACGGGCCCATGCAGAGTCTTGGCGAACTGGCCATGATAGAGAGCCTGGATGCCCAGACGCGGCAACTGCTCGCGCAGTTTGTCAAGTTAGGGACCGCTACCACCGCCAGACCTGCCTCATCCCTTCAGAAACGAGGGGACCAGAAGGCTTCTGCTTACAACGATTCCGTTTACAACAGAAAGCAACCGTTCTTCCCCTCAGGAGAAACGAAAGGCGGGCTGCTCCTCACCGCACGCATACCTTTCTACGAACGTCGTGGCGATAAGAATGGCTACTTGGGCTATCCTTATCGCCACACTTTGCGCTATACGATGAACCTCAACCGCCACCTGCGATTCGGGTTGGTGGGGGCTCAGGACAGCGGCGAACCTTTCTTTTCTAACAAAAACACGCTGGGCTACGACCATTATTCTTTTTACGCGCAGGCCCGACGACTGGGACGATTGAAGACGCTCGTCGTCGGACATTATCGCTTGCGGTTAGGATTGGGGGGGGTAATTTGCAATAATCTTTATTTAGGAAAACTCTCTATGTTCGACCGCGTGGGGCGCATCACGACCGCCATCACGCCCCACTCGTCGCGCATGTCGGCCAACTATCTGCAAGGTGCTGCCGCCACGATAGCGCTGAGTGGCGACCTCGACCTGACGGCTTTTGTCTCTTATAGGAAGATAGATGCCACGTTGGCGGGCGACTCGGCCATCCGCACGCGGCTCGCGACGGGCTACCACCGCACGCCGTCGGAAATGGAGCGCAAGAACAATGCCTCGGAGTGGCTCATGGGTGGCAGGCTGAGCTGGCAGCACGGCCACTGGCAGGCCGGACTGACGGCGCTGGCCAATGGCTACGACCTGCCGCTGCAGGGTGTCAGTGAAGTGGGGCAGGGGACAAGCAGCTATCGTGCCATCTATCCCGAAGGCAAGACGTTTGGAAACGTGGGCATAGACTACGGCTACCACGGGCGGCGACTGTCGCTGAGTGGTGAGACCGCCATCGACAAAGAGGGTGCGCTGGCTACCATCAACACGCTGAGCTTCCGCCCTGTGGCCACGCTGAGGCTGATGGCTGTGCAGCGTTTTTATAGCTACCACTACCACGCGCTGCATGCTTCGAGTTTCGGCGAGAGTGGCAACGTGCAGAACGAAAGCGGTGTGCTGCTGGGGGCCACGTGGCAGGCTGCGCCCCATCTGCAGTTGCTCGCCTATACCGACTACGCCTATTTTCCTTGGGCCCGCTATCAGGTGTCGCAGTCGTCGCATGCCACCGACCACCTGCTGCAACTGCGCTGGCGCCATCGGCAACTGACATTGCTGGCGCGCTACCGTCTGCGTCTGCAACAGCGTGACGACAGTTCCGTTGAAACCGACGGCATCCCGCCACTCGTCACCCGCTCGCAGCACCGGCTGCGCCTGGCTGTGGGCTACGATCTTGGAAGACTAACCACCCGCACGCAACTCGATGCAGCCTTCAGCCACACCCCTCATCAAGCCACGACGGCCACCAATAGCCGGGGCTGGATGCTGGGGCAAACGGCCGACTACCGTTGGCGTCGCTTGATGCTTAGTGTCCACGTGGCCTATTTCCACACCGACGACTACGACAGCCGCCTCTATGCCTACGAGCGTAACCTGCGCTATGCCTTTTCCTTCCCGGCCTACTTCGACCACGGTCTCCGCGGTGCGCTTTATGCCAGCTACTCCCTCGGCCGCCACTTCACGGCAGCAGCGAAACTCTCCACCACGCACTACTTCGACCGCAGCACCATTGGCACGGGACTGCAGCAGATAGATGGCAGCACGCAGACGGATCTGGAACTGCAACTGGGATGGAGGCTGTAGCGCCTGTGGCGCGGTAGAGAGAGTTGTTATTCTCCTCAAAGATATTGCATCAGGATGTCCCAAACGGCGATGATGTGGCAGACGGAACCGGCGAGGACGAAGAAATGGAAAACCGTGTGCATGAAGCGGCGTCGGTGGAGCGAATAGAACAGGGCACCAGTGATGTAGCAGACGCCTTCGGCAATGATCCACGCGACGGCAGCCGTGCTGACACAGTCGAGTAGGGGCTTGAAGGCGACGAGCACGGAGAGTCCCATCAGGCAGAAGCAAATGGTTTCGAGGTTGCTATGGTCTTGCAACTTGCGAAACGAAACGATGGTGCCCGCAATGGCGGCCGCCCACACAAAAGCGAAGAGTGCCCATCCCCAGAGTCCTTGGTCGCGCATGGCAACGAGCGTGATGGGTGAATAGGAGCCCGCGATGTGCCAGTAGATGGCGGCGTGGTCCCACTTGCGCAGCCGTTCCTTCCACGGGTTTGTGGGACTGAGGGCGTGGTAGGCAGTGGAGGCCACATAGCTGCCGAGCATGCCGAAGAGGTAGAGCGACACGCCGAGCGTGGCCCAACCGTTTTCGTGGCGTGCTGCCCAAACAATGAACAGCGTGCCAACGACAACGGCCAACGCAATGCCGGCGGCATGACTCCAGGAATTCCAGAGTTCCTCGGCACGGGTGTACAGGTGTCCTCTTTTCGTCATGTTTTTTTAAAGGAGTCCAAGGAGTCCAAGGAGTCCAGGGAGTTTCAAGGAGGTTCAAGGAGTCCAAGGAGTTTCAAGGAGTCCAAGGAGTTTCAAGGAGTCCAAGGAGTTCAAGACATTTCTCTTGCCCCTTACCTCTTACCTCTTACCTCTTACCTCTTACCTCTTACCTCTTACCTCTTACCTCTTACTTATTACCTATTACCTATTACCTCTCCCCTCTCCCCTCTCAATCGTGAAGTCCAACTGGCGTTTCTCCAGATTGGCCTGAGCCACGCGGATGCGGATGGGGTCGCCCAGCTGGTACTTATGGTGGCGCCGGCGGCCTACGAGGCAGTAGTTCTTTTCGTCGAAGTCGTAGTAGTCGTCGTCGAGGTCGCGCATGGGCACCATACCCTCGCAGTGGTTCTCGTCGATTTCGCAATAGATGCCGTACGACTGGATGCCCGAGATGTGGGCGTCGAACACCTCGCCGATGTGCTCACCCATGAATTCCACCATTTTGTACTTGATGGACTCGCGCTCTGCCTGGGCTGCCAGTTGCTCCATGTCGCTGGAGTGCTGGCACTGCTCCTCGTAGTAGCGCTCGTTGCCCGACTTGCCACCCTGCTCGTAGCGGGTCAACAGGCGGTGCACCATTGTGTCGGGATAGCGGCGTATGGGCGACGTGAAGTGGGTGTAGTAGGGGAAGGCCAGTCCGAAGTGTCCGATGTTATGGACGGAATACTTCGCCTTCATCATGGCGCGCAGGGCAACGGTCTGGATGAGTTTCTGCTCACGCTGTCCTGCGGCCGCATCCATGAGTTGGTTGAGCGAGCGCGCTGTCTGCCCGGCGGTGCCGGCGGTCTTCAGCTTGTAGCCGAAGCGCACCACAAACTCGCGCAGCTCCTCCAACTTCGTCGGATCGGGCACGTCGTGTATGCGGTAGGGCAGCGTCTTCGGTTTCTTTCCGCGCTGCGGTTTTCCTATGTCTTCTGCTACGGTGCGGTTGGCCAGCAGCATGAATTCCTCAATCAGCTTGTTGGCATCGCGCTGCCGCTTGAAGTAGGCACGCGTGGGCTTGCCGTCGGCATCGACGTCGAAATGCAGTTCCTCGCCTTCGAACTTCATGGCACCATTTTTGAATCGCTCGTCGCGCAGTTTCTTGGCCAGCATGTCGAGCAGCAGCAGTTGCTCCGCATACTCGCCCTTCAGGTCGTGGGGAGCCAGCTGCTTGTCGCCGTTGAAGAGGTTGGGCGAGGGTTTGCCCGTTCCGTCCTCCACACCGTTCTGCTCCAGCAGTTCCTGCACCTCCTCGTAGGCGTAGCGGCGGTTCGAACGGATGACCGTGTGCACGAGGCGATGGGAGCGCACCTGGGCATCCTCGTCGAGCAAGAAGACGACGCTGTAGCACAGTTTTTCTTCGTCGGGGCGCAGCGAGCAGACGAAGTTGCAGAGGTGCTCGGGCAGCATGGGGATGGTGCGGTCGACGAGATAGACCGAGGTGGCGCGCTTCTGTGCTTCCTTGTCGATGATGCTGCCTTCGGTCACGTAGTGCGAGACGTCAGCGATGTGGATGCCAACCTCAAAGAGTTTGCCTTCGCGGCGGATGGACAGTGCGTCGTCGAAGTCCTTGGCGTCGTGCGGGTCGATGGTGCAGGTCCACACGTCGCGGAAGTCCTCGCGTTCGGCCAAGTCCTGCGGCGTCACCTTTCCTGAAATCTTCTTTGCAGCTTCCTCCACCTCCTTCGGATATTTGTAGGGCAGCCCATACTGCGCCAGGATGGCGTGCATCTCGGCGTTGTTCTCGCCTTCGCGGCCCAGGATGTCGATGACCTCGCCCACCATGTTGCGGTGGGAGGCGTCGGGCCACTGCGTGATGCGCACCAGTGCCTTGTCGTCGTCCTTGCCACCCTTCAGTTTGTCCTTCGGGATAAGCACGTCCTGCACGATGAGGTTGTCTTGCGTCACGAGGAACGCAATGTCGCGGGCCACGCGCAGTCGTCCTACAAACGTGTCCTTGGCGCGCTGCAGAATCTCCAGCACCTGCGCCTCCTTGATGTGGTTGCGGCGGCGGGCCATCGTCGAGAAACGCACGCGGTCGCCGTTCTGTGCCCACAGCGAGTTGCGCTCCGAGACGAAGATGGGCTTGTCGCTGTCGTCGGGAATGACCGAGTTCTTGCCGTTGGCCTTGCGCACGAAGCGTCCCTCCTGCACCTGGTTCGACGTGTTCAGCCTGTAGGCCGAGTCGCCCACCTTCTGCAGCATGTCGTCCCACGCCATGTCTTCCATTGTCTCGATGGCGAGCATTTTCAGCGGATGGGTGTTCAGTCGCAGTGCGCGGAATATCTCTTTGAAAGAAAAAGTCTTCTCGGGTTGCTCGGTGAAGAGCTGCGTCAGCATCTGCACCATGTCCTGTTTGTTGGTTCTGCGGCGCATCTTTGTCTTGCTGGCGGTTGCCTTTCCTTTGGCAGCCTGTGCCTTCGTCGGTTTCTTTGCTTTTGCCATAGGTAGAAGTATAATGTGTGTATGAGTAGGTTGATGATTTTTCAGTGGGTGATGTTCCCTGTTCACTCGATGCTCAGCACGTCCACTCCCTTCATCTCGCCAATGAAGTCGAGGATGCGGTGGCGGAACTGTCGCCGTTGCAGCCGCAGTTGCAGTTTTACCGTGTAGTGCGGCAGCGGTGCGGTGGCGGTCTCCATGTTCAGGCTGTCGGCGATGACGCCGTCCAGCGTGTTCAGGTGTTGCAGCACGCGGTCAACGTCTTCGCGGGTGTCGGCAGCAAAGGTGATGTCGAGGTGGCGGTGGCCCAGTCGGCGCAGCAGCACGTTCTGTGCCTCCAGACACAGCAGCACCAGCAGCGTTGTGGCCGTGGAGAGAAGAAACAGCCCTGCTCCGGCGGCCATGCCGATGGCGGCCGTCACCCAGAGACCGGCTGCCGTGGTGAGTCCTCGTACGGCATGCTTCTGGAAGATGATGGTGCCGGCACCGATGAAACCGATGCCGCTGACCACCTGCGCGGCAATGCGCGACACGTCGAGACGATGGTTCTCGGTGGTCAGCACCCCCTCGAAGCCGTGGGCCGAGAGTATCATGAAGAGTGCCGCACCCAGTGCCACGAGGAAGTGGGTGCGGAAGCCGGCCTCCTTGGCCCGGTACTCGCGTTCGAGTCCGATGGCTCCACCAAGGAGGGCGGCTATGAGGATGTTAAGGAAGAAATCCATAAGTGAGTTCCTGGTTTCTATTTACGGCTTGTCTATTGCTTGAAAACATGCTGCGCCACGGTCCAGTGGTGCAGGTCGTAGATGGCTTTCAGTCGCTCCAGACGACCCAGGAAGGCGTCGTAGTCCTTGCTCTCGGGCTGCAGCCACTGCACCTCGGCCAGGGCAGCCATGCGCGGCAGCACCATGTACTCCACCCACTTCGGCGTGGCGATGTACTCGCACCAGACGTTGGCCTGCACGCCCAGGATGTGGCGGGCCTGCTCGGGCGTGAGGTCCTCGGCCACGGGTTCGAAGGCGTACACCTTCTCCACGGGCGAGTTTCCACCGATGGCCAGCGGTTCGTTCCAGGTCTTGTCGGTCTGGTAGTGGTCGAAGTACATGGGCGAGTTGGGCGTCATGATGACGTCGTGGCCCAGCTTCGCACCCTGGGCACCCGGCTCGGCACCTCTCCACGACATGATGGTAGCGGTGGTGTCGATGTCGCAGCCCAGCAGTTCGTCCCAGCCGATGAGGCGCTTGCCCTTGGCGTGCAGGAATTTCTCCACGCGCTTCGTGAAGTAGCCCTGCAGGCGGTCCTCGGCACTCTGGCGGCCTTCAGCCTTGATGCCTTCGTCCTTGATGCGCTTTTGGCAGAGCGGGCACTCCTTCCAGCGGTCGCGCGGACTCTCGTCGCCACCAATGTGGATGTACTTCGAGGGGAACACGTCGGCCACCTCGCTCAGCACGTCCTCAACAAACTGGAACACCTGCTCCTTGCCCGGGCAGAGCACGTCGGCGAACACGCCCCAGCGATGTTCCACCTCGTACGGGCCGCCCGTGCAGCCCAGTTCGGGATAGGCAGCCAGTGCTGCCACCATGTGGCCCGGCATGTCGATTTCAGGAATCACGGTGACGAAGCGGTCGGCAGCATATTTCACAATCTCGCGGCACTCGTCCTGCGTGTAGAAGCCGCCGTAGCGCTGACCGTCGTCAACGATGGAGTTGCGGCCTACGACGGTGCCCGAACGCCAGCCGCCCACGCGCGTCAGCTTTGGATACTTCTTCACCTCGAAGCGCCAGCCCTGGTCGTCAGTGATGTGCCAGTGGAACTTGTTCATGCCGTGCAGGGCAATCAGGTCGATGTATTCCTTGACAAACTCCACGGGATAGAAGTGGCGCGAGCAGTCCAGATGCATGCCGCGGTAGGCAAAGCGCGGCTCGTCCTGAATCAGCACTGCGGGCAGGCTGACCATTTTCGGCTTCTCCTGCATCACGGGCAGCGACTTGCGCAGCGTCTGGATGCCGCGGAACACGCCGGCAGCCGTCTTGCCGCTGATGGTGACGCCCTTCGCCGTGATGCTGATGCGGTAGGCCTCCTCGCCCTGAATCTTCGCATCCAGTGTCAGCAGGATGTTGCCGCGGGCAGCCTTCGCGAGTTTCGCCTTCCCCCCGTACTGCTGGCAGGCCAGTTGCAGCTTCGTCATCTCGCCCACGTAGTCGGCCAGGAAGTGAGCGTTGCGCTCCATGTCGGCATTGCCTTCGGCATAGAGAATGGCCGTAGTCTCGCCGAGCACGAAGCCAGGGGCCGTGGGTTGTACCACCGACTTGGGCAGGGGCACCACGTTGTAGTTAGCCACTTGAGCCTTCAAGGCTCCTGTCGATAGCATGAGGGTCATGCAGAGTGTCAGGAAAATCTTCTTCATGATGTGATGGTTTTTAGATTTATTTCCGCAAAGATACGAAAAAAACGTAACAAGTGGAAGTTAGAGAAGTTAAAGAAGTTAAAGGACGTATGTTTTTTTCAAAAAACTCTAAACTCTAAACTCTAAACTCTCAACTTTTTCGTATCTTTGCCTGCAAATCGTAAATAACGTAAATCCATCAAAAACGTAAATCAAAAATGGGATACATCGAGAAAAACCTTATGGACGGCGAGCAAATCGTCTATGAAGCCCGCCAGCACTGGATGATTTATTGGAAGCCCTTCCTGCTGTTGCTCATCGGCATCGGTCTGTTCGCCATCCCCACCAGCGACATGGCGCTCATCATGCAAATCTGCATGTCGCTCGTCCTGCTCGTCGTGGCAGGCATCTGGGCTGTCAATATCTACGGTGGCCGCAAGTACATCCTGACCAACCGTCGCCTCATTCTGAAGCGCGGACTGGTGCGCCGCGAGTCCACCGATCTGGTGCTGCGCCGCTGCGAGGGTGTGAGCATCGCCCAGAGCATCATGGGTCGCCTGCTGGGCTATGGCACCGTCACCGTCTCAACGGGCGAGGTGGCCAACCAGTTCCAACTCATCGAGCACCCCGTGGAGTTTGCCACCCACATCAACCAGCAAATTGCTGATGCCGTGGGCAAGGCGCACGTTGACATCGTGTGATTTTTTTTAGGAGTTCAAGGAGTTCAAGGAGTTTCAAGGAGTTCAAGACATTTGCCTACACTCCCACACTCCAAACATTAAACTTTAAAACTGACTCTCCGCTCGACCCGCCTTTCAACCGCTGCGCAGCAGCTTCTCAACCGCTGCGCAGCAGCTTCTCAACTGCGCCGCAGGCGCCTCTCAACTGCGCGAAGCGCCTCTCAACAGCGCCGCAGGCGCGCTTTCGTAGCGAAGCGGAGAAAGAACTCCAAACTTTGAACTTTGAACTTTGAACTTTAAAACTGACTCTCAACTCTAAACTTTCAACAATCAACTCTCAACTATACCCATGACAACTGTAGATTTCAGCAAAATCCTGCCCCAGTTCCTCCTTGAGGGCGAGGTGACCGATGTGCGCCCGTTGGGCAACGGCCTTATCAATGATACTTATCGTGTGGAAACCCAGGGCGACGCCCCCGACTATGTGCTGCAGCGCATCAACAATGCCATCTTCACCGACGTCGACCTCTTGCAGCATAACATCGATGTCGTTACCACCCACATCCGCCAGAAACTCGAGGCGCGCGGCGAGGCCGACATCCGTCGCAAGGTGCTTTCCTTCGTGAAGACCCGCGAGGGCAAGAGCTACTATCGCGATGCCGACGACCGCTACTGGCGCGTGATGGTGTTCATCCCCGGTGCCGAGACCTTCGAGACCGTCGACCCCGAGTATAGCTATCTGGCCGGCGTGGCCTTCGGCGACTTCGAGAAGATGCTCGTCGACGTGCCCGAGCCGCTCGGCGACACCATCCCGAACTTCCACAACATGGAGTTCCGCATGCAGCAGCTGCGCGAGGTGGTGGCACAGGACCCCGTGGGCCGCGTGGCCGGCGTGCGCGACATCCTCGACCTCTTCGAGCGCGATGCCGAGCGCATGTGTCAGGGTGAGCGCCTCTTCCGCGAGGGCAAGCTGCCGCGCCGCATCTGCCACTGCGATACGAAGGTGAACAACATGATGTTCGACCGCGAAACAGGAAAGTTCCTGCTCGTCATCGACCTCGACACCGTCATGCCGTCGCTCTTCTTCTCTGACTACGGCGACTTCCTGCGCTCGGCTGCCAACGCCACTGCCGAGGACGATCCCAATTTGGACAACGTGAAGTTCCGCGAGGACATCTTCCGTGCCTTCACGCGCGGCTACGTCGAGTCGGCAGGCGAGTTCCTCACCCCGCTCGAGGTAGAGCTGCTGCCCTACGCCGTAGAACTGTTCCCCTTCATGCAGGCCGTGCGCTTCATGTGGGACTACCTCTCGGGCGACCACTACTGGAAGTGCAACTATCCCGAGCACAACCTCGACCGCTCGCGCAACCAGCTGCGCCTCTATCAGGAGGTGTGTGCCCACGAGCCCATGATGAAGCAGTTCATCGCCGAACTGAAGAAATGACAAGTATAGATTGAATCCTATGTTGCAGATTCCTAAAATACTGATGCCGTCCCTTCCCCTCGGGGAGGGGAGGGCAGCGGGCTCTCCCCTGCGAGCCTGCGACGTGCCGCAGCTCATGCTGACCCACGGCGTGCCCTACCACCGCGTGGCCACGCTCAACTGGCCCGACGCCTATCCCTACCAGCCGCAGGTGGAGGTGGCACTGGCCCACACGGGCAGCAGCCTGCTACTGCACTATCGCGTCAGCGAGCAGTGCCTGCGCGCCGTAGCCGAGGCCGACGGCGGTCGCGTGTGGGAAGACTCCTGCTGCGAACTGTTTCTGCAGCCGCTGTCGCCCGCTGTCGGTGGCAGTGATGGCGCCGCCAAGACCCCACCTTATTATAATATAGAATGCAACTGCGCCGGCACGCTGTTGGTCTGTGCAGGCGAAGACCGCCACGACCGACGCCCGGCACCAGCCGAAGTGCTCGCCGGCGTCGACCGCTGGTCGTCGCTCGGCCGCGATGTCATCCCGCTCACCGAGGGCCCCGCCCAGTGGCACATGGCACTCGTCGTGCCCGTCGGCACCTTCTTCGAGAGCGGCCTCACCGACCTCACCGGCCTCCACATGCGCGGCAACGCCTATAAGTGTGGCGACTGCCTGAAGGAGCCCCACTTCCTGTCGCTGTTCCCCATCGCCACCGAGCGCCCCGACTTCCACCGCCCCGAGTTCTTCCGCGACATCGTTTTTGCCGGGTAGCGGCACAGCCGTTTTTTCTCACTATCATGTACTTGCGGCACGTGTCCTACGTCCGCTCGGCGCGAAGCGGAAAAAGAACTGCTATATCGTTCCCTTTTTTTATACTAATGCCCTTGAAACAAATATTGTTAAAAATTTATAATTTATTTGTCTCGTAAATAATAAGGTATTAATTTTGCAAGCGATGTCAGTCCCCTATGGGAATTTGGTCATCATTTTTGAGGGTAAAATAGAGAGACGTTATGTCTATTCTTGTCCATTGAAACCTAGGAAATTTCAAAACGACACAAGATGGCATAGTGGCACTCCGCGCGATAGCGTGGGCTGGCATCACTATATCTTTGTCGTATGGTTTTCCTAGGACCACAATGGAGAGATATGGGGCGTATCAGTTCACGTTTTCTCATATAACATTATTAATGTTTTGGCATAGTAGGACTGACGTGCCGCTATACAAAAAATACGATTATGAAGAGATTCTTTACGAGATTCTTTTTCCTCGTCGCGATGCTTGCCTGTGCGACGGGGGCAAATGCCTATGTCAATGGCGACCGTTTGACAAGAGACGGTATCACCTATCAGGTGAAAGACGCTTCAGCAAAGACACTCTATGTGGTAGCAATCTCAACCGAAAAGACAGGCGAAGTGACGATTCCCGCCACCGTGTTCGACGGCAAGGACGTCACGTTCACCGTTGTGTCGTTGGGTTACGGCAATGGTATAAGCCTGCACCGCGGCATCACCGGATTCATCCTGCCGAACACGCTTGAGATTATCAATTACAATGCGTTCAATAACACGAGCATCACGAGCATCCATCTGCCGGCATCGGTCAACACGTTTATCACCGCGGCCTTGTGGAGCATTCCTGCAGGGTTCAAGGAGATAACGGTCGATCCCGATAACCCCTACTTCGAAGCGCACGATGGCATTCTCTATACAAAGGGTATGAAACGCCTCATTTATGTGCCGCGCGGCAAAGACGTCGATGCGACGTTCGTCCCTAATGAAGCCGTGGAGGAAATCGGTGCCGACGCTTTCTATAACCAAAAAGACGTGACGCGACTAGAAATTGGCAAGAATATCAAGACCTTGGAACTCACTTATAATAGCTACACCTTCGACTATGCATCGAAGATAGCGTGGTTCGACGTAAATCCTGAAAACGCCACCTATTGCAGCATCGACGGAGTGATTTATAACAAGGATAAAACAACGCTCGTCCACTATCCTTATGCGAAGATGGATGAAGAATTCAAAGTGCCCGACGGCGTGAAAAGCATCTCCACAGTCGGATGCCATATAGCCAATTTCAAGGTGCTCGACCTTAACCAAGTAGAGACCCTTGGCGAACATGCCATCTCCTCTCCCACGCTGGAGGACATCCGCATCCCCGCCACCCTGGAGGAGATACCCGAAGGATCGATCGATGGTTCGAATATTCAAAACCTTTACGTAGCCGAGGGTAATCCCACCTATTCAGACATCGACGGCGTACTCTTCAACAAGGAGAAAACAACGCTCATAAAGTTTCCCGCAGGCCGGAGGGGAGATTACACCGTGCCCGAGTCAACGAAACGAATTGCCGAGCAGGCATTCCAATTAACCAAACTTAAGACTGTGATCCTGAACGAAGGACTGGAGACCATCGGTAATAGAGCTTTCTATAATTCGAATACTCTCACTGCGGTCACCATTCCTACGACAGTAACCTCAATTGCAGATGAAGTATTTGCATGGACTCAAAAACTCGCAACGGTTACGTTCGCCCAACCCTCACAACTGGAATCAATGGGGACAAATGTATTCTTTGCCAATAATAGCTTAACAACTATCACCCTTCCCACATCGCTCAAAACGACAAGAGAGACATTTAACACATGCTACGCACTGGAAGAAATCATCATCCCCGATGGTTCGCAACTGGAAACGATTGGCGCTTATTTTGCAAATGATTGCAGCCGTCTGAAGAGAGTGGTGTTCGAAGGCAGTTGCGACAACCTGACTTTAGTTAATACCTGTGCTTTCGACGGAGACACCTCGCTCGAATACATCAACCTCCCGAAGTCGGTCAAAACCATTGGTAATCAAGCTTTCCGCAATTGTAAAAACCTGAAGAAGGTGGAATTTGCCGAGGATGCAGCCCTCGAGAACATCCTCAAAGGTGCCTTTGCCGACTGCGGACTGGAGAGCATCACCATTCCAGGCAAGATCGTTACCATCGAACCTGAAGCCTTCCGCAACTGTGACGTGCTCGAGACGGTCTCTCTGCCACAGTCGACCACTTTCGTCAGCCCGACTGCATTCAAGGGTTGTCTGAAGCTGAAAGAATTTGTCGTGGACGTGAACAACCCTCGCTACTCGAGCGTCCAAGGCTACCTCTGCTCGAAGGACAAGAGCACACTCGAACTGTTCCCGCCGGGAATGGCCCGCGAAGACTTCACCCTGCTGCCCCCATCGCTCACGAAGATTGGCGACAACGCCTTCTACGAGTGCGGCGAGACTTTCACCAACATCTGTATCCCTGCCAAGGTTGAGCAGATCGGCGAGCGCGCCTTCGGTCTCGACACCAGCCTGCAGTCGATAGCATTCCTCGGCGACGAGCTCATCGACCCAGACAAGATTGCGCAGGGTGAGAACGTTATGGCCATCGACAACGGCACGCAGGCCCCTGATATGTTCCGTAACATCACCATCTATGTGAGAAAAGAGGTGTATCAGAATTTCGTCGATTCCCATAAAGGCACTGGCGACAAGTACGACACCTACTACTCGCAGTTTAAGGATATGAAGACCTCCTTCTATGCCCAGCGCACCATGGACGACGGCCAGGACGAACTGCTGCCAATGTCGAACACCGCTGCCAACCTGCTCGGCACACGTTCGACGGCTAAGGTGTACATCGTTCCTGAGACGGTGACCAACACCGAGGACGGCGCTACCTATGCCGTGAACCTCATCGGCGACTATGCCTTCGAGAACGCAAGCGAGAACATCAAGGAAGTGGTGGTGAAGAGCAAGGTGGGATACATCGGCTCTATGGCTTTCGTGACCAAGACGGAAACTGTCGACGGAAAGGTGAAGCCCGTATCGTCGACCATCGAGCAGGTGGTGTTCACCGCCAATGAGCCTGCCGAATGGATGAGCCGCCAGTACTTCGGCCTGTCGGAGGAGTTCAAGGAGTTCCTGCCTTCGCAGAAGATCTACGTGAAGAAGAGTAAGTGCGATGCCTACAAGACGGAATGGATAGACTTCACCGATCAGATAGACTACAAGATTCCCGGCATCTCTATCACAAAGAAATATGGCACCTTCTCGCGTGAGTTCGACGTCGACCTGTCGGAGTTCAAGAAGGAGACAGGCAACGGTGATGTGATAGCCTTCGCTGCTGTGCTCGAAGGACTCAAAGAAGGCAAAGGCGACTATGGCGAGAGCGAATACCACGTGCGCATGAACTCGCTCCAGTCGGCAGGTGTCGACGGCACCTACATCCCCGCCGGAACGGGTGTGCTGCTGAAGTGCTTCGGCAGCGACAAGACGGCCGACAACTACTTCTACACCATCGGTGAGAGCGACGTCAACGCTGCAGCTGAGAGCGCCATGATTGGTGTGACCATTAACGACCAGCAGGTCGAGGACACTGAGAAGAACATCTACGTAATGTCGGGCGGAGTCTTCAAGGCCCTCAATGGCAAGACTGTCACGATGCCGCTTCACAAGGCATACCTGAAGCTCGAAAACTCTGTGCAGGGTGCTAAGATCGTATTCTGTTTCGACGACGAGGCAACAGGCATCAGCTCTCTCGTCGACGGCAGCGAAGTGATGGGCGATAGTCAGACTTACAACCTTCAGGGAGTGCGCGTCAGCAATGCTGCCTCTAAGGGCATCTACATCAAGAACGGAAAGAAATTCGTGGTGAAGTAAGAAAGGATTATAAGAAAAACGATTACAATAGATAGAATAAAAATGAAAAAGCAAGATAAAACAGTATACGTAGCCCCCATCACGGAGATTCTTTGCGTAAAGAGTGAGCGTGTGATGATAACGGCCAGCCCGGGAGTGGGCGGCGAATATGAAGAAGGAGACCCCATAGACTCGAAGGAAAACTTCTTCGATGGCGAAGACGACATCTGGGATTCAAATCTTGGTAACCTATGGGAGGAATGATGTCCTCTCCCAATGGAGAGGAGATGAATAAAGAAAGTTAAAGAGATTCATCATAATCGATTATTTTATTATTATTCAACTTGACTCCTCTGGTGACCACCAGACAATCAAGGAAAGGCATCTGAATCGTGAGATCCGGGTGCCTTTTTCACGTTTGCTTTACATTTGTGCTTAACCTAACGTCGAATCCCTTCCTTTTTCACCACACCTTAATCACCTAAAGTATTGCCTTGGAGTGCCTGATGACATGCTTCAGATATTCCATTGCTATGCCCTTGTTTTGTGATTTAAGTTATATTGTAAAGTAATATATGATATATTGCAAAGTAATATATGATATATTGGTCAGTAATATATGATATATTGGTCGGTAATATATGATATATTACTTTATAATAATTTATACATTACTTCATCAGAGGTGTCCTTTCGATTCATTAGAGCAGTCCTTTCGATTTATCAGTGCCATGCTTCAAGAGGTCTGGAAGTATGCTATAGTTGTTAATAAATATTAATATTTCCTCGAAAATTTGGTGGAATGGAGGGAATAGTATACTTTTGCAGTGTACTATTAAAGTAGTACACCGATGCAGTGCCGGTGAAGCACTGGAAAACAGAGAGTAATCAACCGGATTTATAAACCCAAAACATTGACGCCAACATTTTAAAGTTATGATTCAGATTCAAGACCTCAGTTACAAGTACTCCGGCGCTTCGGAGAGCGTGTTCGACGGACTTTCGCTCGAGTTCGGCGAAGGTCGCATCTACGGCCTGCTGGGCCGCAACGGCGTGGGCAAGTCGACGCTGCTCTACCTGATGAGCGGACTGCTCATGCCGCGCCAGGGCCGCATCGTCATCGACGGGCAGGAGCCTCGCCTGCGCCAGCCGTCGCTGCTGGAGGAAGTATGCTTCGTGCCCGACGAGTTTGCGCTGCCGGGCATCTCGCTCAGCCAGTACGTGAAGTTCTACGGCCGCATGTATCCGCGCTTCAGCCAGGAGGTGTTCGACGACTGCCTGCGTGACTTCGAGATGACCGACGTGAAGCGCCTCGGCGAACTCTCACTCGGCCAGAAGAAACGCGTGATGGTGAGCTTCGCGCTGGCCACCAGGTGCAGCGTGCTGCTCATGGACGAGCCCACCAACGGCCTCGACATTCCGGCGAAGAACCTCTTCCGCAAGCTGGTGGCACGCCACATGGCTGACGACCAGACCATCATCGTCTCCACCCATCAGGTGCACGACGTCGACGCGCTGCTCGACCACATCGTGATCATGGGGCGCGCCTCCGACGCCATCCTCCTCAATGCTTCCATCGCCGAGCTGCAGGAGCGCTACGCCTTCCAGTACCGCTCGATGAGCGAGCCGTGCGACGATGCCCTCTACTTCGAGCCCACGCCCCAGGGCCGCGCCGTGGTCGTCGCCAACACAACGGGCGAGGAAACCACCGTCAACCTGGAGCTGCTCTTCAACGCCGTCGTGAAAGGCAAAATGACAAAGTAACAAAGTAACTTTCCAAAGTAACAAAGTAACAAGGTGACAAAGTAACAAAATAACAAGGGACCACGGCGACGAAGGAGACGCTTTCGTAACGCAGTGGAGAAAGAACAAAAAAAGAACAACGCAAAACCCCTCAAGAATATGAATAAGAATAGTTTCAACCTCCGCCGCTGCTGGTCGCTGCTGAAGGGCGATCTGAGTAGTAGCAGCCTATACATATTATTATATGTCGGTGCCGTTTTCCTCATCTTGCTGGCCTTAGTATTTTTCTCAGTGCTGACACCCAACCTGGCCTATGCCAACATTCCTGAACTGTCGATCACGGGTGCCCAGATGGCTGCGCTGAGTGCTATGGGCAATATGGGAACGGCTGTGCTGGTGGCACAAATAGTCATCTTCAGTCGTGTGTTTGCCAATATGTTGACGCGCAGTGGCGAAATCGGTTACCTGATGTTGCCCGCCACGAACAGCGAGAAATGGCTCAGCCGCGTGGTCTATGTGGTGCTCGTAGGTGCCGTACTGACGTTTGCCGTCTACTATCTCGCCGTGCTCTTCTGCGGTGTGCTGGGCTGGATGTTCGACCTGGAATCGTTGTCGCTGCTGCCAAAGATGGTGTTCGACGGCAGCTACGTCACCAGCCTGTTCCACTTCCACCTTCCCTGGCAAGCCAGTCTTGTCAACCTGTCTTCATCGTTCTTCATCATGGCTGCCTTCGTGCTCGGTGGCACATGGTTCCGCCGCCTGCCTTGGCTCTACACCGCCCTCATCCTGCTTGGCACACTGTTCGTCATCGTCATCACTGGCGCTTTCGGAGTGGGTTATTACATCATCCAGCACACCGACCTGATTCAGAAGATTAAAGCCGCTGCCGAATCGCATAACCTTGTTGCAATGTTCAGCCTCGTCAAGCCTTTGTTCTACTATGTGACAACTGCCGTGCTGACCGTGCTTAGCATTGTGATGCTTTGGCTTTCCTATCGCCTCTTCTGCCGTCGCCAGTTGCAGTCGCAGCGCATCCTCATGTTCAAATCGTAAATCTGTAAATAGTATTTCCCATGACCTTCACCAACGAAAAAGCCATATTCCTGCAGATGGCCGACCGCCTCTGCGACGAGATACTCGCCGGCACCTACAAGGCCGACGACCGCATACCCAGCGTGCGCGAGTATGCTGTGATGCTCGGCGTGAACACCAACACTGCCGTGAAGACCTACGAGCTGCTGGCTCGCGAGGGCATCATCTACAATCGCCGCGGCATGGGCTACTACGTCAGCCCCGACGCCCGCGAGCAGGTGCTGCAGCAGCGTCGCAAGGAGTTTCGCACCGAGGCGTTGCCCGAGCTGTTCCGCCAGATGCGCCTGCTCGGCATCGACATCAGCGAGGTCGACGCGGCCTACGAAAAGGCTAAGAAGTAGGAAAGGCGCGCAACCATTTTCAAGAATATTTCGTCTAACGGATAAAAAAGTTTAGATGCTGTGTAGTTTTTCCGTAGTGCACGGCGTCTAACGAATAAAAAAAGGCAATGAAATACGAAATGGCACAAGGGCGGATGGAGAAAAGACCCCAACGGGGTCTCATGTACATAACCGCAGGTCTTGACCTGCGGGGGCAATATATCCGCATAGCTACGACCCCAAGGGGGTCGCACAGCAAGAATAACTGTACTGTTGTGCGACATCTTCGAAGTCGTTACCTGGGTAGTTACACATTCCGCAGGTCAAGACCTGCGGTTATAGATAGTGCGACCTCTCCGAGGTCCCTGTGTCCCCAGGGCGCTGCCCTGGGCTAGGTGATGCTGCCCCTACGGGGCGTTAGTCTGCCTATTGTAATATTAATTCTTAACAAACAACTACAACAAATAAAATTATGAAGAAACTACACGTTCTCTCTCTCGTTTGTGCTCTTGAGCTGCTGGCAGGTGTGTCGGCAGCCCAGGCACAGGTCAACATCGATTCACTCGAAGCCGTCTACGACTCGCTGGAGCTCAGTGGCGTCACCGTCACCGCGGCCAAGCCGATGGTGAAAATGGAAGCCGACAAGATGTCGTACGACGTGCAGGCCGATGCCGACGCACAGTCTTCTACCGTGCTCGACATGCTGCGCAAGGTGCCGATGGTCACCGTCGACGGCCAGGACAACATCACCGTCAACGGCTCGTTGGCCTTCAAGGTGTACGTAGACGGCAAACCCAACCCCATGCTCTCGCAGAACCCCTCGCAGGTGCTGAAGATGATGCCTGCCGCTGCGGTGAAGAAGATTGAAGTCATCACCAATCCCGGTGCGCGCTACGATGCCGAGGGCGCCGTGGGCGTGCTCAACCTCGTCTTGAACAAGCAGCCGGGTGGCGGCGCTGGCGGACAGTCGCTCGACGGTCTGTCGGGCACCGTTCGTGCCGGCGTGAGCACCAAGGGCGCCGGTGGCGGCGTGTTCTTCTCGGCCCAGCAAGGCAAGCTGTCGGCTTCGGGCAACGCGCTGTTCCAGTATCAGCAGATGAAAGACACCGAGGTGAGCATCGACCGCCAGTCGCTCGCCGACGGCACACGCATGCAGTACGAACAGAGCACCACCCAGCGCGTGCCCTTCACGATGGAGAACCTCTCGCTGGGCTACGACCTCGACTCGCTCAACACCCTCACTGCCTCGCTGGGGCTGACGGCCTTCCGTGCCAAGGTGACTGACCGGCCGCTCGTCACGCTGACAGGCATCGAGGGACGTCCGCTGTCCTACAGCTACGACATGGCCACCCGCATGCGCAACACCTCGCTCACCGCCAGTGCCGACTGGCAGCACTTCTTCTCGGCCGACCGCCAGCACTCGCTGACGCTGTCGTACCTGCTGTCATACGCGCCGCAGAAGACTTCCACCGAACAGCTGTACACCGACTTCCAGCCGTTCGACTTCTACAGCGAGAACAAGCCGAAGTCGCTCGAGCAGACGCTGCAGCTGGACTACGTGCGCCCCCTGTCGCCAGGCCACACGCTCAGTCTGGGCGGAAAATACATCATGCGCGACAACCGGTCGTGGGCCGAAGACCGCAACGTGCCGCATGCCGACGGCCAGTCGCCGCAGCTGAGCTACGTGGAATACCACCACGACAACGACATCGCTGCCGCCTATGCCGAGTATGCCGCCCAGATGGGCATCGTGGGTGCGAAGGCCGGCCTGCGCTATGAGCACACGTTCCAGAAGGTGAGCTACCTGCAAGGTGCGGGCGCCGACTTCCGTCGCGACTACGGCAACCTCGTGCCCAGCCTCACGCTGAGTCTCTCGCCGAAGCCCACGAAGAACCTCGGACTGACCTACAATATGCGCCTCTCGCGTCCGGGCATCAGCTATCTGAACCCCTACGTCGACCGCACGGCGCCCACCAGCATCTCCTACGGTAACTCCTATCTCGATGTGGAGAAGACCCACAACCTGGGTGCCACGTTCAGTTCGTTCTCGCAGAAGTTTATGCTGAATCTCGGTCTGCATCAGACGTTGTGCGGCAATCAGATTGCCCAATACAGCTTCATGGCCGACGGCGTGTTGAACAACACCTACGGCAACATTGCCCGCCAGCGCAATACCTCGCTCACGGCATTCGTCAACTGGCTCCTCGGCAAGAACACGCGCCTCATCCTCAACGGCGGCCTCTCTTACGTCGACCTCCGCACGAGCGACGACGCCTCTATCGCCCCCTCCTTCTCCACAGGCAGCGGCTCCGTGGCAGCCCAGAAGAACCACGGCTGGCAGGGCAACGTCATGGCCGGCCTGCAGCAGACGCTGCCCTGGCAGCTGCAACTGAGTGCCAACGTCATCGCCAACTCGAAGACTTACACCCTGCAGGGCTGGCAGTCGGGCTTCGAGGCCTTCGTGGCCAGTGTGTCGAAGTCGCTGCTGGGCGACCGCCTGAACGTCTCGCTCTCAGCCATCACCGGTCTGCACGACGGCGGCAGCATCAGCATCGACAGCTACAGTGCCGGCCGCGACTTCACGCATCGCCAGCACATCAGGGTGCCCATGTCGCAGCTGCAGCTCAACCTGAGCTACACCTTCGGCAAGAAGGGCGTGCAGACGCGCGAGCACAAGAGTCGCATCGAGAACGACTTCCTGGAGAAGAAGTCCGACCAGGAGCAGATCAGCAATACTTCCAGCGGTATGTAGCCATGAACGGCCGCAGGCCTTTGAACCGCTGCAAAGCAGTCATTGAACTTTGAACCTTGAACGGCCGCAGGCCATTGAACCGCGGCTCAGCCGCTTACGAAATGTATCAAAGAATTTGCAAAAGTTTGCATTTAACAAAATACAACCCGAATTTCTTGGCAGTGTGCAGAAAAGGACGTAATTTTGTGGCGTATTTGCACATGCACCAAATTGACAATATTATTATCAATCAATATCAACAAAAAAGCAAGACAAATGAAACTGAGAAAACTTTTCGTAGCAGCATTGCTGCTCGTGGCAGGACTGGGACAGACATTGGCCCAGGACATGACGCTGCCAGAGGACAAGAATGTGCGCAAAGGTAAACTCGACAACGGGCTCACCTACTACATTCGCCACAACGAGTATCCTGAAAAGGTGGCTAATTACTACATCGCCCAGAAGGTGGGCTCGGTGCAGGAAGAGGAGAGCCAGCGCGGTCTGGCCCACCTGTTGGAACATATGGCTTTCAACGGCACGGAGCACTTCAAGGACGACCTGCTGCGCGAGTATCTGCAGGCTATCGGCGTGGAGTACGGTCGTAACCTGAACGCCTACACGTCGACCGACCAGACGGTGTATTTCTTCACCGACGTGCCCTCGACGCGCCAGTCGGCCGTTGACTCCTGCATGCTTATTCTGAAGGACTGGTCGAACGGCATCTCGCTCACCGAAGAAGCCATCAACGATGAGCGCGACATCGTGCACAACGAATACCGCATGCGCATCATCGGCATGCAGAAGATCCTCGAGGGCGTGCTGCCCCAGATGTATCCCGGCTCGAAGTATGGCGAGCGCTTCCCCATCGGACTGATGAGCGTCATCGACGGCTGCTCGCCCGAGACCCTGCGCGCCTACTACCGCAAGTGGTATCGTCCTGACAACCAGGCCATCATCGTGGTCGGCGATGTAGATGTCGACTACATCGAGGGTAAGATCAAGGAACTCTTCTCAGGCATCAAGGTGCCTGCCGACGCTGCCAAGGTGGAGCTGGTGCCTGTGCCCGACAACAACGAGCCCATCTACATCGTGGGCAAGGACAAGGAGCAGCAGATGAGCGTCATCCTCGCTGCCATGAAACACGAGAAGTTCCCCGACGAGATGAAACAGGGCATGCAGTACCTCGTGTATGACTACATGCGCGACGTGTTCGCACAGATGATGAGCGGCCGCTATGCTGAGGAGGCTCAGAAGCCCGACTGCCCGTTCATGCAGGCTGGTGCCAGCGACGGTCAGTACCTGGTGTCGCGCTCGGTGGATGCACTGACGCTGCAGGTGGTGCCCAAGGCCGACAAGGACGTGGAAGGTCTGGCTGCTGCACTGCGCGAGCTGAAGCGCGTGAAGGACTTCGGCTTCACGGCCACGGAGTACGAGCGTGCCCGCTCGGAATACCTCAGTCAGCTGGAGAAAGCCTACAACAACCGCGAGAAGACTCCCTCCAACAGCTACTGCCAGGAGTATGTCAGCAACTTCATCGATGCTGAGCCCATTGTCTCCATCGAGGACCAGTACCAGATGATGCAGCAGATTGCCCCGATGATTCCTGTTGAGGCCGTGAACGAACTGGCCAAGCAGCTCATCACGATGAACGACACCAACTTCGTCTGCCTGGCTGCCGTGCAGGAGAAGGATGGCAAGGAGTACTACAAGCCTGAGGACATGCGCAAGGCTGTGGAGGCCGTTCGCCTGGAGACGCTCGAGGCCTATGTCGACAACGTGAAGCAGGAACCCCTCATGGCTGAGGCTCCCAAGGCCGGCACCATCAAGAAGGAAGAGACCAACAGCGCACTGGGCTTCAAGAAGCTCACCCTCTCTAACGGCGCTACCGTGCTGATGAAGAAGACCGACTTCAATGCCGACGAGATTCTCTTCTCGGCAACTGCCGACGGCGGAAACTCCGTGCTGAAGAATCCTGAGAGCGGCGACGTTCAGCTGGCCAGCATGGTGCTCTCGCAGAGTGCCCTCGGCTCCTTCATGAGCACCGACCTGCAGAAGGCCCTCGCCGGCAAGCAGTGCGGCACGCAGTTCTCCATCAGCAACGACTCCCATGGTCTTGCCGGCACCACCACGCCGAAGGACCTCGAGACCCTCATGCAGCTCATCTACCTCGACTTCACCAACGTGAAGAAGGACGAGAAGGCAGTGGCCAACATCATCAACCTCATTGCCACGCAGCTGAAGAACATCAGCCAGAACAACGAGGCCGTGTTTGAGGACTCCGTGATGAGCACCGTCTACGGCAACAATCCCGTCTACCGCGTGCCGACAGCCGAGATGGTGGAAGCCATCAGCTACGACCGCGTGCTCCAGATATGGCAGCAGCTCTACGGCAATGCCGCCAACTTCACCTTCACCTTCGTGGGCAACTACGACGAGCAGCAGCTCAAGCAGTTCATCTGCCAGTATATCGCCTCGCTGCCCTCCACAGGTAAGAAGACGCTGAAGGCCGGCGACCTGCGCACCTTCGTGAAGGGTTCGGTGAAGAACAATTTCAAGAAGAAGATGGAAAACCCGCAGGCCCAGGCCCAGGAGATGTGGCGCTCTGACGAGGTGAAGTTCACGCTGGAGAACGACGTGCTCACCGATGTGACGACGCGCATCCTCGAGATGCTCTACAACCGCGAGATTCGCGAGAAGCTCTCTGCCGCCTATCATGCCGGTGCCGAGGGTAGCCTCGACGTGGAGGCAGGTAAGGCTTACGTCACCATCAGCGGTGTTGGCAAACTGAATCCTGAGAAGGCCGCCGTGGCCCTGCCCGAATTCATGAAGGGAATGCAGGCCACCGTGGCTGCTCCCAACCAGGAAGACCTGAACAAGGCGAAGCAGATTCTGCTGAAGCAGGCCGACGTGGATGCCAAGACCAATCAGTACTGGCGCCGCATCATCAACCGCTACAACCGCTACGGACTGGACTTCCACACCGACTACAAGAAGGTTGTGGAGGGCATGAACGCCCAGAAAGTGAGCCAGTTCCTGAAGAACGTCCTGCTGAAGAGCGGTCACCACGTAGAGGTGACCATGATGCCCGAGGAGTAATCGGCAAAAGCCGAAAAGGAAAAAGCTGGCCGTCTGGCCTGCTCAAAACCAATATCATCAACTGCCCGTCGGTTCTGCCGAACGGGCAGTTTGTTTTTTTAATCATTAAGTCAAGGACTGTTTTTGGTGAAAGAGCAGGTGTATCGTTCCATTTTTTTACCCTCGCTGCAGGGAGAAAGGCGACAGTGATAAAATAGTTGTAAAAAAAGACGATTCTCCAGAATAAATTTGTATCTTTGCAGGCAATAGAGATTATAACACGACCTTTTGAGAATGATGCAGTTATGAAAAAGAATCTGGTTACTATTGCAATGGGCTGCGTGGCATTGATGATGCTGGCGGGATGTGCAACGACGGAAGAGCGGGCTGCCCGGCAGGCTGAGCAGGCCATGAAGGTGGAGGCAGCGCTGAACGAGCGGTGCTATAAAATCAACGTGGACAGGATGAATCCGCTACGCGGACCTTCGCGCATGATTTCGTATGGCTACTCGGTGGAGGTGAGAAACGACTCTTTGTTCTCCTATCTGCCCTACTTCGGCAGAGCCTACAGCGTGCCCTACGGGGGCGGCAAGGCACTGAATTTCTCGGCTCCCATCAGCAGCTATCAGGAGTTTCAGAAAAAGAAAAACTTGCGAGTGATAGAGATAGGCGTGAGAAACGAAGAGGACACCTACCTCTACTCGCTGGAGGTGTTCGACAACGGCAGTTCGACGGTCAGGGTGTATGCTCGCGAGCGCGACCGCATCTCGTTCACGGGTGAAGTGGTCTTTTACTAAGTAAGGAAAGCCTTTGAAAAAAATGTTCTGACATCGCGCTGAATACTACCTACCTTTTCCTGAACAAGAATGCCCTGCCCGGCAGGACATTCTGAAAAAAACGCAAACAAACGAGACGAATATGAGAGAAAAACTATGGATGCTGACCATAGCCCTGCTGACAGCCACCGCACTATGGGCACAGGGCTACAAGACCGTGTGCGATATCAGCTATACGACGAAGACCGACAGCTATTCGCAGGAACGGCTGAAACTGGACGTCTACTACCCCGAAGGGCCGACTGCCGACACCGGGCGGCCCGTTGTCGTGTGGTTCCATGGCGGCGGACTGGAAGCCGGCCAGAAGGAAATTCCCGAGCAACTGAAAGGGAAAGGCTACGTCGTGGTGGGGGCAAACTACCGGCTGCTGCCACGAGTGACCGTCGACCAAACCATCGGCGATGCTGCTGAGGCTGTGGCATGGGTGTTCCGCCATGCAGCCGACTACGGTGGCGACGTGAAGAAGATTGTGGTGACAGGCCATTCGGCAGGCGGCTATCTGGCCATGATGCTCTGCCTCAACAAGTCGTGGCTGGCAGGCTACGGTGTAGATGCTGACGACGTGTTGATGTACGTGCCGTTCAGCGGACAGGCCATCACTCACTACAACGTTCGGAAAATGCAGGGCATAGGCCCGCTTCAGCCCACCATCGACGAGTGGGCACCGCTCTACTGGGTGCGCAACGACTGCCCGCCGCTGGTGCTTATCTGTGGCGACCGTGAGTTGGAACTCTATGGCCGCTACGACGAGAACCAATACTTGGCACGCATGATGAAACTCGTCGGCCATAAGGAGACGTATCTCTACGAACTCGACGGCCACGACCATGGCAGCATGGTGGCCCCCAGTTTCCACATCTTGGAACGCCATCTGAAGAAAATGCTGAAATAAGGAATCTGTAGGCGTTGCTCTAACGCTGCAACGCGGAACAAAACGACAAAGCTAATACCAAGGCAGCCCGTGCTCCTTGCAGTAGTCGATGGCGGGCTGATAACCTTGGAATGTGGCCTTGTGAATCCATTTCAATCCTTTGCGCTCGTCTTTGGGCACGCCTGTGCCCGTCATCAGAAACCAGCCCGTGGCAAACTGTGCCTGGGCATCGCCGCCATTGGCGGCCAGTTCGTACCAGAAGACGCATTCCTCCTGATTCTTTTCCACGCCGTCGCCATTCCAAAAGGCCGCACCTACGTTTTTCTGACTGAGGATATGGCCCTGGAATGCAGCCTCGCGATACCAGAGGAATGCCTTGTGGTGGTCTTGCTCGACGCCATTGCCCAGATAGTAGGCATTGGCCACGTTTACCTGCGACTGCATGTCGCCCTTGTCGGCAGCCCGCAGGTACCACTCGAAAGCCAGCGCCGCATCCTGCCCGACGCCCTTGCCGTGGTAGTAGCATTCGCCAACATTGAAGCAGCCGTAGACGTCGTCCTGCTCGGCTGCCCGCATATACCATTCGAAAGCCGTTTCAAGGCTGGCCTTCACACCCATGCCACGCTCGTAGCAGACACCAAGGTTGTTCATGGCCCTGGTGTCGCCCTCGTAAGCCTTCTCGCGGTAGGCATCAGCCTTGTTTCGCTCCTTTGGCATAGCAGCAAAAAAGATAGCACAACCGTTGTCAAATGACGACGGCTGTGCCACTGGTGGCAACCATGAGCATGGAACCTCCATTGCCGAGGGTTTCGTAGTCGATGTCGATGCCGACAATGGCATTGGCGCCCATGGCTTGTGCGCGCTCCATCATCTCCTGCATCGAAGTATCCTTGGCCTCGCGCAGCACTTTCTCATAGCTGCCTGAGCGTCCGCCTACGATATCGCGGATGCCGGCCATGAAGTCTTTGAACATGTTGGCACCGATGATGGTTTCACCTGTCACCACACCCTTGTACTCGCGAATGGTGCGGCCTTCAATTGTGGGGGTTGTCGATAGTATCATAATAGTCATTTTTTTTTGAAGTTCTACACGTTAGACGCAGTGGCAGGCAGATAAGTTGCAACCGCTCGCAACATTACGTCCAAAATTCTTTTTCTCCCGTGTCCACCATCACTCCCTGGGGAGTGTCTCCGTCCTGCCTGCTGGCGCACTTCGGACAGGTCTGTCTGTTCCAGATGCGAATGCGGTCGCTGCCACACTGCAGGCACAGGCGCCCCGCCTCGCTCCGGTAGGAAGGCGCCACGTCGGCAATGATGCCGCCAACGACGATGTTCTGGATGGTCCTGCAGTCGGGACAGAGCATGGCCACAATCTGCTGGCGAAACAGCCCGCGACCTTCATACACGTCGGCCTCATATCCGCAGACCGAGCAACGATATTTATGTTTCCAAGCCATAGCCGTCTCCAGCGCCTTTCGTCACGTCATTCCCCTGCTTCGTCGATGATGTAGAATCCCGCTTCCGTAGGATGGTCGAGCACCATACTCTTTGGGTTCTCCTTCGTCAGCAGCCAAGTCATCCAGATATCGCCGGCGGCAGCGGCAATGAAAAACACGCCCCACGCAAGCATGGGCAGGCTTCCGATGAAGAGCGCTGCCACGGCCGGCACGACGCCTAGCAGGATGCAGGGCATCATGGCACCAGCCATATAGCCGGGAATGCGCATGGGCTCGTTGCAATGACAGTAGGGAGTCAGCAGCTTCCACATCACTCCGAAGCTGATGCTCTTCCAGCCGCTCTTGGCAAAGCAGGCCCATGTCAGACCGTGGATGAGTTCGTGGACTACGATGCCCACAACCATCAGCCCGAGCGCCCATATCCAACTGCCAAAGCCGCCCAGGAGTTCGTCGACGGGCTTCCGGTCTTTCCAAATCAGGAAAAACGGTATCAGGAACGCGATGGCTGCCACCACCATGATAACAACTGCAAACACATTAGCCTTAACGATGTCGATGGCTACTTTCCTGCCTTTTTCTTCAATATTATCCATACTGTTTTTCTATAAAACTATATAAATACTTGCTCCAACCTACACTTCTGTTGTTCTATCTTCCGACGAGCCCCTCTTGAACTTGCTCTTCAGCCGCTTGTAGCCCTCTACGCCCAGGATGGTCAGTCCGCCATATTGGCACGTCTTGGCCAGACCGAAGAGCACCGTCCACAGCACACCCTTTGCAGCCGTGCTGATGGGGAGCAGCATCTGGGCAAAGGAGAGGATGTAGAACGGAATGCAGCTGAGCAGCACGATGACGCCCGTGCGGAACGACAGCGACTGCAGCCAGCGCTTCACCTTTTGGAACGTGTGTTGGATGGCGTTCATATGAGTTCTGGTTGTCTTATTTCGCAAGGATGCTCTCGGCCATGTGTCTGCCTGCCTCAAAAGCCTTCTGCAGGTCTTGCTCCCAATGCTCTTCACGATACTGCCGCTTGGCCTCCTCGGAGAAGCTCGCCAACTCGAAGCGGTCGTAGTTCTTCACCTGATAGGTGTTGTAGGCAATCAGGCGCTCCGGCTCGCCAAGGGCAGCCTTGAGGCAATACTCCATGGAGCCATAGCCCTGGCTGTTGTTGCGTTCAGGCAGTCCGTTCATGGTCTCCACCAGCACCACAGGCATGCGCTTCGGTGCCGTCATGCTGTAGTCGTTGTAGGACAGCCAGGGGAAGGCCAGACGCTCCAGAAACGCACGCATCTGTCCTGTCACGTCGCCGAAATATATCGGCGAGCCCAGCACCAGACCGTCAGCCTCGGCAATCTCTTCCAGCACAGGCGTCAGTGCGTCCTTGAACTTGCAGACGTTCGAGGCCTTGCCCTTTATCTTGCAGGCCATGCACGACATGCAGCCTTTGTAGTCCAGATCATAGAGACGTACTGTCTTCACTTCAATATCACTGCCCACAGAGCTGGCTCCTTCAGCAAACTTCTGCAGCATCGAGGCCGTATTGAAATTCCGTCGCGGCCCTCCGTCGATTATCACAATCTTCTTCATCGTATTGTTTTCGTTTATTTGATTTCTTCCAATGCTCCTGTTTCAGAATCGATGATAAACCCGCGGACCACGACGTCCTTGGGCACCAGCGGGTGACCCTTAATCGTGTCCACCGTCTTGCGCACTGATTCGGGCGTGTCCTTGAATCCCTCCAGCCAGTGATGCAGGTCGATGCCGCACTTCTGGATGGTGTCGAGGGTTTCGTCAGTCACGCCACGGGCTGTCATCTCGTGGCGGAAGTGGTCGAAACTCATGTGGCAGGCACCGCAATGCGAGTGAGCCACCACCATGATTTCCTCCACCCCCAACTCGTAGATGGCAACAAGCAGGCTGCGCATGGCCGAATCGAAGGGCGATATGACCAGTCCGCCAGCGTTCTTGATGATTTTGGCATCACCGTTCTTCAGCCCCAATGCAGCTGGAAGCAACTCTGTCAGTCGGGTGTCCATGCATGAAAGCACCGCTAACTTCTTGTCAGGATACTTGTCCGTCAGGTATTTCTCGTAGCTTTTTTGCGCTACGAATGTCTTGTTGTAGTCAATAATCTGGTCAATCATACTAAATCTTATTAAAACCTTTCGCAAAGATACTCATTTTTGTTCAACATTTTGTAATTTTGCCTTGATTATTAACAATTGTATAGAATTATGGCCCATAAACTTCTGCCCCGGTCGGAAAGAATGTTTCACAGCTCTGGCCGACGAAAAGAGAGCAGAACTGAGGGGAAAGTATAACTTAAAGAAGTATTAAACAACATGACGCTTCCGAAGTTTGTCGTCACAATGGATGGTCATTTTCGCCTCGGCATGGTCAGTCAGCATAAAGACTTGCTCCGGCCGGGTGACCAGTGTATCGGAGGCGGGTATTATCGTTTCGACTATACCGCCAACCGCCTCCTGCTCGACCGGGAATCCTTCGATTTCGGCCGCCCCCGGTGGCATCTGCTGGATGTGCTGAAGGTTCCTTCTGCCTATCGCGGCATGCAGATAGTCTATTCCTACGACGACCATTACCACGATGACTTCCGCGTCAGCGAGGAACTAAAAATAGAGTACTATGACTGATTTCGATGCTATCTGGCGCGCGCAGGATGAGATCAGGACCATTGTGAATGCCGTTTGTGGCGAGTGTATCTGGAACCTCAGCTACAATCCCCACCGCATGGCAATAGAGTTGGAACTGACCAAAACCCTCAGTGAAGAAGACATCAATATTCTGATCAACCAATTCCCGCTTCCTGTTGACTACGATGGTGTCGGTTCAAAAGGTTCCAGGTTCACGTTCTATCTCTGACAGGGCACCTTCCCTCCTCCAATAGCTCATAAAAAATAGAGACAACAACCAATCAATGCCAGTTGAATGAAGATGATGGCGGGAACGCCGTATTTGAACTTCTTATGCTGGGTTTTATGATGCCATGCTTTCATGCCGAGCCATGCCCCGATGCTGCCGCCGAGTACAGCCAGCATCAACAGTGAGGATTCCCTGATGCGCCATAATGCTTTCTTGGCTTTCCATTTGTCAAGGCCGTACGTAAAGAATGTCGCGACGTTGATGACGGCGAGGTAAATCAGCAATTCTTCTGTTATCTTCATTGTTTTTATTGCATTCTAGATAATATAGATGCAAAAGTAATCATTATTAATCAAATACGAAGAATAATTCGTATCATTGTGCCATTTATTAACAAAAGTTGATTTAACCGCGTAAATAGTATTAGGCAATTGTAGCTCCTTCATCTCAATAGTCAGATAAAGAAACCCGCACAAGCTATCTGCCTATGCGGGTTACCTTATCAACAGTCAAAATACTGTAATCATTTCTTACTTCACCTCCTCAAATGTAATCATATATGATTGTCAATTAGTTACAAATACATGGTACAAATATGAGCGATAAACTTAGAGTTGAACCATCTTGGATGTTGTAAATTTGTTATTAACATTATTCCATATTTTGACTACAAAAAGGATTGTTTTTATTTCTTTATTATCTCCATTCTCAATTCACTGAGGCTCCTAATTAGTTCAAACATAGACTCATCGACTAATTGATATTTAACATCCTTGGAAATCAAATTTAGATTTGGATTGTGAAGATTTCTTTTTTTGCGACTTTGTTCTGATTTCTCGATACTAAATTGGAGTCTTAGAAAGCGATGCCAAAATGGTGTTGAAAAAGCATATTTTTCAGAATTTGAGTTATAATATATAATATTAAAAGAAGGACTCATCAATTCTTCTAGTTTTTCTTTTATCTGTTCACTTTTAAAAGATACTTTTCCATTGTTAACTCGTTTGCAGATTTCTTCAAAAGACAATTTATCCATAACATTATGTGAAAAAGTTTTCAGAATATACCAACCCAATTCATTTTTCACAGCAGCCTCATAAATAGACTTTAATGTATCAGAACTACGTTCGATAAATCCATCGACAGCATATTGGAAAGACTGATCATTAACATATTGTTTTTTCAACGTTGTATGTGTAATACCTTCTCCTTTACAAATGTCCATACACATTTGATGGGCAAAAGCACCGAGCCTGTCTGAATAGTAAACGAGTTTTTCTACAAGAGATTGAGATGGAACAACATTAAGCAAAGAGAAACCATTTTCAATGATTTTTTTAATTTCTTCATCTTTGAGTAGAGGTACAGAAACTTCCGATACCCTTGTTCTCAAATTTGGATCAAGTTTTATTAATTCATGAGCAGATTGGCAGGCCCCGATGCATATTATTTTTGAGGATGAATAATCATTGGCATTATCAACAAATATTTTTATTACATCTGCTATTCGAACTTTTTCCTCTGAAGATACCTTGTGAAAATCCTCTATCAGCCATACAATTTCTCCCTCACCCATAAACTGGGCCAGTTTTTGAGGTGTTAGTTGAGGCGGCAATAATCTTGAAAACGTATTACATTCTTCACGTGTCGTTTCAGTACCTATGCTTGCTTTAATATTGTTGTATTCTAATGCTAATTCTCCTTTTAGTGTTGAAGTATGTTTGCGAGATTTTCCAGAAATAACAAAGACATTTAACGCATCGAATGCGTTTAAAATAAGTTGCTCAAATGTTGTACTACTCTCACAATGGGTTCTTATAAACACATAATGATTCTTCTTTAAAAGATTGCGGACAGAAGATGTTTTTCCACTACCTGAATGTCCAAATACAATTATTTGTTTACCAGGAGTAGACATTTCTGAAGATAGTAGTGAATCAATCTCCTTGCGTTCAATATAATTAATATCAGCAGCTTTTGCTGGTGTAAAAATTTCTTCAAGTTTCATTCTTGGTCGCTTGAACAATTTGAAGGTTATTTTGTAAAATGTATTCATGTCTTTGGCGATTTGTATTACGCTTTAATTAATAATATCTTCGTTGATCTTGATGTAGAGGTCGCCAGACCTGTGCTTCAGCTTCTTGGCGAGAGTTTCTGTTGTGGTATTCCAGAACCAGGCAGGGAAGGTGTATTGTGCAAACTGAGCTGCCAGTTTGTTCGGGAGGTTGTACTGGTAGGCAATGTTCCAACTAAGGTTTGCCAAGTCATGTTGAGTGAGTTGTTCCTTCTTGCCAGTCTTCTCAATCTTGATGGGAAGGGTGGGTACAACAACACCGTGAACGACCAATGAAACAACACACTCGCTCACTTGGAACAGTTCTTCGTCCGTGAAATCGAAAGGCATCAAGGTTTGTCGCACATACGCCTGAACCTTTGCTAACTTTTCTTCATCAGCCTTTGCTTTTATAGCAACGAACTGTTCACGTTCTCTTTTGCAAGTCTCCATGAATCTGCGTAGGCGTTCCTCTTGATTGAGGATTTGGTTATGCTCTGACATTTCTTCAATTGGAGATTGTTGAACGGGCTTTTCAACCGGATGCTCGGCGATGTATTTTTGTATCGCCTCCACCTCTATACGAGGACGGACATACTTTTGAAAGGCATCTGCGTAAGCAAAAGTTATCTTTGCTCCAGCCCAAAAGCATAAACGAAGGAATCCATAGAAGCAACCAAACAATATTATTGCTATGGCGGCACACGGGATATATCCCCAGTGATGCTCACCGCATATCAAGAGAGCCTTGCCAACCGCCAATATTGCTAGTAGAACCGTTATCGTTATATGAAACCACTTTGGCATATTATTCTTTGTTAATGATTACCCATTTGCCCTCCTTACGACCACCTTCACGAGTTATAATGCCTTTCGCCTGAAGTTCTGCCAAATCTCTTTGGATTGTTCGCGGTACAATGCCCGTCTTTTCCGACATTCTTTCCGACATTCTTTCCGACATTTCCTTGGCGGTAAGAGCAGGATCCTCTGTGATGAAATCTAATATAATCTTCTGACGTTCAGACAATTCTTTTACGACATCTTTTACGACATCTTTTACGACATCCTTGTTCAGGATGAACTGTTCTTTTATGAAATCTGGGTGGCACGGAATGTCAATCAGGAAGTAAGTACGTTCTTCATCCGTCTCAATAGTTGCCTGTGGAGATCCATTGTCTTTTAGTTCATCCTGAATAGTAGGAATGCCTGTAGCTCGGCCTTCTGTTAGGTCTAATTCTTTCAGGAACTCTCCCAACCTGCGGTTACGATATCGACGTGAACGTAACGAAATACCTTTCTGAACAGCCTCCATCGGAATGGTATGGTTGGGGCCAGAGAAACTGAGTATGGATATGCGTTCAGGCTCTACAGTGATTTCAACAGGTTCCCGAATCGTCCAGTCTCTATGATACAGGCTATTGACAACAGCTTCTTCCAGAGCCTGATAGGGGTAGTTGAAGAATGTTATGGATTGCGCCCTGTCCTTGGGTTTAATAATCTGTTTCTTGATGATGTTGGTATTCAGATAGCTTAACGTCTTCTCTATCATCTGCGGCACACTGCCCCTGATGGGTTCCACCTCTATCAGGTTATTGGGATTCTTTTCTCTACTTTCAGGGAAAAGAACTATTTCAATCTGCGCTTGACGGAAGAAACGGTCAGGCCGTTCTGAGAACATCATTGCTGCAACATTCTTGATGCGCCATCCTTCCGGCACAGCCTCTAATAAGTCCATCTGTTCCAGCACATCTTCCATGTGGTCTGTCAGTGAGATGTCAGCCAAACTGCTCTTTACCTTAACAAGATAGTCATGTAGGAGTAATGGCGATATATCCGTCAGTTTGATGTCGTCGTTGCCACGGTCATCAAAAGGCATACGATTTGCGAGGTTTATCAATTCTCGCTCGTATTCGTCTTTCGGAACGATACTGCTACTGTTGTAACGAATATAATAATTGTACGTTTTCTGTTTTGCGGTTATTTGGTCAGGCACTTTGTATGGCCTGCGTTCACCTGGAGAAACCTTTATAACAAGAATCGTCTTTCCATCTGCCTCTTCTAAATACAATCGGGGCTGATAGTACGGACGCATCAGATTGTTATACCCTACCATATCCTTCTCGATAGGTTCTATCTGGTTAGGGTCAATACCTGTAACAGGCCTTATGGCATGGCCGTTCTCTTCCTTAACTCCAACCACGATATAACCGCCACCTGTTTCGTCGAAGTCATTGGCGAATGCACAAATGGTGCGGTAGATAGCATCAGGGTTCCAGCCAGTCTTGTATTCTATGCGATCACCTTCTACAGCTCGTCCGCTCAGAAGTTCTTCTATGTTGATTGGTAGTCTCATGTTTCAGTTGCTAATTTATCGTTCTTTCGTTGACCAAAGTAAATCCTTCACATCCACATTGAGACTCCTGGCGATTTCCACCAAAGTCTCCAAACTGGGCTGTGATGCATTGGTACACCATTTGCTCACTGATGCAGGGTCTTTCCCCAGTTCCTCGGCTAACCATTTATTAGTTCTCTTTTGTTCTGCTAAAACCACCTTTAGCCTGTTTATGTCTTTGACCATTTGTTTTCTTTTCTACTATTTTGAACGAGTTAAAATGAAATAAAGCATAGATATTGTTCGTATCGTAGCAAACAAAATATTAAAGATGCCAATTATAAAAATTGTATTAGGGATAACACACCATATACCTATAGAAATATAAGGAAATAAGGATGCTATGTAAAACAAAATACATAGCAGGGTACTCAATATAATCAAGTACGAATAAGAAACAACTATTAATCGGAACATTGAAATATTCTTTCCACGAATTTTTCGTTTTATCATGAAATCCTTAGTTTTATTTTCAATGTTATTGTTGGATATAAGCAAAGCTAAAGCAGCTAATGCGAATCCCAAGAGAGTTGCGATGAAAGGAAGAACATTTTTAATGAAAGTATATTGGGAATTATCGTTATTGTATAGCGAGATTGACAGACTAAGGATGCCAATGATAAATGGTAGCCAATGTTCAAACATCCTCTCCTTTCTATTAAGAGTAGAATGGTAATCCAATATTACATAAAGATATTCCAAATACATAATCAAAAATCTTGTGATAGCAAGGATAACTGTGCAAACATATAAATGGAGTCGAATTCTCCCGTGTCTTCATTTTGTTGAGCATCAACATATTCCTTTTTTATAATCCGGCCAGTGTCTATAATCCCTTCATTCTCGTTTGACAGTTTTCCTCGCACACGAATGCGCTTAATGTGGGAATCGGTACCGTTATACTTGTCCAAAAAATCATAAACATGTTCTTTTATGGTTTTCTTTCGGCCAGCTTGTACTTTTACAATCACCTCTTCTTTTATTTCTTCTGACGGTTCAGAAAAATCCAGAGCATCAGATCCTAATAAAACTTTATCAACAAATATTTCCGCACAAACGACCCTTGTCATTCCTTGCAGGACTTCTCGAAAATCATCACGAGGAATCATGTCAAATGTAAAATGACCTATGATTTTGTCATCTTCATTATTAAATTGAGCATTGTAAAAAGGAATAGCCTTATTAAGGTAATCCACAATGTTGGCACAAGTGAGCATACCATTCCCTGTTTCCAAAAACAATAATGCATCACCTTCTTTGAATTTTACTAAAGCATGAGTCTTCATTTGTTCTCCTTCGTCCATTGTTTTCGGATTCTCACGTTCCTCAACTGTGTTTTTGTCTAACAATGGAGCACGATAGCTATGTTTCGCACTTTTGAAAAGCAATTCAAGTAAATCGTTTTCTTGAGTTGTGTTGTGTGAATAACTATCTAGGAACGCAAATCGATCATTTGAAATATCTTGTTTGCGCTCGACACGGGATTTTAATCCTAAAAAAGCTAAAACCTTCAAAAGGTTTACCTCAATAGGCATTTCCACATCGTCTCGTTTTAAAAACAAGTAGTAAAACCCAATTTTTCTTTTTGCCATATTTCTATACGATTTATTTTCTGCAAAGGTACAGATTTTCTCTGAAATAATCACATATTTTTATGGTTTTCTATTTCTTTATTTGCGTTTTAAGCAAATTTAGGAGTGTATTACTCATGTTGCTGGTATTACTCATATTGATAAATCAATATTCAACTCGTTTTTAAGTGCTATTTTTGCTATCTTCTTGCAAAAATTGCACTTAAATCGATATTTCATATGTTTTTCGCCAATTCCCTATTATATGAACATTCCCGCGCTCGTCTTTGCCGCTTGGCTTGTCCAAGATCTTATGAGGATGAGTTCCCGAAACTGTTCCCGAACTTATTGCGGTTGTTTCCGAACTTCTCTCCGAACTTTTTATGATTTTCTCCGAACTTTTCTCCGAACCAAACACATCTTTCTCCAGACTATCATTGCCTCCATAAATGAATGCGATTTCCGCGAAGAAAACATATGGTTGTCGGTCATTTCAAATGATGCTTCAGACACACATTATATATAATATATGCATGATACCTGTCCTGTATTCATCAAAAGATTGGTCTTTTAATCAAATTTTGGCTTATTTATGTAGTTTTTTGAGCATATCAGCATTTGTCTCGATTATTTTTTGTAACTTTGCCGTCAAACAACAGAAATCTATCATGGCAAAGTTAAATCGTATAAGAGTCGTTCTCGCTGAACGTGACCTAAACAATAAGTGGCTATCCGACAAACTCGGTAAGGATCCTGCTACAGTTTCCAAATGGGTCACCAATACCGCCCAGCCCAGCCTTGAAGCCCTCATTGCAATAGCCAATGCGCTTGAAGTGCCGGTGCAGGAATTGGTGAGACAGGAAGAATTCAATCAAGCGAAATAAGTCGAAATGACGCACGAAGCAAGAGCAGAGCTAAAGTTTGTTTTGGCTATGCATTGAAAGAAGGAAGAAGACGAAGCCAAATGATAACAAAAGACGAAATACAAGAACTGCTGCGTATGGTCTCTTCAGAAGATGACGTCACAAGTTTGTCACAAGCTTTGTCACAAGTCTTGTCCCCAGTTCTGTCCCCAGTTTGTCCCCAGTTGATAAATAGATTGTAAGAAAACGAATAGAAGTAAAATAGATACATAATATGAGCAATCAAGATATGACAAATCCGGCTGATGAGATAAGGAAAGAAGAAAAATACTCGATTCCCTCCTTACCTCTGCCATACGATTTGGAGACCAAAGAGGTTCTGAAGCAGTTGAACAGGGCAAACCGCAAACTGGCAGAGTTGAAGGGTGTGGCACAAACCATACCCAATGAGCGCATTCTCATTAGCAGCCTTACCTTGCAAGAAGCCAAGGATAGCTCTGAGGTGGAGAATATCGTGACTACTCAGGATGATTTGTATCGTGCAGGGCTTGATCCAAGCCATCAGTTCATTAATGCTGCCACAAAAGAGGTGCTTTTCTATCGTGAAGCCATCAACGAGGGATTCCGTATGGTGCGAAACAAAGACATCCTCACCCTCAACGACATTAAGCGTGTTCAAGAAATCTTGGAACAGAATACCGCAGGCTTCCGCACAACACCAGGAACCCAGTTGAAGCGCGAAAATGATGGTGCTGTAATCTATACACCTCCGCAAGACGGAATGGCTATCGTCCAGTATATGTCCAATCTTGAGCAGTTCATCAACGATGACCATTTGAGTCAACTTGACCCGCTAATCAAGATGGCTATCATACACCATCAGTTCGAGAGCATCCATCCATTCTATGATGGTAATGGCCGCACAGGCCGCATTATCAATATACTCTATCTGGTAATCACCGGCTTGCTTGACTTGCCCATTCTCTATCTTAGTCGATACATCACTCACAACAAAGGAGAGTACTACCGACTGATACAAGCTATCAGAGACAAGAATACTGATAATGCCGCAGAATGGGAAGCCTGGATACTCTTTATGTTGAAGGGTGTAGAGGTAACTGCAGAGGATACGATTTCTTTGGTCAAGAACATAGGTCGCTTGATGGCAGAATATAAGAATGTTATTCGTCCAGACTTTGGCAGCAAATACAATCATGAATTGCTGAACGGTCTGTTCTATCACCCCTATACCAAGATTGACCATGTTGTAGCCAATATGCAAGTATCTCGTCAGACCGCCTCGAAGTATCTGGATAGAATTGTGGCTCTAGGTCTTCTTAAGAAAGAAAAAATGGGCAAGGAGAACTATTATATCAACACCCGCCTGATGAATCTATTCATTGAGTTTGGCGAGTATAAAGCATCAGAACCAGCAGAGGTGATAGAATCTGTTCATGTTAATGAAATTGTGAAATGATAACACGTAAAGAAGTACGAGTTAAAAAAACACAGATTCTTTAACATGAGAACAAAAAACGAGTTAAGTTTTAACATAAAATAAAACATAAAGATACAAGATGACGAACGGAACATATACAGGTCAGACAGACTGGCGCGTTGGAGGCGTGTCCAAGGCGTATCGTAGCGGGGTCGTTCCGTTGTCGTTCTAAGGTCGAAACAAGGACGTGGATAGACGTAGGAAAGGCGTTCGATAGTCTCTCGACAGGGTAAGAAGATGGTAAGAAGTAAGCAAGAATAAAAAGAAGATACATAATGATTCAAAATATGCCAAAAAAGAAATATACATTTATAGATTTATTCGCCGGTGCTGGCGGCCTGTCGGAAGGGTTTGTCAGGGCAGGATTCTCTCCTATTGCGCATATCGAAATGGACAAATATGCTTGCGAAACCTTAAAGACCCGGGCAGCATATCACTATTTGGAAGAAAACGACAAACTGGACATCTATAAGAAATACTTATTGGAAAAGAAAGGAGGTGAAAGCGGGCAAAAACTATGGGATCAAGTACCTGCCACGATTATTGACAGCGTTATTCATGCTACAATTGGCTCTGCAACCATAAATGAAATATTTCAAAGAGTTGACAAACTAAAAGGGAAAAATAGCGTAGACTTGATAATTGGTGGGCCTCCTTGCCAAGCATATTCCATTGTAGGGAGGTCAAGGATGGGGAAAGACGTTGAGAAAGATCCCAGAAACGAACTGTATAAATACTACGTTCGCTTTTTGGAAAGATACACTCCCAAAATGTTTGTCTTTGAGAATGTACTTGGTATAAAAACTGCCAAGCAAGGTGAGCCGTTGAAGGATTTACAGGAACTTGTAGCAAGTGCTGGCTATGACATGCAAATGCAAGTCCAGAATGCTTCTGAGTATGGAGTCCTGCAGAAAAGGCAACGAGTCATTATTGTAGGATGGCGTAAAGATGGCATAAGTTCCAAAGGTCAAAAACGGTTTTACCCGATATTAGAGAAAGAAAGCAATTCATATTGCGTTATGAGGGATTTATTCTCTGACCTCCCAAGAAGGAAGGCAGGCGAAGGAAGTCTTACGGCCCCTGTTCATTATTCCAAAGATTTGAACGATATGCCGTATCTTAAAGAATCTGCCATCCGCAATGAAAAAGTCGACTTTACAACGCAACATATTGCCCGCCCACACAATGCCAATGACAGGGAGATCTATTGTATGGCGATAAAGCAATGGAGAGAGAAAAGGAAACAGCTAGATTACTCCAAACTTCCAGCCCACTTACAAACTCATAAAAACACAAAATCATTTCTGGACAGATATTCTGTGGTTGACCCAGATGGATACAGCCACACTGTAGTTGCACACATATCGAAGGATGGACATTATTATATATATCCAACCCCCAATCCTACTATTGAGAATGTGCGTTCAATAACAGTAAGAGAAGCTGCTAGGCTTCAATCATTCCCAGATGACTACTTTTTCGAAGGAAACAGAGGTGCTGCTTTTAAGCAAATAGGTAACGCTGTTCCCGTATTATTAGCCTTTAAAATTGCGAAAGAGATCCTAAAACAAATGTAGACTATGGACTATTCATTACTACCTAAAATGGAAGCGGTTCCTGAAGCAGCTTCAATGATTGAGACCTTCAGGGCAATTGGCTACAACCTCGAAACTGCGGTTGCTGACATTTTAGATAATTCAATATCAGCAGGTGCAAAAAACATATATATCGAAAGAATATGGGATGGTGGAAAAACTATTGTGACCATCAAGGACGATGGCTTAGGTATGAATAGTGAAGAGATTGTGGAAGCCATGCGCCCTGGAACTCAAAATCCATTAGAATCTCGTGATGTTAATGATTTAGGGCGTTTTGGGTTAGGAATGAAAACTGCATCCTTCTCTCAGTGTAGAAAACTGACCGTAATAAGCAAGAAATTAGGTTATCATTCCGCTTATTGGACTTGGGATTTGGATCATGTTGCAATTACTCATAAATGGGAACTTGTCAGATGGGCGCCAGATATTTTTATTACAGCCTTGGATGAACAAGCTTCTGGTACCATGATAATTTGGACAGATTTAGACAGAGTAATCCCCCCGTCAACATCAGTAGATGACATTGTCGCCAAACAAAAGTTTTCAGATGCATGGGCAAGGGTAAAATCTCATATTGCAATGACCTTCCATCGTTTTATAGAAAGCAATGATGTTACTATATATTGGGGTAGAAATCCTGTTGAAGCATGGAACCCATTCTGCCTTGATGAAAAAAAGACTCAAAGCTTCCCTACAGAGAACTTGTATTTTGGAAGTAATAAAGCAGAAGTAAAAGGATACATATTACCACATAAGAACAATTTCAGTTCTGAACAGAAATATAAAGAGGCAGAGGGAATGAATGGCTATACCGCTGCACAAGGTTTCTATGTATACCGTGGGAAGAGGCTCCTACTTGCAGGAAGTTGGCTTAACCTCTTCAGAAAAGAAGATCATTATAAACTTGTGCGAATCAGCATAGATCTACCAAACACCTTGGATTCGGAATGGCAAATTGATATCAAGAAATCAACTGCAATACCACCTCTTTCTTGTCGTGAACAACTACGTTCTTATGCTCTTGATGTTAGGAACAAAGGGATGGAAGTGTACAGGCACAGAGGAAAAATACTTAAGAAAAAGGCAGGAATAAACTTTCAGCCGCTCTGGTTGGAGAAGAAGAAGGGTAATAAATGGTCTTTTGTGGTTAATCGTGACAACCAATTGATAAAGGATTTGCAAGAAGAAGCACAGACAAATCCTAAGCATGCTATTAGTATGTTATTACGCATAATAGAAGAATCAATCCCTACTCCGACTATCTTTATCAAACAATCCAGCGAGGAGAACTTGCAAAAAGAACCATTCTCTGATATAGACACAACCATTATACAAGAGTTGTTGCAGAAGATGTTCACCAATTTAAAAGCCTCTGGTCAAACCGAAAAACAAGCAAAGGCTGTCCTTAAAACAATAGAACCATTTAATAATTACGAAGACTTAATCGAGGAGTTATGAATATGGAATCTTATCAAAAAGCAATAGAAGTTTGTCGAACCTTAATTGGTTTGAAAGAGTCTGTTACAGATAACGATATTGACACAGCGGTCAATAGCGTAGTTCTGATGTTTCCCACCCTAAGTAAGGAGGTGCTCAAGACGAAGCTAATGTCTATTTATAGTGTTCGTGTTGAACCTATGCAGATCTTAGAGGGGCGTGAACGACGTAAACCTTGGCTTATGGCATTCAAAGCTTCTGAATGTTGTAAATGGTCTTTCTGGAGTCGTTACAAATATTACCTTGAACATCAAAAGGGATTTGAGCCAGCAACAATACAAGGCGTTGACGACATGACTGACAAGATACTTGACAGGTTTTTTAATCCTCAAAAAACAGATGTGATTATAAGCAAGAAAGGACTCGTGGTCGGTCAGGTTCAATCAGGTAAGACAGCGAACTATACAGGACTAATTTGTAAAGCAGCTGATTCTGGTTTTAATCTGATAATTGTACTAGCGGGAACTTATAATAATCTTCGTAGTCAGACCCAGTTGCGATTGGACGAGGGTTTCCTGGGCTTCGATACTCAGTTTGAGCGAGCCAGCACAAAGGAAACTACCAAAATAGGTGTTGGCTTAATTCCGGGATTTGATGATGCTATTGCTAACTCGTATACAACCAATTCTGAAAAAGGAGATTTCACCAGTCGTTCAGCCAATACAGCTGGCTTTAACTTTAACGCCCCACAACCAGCACTTCTTGTTGTAAAAAAGAACTCAACAGTATTAAAGCGACTTAATACTTGGCTGAATACGCATTCTGAGAACGGGAAAATAAGCAACAAGTCCCTTCTAATGATTGACGATGAGGCAGATAATGCATCTATCAATACAAATGCGTCAAATGATGACCCGACAACAATTAATAAGTATATTTGTTCTATTTTGAATAAGTTTAATCGTACTGCCTACGTTGGGTATACTGCGACTCCTTTTGCCAACATCTTCATTCCCCAAGATGATTCCAATCTGTTCCCAAGAGATTTTATCATCAACCTGCCATCCCCTTCAACATATATAGGACCCGATAAGGTATTTGGAACCTCATTAATACCAGACGACACGAATGATGAACTATTGCCAATCGTTGTACCAATCAATGATTTTGCATCATTCGTTCCCAACAAGCATAAAAAAGATGATATTAAACCTACATTATCCGAGGTTCCTGAATCGTTACGACTTGCCATAAAATGTTTCATTGTGACATGTGCAATAAGAAATCTTCGTGGTCAAGACCACAAACATAATTCAATGCTCATACACGTTAGCAGATTCCAATCATGGCAAAACCACATAAAGGACCTGGTTACACGTATCTTCAATTACTACAAACAGGAGATTGAAGCCGGTGATAGAATGGTGTTGGAAGAATTTCGAAAAGTATTTGAAGAGGACAATGGAGCTTACAAGTCTTACAAAACGACTACTCAAATGATATTGGATTCCAAATTCAAAGATATTGATGATTCATTGGAAATCCACAAGTGGGAAGATGTGAAGTCTCAACTCTTTAAAGCTGTCCAGAAAATAACTGTCAAATCTATCAATGGATCGTCAAAGGATGCGCTGACATATTACGATAACCAAGACGAGGGAATTTCTGTAATCGCTATTGGTGGAGATAAACTATCACGAGGCTTGACACTAGAAGGTCTGTCTATCAGCTATTTCTTGCGAGCGTCAAAAATGTATGATACACTGATGCAGATGGGGCGCTGGTTTGGCTATCGTTCTGGCTATGTGGATTTATGTAGGTTGTTTACAAGTAGCGAACTGAATGAGTGGTATCGCCATATCACTTTGGCGAGCGAAGAACTTAGAGAAGAGTTTAGCTATCTATATGAGATTGGTGGAACTCCAGAAGATTACGCCCTTAGAGTAAGAAATCACCCAGGGGTTTTACAGATAACATCACTTGCAAAAATGCGATATGCTAGCACGATTGAAGTTTCTTGGGCTGGCAGATTAGTCGAAACATACCAGTTGCTAAAGGATAAGGCCAACAGGCACATTAATTTTGTGGCAGCTGACACATTATTGTGCAAACTCGGATTGTATACCCAAACAGGAAACAACTATTTATGGAAAAATATTGACGTTGAAACAATACTGACTTTTTTCGAGAGTTACCGTTTGCCATCTTCAATGGTCAAGGTCAATCTAAGAGCCATATCCGAATACATAAGACAGGTAAACAATTCGGGTGAATTATCTGATTGGAGTGTGGTCTTGATGAACAAACCTACGGGAGAAAAAACAAGAGAGTGCGATGGCTATTTATCAAATGGGCTTGGATTCAATTACTTTATGCGTATGCCATCAAGTGATGCCTCTGAGCACTATCTGTTAAGAAAAAACCATATTCTTGGTAATCCACGTGATGAATTTATCGATTTGGACGATGAGATTCTAAAAGAAGCATTGGATGAAACAAATAAAAAGTTAAAAGACAGGAAACAATCATATCCAAGCCCTAAACTTGTGAGAGAGAAATATCGTGATGTTAAACATCCTTTGCTGATAATATATCCCATAAAGCCATCAGCTGATTATGTAACAGCCAACAAAGATGGCAATGAACCTTATATGAGTTTTGCCATTTCGTTCCCGCATACCAATACGGGTGTAGCAATTTCATATTCTGTAAATCAACTGACAGACTTTGCAGATACTGAAGATATTTTTGAACAAGAAAACGATAATGTATATGAACAGAGTTGATACAATAAAGGAAGTTTGGCAGAAACTCGAGAGTGAATGTACAGAGGGACTTGTCAAAAGAGCACTTGATATTCCTTCTTGTCTTAAGACATTCTGTACATACAGTTCCCCAGAAAAGTACTGTGGAATAGCATTTTCTTTTCATCAGGACATCAAACTTGATATTTCCAGTTTTCAAGATTTGTCCGAATTGAAAATATCCTTATTCAAGGATGCCTCCTTTCCTAAATCAAAATTACTTATTATACAGCTAAACAATAGAGAAAGTCGCGTCAATGATATTTTTGCTTCTATCTGTGCAAATATCGTAAACTCTATTATTGATGCCATATCTGAAAAGGAAGGAGTGCGTTTGGTAACAACTCAAATGCGCAAATGGAAAGAGTTATTCTCCAAAAGAAGAACTCAAAAGCTATCTGCACAAGAGCAACAAGGTCTATATGGAGAGTTGTTCTTCCTTAAAAAACTACTTCTCTCATCTATTGATAAGGTGGCCTCGACAGGTTTCTGGGTTGGGCCAGAGATGGCTCCAAAAGATTTCCAGAGCGATATGTGGGCAGTTGAAGTCAAAACTACAACTGCAAATAGTCATTCTGGTATTGCTATTAATGGTGAGTTACAATTAGACGAATCAAATACAGAAAAACTGTACTTATACAATCTTGTCGTTGAGGTACTTCCGCAGGATGGTCAAACATTGCCTGAGATAATTGCCATGATTCGCCAACTGCTTGAAAGTGATGCTGAGGCTGCAAGTGCCTTTGAAAGCAAATTGTTGCTATCCGGCTATTTTGACCTTGATAAAGATTCTTACAAAGAACGTCATTATCACATTCGCAGAGAACAATACTTTCAAGTAAAAGACGAATTTCCCAGAATCAAGAAAGATGAATTGAGAATGGGAGTATCTGAAGTGAAATACAACATTTCACTGAACTATTCTAGTGAAAATATGGTCATTGAAGAAAACGTTATAAATAGCATTGAGTCTTATGAAGGAAATAACTAAATTCTATAAATCCCTGATACAAGAAGTTGCAACTCGTCAGATTGCAAATGAAGAGGGCGACAACCAAGAACAGACTTTTACCCGTATGTGCCTGGAGCTCTTAAGTGAAGCCGGAGAAACAGAAAACTCTGATGTTGCATTCTACGAGAGAGACTTGGGAACAAGAAACCAGCAAAAGATAAATGGATATGCGATAGCTGATAACTATGAAACTGTAGATTTGTTCATTTCCATATATGAAGGGACTGAACAGCCTACAACTACATTGAAAAAGGATATAGATACTGCGGCTACACGAATAACCAATTATTTCAGGAATGCCATCTATTCTGATTTTGGAAATGAGATAGAAGAATCGTCAGCGATATTTGAATTTACAAACACTTTGGGAACATACAAAGAGCTAAGAGATTCACTTGTCAGAATAAATGCTTTCATTTTGACAAATGGTGTATACAAAGGAGAGATTCCTCAAAGCAAAGAAATTAGTGGTTATAAGATATACTACCGAGTAGTTGATATCAACTATTTATACCAGATATCTGAGCAATCGCATGCTCCAATCATCATTAACTTTGAGGAAGAAGGCTGGAAGGTTCCTTGCCTCCATGCGTCATCAAGCAACTCTGACTATGAAGCTTATGTTTCAATACTCCCAGGTAAATGCTTGTCAACCTTGTACGAGAGATACGGTGGACGACTTTTGGAACAAAACGTTCGTTCCTTCTTACAATTCACAGGGAAAATTAATAAAGGTCTTAGAGATACGATTAAAGAAAGACCGCACATGTTCTTAGCCTATAATAATGGTATCGCTGCTACAGCTGATGCGATGGAACTTGATGACGAGGGAAACATAAGAGTCATATCTAACTTGCAAATCGTAAACGGAGGTCAAACGACAGCCTCTATTTATCATACCGAGAAGAAAGATAAGGCTGATATTTCTGACATATATGTGCAAGTCAAATTTTCAATAGTAAAGAAGAAAGATGAATATGCCAACATCGTATCTGATATATCAAAGTATGCTAATACTCAGAACAAGGTAAACAATGCTGACTTCTCTGCCAACAATCCGATACTGGTTGAATTAGAGAAAGTTTCACGTTATGTGATGACTCCCGTCACACCAGAACGATCAATACAGACCTATTGGTTCTTTGAACGTGCAAGGTCTCAATACAAAAATATTCGACTCAAAGAGGGCTTTACGAAGTCAAGACAGAAAGCATTTGACCTCAAGTATCCAAAGAACCAAATGTTTACAAAGGTCGAATTAGCTAAGTATATTAACTGCTTCGAAGAAGTTTATGAAGGAAGCAAATTAGTGATAGGACCTCATATTGTTGTAAGAGGTTCAGAAAAGAACTATGCTCAGTTCGTTGCAAAGAATCTACCTTCCAGCGCTAAGAAAATCAACAATATCTACTTTGAGGATACTATTGCTAAAGCAATTCTTTTCAAAGCTGCAGATGAGCTATATGGAACTAAGAGGAAAGGCAATAATATAGGCGAGTTAAAATCTGTTGTTGTTCCATATACCATTGGTTTATTAAATCACATGGTGGATGGAAGAATTAACTTGTACAAGATTTGGAAAAGTCAGAAGATTTCAGAATCGTTGGCTAATATTCTCTATTCATTGATGTCGCAAGTCAATTCCTTCATCATGAACATTTCGCCGTCCAACAACTATCTTGAATGGGCAAAGAAAGAAGAATGCTGGATTGCTGTTAGAGACAACGAAGGATGGAAATGTGACTTGAGTTCCATAGAGGATGATTTAATAGATCCGAATACAACTGTAACGAGAAAAGTAACCGTCAATGCTGATACCGATGACAAATATGAACATGACCTCAAAATAATCAGATCCATTCCATACAAATTGTGGATAAAGTTTGCAGAGTGGGGAGCTGAATCTGGAGAACTGAGTTTGAACCTTCAGACTAAAGCGAAGGAAATCGCTAACGATTTGAAATATAATCACAAATTGATACCAGCAACAGTTTCTCGTGGAATGGCCATTTTCGACAAAGTATGCGAAGAAAATTACGAACTCTTGGAAGAGATTGAAAGATTGAAAGAAGAAGAACAAGAAGAAAGAGAACAAAAGGAGAAACAACGTAATACAGTAAGGAATATTAATGTCAACGATGTCGATATAGATATTGAGCTTATTAAGCGTATGGTTGAATGGGACAGAAAGAACCGTGTCCTTGAAAACTGGAAGTTTAAAGTCATGCAGGATGTGGCAATTGGTCTAAAGCCATTAACGGAGAAGCTGAAATGGGGATTCCGACTTAATCTTAAGACATTACTTTTGAGAGGATTTGATGAATTGTAAAGTGATATAATAGCAGTTATGGCAGATATTCATTCTCCTCAGCGACGCCATGCAAATATGGCAGCCATTCACGTCAAAGATACGAAACCGGAAATGGTGGTGCGTCGTTTGTTGTGGGGGCATGGATTCCGCTACAGGCTGAACTATCCACGACTGTCGGGCAATCCTGACATCGTGATGCGGAAGTACTGGACATGTATCTTCGTGAACGGGTGCTTCTGATATACCAGAGGAAAAGTCAATGATGGCAGCTGAAGATATGACTGATTACAATAATGAAAACAATATAAACACCATATAGAATATGGCACTACCAATATAAGACTTTCGGATTATTATACATGCTGGTTGTTGTAACAAACTTGCTTTTGTAGTTGAAGTAGAAATCAATTCGTTACTACGGAAACAACTACGGAGACAGGTTAGAAAACTACGGAGAGAACTGCGGAGATAATCATTCGGCTGATGAGAGTCCCCTGAATAACCAATTAAAAACTTGCTGCAACATGTGGTATTTACTGAAGACGGAGTCTATTGGAATAGCAAGAAACTGAGAAAGAAAAACATCTTCCGGTGTGTTGGCAGCGATTGTGCCGGATATTGGGAGATTGTGGAATGATTAAAGTAGGGGAGAAAAGCAAAATGGCGTGTAACTCTGCAGAGCTACACGCCATTTGATAGTGTTTTGTTATGTCTTTACTTACGAGTCTTACTTCACCTCCTCAAAAACGACTTTAACTGACTATCAATGCGTTAGCACCGGATGTTGCACACATGTCGCAAAAACGGAAATAACCATTGATAATCAACATGTTACAAAAATCATAAACTTGTCACATTTTCTTGTTTTGGATTGGTTATGGAATGCGAAAATTACAATGAAATGGTAAATGGAGAAAGACATGCCACATAGCTCTTCCTATAATTGTTCCTGATTTTTACATTGGAATAATATCAAGCCCTACTTCATTGCATATATACTTTTTTTAAAAAGCACCTTGGGAGTTTACCAACGCTCCCAAGGATTTTTTTGAAGACCTTATTGATTAATGAGGTTCCTTATATCGGGTATCAAACCGACAATATCCGTTACTACTGAAATTGCCCCAAAGGGTGTAGGAGTTGCAAGAAACTACGCAACGTCCGCAATTAAGATTACTACATTAACAATAACATTCCACGCGATGTGGATGGTCTTGGTAGAACTTGCCTTCTTATTAAAAAGGCAAATCTACACTCCGGTTTTCTTGATATCAAAAACTTTCATAGTATAAATATTATTTTTAATAAGCATCACTTAAGTTTAACGTCATTGATCCGCTTTTTTGGACGAAGACTATATTGGGCAGTCACCTACTCTCCCGATTTCTCAGTACCATTGGCGCAACTGTGCTTAACTTCTCTGTTCGGAATGGGAAGAGGTGGAGCCACAGCACTATAACCACCGATAGTCTTTAATCTACAATATGCTTCATCGATACTTTTGTTTGTATTTCATGCGTTTGAGTTTTATTTGTCAATACGTTTATAGAAACTACCGATTTGGCCATCTGGTAAAATGTCAACATCATAATAGTCTCCATTGTAATAATATGCCATATTCCCTTTCCGGAAGAATCTGTTGTCTGGATGTTCGTCTTTATATGTTTGATACTCATCATTCAGAGCACCCAAAACAATATCCATGGTAGCTTTCAAATCTTTTTCGGCTAATTGAAATTTACTTCTTTCACCAAACTGATTCTCAACAGCAAGCTCTTTTACATGGCGAAGGTAGATGTGTAGAAACGATTCAAAACTCATATACAGCAGATGTTTACCAACCACATTATAGCGATGTTCATGAAAGCTTATAATCTTTGAAAATAACAGAGCTGCTTTCTCCGGATAAGACTTTACCAACTTTTCAAAACTTAATCCCATACTTTGCAGTTCTTTATCAGCTATGCCAAAACGATTAGCTAATCTATTTTGGGACAACTGCATCAGGTCTGTTTTGTTCTTTTCTGTCAGCTTACCTGTATCTTTTTTCCATAATAGCCAGAAATACCCGACTTCTTGATTTACAATTGCTCCGTTCTCATCAAAAATTTCCTTTCTTTCTTTTTCTGTTAGTTTCTCGCGTTCCAGCACCATCTTATAGGCTAGGTACTCATTATGTTCTTCTGGAGTCAATTCTATTCCATCTGCAATAAAATGACACAAGGCTCCATACATAAAAAAAATATCGTCACCATTGCCTTCACTCTGAAAGGGAATCTCCAGTACCTTAGGATTACGCAAAAGTGAACTTCCATAAGTGTTATTTTCTTCTGATGCTGGTCCAACTAGCATTTCAACTATATCCTTTGTCGGAATACCATCTTTAAGCAATTGAGCATATAGCGTTTCATCTAACTCTCCCAAAAGTTCTTTTGCTTTAACATTGGATATATCATTAAGAGCCATTCTGTCTTTTTCAAGTGCCATTCTCTCTTTCTGATAATACACAAACACTACCGTCAACGACTCCCCATATACTTCCGCAGATTCTTGGCTCAAAGTCAATGTTGCAACACAATCCTTTGCACCAGCATATTCATATATTTTCTCTTGAGTAAAACCATCGACCGATTTGTATAGCTTCATACCGCATCTTTCCGCCATTTGGTTTTCAAGAAAGTCTATTTGTTGCTTCAGTAAAGAAAGTAATTCTTTTGCAGAAATATCAATATTGTTATTTATTTCCATTGAATTAACCTATAATTTCCGTAATTATTCCAAGTCTGCAATGAAACCATCATTGAAGGTAACCTACGCTTTTAGGCAGCTATCGTATATTATCTTTCAACATTTCAATCAATTTGTAGATGCCTGTTGATGGATTCTGGAATTCACGCAGTTCTTTTGCTCTTGTCACAGCAACATCCGTGTTGTTGTTCAGAAATGCCTTTTTAGAATAGTTTTTCCACACTGGAGCACTTTTCTTCAACTCTTTGATGAGGGCGTCTGTTTCAATGGCAGCTTTTTGGTCTTTGGCATGAAGCAGCAACCATATTTCAAAACAAGGATTACTGAGCAGCATTTCAGCCTTACATTTCTGCAATTTCTCATTGATAGCCTGCACATCCATATCATACATGAGGAATGTATGCACCTTATCCCATTGTGAGATTTTGAGTTCCTTTGTACGTTTCTCAACCAACGATGGAGTAATCTTCGTTCCTTCTATATGTGATACGATTCTGATAGGTGACTTGTACCACGTTTTCAGAAGATTGATATAGCAGACCTCTGTCTCGCCCTCACAAATGACGAGAGCGATCTTTCGCATCCGCAGGGATGGAGATGGTTCTCTTTTGCTTGCCATAATCAATCTTCCAATAATTGTTTGATACTTGACACCGATGAATCAACATAAGGCACAGCATCAAAGCGTCCTTGTATATATCCCTTTTCGGCATCCATATTTTCACGGAAATCCTTGAAGTCATACAAAGAATACACTTCCGTTGCACCTTGTTCCGACTTGTTGACGAAAACAATTTGGTCACGTCTCAGTCGTTTGACATCGATAAGATTCGTGTTGTGGGATGTGAACAATAACTGACTGCTTTCTGAAGCATGAATCAAGTCGAGAATGAAATCTGCCAGACGAGTGTGAAGTCCCATGTCAAACTCATCCATCATAATGCTCTTCTTGTTCTTTACCACATCCAAGAGTCGTATCAGAATCTGGAACAGTTTTCTTGTACCATTAGATTCTTCCATGTCCATGTCGAACATGATGTCCTTTTGGTTGCGATGGAAGGTCTTGAAGCGAAGCACATCCACCAGCTTGTATGACAGTTCTGTTTGTCCAGGCACAACCACAGGAGCCGGCATTTGCTCTTTCCTTGCTTCAATATCAGTAATATCCGTATCACATATTTCAAGTGCTTTGAGTATCACCTTCTTGTAGGCATTGAAACTATCCAACACCATCATGTCATTCACATTTACAAGCCCCAGTAGGAATTGATTCATGAAATAACGATATAGCTTTTGAGCAATATCACGATTCATGGAACTGGCTCGGCTCAGGAACAGATTCTTTTCACTAGTATTGATTACTACATCTGAAGGCTTGACCATCACGCCTGTACCAAAGCTATACTTTCCATCAGCATCGCGAACAAATATCTTTGCTCGTCTCCCAACGGGATAATGATAAAGACTTTCGCTTATGATTCGTTCACGAGTCAACTCAAAAGCGTATTCATACTCCACATCCTCACAGACAAAATCAATAAGGAATTTGCTGGGCTTTTTCTGCCAACCATCAAATTTGAAAGGTTCAAAGTTGAATGTCACCCCTTCGTTATGAAGGTGTGACTCCAAAATCATTCTACAGCAAAATGTAATGGCTTTAAGAATGTTTGATTTACCTGAAGCATTCGGACCAAACAACCCAACAGTTTTTAGGATAGGTACACCTTTCCACTCCATCACATTGTGGCTTAACTCCCGTGCAAGAGCTGTATTGATGTTTCCTGCTCTGAAGTCGATTCTTATTCTATCTCTAATAGAAAAGAAATTCTCAAATTCGATTTTTAGTATCATTACGCACTTGTTTTTGTAGAATTGCTGCAAAATTAACGATAAAAATTGAATCTACAAAGCTTTTGGGTTTATAAATAGTCTTGTTATCGTTGTTTTTAACATTTATCTACCGAAACAATAGTCCTATGTGACAAAAATGGCAAGAATCGCATGCTTGCTTTTACGAATTAATGTAAGAAGAGAAAAAATCTCGCTTGATTCCTATTGTATGGATGTTCCCATGCTCGTTTTTGCTGCTTGGCTTGTTCAAGAACTTGTGAGGGTGAGTTCCCGAACTTATTGCGGTTGTCTCCGAACTTCTCTCCGAACTAAAACTGTTTCCTCTCCGAACTTTTCTCCGAACCTTCATTGCTCCCATATGGATGGGAATTGTTACGACGAACCTCAAATTGCAGTCAGTAATTTCAAAAGATATTTCAAATACACATTATATATAACAATAAGCGTGAATATTGTCATGTCTTCATCAAAAGATTGGTCTTTTAGTCAAATTTTGGCTTATTTATAGAGTTTTTTGAGCATATCAGCATTTGTTTCGATTAATTTTTGTATCTTTGCCGTCAAACAATTGATAATCTATCATGGCAAAGTTAAATCGTATAAGAGTCGTTCTCGCTGAACGTGACCTGAACAATAAGTGGCTATCCGACAAACTCGGTAAGGATCCTGCTACAGTGTCAAAGTGGGTCACCAATACCACTCAACCCAGCCTTGAAGCCCTCATTGCAATAGCAAATGCGCTCGAAGTGCCTGTGCAGGAGTTGGTGAGACAGGAAGAATTCAATCAAGAGAAATAAGTCGAAATGACGCACGAAGCAAGAGCAGAGCTAAAGCTTGTTTTGGCTATGCCTTGCAAGAAGGAAGAAGACAAAGTCAAATGATAACAAGAGACGAAATACAAGAACTGCTGCATAGCACGGAAAACTATCGTGTAGAGCGAACCACGTCAACAGGCGACATGGATAAGTTCCAGGAGGCTATCTGTGCCTTTGCTAACGACCTGCCAAACTCACGAAAGAATGGCTATCTGATACTGGGTGCTTACGACAACGGAGAGTTGTCGGGTCTGAATGTCACCGATGACCTGCTGAAGAAGATAGCAGCCATCCGCAGCAACGGAAACATCCTGCCTATACCTGTTATGAGCGTTGACCGTTTTCAGTTCCCCGAAGGTGACTTACTGGTTGCTGAGGTTAGTCCGTCTGACCTGCCTCCTGTGCGCTATCGCGGACGTACATTTATACGTATTGGACCACGTCGTGACATAGCTACGGAAGCGGAAGAACGCATTCTTGCCGAGCGTCGGATGTCATTCATGGCAACCTTCGACACCATGCCTTGTTTGGCAGCAAAACTCTCTGACGTGAACACGGAATTGCTGCGTACAAAATATCTGATACCGCTATTAGGTAATGAGTTGGTGGAATCTGATACTCGCTCCATCGAGGAACAGATGGCTGCTGTTGGTATGTATGACACTGAGCACCAATGCCCCACATACGCAGCAGTTGTTCTGTTTGGCTACAAGCCACGCCGTTTCATGCCAGGCCTGTACGTGCAATATGTTTGTTTCAAGGGCGAGGATGTGACAAGCGAGGTAGAAAATGAGATGCAGCTGGAAGGCAACTATTGTGAATTGTTGCCACGTCTGGAATCGCTTTTGGAGTTGTCTGTTATCAAGAAGAAACCCGTTTTCGTTTCTATCCTTCGCGAGGAGATGGTCAGTAACTACCCCTATCAGGTCTGGAGATTCTGAATGCCGGAGGTCTCTATGGCAATGCTCGTCCTGAGAATTTCCCACGCATCAATGATTATCGCAATCCGCTTGTAGCCAGTGCCATGAAGACGCTTGGCTATGTAAATATGTTCAGCCGTGGTATCGGTCAGGTGCAGACAGACCTGAAAGAAAACGGAAACAAACCTGCTCAGTTTGATGTGAGCATGCTGACAGCATTCTTGGTGACCGTGGAACAGAAGGATATAGAGCAATTCAAATTTGTTCCTTCTGATGGTGCGCCCAAGGTATCTTCAGATGACGATGTCACAAGTTTGTCACAAGTCTTGTCACAAGTTTGTCCCAAGTTGGATGTGTCGCATTATCCTGATGCAACCGCTATTCTCATAGCTCTGTGTAAAGAACCACAATCATTGAAAGAATTGATGGAAAAGACCAAAGAAAAGAATAGAGGAAGAATAAAGAATAATGTATTGCAGCATTTGTGTGAGTCTGGTCTGGTAGAACCGACAATAAAAGATGTTCCAAACAGTCCGAAACAGAAATATACGCTAACTGATAATGGCAGAGAAAAGCTTCAAACTATTTTGTAGGAGTAGTGCAAACCGAGATTGTAAAAAATGAAATAAAATTCTGATGGATTACGACAATGGATTCATATTGCAGAAGACGGTGGACTGGTCGTTGCTGAATGACGGGATGACCATTCCGGTGTCGGTGTGCTCGCTGTTTAGGGCATGGGATGAATCCATCTTGACGCACGGGCAGAGCAAGGACATCCGAATTCTGATTGACGGCGAATTCTACGATGCGAAGCTGAAGAACCAGAATTTCGTGCAGAGCAACTGGGCGGGGCATAAGGATGTCATTCAGATTCGCTATAGCCGCCAGTCGGCATTGGCCGTCAAACTGCGGGCCGTGTTCCAGGAGAGCTATGCGTACCTGTTTGCGCAGAAGCAGGCGCTGGGCAAGAGCAAGCGGCAGATTCCGTTGCCTGACGACCTGCAGGAGTACATCCGGCTGTATCTGACCTCGTCGCCCGACGTGCTCTGCATGGAGTGTTGCCGATGAACAGTTCTTCATGGCTGACAAGACGGCATCGATTGAGGAGAAGCAGCGGCTGGTGAAGTATCGTCGCATTGACCGCAGCATCATCCTGACTTTGAAGCGGTTCTATGACTATCGTGACGAGATCAGCGGCGAGAAGATTGGCGACGAGTATGGCTACAGTGTTGTCGAGGCTCACCACATCGACTATTTCACCCGTTCGCAGAACAACGACTCCACGAATATCATTATCATCAGCCCGAACTATCATCGGATTATCCACAAGAACAATCCAAGGTTCAATCGCAAGAAGTTCCAGTTCGAATTTCAGAATGGCGAGGTGCTGAGGCTGAAATTGTATGAGCATTTGAAGGTGTAAACTATATAAGATTATGAAAAAGCTAACCACCGAAGAATTCATCAAGAAAGCCCGAGAGGTGCATGGGGATAAGTATGATTATTCCAAGGTGGAGTATGTAAATAACAAAACTAAGGTTATTATTATCTGTCCTATCCATGGTGAATTTCCGCAATCTCCTGTGAATCACATACGTGGAAATGAATGCCCTAAATGTGCAAAAATTGATGCGATAAGGAAAATCACTATTTGGACATATAATGCGTGTTTTGAGGAAGCAAAAAAATACTTATATCGAGGGGACTTTGAAAAAGGTAGTCCTAGAGCATATTCTGTAGCAAGAACCAATAATTGGCTGAAAAATTTTGACTGGCTGATTACAATCAACAAGCCTCTTGGCTATTGGACCAAAGAACGAGTATTTGAGGAAGCCCGCAAATACACAATGAAGCATCTTTTCTCTAAAGGGTGTAGAGGGGCATACGGTGCAGCGGAAAGGAACGGTTGGTTGGAAGAAATGACATGGTTTGAAAAACCTAATCCAAATAATCCGCGAGTATGGTCGAAAGAGGTTGTTTTTGCTTTGGCGGAGCAATTTGAGACAAAAACGGAGTTCCGCAAAGCGAATAAGGGAGCTTACAATGTTGCATGGAGAAATGGTTGGCTTGAAGAGATGGAGTGGCTTGAAACTTCTGTCCGAGAACCATATACAAAAGAAGAAGTCTTAACCATAGCAAGACAATATACTACGAAAAATGACTTTAGAAAGGCAGTCCCCAATGTATACAATAGTGCACAAAAGAAAGGCTGGCTTGAAGATATGACATGGTTTATGACTGCACGAAAATATGATAGGCATAACTACTGCATATATGTATATACTGATGAAGACAACAAGGTTGCTTATGTTGGATTGACTGTAGATAAGAAGAGAAGACATTATAATCATTCTACAGGATACGATAAAGGTGGAAAAGTCACGAAGTCACCAGTATATCAGTATTTTCAATCAATAGGCAAACCTGTACCTAATCCCATCTATCTTGAAGAACGATTAACGGCGAGTGAAGCAAGGGAGAAGGAACATGAGTGGTTAATGAAATACCAAGAAATGGAGTACTTGCTTCTCAACAAGGGTAAAACAGGTGCGGGAATTGGATCTTTGGGAAGTGCTGCTATTAAATGGACAAAACCCAAGGTTTTTGAAGAAGCACGGAAGTATCAATCAAGATCTGAGTTTGCTACAAAATGTGCAGGTGCATATACTGTTGCAACAAAAAGAGGATGGATTGAACAAATGAACTGGATGAAGGAAAAGTGGTCTCATCCAACTCCCAAATGGACAAAAGATGCTTTATTTGAAGAATCCAAGAAATACTCAACAAGACGCGAGTTTGAAGAGAAGGCATCCGGTGCATACTCTAAAGCCCAACAATTAGGTTGGCTTGATGATATGCCTTGGTTGGAATTAAAACGGAAATCGTGGACAAAAGAAGAAGTGTTTGAGGAATCAAAGAAATACAATAGTAGATCATCGTTTTCAGAAGGTTCATCCGGAGCATATCATATTGCCCGCAGAGAAAAATGGCTTGATGAAATGCCGTGGTTAGTCGTAAGGACTACATATGTTTCTATGAAGGATTCCATCTTTGATGATGCGAGGAAATATCATTCCATCGAAGAGTTTAAAAGCGGCAGTCCTAGCTTTTATGATATAGCATTGAAAAAGAGATGGCTGAAGGAAATGATATGGTTAGACCCTGTTCGGCGACTTCAGTTGACCAAAGAAGAAGTTTTCAATCTCTCAAAACTTTATAAATCCAAGGCTTCCTTTTATAAGGGTAATAGGGATGTATATTACTACGCGAAAAAGAATGGATGGCTTGATGAAATGACTTGGTTTATAACGCCACATGGGAAATGGACAAAAGAAGAAGTATTCGAAGAATCTCGAAAGTACTCATCGAGAAAAGATTTTGAAAATGGTTCAAGAGGAGCATACAACGCAGCAAGAACCAATAAATGGCTCGATGAAATGCCATGGTTGGTGAGAATACATCATGATATCTGGACAAAGGAAGAAGTCTTTGAAGAGTCAAAGAAGTATTCATCACGCAAAAAGTTTTCTGAAGGAAATGGAACAGCGTATGGCATAGCGAGAAGAAAAAAATGGTTGGATGAAATGCCGTGGTTGGTGTTAACACCCATCAAGTGGACACGAGATACCGTTTTTGAAGAATCTCATAGATATAAGTCACGTGGTGAGTTTCAGAAAAAGGGACGTGGTGCATATGATGTTGCCCAGAAAAACAAATGGCTTGACGAGATGACTTGGCTAAAGCCTCGATTAAAAACATGGAACAAGGAAAAGGTCATTGAAGAAGCTATGAAGTATTCAACTAAAGTTATGTTTCATAATAAATCAAGTGTTGCATACAGAGTAGCATTACGTAATAAATGGATGGATGAAATTGAAGAAATTGTAGGATGGAAATGAATATGTGCAAAGAGATAACACTTAAAGATATTCTATCTATTATAGGAAAGGTTCAGAAACTTACTGAGTTCTGCTACAATATTGCTGCTCGGTGAAAACAATGAACTGAAGAATCGATATATGCTGATTGGGTATAAGGATGACGAGAACGACACCCATACAAGTACCCGTACAAGTACCCATGCAAGTTCAATCGACATACAACCTTCTTCTGAGAATGTAACACGCTTGGTATTGGCAATCGGTAAAGAAGAAATGAGTGTGAAGAGTATGATGGAAGCTGTAGGTTTGAAGAACCGTCCGAACTTTATGGATTATTCTCTCACACCAGCAATAAGAGAAGGATTTGTGTGTATGAAGTATCCTGCCAATCCCCAT
>CACZIT010000011.1 GCA_902781315.1 uncultured Prevotellaceae bacterium
GTAAGGAAAAACTGGTATATTTTCTCGTATATTGAACGTTAAATAATTTAAGAGTTATTGAGAACTCTTATTACAGACTGCAAAGTTAAAGTAGGGACGGGATAAGGGTAGCCAGCCAATTCATTGGCTGGTGCGTGCCACATTATTATATATATATAATAGCGTGCCGTAGGTACGCGACATAAGAGGAATAATCCCAAGAATGTCGCTGTACCTACGGCACACCTATAATTATTTTTGCCATGTCCTACCAGCCAATGAATTGGCTGGCTACCAAAATCCCGTCCCGACGGGACTTTTACACGCGCCAAAAGGCGCCTTATACGCCCGAAGGGCCTTACACGACGCGTAAGCGTTTTTACACGCGGCGCAGCCGCCTGTAGGCTGCATCTTAACAATAAAAACACACCCTGCATTATAGCCGCCCCTTGAAGGGACTCTAAATGTATTGTCTTCGATTTGCACTACCTTTGGCTGCGCCGAAGGTACTTCCGCTCGGAAATGCAAAGTAAAAAATTGTTTTTTCCTTTGTATTTCGCTCACTTATTCGTACCTTTGCACCCTGAAACTCGAAACTATAATTACATATGAAGAAGAAAATCCAATTCTCACTGGTCTACCGCGACATGTGGCAGAGCTCAGGCAAGTTCCAGCCGCGCAAGGACCAGTTGGAGCGCATCGCTCCGGTGATCATCGAGATGGGCTGCTTTGCCCGTGTGGAGACCAATGGTGGCGCCTTCGAGCAGGTCAACCTGCTGGCGGGCGAGAACCCCAACGACGCCGTACGCGCTTTCTGCCGGCCGTTCAACGAGGTGGGCATCAAGACCCACATGCTCGACCGCGGACTCAACGCACTGCGTATGTATCCCGTGCCCGACGACGTGCGCGCATTGATGTATAAGGTGAAGCACGCACAGGGTGTCGACATCCCCCGCATCTTCGACGGACTGAACGACACGCGCAACATCATCCCCTCCATTCGCTGGGCGAAGGAGGCAGGCATGACGCCGCAGGCCACGCTCTGCATCACCACCAGCCCCGTCCACACGCTGGACTACTACATGCAGATAGCCGACGAGGTCATCGCCGCCGGTGCCGAGGAAATCTGTCTGAAGGACATGGCCGGCATCGGCCAGCCCGCCTTCCTGGGCAAGCTCACGAAGATGATCAAGACCAAGTATCCCGACATCATCATCCAGTATCACGGCCACTCCGGCCCCGGCCTCTCGATGGCATCCATCCTCGAGGTCTGCGAGAACGGTGCCGACATCATCGACACAGCCATCGAGCCGCTCTCCTGGGGTAAGGTGCATCCCGACGTCATCTCCGTGCAGTCGATGCTGAAGAACGAAGGCTTCGACGTGCCCGACATCAATATGAATGCCTACATGAAGGCCCGCTCGCTCACCCAGGAGTTCATCGACGACTGGCTGGGCTACTTCATCAACCCCGGCAACAAGCACATGTCCAGCCTGCTGCTGGGCTGCGGACTGCCCGGCGGCATGATGGGCTCGATGATGGCCGACCTCGGTGGCATCATGGGCACCATCAACAACCTGCGCCGCAAGAAAGGCGAGACAGAGCTCTCTACGGACGACATGCTCGTGAAGCTCTTCAACGAGGTAGAGTATGTGTGGCCGCGCGTGGGCTATCCGCCACTGGTGACGCCGTTCTCGCAGTATGTGAAGAACATCGCCCTGATGAACCTCCTCACCATGGAGCAGGGCAAGGGCCGCTTCGTGATGATGGACGACTCGATGTGGGGCATGATCCTCGGCAAGAGTGGCAAGGTGCCCGGACCACTGGCGCCCGAGATTGTGGAGCTGGCAAAGCAGCAGGGCCGCGAGTTCACCGACGTAGACCCGCACACACTGCTGCCCAACGCCCTCGACGACTTCCGTAAGGAAATGGATGAGAACGGCTGGGAGTACGGTCCCGACGACGAGGAGCTCTGGGAACTGGCCATGCACCCCGAGCAGTATCGCAACTACAAGAGCGGACAGGCCAAGAAGAACCTGCTGGCCGACATCCAGAAGGCGAAGGACGCCCAGCTGGGCGGCAAGCTGTCGCCCGAGGAAGTGGCAGCCTTCAAGCACGCCAAGGCCGACGCCATCACGGCTCCCGTGAAGGGACAGCTGTTCTGGGAGTTCGGTGGCGACGGCGAGGCAGCCCCCACCGCCGAGCCCTTCATCGGTAAGGAATATGAGGAAGGCGACGTCTTCTGCTACATCGTGGCCCCGTGGGGCGAAATCGTCACCGTGCCTGCCGCCCTCGGTGGCAAGCTCGTCGAGATCAACGCCAAGCAGGGCACGAAGGTCCAGAAAGGCGACGTCGTCGCCTACATCGAGAGGAAGTAAGGGGAGCGCCTTCGGCGCTGTGTAAGGCGGCGTAGCTGCGGTTCAATGCGCTTCGCGCGGTTCAAAGTCGCTACGCGACGTTCAAGGTTCAATGCGCCTAGTGGCGCGTGTTCAAGGTCGCTGCGCGACGTTCAAGGTTCAATGCGCCTTCGCCGCGTGTAAGGACGCTGGCGCGTAAAGTCCCGTAGGGACGAGATTATGGTTCTTTCTCCGCTTCGCTACGAAAGCGGCAAAGCCGAGCGGCCAGCCAATTCATTGGCTGGTATAGCAAGGCAAAAAATAATTATAGGTGTGCCGTAGGTACAGCGACATTCTTGGGATTATTCCTCTTATGTCGCGTACCTACGGCACGCTGTTTTATATAATAACATGCCACACACCAGCCAATGAATTGGCTGGCTACCCTTATCCCGTCCCTACGGGACTTTACACAGCGCCGCAGGCGCATTGAACCTTGAACGTCGCGCAGCGACTTTGAACCGCGGCACCGCCGCCTTACCCGTCCCTACGGGACTTCCACTCCCCTTTAAACCCTTTATTCCCTTTCTCTGAATTTTTCCGACAAAATTTCCTCCGTGTGAAACATCATTCTAGAGCGTGAAACAATGGGGAGCCTACCCCTAACCCCTCCCTAAAGGGAAGGGAATCCAGCTAAACCTATGGTTTGACTCGGCTAAACCATAGGTTTCTGCGATACAAAGCTATGAGATAGAGCATACAGAGCATAGAGATAGAGCGACTAAACCTATGGTTTACGTGGTCTAAACCTATGGTTTCTAGCCCCCTAACATAGGGGGTTGGGGGTCTCGAGAGACTAAACGATTGAGCCACAACGTATTAGCAAACTTCGCAAAATACGGCCGTATTTGCGAAAAAATATTTTGAAGTCGAAAATTCTTCATTCTACGAGGGGGTTGACAGGCAATATTTTTTGACAAAAAAGGCCCTTCGGGCGTGTAAGGGCGGCTGGGCGGCCGTGTAAGGTGCCTTCGGCACGTGTAAGACTGCTGTTTGTTAAAAAATCCAAAAGATTTTCATATTTTACCTATTTCTATTCGCGCGTACCTATAAAATTATTAATTTTGCAGAGATTATGCAATAATGCATGGCCTGCAAGGTCCATCACCCGCGGCCCTGCTGCTCATCTAAAAACCTAAAAGAGCAAGATTACAGAAGAAAATGATGCGCACAGGCATCCCTGCCATCCGTGATTGCTATCCGTGCCATCCGTGGTTGCCATCCGTGCACATTCGTGATTGCTATCCGTGCTATCCGTGGTTGCTATCCGTGTAACTAATAATTTAAAATAATAATCATTATGAAACAAAAAATTCATTATTTATTTATGCTCCTGCTCATGATGATAATCGGAGTGGGGGGGGTAAAAGCAGATGAAGTAACGTTCGATGCGACAACCGATGTTACAGAGACTGTAGATGGCTATTATTCTGATGTAAAATCCTATGAAGCTTCAGATGGGAGCGTCTGGAAAGCAACAGGCCATTCATTAAAAAAAGGAGACAACATTACTATTGGTAAAGGTGGAGCTAATTATTTAGAAACACCAGAAGTTAATGGGACAATAACGTCTATTACTGTTACTTGGAAGGGCAATACAAAGTATTATCTTGCTTTACAAACGATTGAAGGTGTTGAATTGAATTTTAAGAATAATCCTAGTTCGACTGAGTATAAAACAGAAACTTTTACTGTAGATGGCAATTATAAGCAATTGAGACTAGTTGGACGTCGTAGTTCTGGAACAGATAATGCTGCAGCTTATATTAAAAAAGTTGTTGTTACTTATGCTCCAGCAATTCCATACACAATTACTCTTGGTGATGACAATACAACGCTAACGGAAACTTCTGCTGGTGTCGGCGTTGAACTCCCTGTGCGTGAAAATGTCGGCGTTTATACTTTTGCTGGTTGGTCTGAAATATCGTTAGGCTCTGAAGAGACAACAACGAAACCTGATTATGTTAATGCCGGTAATTATTATCCATCAAAGGATGTTACACTTTATCCTGTATATACGCGTTTAGAAGGGAGTGGAGAAATTGAAGAAGTGCTTGCGCAGACTCTTCAGTATGATACGTGGTCATATAAAGGTAGCACAACAGACAAGTCTACTTATCGCCTTTTTCATTCAGGCAGTTATGTTGAATCAGCCCAATTTGATTTAGGTTCGTTATCTAAGGTTGTGGTATACGGTGGAACCTTTGGTGGATCCAATTATAATAAATTAACAATTGGAGATGGGGAAAATATATGGAAAGTAGTTACTGTATCTGGCTCTTCTCAAACAGGGAAGAATACCTATATAGATGGAGCTGCTCTTTCTGGAAATGGCAAGCTACGTGTGACAAGTAATTCTGGTACTGCTAGCAGTAATGGAGTACGAATATCTAAAATTGAGATCTATGTAAATCAGGTTGTAGGAGTAATTTATTATATTCAAACTCCTAATACTGAGACACCCGTCCAGAAGGTTGATATCGCTGCCCTCAACAGCATAACTCCAACCACTCTTAATGTTAACGACAAGGGAGAGTTTACTCTCGATGCAACATTTGCAGAGGGCACAACGGCGGATGAAGATTATGAGGTAAGATGGGAAAGTGATAATGCCGAAGTCCTTGCAGTTAGTGGCGCTTCTTATGAAGCAAAGAAAGAAGGAACCGCTAACGTAACCGTTAAAGTTACAGTGCTTGATGAAGAAAAATACAATGAGGTTAGCAAGTCCTTCGCCGTTACAGTTAACGCCCCCAATGCCCCTGGCACTCAGAATAATCCCTACACGGTGGCTCAGGCGTTGGCAGCAAGCGCTGTAAAAGATGTTTACGTTAAAGGAATTGTTTCAAAGATTGAAGAACTGAGTACTCAATATGGAAATGCAACTTATTATATTTCTGATGATGGAGAAACAGAAACGGAGATAAAAGTTTATCGAGGCAAATATCTCAATAATGAGAGTTTTACCGCTGTTGATCAACTTCAGGTAAAGGATGCAGTTGTTATCTTTGGTGAAATTAAGCCTTACAATAATGTAAACCAACTTGCTCAAGGAAACTATTTATTTTCTCTATATCGCAAAGAGAAAGTTGATGCAGGTTTGGCATGGAGTGCAGAGCAGGCATCAGCTGTTCGCGGAGAAACCTTCGCTGCTCCGAGTCTGACTAATCCTTACAATGTCGTTGTTTCTTATAAGTCAAGTAACACAAAGGTTGCTACTATCGATGAAACTGGACATATTACATTGCTCAAAGCTGGTGAAACTACTATCACCGCTACATTTGCAGGCGATGACGATTACAATGCTGCCGAAGTAAGTTACACGCTGACTGTAACCGTTCCCAGCCATTTTGCCACGTTCTTCGTGAACGGCCAGCAACAGGGTGAACCTGTAACTGTTGCCGAAGATGAAACCATCACGTTCCCAACTGTTGCCGAAGAACTCTTTGGCAAGCAGTTTGTTGGATGGACAACCAAAGCAATCGACGGTGAAACCAACGACAAGCCCGCAACACTCGTCAACGCTGCCACAATGGGAACAGCAGACGTTACTTATTATGCTGTGTTTGCGAATATGATTTCTGGTTCATCTGCTTCACTTACAAAGATGACAAGTTCCGATACATTCGGGGCTGGTGACAAAGTCGTTATTGTTGCAGATGAAGAAAATGTAGCAATGTATCAAGAGACTGTAAATAAAACATATGTAAACAAATACACATTTGTAAACGATGTTTCAAAAGTAGCTGCTGACGATAAGAATTGGTTTAGCGTTTCGGCAGGTTCTTCAGATGGCACTTGGAAACTTGGTGATGAAACGAACGGTTATGTCTATACAAGTAGTAGCAATAATCTGTCTATTGATTCAGATAATTCTACCGATTTCACTCTTGCTTGGAATAATGACGAGAATAAGTTTACTTTGGTAGGAAATGGCCGTTGGCTATCTTATCGTTCCGACTTAGCTGCTGATAATCAATACTTCCGCATGGGTGGTGCAACAACAGGAAATTCTTCTGGCGACATCTACTTTGATATTTACAAGTTTACCTCAGGTAGCGCCACCTATTCCGACTACTGCACAACGGTTGTTGCTCCTGTGAAGCCCGCTAAGCCCATCGTCTTCCACGACAGTGGTGAGTATGAGGAGAAGCTGACGGTTACTATTGCCGGTGAGAACGTGAAGTACACGCTGAACGACGGTGATGAGCTGACCTACACCGCTCCTTTCACCATCAGCAAGACGACGACTGTGAAGGCTTGGACTGAGCAGGACGGCGCAATGAGCGAGAAGGTGACGAGAGAGTATACCATCGTGGAGAAGGCTAAGGGTGCTGTGGTCGAGGACGGCTACTACACCATCCAGAACGAAGACGGCAAGTACGTGAACGTGGCCGGCCGCAAGACGGTGACCCTGGTCAGCGACACGAAGAGTGCCGGCACCGTGATTCGCGTGAAGGCTGACGAAGACGGCGTGAAGGTGCTGCGCTCGCAGGCTGTTGACCTGCCTCGCTATGCTGAGCGCGCTATGAGCTACGTGCCTGAGATTGTGAAGGAAGTAGTGAAGAAACTCGCTGCCAATGTTGATGATCCTATCATCGGCGAGCAGGGCGCAGACTTGATTCTCGATAAATTCAAAAAGGAATTTGACTACCACCTCTATCTGGAGGGTGAGAATAATACCTACCGCATCTATGGCCGCACGCCGAGCATGAAGCCCGTGGTTGACTTCTATGCCGAGAATAAGGAACTTATTGACGGCCGTCTGCTGAAAGTGGAAGGTTTCGTTAAGGAAGTTCTCCAGAAGGTTGTTGATAAGGTTGGCCGCGGCCAGAGCGTGGTTGATATGTTCAAGGTCAAGACCATTTGGCAGAACATGGGTGGCACACTGACCGAGCCTACCGACGATGCTTCGACTCTGAAGTTCTACGAAGAGGTGCTTTCGAGCGAGACGAATGTTTGGAACTTCGCCTACCAGACCGGTATGCTCTACTGGGAGAAGGTGAAGGGCTATCTGACCGATAACATCAGCGAGCTGGGTGATTATGGTAAGTACATAGAGAAGATTCCGCAGATTCGTCCGAACTTCAGGTACTACATCGTGCCAGGCGAGAATGGCGTGGACATCATCAGTGAGGGTAACAGCCAAATCACTGACGCCTCCACAGCCTGGACGCTGACCAAGCGCGAAGGCTTCGACGTGACCTTCGATGCAACTCTGAGCAAGAACAATGGCAAGGAAATGTACAAGACGCTGTATGTGGACTTCGCATACGAGTTGCCTGAGAATGAGAACGTGAAGGCCCTGAAGGTGGAGAGTGTGTCTGATGCAGGTGTCGCAGTGACGAAGGAGATTACGGGTGTTGTTCCCGCTCAGACTCCTGTACTGCTGATGTCTACTGACATGGAGAACCTGACCAAGGCACTCAAGCTGAGCACAGCGGATGGCGCTGCTGTAACGAACGAGTTGAAGGGTAATGACTGGCTCATTAATGAGTTCGAAATCAATACACCGCAACTGGAGACAATCTTCGCCTTGCTGACTAAATTGAGTAGCTCGCTCGGTGAGAAATATGAATACTTGAAGCGCAAGAATTCCGGCACGGTGAATAACAAGTACTTCTTCGGATTGTCAGTACCTACTGAGGAGGGAAAGTTCAAGGAAGCATTCATGAATGGTAAGATTAAGGTGCTCACAAATGGTGAGAGGGGTCTTGGCTTCTATTCGAACTTCGACAAGAATCTTGTGGGCAATGAAGTGTTCATGTTCAGTGAGGATGCTAATCCTATCCTGCTGACGTTGAAGGGCGACGTGAACCGCGACGGAAAGGTTTCAGTTGCCGACGTGAACGCACTTGTCGAGATTGTCCTTGGCAAGGTGACGGTACCTGACAACACGCACGACTTCGACGCTGCCCACGTGAATGCCGACGAGGAGATCACGATCGCCGACGTCACGGCTTTGGTGAACATCATCCTGGGCAAGTAAGAAACTCCTAACTTCCCTTAGGGAGGAACGAAAAACGAGAAGTCCCCTTCTTTCACGAGGAGGGGACTTTTTCTTAAAAGGTGTTTTTTTGTGACAAGGATTTGTTTTATTAGAGAAAAGTTTTTATATTTGTAGCCGAAATAAGATTTTTTGTAATAAGATGAGTAAAGAGCAATACATGGCTATACTGTCTTCTTGCAAGGAAACTTTGCAGGAGGACTTTGGCATCGTTTCACTGCGGTTGTTTGGTTCAACGGCAGTAGGCAAACATGGCCAAAACAGTGATGTCGATGTTTTTGTAGATACCAAGACTCCTAATCCTTTTTTGCTGATGCAGGCCAAAGAGTATTTGGAAGAAAAGACAGGATGTCCTGTTGATATTGTAAGAAACCACCAAAACTTAAACCCTCGTTTGAGAAAAAGAATTGATCAACATGGAATTACTATCTTCTGAGGAAAAAGAACTTGCCCTTGACATTCTAGAGGACATACGCTCTGCGATAGAAAAACTTCAGGAAAGGACTAAGGATATCCACTCTGTTGACGATTTCCTTGGCAGTGAGACTGGTGTGATTCTGCTTGATGCTACATGCATGCTGCTTATTGCGATTGGCGAGAGTCTTAAAAATCTTGACAAGGTTACTCATGGAGACTTGCTTCCCATGTATCCGGCAATACCTTGGAAACAAGTAAAAGGCTTGCGTGATATTATTTCTCATCATTATTTTGATGTTGATGCAGATCAGATATGTTGGATTGTTACCAATGAACTTTCGCCATTGAAAAATGCAATCGATTATTTCATAGAGCATTTGACAGAGTAACCCACAGAAAAAATGTTAACAAGAAAACCTATATGAAACAAAACTACATGACAAGGATGGTGGCAGCTGCACTGCTCGCAGTGTGCAGTCTGCCTATGAATGCCCAGCTGAGCGGTACGGGCTTCTACCGATTCCGCAATGCTGAAAACACAGAAAACTACATTAGTCTGACGAATGATAAGTTTGATTATCAGGAAATCATCGGAAAGGCTTGTGGTGGTGGTAGCAATCTGGTGGATACAAGCAATCCTCTTTCCATTCTATTAGGTAATGTGACTTTCAAGGAAGATGGTGTGGCGAGGTGTTTATCTTGTGCCAGAGCTTTCCTGAGAACAGATATTCATATGGTGAAGGATGCAGATGTTATTGATCCTGCTTCGGTGATTTATGCAGACAAGCGTTATCCTACAAATACTAGCAACAAGGAGTATAATCTTATAGGGCAAGGTATTAGCATGACGGCTCTAACTACTGGTAAATATGAGACAAGTAACATAACCGTTGAGTTTAGTAATCTATATGTGACGATAGAAAATAGCAGTGGAAGCGGAACCAGCACACTATACACAGCCAAGATTCCTCTTACCGGTAAGGTGACTAAAGTTGCCAGTATGTCAGTGAATCTGCAAAAAACTCTCACCAACATGTACTTCGTGGATGATGCAGGGACGTTTAATGTCAACGAATCTAATTCAGCTCAGAATGCGAAGTGGTATATAGAGCCTGTGACTCATTTCAATGTGCAGCCAGAAGTGGAGTTTGGAGGTAAGTTCTACACAACGTTGTATGTGCCGTTTGAATTTCAACTGAGCGGAGACGTGCAGAAGGCTTATTCCATAACAGCCATTGGCAATGATGGTATGTTGGAATTGACGGAAGTTGCTAAGCAGGGAGGAAAGGTTCCAGCTGGAACTCCTGTTCTGTTAGAGTGTATCTCGAATAACGCGGCAGCTTGCCAATTGATCCCCGTAGGATCTCCTCGAACCGATATGGCTTCAGCATATACAGGTTCTAATCTACTGAAAGGAGCTTATTTCTGCAATCAAGATGGTAACGTTTACTATGATACTACGGCTGGTACAAACAAGGGTTCCTTCAACGCCAATCACTTCACCGCTCGCACCGATGCAATGTACGTCGTGGGGATCACCGCCTCCGGCAAGCTTGGATTTGTGAAGGCTACGGGGACTGCGATGCCGGCGAACAAGGCATGGCTGGAGTACACGGGGTCGGCAGAGCTGGTGCTGCCGTTTGAGGGCTCGAAGCCGGGCGACGTGGACTGCAGTGGCGACGTGACGATTGCCGACGTGAAGGCACTGGTGAACATCATCCTGGGCAAGGCCACGGAGGCTGACAACTATGATAGGAAGGCCGCCAATGTCAACGGCGACGACGACATCACAATCGCCGACGTGACGGCACTGGTGAATATGATTCTCAGAAAGTGACGATGGCTTTCCGAGGATTCGACGCTCGTTCGGAACTCATCAAAGTTTGAGAAGTGATGACGGAAGAAGAAAAATATGAGAAGAGGAGGGCTTTCGCCGGTGAGCGGAAGCCCTCTATGCTACGGCGCTGTGTGGGTCACGACTACACGGAGCGGCGGATGTATATGGTGACGATGGTCACGGAGGGACGGCGTCCGCTCTTCGGCCAGGTGGTGGGACGCAGCGACGGAAGTGCGGGCTCGGCTGAGGAGCCGCGCATGGTGCTCTCGCCGCTGGGGAAGGCTGTGGCAGAGCGCTGGATGGCAACGGAGAAGGTGTACCCGGAGATTGAGGTGGTGGCGCTGCAGATGATGCCTGACCATCTGCATGGCATCTTGTTCGTGAAGGAGAAGATGGAGAGGCATCTGGGGATGGCCATCAAGGGCTTCAAGACGGGCTGCAACAAGGCGTACCGACAGCTGGTGCTGGGAAGGCAGGAGGGGGACGGGCTCGGGTTTGTCGCGACCAGGTCGCAACAGTCACAACTGGCTGGGGACACTGGGGCTGAGGGCACTCGGGCTGAGGGCGAGGGGAAGCGCGACAGGAGGTTGGACGACAGGGAGCACGGGATGCTGTTTGCCCTGGGGTATAACGACAAGGTGCTGCTGAGGGCGGGGCAGCTGGAGACGTGGCTGCGCTACCTGAAGGATAACCCGCGGCGACTGCTGATGAAGCGGGAACGCCCGGACTTGTTCCGCGTGCAGCGGGGACTGACGGTGGGAGGGCTGGTGTTCTCGGCCCTGGGGAACAGGTTTCTTCTGGACAGGCCGCTGAAGGTGCCGGTGAGGTGCTCGCGGCGGCTGACGGAGAAGGAGATAGAGGGGGAGGTGGCTCGCTTTCTGGGAATGGCCAAGGAGGGGGCTGTGCTGGTGTCGCCGTCGATCTCGCCAGGAGAAAAACGGGTGATGAGGGCGGCGTTTGACGCGGGCTTCCCGGTGGTGTATCTGCAGGAGAACGGGCTGGGGGAGCTGGCGAGCCCGGGTGGAGTGAGGATGGACGCCTGCAGCCGTGGGCAGCTGCTGATCCTGGCTCCGTGGGAGCAGCATCTGGATAAGCGGGTGATCAGCAGGGAGCAGTGCCTGTCGCTGAATGACATGGCGAGGCGGGTATGCGAGGCGGAAGGAGGGAGGTGAGGGGGTGCGGGATTTTTGTTGCGACTCGGTCGCAACAAACGCGACTCGTAGGGTGTGGGGGGCAGGCTTTTCCTCGTGATCCCGTTGGGATTCAACCCCAAGAGCTTCGGGACTTTTTCTGGCCTCATTCGGCTAAATGAAAAAAGGGAGAACCCGTTTTGGGCACTCCCCTTTCCTTTGGTGATCCCGTTGGGATTCAACCCCAAGACCTTCAGAACTTTTTCTGACCTCATTCGGCTAAATGAAAAAAGGGAGAAGCCGTTTGTGGGCACTCCCTTTTCCTTTCGTGATCCCGTTGGGATTCAACCCCAAGACCTTCAGGACTTTTTCTGACCTCATTCGGCTAAATGAAAAAAGGGAGAGCCGTTTGTAGGCACTCCCTTTTCCTTTGGTGATCCCGTTGGGATTCAAACCCAAGACCTTCAGAACCGGAATCTGACGCTCTATTCAGCTAAGCTACGGGACCAGTTGGCGCCTGCGGCGCGTGTAATGCTGGTTTTGCGGGTGCAAAGGTACAAAGAAAAGTTGAAACTTCAAAGCTAAAGAGAAAAAACTTAAGACTTTGGGCCTGAAACTTCAAACTTTTTATTACCTTTGCCGCGTAATTACTAAAAAGGTAAAAGGATTTATGAGTAAGGTGATTTGCCCGAAGGGGTATAAGGCTCTGCTGGACATGCGTCAGACGGAGCAGGGTATCAAGCAGATTAAGGACTTCTTTCAGCAGAACCTGTCGACGGAACTGCGGTTGCGCCGTGTGACGGCACCGCTGTTCGTGCTGCAGGGACTGGGCATCAACGACGACCTGAACGGCGTGGAGCGTCCGGTGACGTTCCCCATCAAGGATATGGGTGACGCACGGGCTGAGGTGGTGCACTCGCTGGCGAAATGGAAGCGACTGACGCTGGCTGAGCAGCAGGTGAAGCGCGGCTACGGCATCTATACGGACATGAACGCCATTCGTGCCGACGAGGAACTGGATAACCTGCATTCGCTGTATGTGGACCAGTGGGACTGGGAGGCGGTGATAGGTCGTGAGGACCGCACGCTGGCATTCCTGAAGGACGTGGTGAGGCGCATCTATGCCGCCATACGTCGCACGGAGTATCTGGTGGGCGAGACGTACCAGCAGCTGAAGCCGTTTCTGCCGGAGGAGATTCACTTTATTCATGCCGAGGAACTGCTGCAACGCTACCCGGGACTGACGGCGAAGGAGCGTGAGGATGCCATCTGCAAGGAGTGGGGAGCGGTGTTCGTGATTGGCATCGGTGGACGGCTGTCGAACGGCGAGAAGCACGACGGTCGCGCTGCCGACTACGACGACTGGTCGACGGTGGCCGAGAACGGGCTGGCTGGCCTGAACGGCGACATCCTGATATGGTATCCTGTGCTGGAGCGCTCGTTCGAGTTGTCGTCGATGGGTATACGTGTGGATGAGGAGAGCCTGTTGCGCCAGTTGGCGTTGGAGCATCAGGAGGAGAGGAAGGAACTGTATTTCCACCGCCAGCTGCTGGCAGGCCGGTTGCCGCTGAGCATCGGTGGCGGTATCGGCCAGAGCCGTCTGTGTATGGTGTTGCTGCAAAAGGCACACATCGGCGAGATTCAGGCGTCGATATGGCCGGAGGAGATGCGTGAGCAGTGTCGGCAGTTGGGGATTAGGGTGATTTAGTTGAGAGAGCGCCTGCGGCGCTGTTGAGAAAGGTTGAGAAAGCGCCTGCGGCGCGGGTTGAGAAGGGTTGAGAGGCGCCTGCGGCGCTGTTGAGAAAGGTTGAGAAAGCGCCTGCGGCGCGAGGTGAGAAGCGCCTTTGGCGCGGTTGAGAAAGGGGGGTTAGGTGAGTTGCAGGCCGAGGAGGTCGCGCAACTTTTCGAATGAGGGGTTGTCGCGTCTGATTTCATCGAACAATTGTTTACGGGTGAGAACGGGTTTCACTTCACTGCCTTCTGCTTTGCGAAGTGTAAACTGTATCTGACCATTGTGCAAGTCCTTGGCCAGGGTGGCACGGATGCGGCCCTTGATGCTGCTGACCTGATTGAGCAGGATGTCGTTGTCGAAGACCAGCTCAATCTGGTTGGCTTCCACGATGTGGGGTCGCAGGTTTTTCATTCGCATGGCCATGGCCTTCATCTCCTGTGGCATGCGGTTGCACATGGCAAGCCAGGCGTTGACGAGCTGCTCGTCGGTGAAGGCGGTGCTTTCCTCTTTATTCGTGATTTCAGGCTCGGCCTTCTGTGCTGTGGCGGAGGTTTGCTCTGACTCCTTTCGCAGGCCGCGGAAGGTGATGCCTAATTCGCCTAGCTTCAGCTTGGGGACGGGCTGCGACGCGGTCGCAGCAAACGCAACGGCTGCCGAGGAAGAGGAAGCGGCGGCTGCGGAGGAAGGGGAAGCAACGGCTGCGGGGGAGGAAGGGGGAGCGGCTACTGAGGGGGGAGCGGCTGCTGAAGGGGAGGCGGCTGCTGATGGGGAGGCAGCGGCTGATGGGGAGGCAGCGGCTGATGGGGAAGCAGCGGCGGTAGGGGAGGACTGGGGGGTATTGGCACGGCGCCCAACGGCGGCACCCTGCTGGCTCGCCTTCGGTTGTTGGACGTTGTTAAGAAGTTTCCGAAACAGGGATTTTAATCTCTTGGGGCTACGCCCCGCGCTGGGTACGTCGGTGTCCTCGGGCTGGGTGATCTGAGCCACTTGGATGAGTGTCAGTTCGACGAGCAGACGCTTGTTGGACGACTGGCGGTAGCCCTGGTCGCACTGGTTCAGCAGACGCAGTGCTTTATATAAAAAGGTGGTGGGCACTTTCTGAGCCTGTTGCTGGTAGCGCTCGCGTTGCTGCTGGCTGACCTCGAGGAGCGGCAGTGTCTGGGCATCCTTTGCCATGAGCACGTTTCGCACGTGGGCGGCCAGTCCGTTGACGAGTTGTCCGCCGTCGAAGCCGTGGCCCACAATCTGGTTGAGCAGCACCATGATGTCGGCCACCTTGTTTTCCAAGGCGAGGTCGACGATGCGGAAGTAGTTGTCGGAGTCGAGCACGTTGAGGTCTTCGATGACCTTCTGATAGGTGATGGTGCCCTGGCAGAACGATGCCACCTGATCGAAGATGGACAGGGCATCGCGCATGCCACCGTCGGCTTTCTCGGCGATGACGGCCAGTGCCTCTTCCTCGTAGCTGATACCCTCCTGCTCGGCCACACGCTTCAGGTGGGCGATGGTGTTCTCCACGGTCATGCGCTCGAAATCGTAAATCTGGCAACGCGAGATGATGGTGGGCAGAATTTTGTGCTTCTCGGTGGTGGCGAGGATGAAGATGACGTGCTGTGGCGGTTCTTCGAGCGTCTTCAGGAAGGCGTTGAAGGCTGCCGTGGAGAGCATGTGCACCTCGTCGATGATGAACACCTTGTAGCGTCCTACCTGCGGCGGGATGCGTGTCTGCTCCATGAGCGACTTGATGTTCTCCACCGAGTTGTTGGAGGCCGCGTCGAGTTCGAAGATGTTGTAAGACCGCTGTTCGTTGAAAGCCTGGCACGACTCACAATGGTTGCAGGCCTCGCCGTCCTCGGTCGGCGTGAGGCAGTTGATGGCCTTGGCGAAGATGCGGGCGCAGGTGGTCTTTCCCACGCCGCGCGGGCCGCAGAAGAGGTAGGCATGGGCCAGTTTTCCGCTGCGCACGGCATTCTTCAGCGTGGTGGTGAGCGCACTCTGTCCGACTACCGAGTCGAATGTCATCGGGCGGTATTTGCGTGCTGAAACAATATATTCTTCCATAAGTTTTCGATAATATTGTGCAAAGTTACAAAAAAAGTTTAGAGTTAAAAGTTTAAAGTTTAAAGTTTTTTTGTACCTTTGCAGAAAATCTACATTGAACGATTATAAATATGGCAAGCCGAATCAGTGCAATATGGAATTTCCTGGCCCACTACAAATATCTGATAGTGGTGGTCATTGGTGTGGCCATCGTGGGATTCCTCGACGACAATAGTTTTATCAAGCGCATGCAATATGACATGCAGATCAGCGACCTGAAAGAGGAGATTGCGAAGTATGAGGCCCGTCATGCCGACGACTCACGTAGGCTGAACGAGCTGAAGCGCGACCCAAAGGCCATTGAGAAGATTGCCCGCGAGCGCTACTTCATGAAGGCCGACGACGAGGACATCTATATTTTCAGTGATCAGATAGGCAAGGAGGAATAAGCGTATGCGCAGACTCACGAAACTTCAATCCGTGCTTTTCCTGCTGGGCGGCCTGCTCATGGTTGTCGGCGTGGGAGCCTTTGTGATGTTATGGCATCAGCGTGTGGCCTGCTGGGTATTTCTGGCTGGGGCCGTGCTGTTTAGCGTCATCCAGAGCATGCAGGTGTACGAAGGCAGCAACCGCAACGTGCGCCGTCTGAAGCGCATGATGAACCTGGCCGACCTGTTCTTCATCCTCGCAGGCATCCTCATGGTCGACACGGCCTACAACTTCCTGCTTCCGCTGTTTCGCCATGCGGGAAGTGCCGGCTACTATCAGTACATAGACTATGTGTACAACAAATGGGTCATTCTCCTGCTCATTGCAGCCCTGCTCGAAGCCTACACTACCCATCGTATTGGTGCAGAACTGCGCTCTGAAAAATAAAAAAAACATAAAACAAGGCCTATTTCAATTAAATAGCATAAAAATTTTTTTCCACTTCAATAATAGGTGTTACCTTTGGCACTCGGAAAAAAAGAACATCGGTTTTTATGAAGAGATTATTCTACTCCATTATCTCAGTGCTCACGCTGGCTTCGTGTGCTAACACCTATAATATACAAGGTTCGTCGAACGTGTCGAACCTTGACGGCCGAATGCTGTACCTGAAAGTGGTTGCCGACAACGATTTCAAGAAGCTCGACTCCTGTGACGTTGTGCACGGCCAGTTCCACTTTGCCGGCACATTCGACTCCGTGCGCATGGCCAGCATCTTCATGGATGATGAGAGCGTGCTGCCCCTCGTGCTCGAAAGTGGCGACATCAATATCAAGATTGACAACACCCAGCAGACCGTCAGCGGCACACCGCTCAACGACGAACTGTTCCGCTTCTTCAACCGCTGGAACCAGTTGCGCGGAGAGCAGATGGAACTGATTCACAAGCACGACCAGGCCATCATGAACGGCAGCGACATGGACGTCGTCATCCGCCAGCTCAATGCCGAGTCGGTGCGCCTGTCGCAGCAGGAGGACAGCCTCGTCACTTCGTTTGTCACTGAGAACTTCGACAACGTGCTTGGCCCTGGTGTCTTCATGATGGTCACCTCGGGTAACCAATACCCGCAACTCACGCCTTGGATTGAAGACATCATGAGCAAGGCCACCGACAGTTTCAAGAACGATGCCTACGTGAAGGACTACTATAAGAAGGCACAGGAGAACGAAGAAATCATGAACGGCCTGCGCGACGTGCCGCAGGTGCAGCAGCCTATGCCTGCTCCCTCGCAGATGGCTCCCGTGGCTCCGGCTCCGACGCCCAACGAACTGGCGGCCCCCGCAAAGTAAGCACTTCCAGGCATTCCCTCACAAAGGCCTTTTGTCATGAAAATACTGATAGAGAACGGTTGCATCGTCAATGAAGGCAGAACCTGCCGGGGATCTGTCGCCATAGCCGACGACCGTATCACAGACATACTGGAAGACCAAAAAGCGCAGCCCCGTGGCACTTACGATCAGGTCGTAGATGCCACGGGCTGTTTCGTTTTGCCCGGTGTCATCGATACCCACGTGCATTTCCGTGAGCCTGGCCTGACGGAGAAAGCAGACATCGAGAGCGAAAGCCGTGCTGCGGCCTTCGGCGGTGTCACCTCCTACTGCGAGATGCCCAACACCGTGCCACAGACCACCACCATCGAGGCCCTCGACGACAAACGGAGTCTGGCCAGAGAGAAGAGCCACGTCAACTACTCCTTCTTCTTCGGTGCCACCAACGACAACTATGCCGACTTTGCCCGTCTGGACCGCCATCGCGTGCCAGGCATCAAACTCTTCATGGGCTCTTCCACGGGAAACATGCTCGTGGACCGCTACGGTTCGCTGCTGAAGGTGTTCGAGACTGCCGCCCGACTTGACCTGCCCGTTATGGCCCATTGTGAGGACACCGATACCATCAACCACAACATGGCGCAGATGAAGAAAGCCTACGGTGACGACCCCGACGTGATGCTCCATCCGCTCATCCGCTCAGAAGAATCGTGCTACGAATCGTCGGCCCTGGCCGTGCAACTGGCGCGTACTTACGGCACCCATCTGCATGTGGCTCATATCTCTACGGCTCGCGAGCTTGAATTGCTGGGCGGCAATGTGACGGGGGAAGCCTGTGTGGCCCATCTGCTATTTACCTCGGCCGACTATGCCCGCAAGGGAGCACTCATCAAGTGTAATCCTGCCGTGAAGCGCGACGAAGACCGTCAGGCCCTGCGCCAGGCCCTCACCGACGGGCGCATCACCACCGTGGCCACCGACCATGCTCCCCACCTGCTCGCTCAAAAGCAGGGTGGTTGTGCGCGGGCAGCCTCGGGCATGCCGATGGTGCAGTTCTCGCTGCCCGTCATGCTGGGACTGGCCAGCGAGGGCGTGTTGTCAATGGAGCGAGTCGTGGAACTCATGTGCCATCAACCGGCGCAGCTCTTCCAGATTCGTGAGCGTGGCTTTTTGCGCCCTGGCTACAAGGCCGACATTGCCATTGTGCGGCCTACGGAACCGTACGTCGTCAGCAACGACATGGTGCAGAGCCGCTGTGGCTGGACCCCTCTGGAGGGCGACACCCTGTGCTGGCGCGTCAGCCATACGCTGTGCAACGGTCGCTTCGTTGTCGACGATGGTCGTTTCTGCCCCGACAGCCGTGGCGAAGAACTCCTATTCCGATAGCTTCCGATGATAGCAAGAATACTGATACTGCTCCTGCTGGTATTGCTGTTGCCCCAGTTCTATTTCGACCAGCGCAAACGCCGTCGCCGTACATGGTGGCAGCGGTTGTTGTGGTGGTTGCCTGTGGTGGCCATGTCGGTCTGGACGGTGGTGCTGGCCTTCGACCGCGACTTTGTACCCGAAGACATGACGTGGACCAACGCCTACCTGCTGGTGCTCGGCGTGTTGTTCGTGCCAAGGGCTATCTACGCCCTCTGCTCGCTGCTGGGGCGCATCGTCAAAATCCTGGGGCGATCGCGCAATAACTGGGGCAATCTCATAGGATTCTTCCTCGCCCTCTTCACCGCTTTCGTCGTGCTCTACGGCAGTTTCATCGGTGTGCGCCGGCTCCATGTCCATCACATCGACATCACGCTCGAAACCCTGCCTAAGGGCTACGATGGCTATAAGATAGTGCTCTTCTCCGATGCCCACGTCGGTTCCTTCACGGGCTGGCGCAAGCAGTTGCTGCAGCGCGATATTGACTCCATCAACGCACAGCAGGCCGATGCCATTGTCTTTGCGGGCGACCTGCAGAACCTGCGCCCCTCAGAGCTCTATCCCTTTCAGGACATCCTGCGCCAGCTGAAGGCTCGTGACGGTGTGTTCTCGGTGCTTGGTAATCACGACTACAGCGACTATATCGATGACGATCCCGCCATTTGTGCTGCCAACGAGCATGAGATGCAAAGTCGTCAGCGGCAGTTTGGCTGGACGCTGCTCATGAACGAATGGCGCTCCGTAGGACGAGGCACCAGTTCAATGGGCAGGCTCGTCATCGCCGGCATGGAGAACTACGGCCAGAAAGAAGGCACCCAGCGTGGTGACCTGCAGAAGACTCTCAGTGGGGTAGGGCAGAACGACTGCGTCATTCTGCTGCAGCACGACCCCTCGGCATGGCAGCGGCTCATTCTGCCAGAGGCAAACATCCCGCTGACGCTCAGCGGGCATACCCATGGCGGGCAACTGTCGCTCTTTAGTCTGCGAGCCACCCGTTTTGTGGAGGACGAGGACTACGGTCTCTATCACGAAGGCCATCACCAACTCTACGTCACCAGCGGACTTGGTGGGCTTGTGCCCTTCCGCTTCGGCATCTCGCCCGAAATAGCCGTTATCACGCTGAAATCCGGCAATCCGTAAAAACAGAAGCTCGCGTTTCGAGAACAGTAGTAAAAATCCTTAATCGTCAGTACGTAAATCCTGAATCATCAATGATAAAACTCCTCTATCGCATCTATCAGCTCTTCATTGCGGCCCCCCTGTGTCTGTTGGCCACACTTATCACGGCAGTCGCCGTCATCGTAGGCTGCAGCCTTGGCGACGGACATTTCTGGGGCTACTACCCAGGCCGCCTTTGGTCGCGCTTCATCATACGTGTGCTCTTCCTGCCAGTGACGGTTGAAGGCCGCGAGCATCTCGAGAAAGACCAGTCTTACGTTTTCGTGAGCAATCACCAGGGAGCCTTCGATATCTTCCTCATCTACGGTTTCCTGGGCCGCAACTTCAAATGGATGATGAAGCACCAGCTGCGCAACATGCCGCTCGTCGGCAAGGCTTGCGAGGCAGCCCACCACATCTTTGTCGACAAGCGCGGAGCCAGCCGCATCCGCCAGACCTACGAGCAGGCACGCCAGACGCTGCGCGACGGCATGTCGCTCGTTGTATTTCCCGAGGGTGCACGCACCTTCACGGGCCACATGGGGCAGTTCCGCCGTGGTGCTTTCATGCTTGCCGACGAACTGCAACTGCCGGTCTGCCCGCTCACCATCAACGGGTCTTTCAACGTAAAACCCCGCACCAAGGACCGTTATTGGGTGTTCTGGCATCCGCTGCGCCTGACGATTCACGCCCCCATCCATCCCGTCGGACATGGTGCTGAAAACATCAAACATGCTGAGGAAGAGAGTTATCGCGTGATCATGCAAGACCTTGTGTCCGAATACCAAGGCTATGTGGAGAATCCTGACCAATGAGCAGTTTTTTTCGTATTTATTTTGATAACTCGAAGAAATGTTGTAACTTCGCCGACAAATAGAAAACTATTACATAGAGAATATGGATTTGAAAGAAAAGACAGGAGAAGTGGTAACCAAAGTGAAACGTAACCGCAAGTGGCAGGTGGCTGCCGCTGTGGCTGTAGTGGCGCTACTGGCGTTCTTAGCCTTCTGCACCTCGCCGTCGAAAAGCACCGGTGGCCAGGGGTTGCCTATAGGCGAAGCCTTCGACAGCCTGACCTCTGTGTTGCCGAAGGGCAGCGTCGTCGTGGCCCGCTTCCCCGATGAGGAACGCGCCGACCTCTACTATATGAACAGCGGTGTGCTCTATTGCTTCAACGGCAAGAGTAAGTTAATGGAGGAGATGAGCATCACAGGTGTGCCCAGTGGCAGCTATGTCGATGCCAAACTTTCGCAGGACGAGAAGTATATCTTCCTGACCGTTCGCCAGGGCAAGCTCGACAAACTCTATCGGCTGAACACCATGAACCGTAACATAGTGGACATGGATAAGAGTTCTGCCGTCGACGAGGATGTTGTCGTGGTGGAGGAAAAAACTGTCCAGCCTGTCGAGAAGAAGAGTGAGGTGCCCGAAATCACCGAACCCCTGCCAGAGGCAGCTTTTGCCGCAGAGCCTGCAGGAGCTGGGCATGAGGCGAAGAAAGAACCCGTAGAGCCCAAGAAACCAGCAGAACCCAAGAAGCAGGCCGAGCAGCCTGTGAACACCCCCGAGGTCACTACCATCTCTACGGAGTAGAAACGTTTTCAAATCTCAACTATTAACTATCAACTGACAAAAATGAGCGACAGCATCGTCATCATTCCTACCTATAACGAGAAGGAGAACATCGAGAAAATCATTCGTGCCGTGCTGGCTCTTGGCCAGCCCGCCATCAATCCCGCCGACGGCTCTCAGTTGCCGGCAGACCATCAGTTCAACATCCTCGTCATCGACGACGGCTCTCCCGACGGCACAGCGCAGATCGTGAAGCGCCTGATGGCAGAGGAGTTCAGCGATCGTCTCTTCATTATTGAACGTTCGGGCAAGCTGGGGCTTGGCACCGCCTATATCACGGGGTTCAAATGGGCACTGGAGCACCAGTATGACTACATCTTCGAGATGGATGCCGATTTCTCACACGACCCCAACGATCTGCCGCGCCTCTACAGTGCTTGCCACGACGAGGGCTACGACCTCGCCATCGGTTCGCGCTACGTGAGTGGTGTCAACGTGGTCAACTGGCCTATCGGGCGTGTGCTCATGAGCTATTTTGCTTCGAAGTATGTGCGCTTCGTCACAGGTTTCAAGGTGCACGACACCACCGCCGGCTTCAAGTGCTACAAGCGCCGCGTGTTGCAGACCATCGAGCTCGACAAGATTCGCTTCAAGGGCTATGGCTTCCAGATTGAAATGAAGTATACGGCCCACAAGATAGGCTTCCGTATCAAGGAGGTGCCCGTCATCTTCATCAACCGCCGCGAAGGCGTGTCGAAGATGTCTGGCGGCATCTTTGGTGAGGCATTCTTTGGCGTCATGCGCCTGCGCTGGGACGGCTGGTTCCGCAAATATCCGCCCATGCCTGCAGAGTAGGACCGCCTTACCGCCTTCTACGCACTTTTTCTAATAATGAATATTCACGACATTGCGAAACTCTATGCAATGCTGCCGCAGGTCGGGGCATTGCGCCATGTGCTGGAAAACAAATCCAAGGGAGACGTTTTCCTGCAGGGATTAGTGGGCTCGGCTGTGCCGATGGCATTTGCAGCGCTGGCCCAAAGTAAAAAAGGGAAAAAAACATCGAAGGACATCCTTTTTATCATGCAGGATGCCGACGAGGCAGGCTATCTATACAACGACCTCATGCAACTGTTGGGCAGCGAGGTGCTCTTCTTTCCTTCTTCCTACCGCCGTGCCGTGAAATTCGGCCAGCGCGATGCTGCCAACGAAATCCTGCGCACGGAGGTGTTGGCCAATCTCAGTTCACGGAATACAAATGATATCTCCACACTTCACTCTGCACTCCTTATCGTCACCTACCCTGAGGCATTGGCCGAGCTGGTGGTGTCGCAGAAGAATCTCGACGAGCGTCTCATCTCGCTCAGCGTAGGGCAGAATATCGACATTGTCGAGTTGGAGAAGCAGTTGCGAGAACTGGGCTTCCGCGAGGAAGACTATGTCTATGAGCCTGGACAATTTGCCGTGCGCGGCAGCATTCTCGACGTCTACAGCTACAGCCACGAATTGCCTTTCCGCATCGACTTCTTCGGCGATGAGATCGACACCATCCGCACGTTTGAGGTGCAGGACCAGCTTTCGAAGGAACGACGCGAGCAGGTAGAGATTGTGCCCGAACTCTCGGCTGTCGCTCAGGAGAAAGTGCCGTTCATGCAGTTTCTGCCTGAAGGCACACTGCTCGTGGCACGCGACTTCCAGTATGTCAGCGATACCGTTGGGCGCATCTACGAAGAAGGTTTTTCACAGCAGGCCATGACCGAACGCATGGAAGGTCTCACGGAGATGGAGCAGGCCCAGCTGCGTCAGGAAATGCGCCGCGATATCAACCTCTCCACTGCCTCCCAGTTTGATGCTTTGGCCGATAGGCATAGGAAGTTATGGCTGGCTGCTCCGCCTCAGGGCTACGAAGCCTCCCTCGCCTTCCATACGGCGCCGCAGCCGCTGTTCCATAAAAACGTGGAACTGATGACGCAGACGCTTGCCGACTATGCCAAGCATGGCTACAAACTCTATATCCTGGCCGACAGCCCCAAGCAACACGAACGACTCCGGGAACTCCTGACGCCTCAAGAGGGCGAAGGGGAGATGTTCGTCTCCGTTGACCACACACTCCACGAAGGTTTCGCCGACCACGACCTGCGGGCTTGCTTCTTCACCGACCACCAGATTTTCGACCGTTTCCACAAGTTCACGCTGAAGAACGAGAAGGCTCGCTCTGGCAAGATGGCGCTCACGATGAAGGAACTGCAGGAACTGGAGATTGGCGACTACCTTGTCCATGTGGACTACGGTATCGGAAAGTTCGGCGGGCTGGTGCGCATTCCCATCACAAACGCGAAAGGCGAGTCGGCCTATCAGGAAGTCATACGCATCATCTATCAGCACAACGACAAGGTAGACGTTTCCATCCACTCGCTCTATAAAATCAGCAAATACCGCCGCAGCGATACTGGCGAGCCGCCGCGCCTCAGCATTCTCGGCTCCGGCGCTTGGGACAGGCTGAAGGAGCGCACGAAGAAACGCATCAAGGACATCGCCCGCGATCTTATCCGCCTTTATGCCCGCCGTCAGAAGGAGAAAGGCTTCGCCTATTCGCCCGACTCCTACCTGCAAAACGAGCTCGAGGCGTCGTTCCTCTACGAAGATACGCCCGACCAGCTGCGTGCCACGCAGGAGGTGAAAGCCGACATGGAAGCTTCGAAACCTATGGATCGTCTGGTCTGCGGCGACGTAGGCTTCGGCAAGACCGAGGTGGCCGTACGCGCCGCCTTCAAGGCTGCTACCGACTCGAAGCAGGTGGCGGTGATGGTGCCCACGACGGTGCTGGCGTTCCAGCACTATCAGACCTTCCGCAACCGACTGAAGGGCATGCCCGTTCGGGTGGAATACCTCTCGCGGGCACGTTCGGCAAAGAAGACAAAAGAAATTCTGGCCGACCTGGCCGAAGGAAAAATCGACATCCTCATCGGCACGCATAAGCTCATCGGAAAACAAGTGGTGTGGAAAGACCTCGGATTGCTCATCATTGACGAGGAGCAGAAGTTTGGTGTCTCAGTGAAGGAGAAGTTGCGCCAACTGAAAGCCAATATCGACACACTCACGATGTCGGCAACGCCCATTCCGCGCACGCTGCAGTTCTCGCTGATGGGAGCGCGCGACATGAGCATCATCCGCACGCCACCGCCCAACCGCTATCCCATCTATACCGAGTTGGGTACCTACGGCAGCGACCTTATCAGCGATGCCATCAACTACGAGCTGTCGCGAAACGGACAGGTGTTCTTTGTCAACGACCGCATTTCGAATCTCGAGGAAATCAAACGGCTCATCGAGAAAAACGTGCCCGACTGCCGCGTGGTGATCGGCCACGGGCAGATGAAGCCAGAGGAACTGGAGAAAGTGGTAATGGATTTTATCAATTACGACTACGATGTACTCCTGTCGACGACCATCATCGAGAACGGCATCGACATCCCCAATGCCAATACCATCATCATCAACGATGCCCATCGCTTCGGACTCAGCGACCTGCACCAGATGCGCGGTCGCGTGGGACGCTCCAACCGCAAGGCTTTCTGCTACCTGCTGGCACCACCCAAGGCTGTGCTCACGCCAGAGGCACGCCGACGTCTGGAAGCCCTTGAGACATTCTCCGAACTGGGCAGCGGCTTCAATCTCGCCATGCAGGATCTCGACATCCGCGGTGCAGGCAATCTGCTGGGCGCCGAGCAGAGTGGCTTCATGGAAGACTTGGGCTACGAGACCTACCTGAAGATTATCAAGCAAGCCATGGCGGAACTGGCGAATGAAAGCCCCACACCCTCCCCCTCCCGAGGGGAGGAGGGCCTCGCGGTCAGCGTTTCAGGCAGCAACTCCCCTGTTAACCGACTTCCATCCGGTAGGCCCTCCCCTCCTTCGGAGGGGTCGGGGGAGGTCTTCGTTGCCGACTGCACCATCGAGAGCGACCTTGCGATGTACTTCCCCGACACCTATGTGCCGGGATCGTCGGAACGCATGCTGCTCTATCGCGAGCTCGATGCCATCGAAGACGACCGCTCGCTGCAGGCCTATCGCCAACGCCTGGAGGACCGCTTCGGTCCTGTGCCCCACGAGGGCGAGGAACTCATGCAGGTGGTCATGCTGCGTCGCATCGGCAAACGTCTCGGCTGTGAGAAGATTACGCTGCGCCAAGGACTCATGATCATGCAGTTTGTGGCCAATGGCGACAGCCCTTACTACCAGAGTGACGTCTTCAGCCGCGTCATAGGCTATGCCACTTCGCCCGCCAATCTTCGCCGCTGTCTGCTGAAGGAAGTCGCCACGCGTGGCACCACCGCCACCGGCTCGCGCCGCCTGATGCACGTGCGCGACGTGCCCACCGTCGGCGAGGCCGTAAAGGTGCTAAGGGCAATTGAGAATAATGAAAAGTGAATAGCGATTAGTGAATAGTGAATAGTGAATAGTGAGTAGTGAATAGTGAGTAGTGAATAGCGATTAGTGAATAGTGAGTAGTGAATAGTTTATGATTACTCTTGCTGATGGAGGTTTCTGCCTCAAAAGCAAATTATAAACTATTCACTACTCACTATTCACTATTCACTCTCTCCCCTCCTTTGGAGGGGGCGGGGGAGGTCTTTTATACGCACGTGTATCCGCCGTCTACGGGCAGGGCTACGCCGTTCACGTAGCTCGAGGCGGGCGATGCCAGGAAGATGGCGGCAGCATCGAGCTCACCCTCGTTGCCATAGCGCTCCACAGGGATGGTGCCCTTGGCATACTGGGCAAACCAGTCAGTCTCCAGGGTGTCCTTCGTCAGCGGAGTCCAGAAGTAGCCCGGGCAGATGGTGTTCACAGTGATGCCATACTTACCCCACTCGGCAGCCAGACCGCGCGAAAGGTTCACCACGCCACCCTTGGCAGCATGATAGGGCGAGCATGGAGCAATCTTGTTGCCCACCAGTCCGTACATCGACGCAATATTGATGATGCGACCGTACTTGGCAGGAATCATCGCCTGCTTGGCCACGGCGCGAGCCATGCGGAACGTGCCGAAGAGGTCGATCTGCATCTCGTTGTCGAACTGCTCGTCGGTGATGTCCTCGGCCGGAGCCACGGCACCCGTGCCGGCATTGTTGATCAGGATGTCGATGCGGCCGAAGCGCTCCATTGTCTGGCGCACCACGTCGTCAACCATCTCCGTCTTCGTCACGTCGCAGCGTATCGGTAGCACCTCCACGCCAAACTCTTCGCGCAGCTCCTTGGCCACCTCCTCGAGTTTTTCCATACGGCGTGCGATAGGCACGATGTTACATCCCTGGTTGGCCAGTGCCTTTGCCATCTGCACACCCAGTCCGCCCGAGCAACCCGTTACGATTGCCACGTGGCCTTTCAAGTCGAAATAGTTCTTCATATTCTTTCTTGTTTTTGATGGTAATAATGATATTTTTCTCTGTCGCCCACAAAGTTAAGGAAAAAAGATGAATAATTGAAAAAAAAGCAGAAGAAAAAAGGCGACAAAGCCATAAAAAAAAGGAGATGATATAGAAGTTGCCCCCATCAAGCACTGAAAGTGCGACAGAATATAGGCGGGTGGTGGAGCAAAGCGACACTACGAAAGAGTCTCCTTCGTAGCCGAGCGCGTAGCGCAGAGGAGAAAAAACTGATAGGTCATTGCCGAACGACCTTGAATGACGATGCGGAAATAACTGTAAAAAATCCGACATTAGTATACAAGCAGATTGCTTTTTTTTTCGTATCTTTGCCGTCGAGAAATCAATTTAATCAACTTTCGCAAGTTCTTGCTCCGTTTCACTACGCAAGCGGCAGAGCCGAGCACTAGCTCCGTTTCACTACGCAAGCGGCAGAGCCGAGCACTAGCTCCACTGCGTTTAATTCTCTTAAAATGACTGGACTTATGATGAAGATAATCGTTTTTCCCCTGCTGCTCCTGCTCGCACTCCTGCCGGCAGTGCAGATGCAGGCCGAGACCCGTGAATTGTGGATTGACAACGGCAGCCGCCACATCTACGGCGAACTGTTCACACCGCCCGATGCCCGCGAGGACGGCCCTGTAGCCATTATCGCCCACGGCTTCAATGGCACTGCCGACTACGGGCGCAACTACTTCGACGTGATGGGCCGGCTGGGCTATCGCTGCTACACACTGGACTTCCCTTGCGGCTCCGTGCGCAGCCGTAGCGACAGCAACACGCTGAACATGTCGATTCTCGACGAGGTGAGCGACCTGCGCGCCGTCGTAGGCTACTTCCGCAAGCAGGGCCACCGCCACGTGGTTCTCATAGGCGAGAGTCAGGGTGGACTCGTGTCGGCGCTCACCGCCGCCGAACTGAAGGACGAGGTGAGCCAGCTGGTGCTGGTCTATCCTGCCCTGTGCATCCCCGACAACTGGCGCCAGCGCTATCCGCGCGTGGAGGACATCCAGGACGTCACCGAGCTGTGGGGCATCAAGATGGGGCGTCGCTTCTTCGAGGAGATTCACGACATGCATTCGCTCGACCTCATCGGACAGTATCGCGGTCCTGTGCTCATCGTGCAGGGCGATGCCGATCGTGTGGTGTCGATGGACGACTCGCGCCGTGCCCAGCAGCTCTATCGCCCGGGCACCCGACTGCACGTCATCCCAGGTGCAAGCCATGGTTTCAAACCTCATGAGCTGCAGCAGGAGATGCAACAGCTGGAACAGTTTCTTCTGTCGGGCAACGACTTCGTGAAGGGGGCCGACGTGGGCTTCCTCACGGGGCAGGAGCGGCGGGGCGTGGTGTTCCACGACCGCAACGGACGCGAGCGCGAGTGCCTGGAACTGCTGAAGAACGACTACCAGATGTCGGCCATCCGCATGCGCGTCTGGGTGAATCCTCGTGGCGGGTCGTGCGACAAGAACGAGCTGCTCGCCATGGCCCGCCGCGTAAAGGCACTGGGCATGCAGCTGATGGTGGACTTTCACTACAGCGACTCGTGGGCCGACCCCGGCAAACAGCCCATCCCGAAGGCATGGCAGGGACACAGCTTCGAAGAGATGAAGCAGGACCTGCGGCAGCACACTATCGAGGTGCTCTCGCTGCTGAAGGAAAACGGTATCCAGCCCCGTTGGGTGCAGGTGGGAAACGAGACCACCAACGGCCTGCTGTGGTCCATGGGGCACATCAAGCAGAATCCTGAGCAGTATGCTGGTTTCATCGGTGCCGGCTACGATGCGGTGAAAGAGGTGTTTCCCGAGGCCACCGTCATCGTACACCTCGACCGCGGCCATCAGCAGAGCCTCTACGACCACAACCTCGACACCATCTTGAAGTACGGCGGCAAGTTCGACATGGTGGGTATGTCGCTCTATCCCTATTGGGCCATGGAGGGCCATCCCGAACTCAATGCCGACGACATCATCACCGACTGCATCCGGAACATCCGCCACGTCGGCGAGAAGTACCATTGCGACGTGATGATCGTCGAGACCGGCTACGAGGTAGACGAACAGCATCCTGAGAAAATGGAGGAAGGCCGTCGCCAGCTGGCGCGTGTCATCAACGAGGCCCGCAACGAGACTGGCGGCCGTTGCCGCGGCGTCTTCTACTGGGAACCGCAGTGTCTGCCTGGCGGCTATAAGCTCGGTGCCTTCGACAGCAAGGCCCAGCCCACCGCCATCATGGAGGGATTCGTGGAATAGACAAGAGCAGCAGGGGTTGTCCACTGCTGCTCATGTCTCTGATAGGAAAGGAAAGAGGCTGCATGTTGGTGCAGCCTCTTTGCTTTAGGGAATTATTTAGCAGTTCTTTCTCCGCTTTTGCTACGGAAGCGGCAGAGCCGAGCGTCGCTTTGCTCCACCGCCTGCCTGTGTTCTGGCACTTTCATTGCTTGAAAGTGCCATCTCTTATATCATTGCTTTTTTACTGCGGTACGCTCTGGAGGGTCTTCTCGATGTCGGCGTCAGAAATCTTGTAGTTCTGCAGGTCGCCGTTGAGGAACTGCTCGTAGGCCGTCATGTCGATGAGGCCGTGGCCCGAGAGGTTGAAGAGGATGACCTTCTCCTCGCCCGTCTCCTTGCACTTGTTGGCCTCACGAATGGCGGCGGCAATGGCATGAGATGACTCCGGAGCGGGGATGATGCCCTCGGTGCGGGCGAAGAGCAGTCCGGCCTCGAAGGTCTCCAATTGCGGGATGTCGACGCCGTGCATGAGTCCGTCCTTGATGAGCTGCGAGATAATCATACCGGCACCGTGGTAGCGCAGTCCGCCGGCGTGGATGTTGGCAGGCTTGAAGGCGTGGCCCAGCGTGTACATGGGCAGCAGGGGCGTGTAGCCGGCCTCGTCGCCGAAGTCGTAGCGGAACTCGCCGCGTGTGAGCTTCGGGCAGCTCTCGGGCTCTGCGGCGATGAACTCGGTGGTCTTTCCGTCCTTCAGGTTGTGGCGCATGAAGGGGAAGGCGATGCCGCCGAAGTTGCTGCCGCCGCCGAAGCAGGCAATCACCACGTCGGGATATTCGCCAGCCATTGCCATCTGCTTCTCAGCCTCAAGGCCGATGATGCTCTGATGCAAGGCCACGTGATTGAGCACGGAGCCCAGCGTGTACTTACAGTTGGGCGTGGTCGTAGCCAGCTCTACGGCCTCAGAGATGGCGGTGCCGAGCGAACCGGGGTGGCGCGGGTCGCGGGTGATGATGTCCTTGCCGGCGCGGGTCGACATGGAGGGCGAACCCGTCACGGCGGCGCCGAACGTGCGCATGATGCTGGAGCGGTAGGGCTTCTGCTGCATGGAAATCTTCACCTGATAGACGGCGGCCTCCAGGCCGAACACTGCTGCGGCATAGGATAGGGCAGCACCCCACTGGCCGGCACCCGTCTCGGTGGTGACATTAGTGGTGCCTTCCACTTTGGCGTAGTAGCACTGGGGTAGGGCAGAGTTGACCTTATGCGAGCCCAGCGGATTCACCGACTCGTTCTTGAAATAGATATGGGCAGGCGTGCCGAGGGCTTCCTCCAGCTCATAGGCGCGCACCAGCGGCGTGGAGCGGTAGCTGCGGTACTTCTCGAGCACGGGCTCGGGGATGGGGATGAACGGGTGTTCCTGGTCGAGTTCCTGCACGCAGCACTCGCGTGGGAATATGTGGGCGAGGTCGTCGACGCCCAGCGGCTGCTTTGTGGCGGGATGGATGGGCGGCAGCGGCTTGTTGGGCATGTCGGCCTGGATGTTGTACCATGCTGTGGGCAGTTCGTTCTCTTGAAGGATAAATCTCTTCTGTTTCATAAAGTTGATATTTTTATTAGTTAATAATGATGGTGATAATTATTTACGATTTCTTTCTCCATTTCATTACGAAAGCGAGCAAGCTCGAGTCCGGATTTTACGGATTTCTTGGACTCCCTCCAAAGGAAAAGGGGCCTGTCGTTGAGAACGGCAGACCCCTTTATGGCTATACATGATTCCACACGGTCAGGCGACTCACGACTTTTTGAATCTTGAGCTGCGCCACCACCAATATGTAGAAATCATTGTCATCATTCTGAAGTTTTTAAGTTTCGAGTTCCACGTTTTCTTGGTTTTTGAAACGTTTACGGCAGCAAAATTAAAACAATAATCTGGAACAACCAAACAAATTGAAAGATTTTTTACGTCTTTAGTTGAAATCTTTCGTTTTTGTTGTCATGTCCCAGCGTCTTGAGGCGTTTTGGATTCCTATTCCAGCGTCTTGAAAAATGCCTCCATCTTCGCGGGGTTAGGGAAGTGAGCATTGTAGCCACACACGTCGCGCTCGTCCATGAGCTGCAGCAGGGCTTTGCTGTCGGTCGACGTCTTACCGGCGAGCGACGTCTGGGCTTCGGCATCGGCAGGCAGCTGCCGATATTCACCCAGATACCAGTTGTGCAGGAAGAGGTTGCGCGTGGTCTTGGTCATGTTGAACTGCGAAGGCTCGGCCGTATAGAAGATGTTGCGCGTGATGGTGGTGGAGTCGGCATAGCCGTCCCACGAGTCGGCACAGATCATCGTGTGGTCGGCATCTTGTGCCAGCTTCGGCGATGAGTGCAGGATGTTGTGGGCCACGAGTGTGTTGGTGACGCGTCCCGCGATGTGGATGTTGGGTGCGAAGATGCTGCCCGTGCGGGTGATCTTCGGTCGCTGTCCGTCGCCGATGGAGATGTTCCACTCCACGCGGCTGCCGATGTTGCCCAGGCTGTAGCCGCGCTCCTTGCCGGCATCGCAGATGAGCACCATGCCGCCGTAGTTGTCGTGGCTGTAGTTGTAGCGAATCTGGGTATTACGACAATTGAAGTCGCAGTCGAAGCCCTGCGCGTCCCAGGGGGCTTTGTGGTCGCTGACCTCGTTGAACTGAATGACGGTGTTGTCGCAGCTCCAGGGCCAGATGCCGGCTGCCGCCTCGCTCATGGGCAGCAGGTCGGGACAGTCGCGCATCACGTTGTACTCAATCAGCGTGCCCTCGCAGCCTATAGGTACGATACCGTCGCCGGGCACCTGTTCGATGAGATTGCCACGCACCACCACGCCCGTGTTGGGCAGCCAGTTGCGGCGGTCGTAGTAGGCCGCCCAAATCATGGCATTGCGCTCGCAGCGCTGGATGTGGCAGTTCTGAATGGTGAGTCCCTCGAAGCGCGAGGCTATCATGTTGCCACCATTCTCGATGAGGATGGCCGAGCCGCCTCCCTGCTCCTTGACGAGCGAACCGTTGACGTCGTGCACGTAGATGGAGTCGATTGTGATGCCGGCCGAGATGCCGTGGTCGCGGCACTCCACCTTCAGTCCCGTGCGGCCCGCCAGTCGCTCGCTGCCCGTGTTGATAATCTCCAGACCTCGCAGGGTGATGTGGCTGGAGTTCAGCACACGCACCGCCCACATCGACGCATCGTGGCCCACGACGACGGGGCGCTGCCCGCTGCCGTAACCGCTGACGAGCACCGGCTCAGCCTTCGTGCCCTCGGCGCGGATGTCGAGTTCGCCGCTGAACGTCTGACCGCGATGCAGCAGCAACTGGTCACCCGCCTTCAGGACCTGCCTGCTGGCACGAGCCACCGTGCGCCATGCCTTCTGGGGCGACGTGCCGTCGGCCTCGTCGTTGCCCTCGTTGGCATCCACGTAGTAGGTCTGCGCCTTGGGCTGAAGTGGCCCAGGCGTGTTGCCTGAGCCACTTACAGAGTTAGAGCTTCCGCAGGCCGAGAGCATCAGGGCTGCGAAAAGAAGAACGTTACCAGCCCTCATGCTGCTTCAGTTGAGAGTTGCTGTCGATTTCGTCGGTCGGGATCGGCCACTTGTAGTCGCGCTCGCCATTATAGACACGTGGCTCGTAGTTAAGCCCATAGGTAATGCGTTCGTTGTTCACGATGTCGATAGCTTCCTTCAACTGATGCCAGCGGTATTCGTCGTAGAGGCGTAGACCCTCGAAGGCGAGTTCCACGCGGCGTTCGTGGCGAACCACCTGCAGCAGTTTGTCCTTGCTCAGACCAGTGCCTTCGACGTCCTCAACCTTCGGCATGCCCACGCGTTGGCGTACCTGGTTGACCAGTGAGAGTACGTTTGCTTCGTTGTAGCTGCCCTTTTCTACCAAAGCCTCGGCCAGCGATAATAGCACTTCGGCATAGCGCACTACATAGAAGTCTTGGGCGTTATCCCACGAGTTGCCTGTGTCTGTGGGGTCGAAGTACTTCATGACGTAGATGGTAGAGAGTGAAGATGCCGCACCGCCGTAAGGCGATTCCTCGCCACCAAGACCGTTCCAATACATGCCTGGTACGAAGAGCGTGGCATAGAGGCGTGGATCGCGACCTTTCCAGTAGTCAAAGTTAGGTTTGCTCACATCAAGTGAACCGTCAGCCTTCTTGGCTGCATAGTTGCGTTCGGTGGCCTTTGTTCCATCGAGCTTATAGTAGTCGTCGGCCAAGTCGAGCGTTCCGTTCATTGACTCAATGGGCGTGTTCCAATGGGCATTGAATACGGCACCTTCGTCAAGACCTGGACCCTCGAAACGTACGGCAAAGATGATTTCCGGTTGAGTTTCACCGGCAGGGGTGAAAAGGGCGGTATAGTCGGGAGCCAGCGAGTAGCCCAGCTTCATCACTTCCTGATAGGCACCGATTGCCTCGTCCCACATCTTATTGTAGAGAGCCAGACGCCCCAAGATGGCATAGCCGGCGCCACGAGTGAGGCGTCCGCGCTCGGCCGTAACGGGCAGGTTAGGTACAGCAGCCTTTAAGTTTTGAATCTCTGCTGTGACGATTTCTGCACGCGGTGTGGCTGGTTTCTCAGCATTGTCAATGGTTAGCGGCTCCGTCAGATAGGGTACGTCGTTGTAGGTCATCGTCAGATGAATGTACATCAGGGCACGTAGCGTCATGGCTTCTGCCTTGTATTGTTCAATCTTTGTCTCAGACATGGGAACGCGATCAATGTTTGCTATGAGGCTGTTGCAACGTTTCACGACCTCGTAGAGGGCATCCCAGAACGAGCCTACAGCCCATGAGCTGGCACTATGGGTGCCGTTGGCGATGTCATAGCCTTCCACCCAACCGCTCCAGTTGAAGTGGCCGCCGTTGTCAGTCATACAGTCCATGTTGAGTTGTCCAAGGTCCCACGGACCACCGCCATAGATTTGGTTGCTCTGCAGACCGTCATAACATGCAACCATGGCCATCGTGGCATCGTCCTCGGTCTGCCAGAATGTTTCCGTCGAAGACTCGGTGAGAGAGTTCTTGTCAAGGAAACTGTCGCTGCAGGAGGTTGTAAGGATAAGCCCTGCTGCCAGCATTGATGCGATATATAAATGATGTAGTTTCATAATTCAACGCGTTTTTAGAATTTAACAATGACACCGAATGAGTAGGCACGCACATTGGGATGTGCATCGCTTCGCATGTCAGAACTGAATTTTTCAGGATCGTAGTTGTAGACGGAGCAGAAGGTAAGCAGGTTGGTACCAGCTAAATAAAGACGTACACTCTGCACTCCCCACTGTTGCAGGAGATGATTCTTCTTGAACGTATAGCCCAACTCCAAGCTCTTCAGGCGCAAATAGTCACCCTTGTTGAGCCAGAACGATGAATATGCGTTGTTGAATTCGTTGCCTAGACGTGGCATCTCGCCATTCACGTTCTCTGCCGAATAGCGGTTGAGCCAGCGTGTGGTCTTGTTTCCACCGTTGGAGAGAGTCGTTGTTTCCCAATTGAAGCGGTTGAGTCCTGCAATGCCCTGCCAGAACATCGACAGGTCAAAATTCTTCCAGCTGGCACCCAGCGAGATGGAATACTGCAGTTTCGGGAACGGGTTGCCCAACACTTGGCGATCATCGTCATTGATGTTTCCGTCGTCGTTTAGGTCCTCATACATGATGTCACCCAGTGATGGGGCCTGACCGTTCTGCATGATTTGCTTGCCTTCGGAATTGGTGCGCTGCAAATCTGCCTCGGTGCGATAAAGTCCTAAAGCCTTCAGGCCGTAGTACGAGCCGATAGCTTCACCTTCACGATTGATGGTGTTGCCAGAGATGCTCTCCTGACCGTTCAGGTCGACAATCTCGTTGTGTACGCTTGCCAGCATGAAGCCTGCATTCCAGTTCCAGTCGCCTGCATGGTCGTAGTAGTTCACTGACCATTCCCAACCAGTGTTCTTCACCTTACCTGCATTCTGATAGGGTGCGCCTAGCGAGCCGAGGAAAATGCCTGGCATGGGCAGCTGTAGAAGGATGTCGTTTGTTACCTTGTTATACCAGTCGAATGTGGTACTCAGGCGGCCTTTGAAGAAGCTGGCGTCGAAGCCGAAGTCGGTTATGGTTGTCGTTTCCCATTTGATGTTTTCGTTGGCAATGCCTGTGGCACGCATGCCGATGTACTTCTTGTCGCCGAAGTAGTAGCTGCCTTGTGCGGCCAGAGTTTCCGAGAATGTGTAGTTACCAATTTCCTGATTACCCAACTTACCCCAGCTGCCACGCAGCTTCAACGAACTAAGCCAATCGATGTTTTGCATAAAGGATTCGTTGGAAATAATCCATGCTGCCGAGAACGAGGGGAATGTAGCATAACGATTGGTCTTGGGCAGGCGCGACGAACCATCGTGACGGATGTTGAACTCAGCCAGATACCGGTCGGCATAGTTATAGTTAATGCGTCCGAAGAACGATTGCAGAGCATCCTCCTCAGCATAGCCACTGGCTGATGGATTCTGTGTGCCACCGTTCAATTCGAAGATGTTATCGGTGGGGAATCCTTGTTTCGAGCTGTTGTTCACGTCGTAACGGTTTTCCTGAATGGAGTGACCCAGCAGCACGCCCAGATTGTGTTTGCCCCACGTTTCATTGTAGGTCAGGATGTTTTCATTGATCCAACCCGTTTGGAACCAGTCATAATCGGTCAGCGAGTTCTGGGTTTCGGCAGGAGCAATGATGTCGCCCTCGGCATTGTAGCGGGGCTCTTCGCGGCGGTCGAATGTGCTGATGCGGTTGGTGTAGAGTTTGTAAGCCAAACTTGTGCGGAACTGCAGGCCTTTCACCAGGTCGACCTCACCGAACACCTTACCGTCGAAGCGATAGTGGTCGTTATCACGCAGGTCGTTGTAGATTTCCTGCACTGGATTCTTGAAGATTGATTGCGAAATAGCATCGTTCCCATCGGTGTAAGCCCAATGTCCATTGGAGAACTTCACGGGAACTGTTGGGCGAGTGAACCACGACAAATAGCGCACATAACCTCCGTCGCCCACCGGTAACGGCTCATAGACGCTCTGCTTCGAGCCGGCTAGGTTCATGCCTAGCTTCACGCGGCCCAGCTTGGCGTCGATGTTCGAGCGGAAGTTGTAGCGTTTGTTGCGCGTGTTCTTCATCAGACCGTTCTGGTCCTGATACTGCACCGAGAACATATAGTGCATAGCTTTCGAACCTCCCTGCACGCTCAAGTGATGTTGCTGCATGAAGGCCTTGCGGAACATCTCTTTGGCCCAGTCGGTGTTGGCAAAATGGTCGGGATCACTGCCGTTTTTCAACTTTTCGAGCATCTCCTGCGTGTAGGCACCGCGTGAGGCCTGTGCCTCATTGAAAATCAGCGCCCAATTGTAGCCATCGACATAGTCAGGCAGCACCGTTGGCTCCTGCAGAGCTACAGAGCCCGAATAGGTCACCTGCGGACGCATCTCCGCTCCACGTTTTGTCGTGACAAGGATAACACCGTTAGCAGCACGCACACCATAAATGGCGGCTGAGGCAGCATCTTTCAGTACGGAAACGCTCTGGATATCTTCTGCAGGCAGACCTGAGAGTTGATTGATATTGCTCTCTATGCCATCGATGAGCACCATCGGGTTGTTTTTAGAAGAACCTCCCAGTGTGCCGATACCACGTACGCGTACCTCAGGGTCGTCGTGACCAGCTTGAGCACCATTCATCTGCAACACGACACCTGGCAGGCGGCCCTGTAGCAGGTTCGACGTGTTGGCAACAGGCAGATTGCTGACTTCGCGGAAGTCTACCGATGCAACCGAACCAGTCAGGTTAGCCTTCTTCGTTGTTCCATAGCCAATGACCACGACCTCGTCGAGTGACTCCATGTCCTCATCGAGCGTGATGCTAAGGGTTTCGCCAGCGCGGAAACTCACTTCCTTCGTGCCAAATCCCACATACGAGATGTTTAGTTTGCCAGTGTTGACACCTTCTAGGGTGAACTCACCATCGAGATTGGTCACGGTACCACGGTCGGTGCCCATTACCTTGACGGCTGCGCCGATAATAGGTTCGCCATTGTGGTCGACCACTTTTCCCTTGACAATTCCATTCTGCTGAACAGCCTGCGTGCTCAGGATATCCGCATTTGTAGATAGCGGACTTCCAATGAGAAAGGCTGACAACAAAAGCGCGGACAATACTACATGCTTGCACGCATGTGTCGTCACCAAGCTTCTTACTGAGTCTTTTTTCATAAAAAATACACTTTTGTTAGTTAATAAAATGAGGTTATTGGTTTCGATTGATAAACAACCAGCCTATTTGACCACTTTCTTGCCGCCTACAATGTAGATGCCATGGGACAGACCCTCGAGTGAGGTCGTACTTCGACGTACCATGCGGCCGTTAAGATCATAGATATGAATTTCTCCCTTGTCCTTTTCTTCAATTGCCATATCATCGATGTCTGTTGGCAGGTCGTTGTTGTTAGCCTCGCCATAGACATTGGTCTTGTAGAACTTCACACGGTACGGCCACTGCTCCTCGACATTGTCTATCCAGCCTGTGAAATTGTGGGTCCAGTAGGTGGTGGGTGCTCCACTGACGACGAACCAGACGTGGCTGCAATTGGCAGGGCAATCGAAAGCAATGGTGTGGTTGGCGTCGTTGTAGGTGGCGCGTGTGAGGTCGCCGTAGACGCGTGAACCATCGTTCTTGAAGGCTACGAAGCCGATGCGCCATCCAGCACGCGTAGTGTTCTTGGCTGTGTAGCCGTCAGCCCCAGCCTTGCCCTCGAACTCGACATAGAGGGTTGTAGCTTTGGAGGGAGCGTTGATGCGGATGGCATTATTGCCATAGTTTTCGATGCAATCCTTTTTCTCGGGCCACCAGTAGTCATCTGCATCCTTGGTGAGCGCTGTCTGGCTGCGCCAACTGGCTTTGCCTGCTGCGACAGAGCGAATTGGATCGAGGTCGAAAGTGGTCATTCGTGCTCCCCATTCCCACAACTCGTCGCCGAGTTGGCTGACCTTTTGGCTGGCAGTTCCAGTCATGCGTGTTCGCATATAAGTCTCGAAGGGATCTTCGGGATCTCGGCAATCGTTCCAAAGTCGGCCTACGGCGTCCCATCCATGCTTATGTACGAACCAGTCTTGAATGAAGAAGTTTTCGTAGCGTAGATAGCCTGCCAGAGGATGGCGATGCATGCCATTGAGAGAGTTCCAAAGCCATTCGTTGTCGTTGAGTAACTTATTGGGGTAATAGCAATAGGCCATCCATTGTGCACACATTTCCCAAAAGGGGTTTACCGTAGATTCATGCCAATTGTACATCCAACCGTTCCAATCGTTATTGTCACAGTGTACTTGGTATTGGAAGCAGTGTCCGATTTCGTGGGCCACGGTCTGTCCACCACGCGAGGTGTAGGCCCATCGGGAGAGGGAGAGCATGCCAATTTGGTTGTCGATGCCACTGCCTTCGGCTTTCCATTCAGTTGTGGCGAACAGACGGATGATCATTTTGTAGGTGTCGCTCTTGGACTTGCCTTGGTTGATGGTAATGAAACCGAGTTTGTCGGCATACATCTCGAAGATCTTGTCGGCCGTTTCGAGAATGCCAGCCACGGGTTCGGGTGCCTTAGCACCGTATCCTTTCTCCCAAAATAGTACCCAGTGTTTCGACTGCATGGAGCGTTGGTATGACCACTGGTTGTCGTCGTCCTGCAACTTGGCATCGCTGCCACAAGCACTACCGCTGCAGTAGATTTTCTTGTCTACTGCTTTGATGCGGTTGTTCAAGGTGGTGGTGGCAGCTTTGAGTTCATCGTTGCTTAAGGTGTAGTCCTTGACCTGTGTCTTGGCGGTAGCTACGGCCTCATTGAGTTGGTTCCAAGCGGTTGCTTTATGTGGCATGTCCTTCCACCATGTCAGCACTTTGGTGGCGTAGGTGATTCGATCTTGGAGTGCCGTGTAGCGTGCCATCGATTCTTCTGCAACAGCCATAGCGGCTACCAGTGCGCTGTAAGCTTCGTTCAGCGCATTCTCGTTGTAGATAGTGTTGCCGTCGTCGTCCTTGCCTATTCCCTGCAGTGCATTCTTAGCAGTCTCGATGGCTTGATTTAGACCATCGGCAGCAACTTGTTGCATTCCTTTTGAAGCATAAGCCTCAGCCTGAATCACAAGGGCCTGCAGTTCCTTGGCTATGTCTGACGAACCAATTTCTCCAATGTATTGTAGCTTGAAGTTGTCCACACAGAGATAATTGCCAGTGGGGCTCTGTGCCATCACGCCGATTTCCACCTCATCATTCTCGTCTACGACGGAGAAAGTGACATCATAAGTATCAATGTTGGTGATGAGCATCCTCGAATGACTGGCATAGAGGTAGGCTCCCTTTTGCGAAGAACCTGTGTTGACGACACTACCTTGACCGGATTGTTGGATATGCAGGGCGTTTGCCAATAGACGATAGTTGCCTTTCGGCAGACCTTTCAGTACTTGTGAAATGGAAACGTCTGGGATTTTGCTTCCGCGACTGACCCATGCTTCCATATAGTAGGTTCCGTCTTTCTTTGTGAAATAGCTGTTGCTTTGCAGACTCATGCCTTGGAAAGTCCATCCCGCCGTTCCATCAACTTCGAACGATGGGTTGTTGATGTAGCGGTCGGTGCAGTCGAAGGGTGCACTCGCTGAGGCATTCAACCATCTGTATACTTCAATGGCCTCTTTTAGATCCTTGTCGGCAGCCAGCACTTCGGACAGCGGTGTAGCACTATCGCTATAGGCTGTCTGAGCACGATCGATGGCTGCTTTAAGATCGGCAGCACCCCGTCCGCTGCCATCGGCATAGAGAGCATTGGCTGTTTCGAGCGTCTTGCCGAGTTCTGCCTTGCTCTCGTCCATGCTCTTGACCAGTATCTGAACGTAGTCAATCAGAAGGTTGGCAGAGCTGCCTGACCCTGTGTTCTCGGCCGATTTGTAGCCAATCTGGATCTTGCCTTTCGTTTCTTCGGTCAGCGTGAAGGAAATTTGGTCTGGCGTCCACGTCTTTGATGGATAGCTGCTGAGCGTAGAGACGATGGTCTCGCCGCTTTGTGGGATCCATGCCAACAGCGAGTGTCCTTTGGTGGCACTCTTGCCGTTGTAGGTGGGTGCCGTAATGGTGTAGGCACCGGCGGGCAGGGTGACGGTCTGACTGTAGGTCATTTCCACACCCCATCCCGTAGAGAGTGCCAACGCACCTCCTTTGCTGCCCTGATAGCCTTGGGCGGGTACTTCACCACCGTTGAAGGTGCCGGCAAAACCATATTCGTAGATACCAGCGATGGTGTAATCGACAGTAAAGCCTGCCGTCCATCCCGTGATGGTCTTGATTTCCTGTTTCACTTCGGTGGTTTCACCGGCAGCATGATGAAAACCGCTGTCGAAACCATAGTTCTTCAGGTAATGGGCTGTGACGTCGGTCTGTGCCGAAACAGTCAATGCAGCTCCGAAGAGCAAGAACAAGAATGTTTTTTTCATTTACTATAGTTGTTTAATCAATAATGAGCGTTATTATCATTTATTTTCACAGATTGTCGTTTCGACAGACAAAGATTGACATTGAGTTTTTATCACTCTTTATTTGGGTGTAGCCGTGAGGGTGAAACCGAAGTGATGGGGCACGTTGCCATCAATGGTATATTGCGGCAGTGTACGCTTGCCCCATGTGTCAGTCCCTCCCACGCCATGGATGTTCAGATTGATGTTCACGCAGACAAGATTGCCACGAGGCACTTCATAGGGGTGACGCGGTCCAAGATCCTCGTCGCCATAGTCCCAGACGCTTATACAGAGAGGCTGTTTGCCGTCAATGCGGATGGTTGTCGAGGGCGACGACAGGCTGAGCCAACGTATGTCGCAACGATTGGCGTTGTCCTGTGGATGGATGTATTCTGTCTCGAAGTTGCTGAGCGACATCTGATAGCGCCCGAGCATGGCACCACGCTTGCGGTCGGGGTAATTCTCCCAAGGACCGCGACCGTAGAAGTCAATCTGCGTGAAGTCAGCCGGCAGGCGCATTTGCATGCCGAAGCAGGGCATCAGGGGCAGACTGCCTGCAGGTGCCGTAGGCTGGTATGCGGCACAAACCTGGATGTGTCCCTCAGGTGTGAAACGATAGGTAAGGGTGTAGTCGGCATCTATGGGGAGTCGCATGGGGCAAACGACTACTACGCCGGAGTCTGTGCGTTCTGCACGGATGTTGCCTACTGTTCGTTTGGTTGCTGCCTCTTTCCAGACGGATGTTCGTTGTGCGAAGTTGGCCGCAGCCTGGTTGTCATTTTCCGGTTTCCAGAAAAAAGGCACCAGGGGTGCTTTGAGCAACTCGTTTCCTTCCTTCATCCAACTGACGAGTGCACCAGTGTGGTCGATGACAGCAGCCCCATGGGCACCATTGACGACAATGCCGTTAGTGGTGCGACGGACTGAGGCCTTCGTGCTCTCGGCAGAACCAGAATAATCTGTGGTGCGTGATACTTTGTCATAATCATAGTCGTGCAGAATGAACTGTTCATGAGCGACGGCGTAGCCTGCTTCTGCCCAGAGTGTGGCTTGGCGCAGACGTGCGTAGACGTTAACAGCTACCTCGCCTTCATATACTGGGCACGATGGCAATAGCAGGCTGTCGTCCTTGAGTTGTAGCGAACCTTCTTTGGCAACCTCTCCATTGATGAGCAGTTTGTAAGTGTAATCGTATTCGTCGAGTGAGGTGAAGAAGTCGCGGTTGATGACGCGAACTGCGCCAAGGGTATGTGGGGCATGGGGAGCCTCAGTCGCAACAAACTGCAGAGGCTGATAGACATGCTGCACTTCATAGTATTGTGGATGAGGGGTGCGGTCGGGAGCCACGATTCCATTGATGAGAAAATGCCCATCGTTGGGTGCGTCACCGAAGTCACCGCCATAAGCCCAGAATTCGTCGGACTGTAGCGATAGCGACCTCGAGTATCGCAGCTGCGAACCGTCAATGGGTTTGGCTATGCCTTGATCCACCCAGTCCCAAATGGCAGCGCCACAGATGCTGGAGTCGGCATAGATAATGTCCCAATACTCCTGCAGGTTGCCCGTGGAGTTGCCCATGCTGTGAGCATACTCGCGCATCATGAACGGACGGTCGCTGACATTCCGTGCCACGCTTCGCATCTCTTCGGGGTAAAGATAGCTGTCGTCGTAGATGGCTGAATAGCGGCGGTCGCTGTCGTAAAAGGGTGGTCGTGTGGTATCAAGTGAACGAATGGTGTCGTACATAGCTTTGGCATTGTGCCCGCTGCAAGCCTCGTTGCCCAGGCTCCAGAGGATGATGCTTGGATGGTTGCGGTCGCGCAGCACCAGCGAGGCAGCCCTGTCCACGTGAGCCTTTTGCCATGCCAGGTCGTCACCCAACAGAGTGTTTCCGATGCCGTAGCCATGGCTTTCGTTGAAAGCTTCGTCCATGACATAGAGACCATAGCGGTCGCAGAGTTCGTAGAGTAGCGGTGTGTTGGGATAAACTGATGTACGCAGGAAGTTGATGTTGCACTGTTTCATCAGCCGGATGTCGAGTTCTTGGGTTGTATCGTCGACATAGCGCCCCGTGCGCGGATGGTGTTCGTGGCGATTGACACCCCTGAGTTTCACGTTCTTACCGTTTATTTTGAACACCTCGCCCACAATTTCTACCTTCTTCACACCGAGATGGTTGTCGAAGTGCTCTACGACGTTGCCTTTACGGTCGCGCAACTCAATGGCAATGGGGTAGAGGTTAGGTTTCTCGGACGACCAGAGGCGTGGCGACTGCAATTGACAGTTGAGCTGCACATGGGTGGTATCACCGGAAGCCAATTGTTTCAGCTTGCCCACGGCCTCCTTTCCGTCGAGCAGGAATGCCACGGTAATATCTTTGGCAGCCTTATGGGCGGTGTTACAAATTTCTATGTCGGCTGTCACCACGGCCTGGCTGTAGTCGGGACTCAGTTCTGTGGTTAGGCAATAGTCGCTGATGTGGTTTTTCGGCCGTACCCATAACTGCACACTGCGGAAGATGCCGCTCAGTCGCCACATATCGATGTCCTCAAGATAAGAGCCGTCGCACCAGCGGTAGACCTCCACGGCCAGGCGGTTTTCGCCTTCGTGCATGAAACGTGTCACGTTGAACTCAGCAGGTGATGTAGGGTTTTGGCTGTAGCCCACTCGTTGTCCGTTTACCCATACATACATGGCCGACTTCACACCAGCGAAGTGCAGGATGAGATTCTTGCTCAACATCTCGCGAGAAACAGTGACGAAGGTGACGTACGATCCCACAGGATTGCGATGGTCATAAGCATACCAATGGTGCGGCGGCTCGCTCGTCACGCTGGGTGCATTCTTCTGGAAGGGATATTTGGAATTGGTATAGATGGGTCTGCCGTAGTTCTGCATCTGCCAGTTCCCAGGAACGGTGATGTAGTCCCACTGGCTGACGTCGTAGTCGGTACGCCAGAAATCCTTAGGCCGTTGCTCTGGGCATGGAGACCAGTGGAAGCGCCACTGACCGTCGAGCGACACAATTTCCTGGCATTGCTTCTCGAGCGAAGGCAGCTGCAACGTGGCATGGTAAGGCAGTTTGTTGATGCCTACCACTTGCGGATTTTCCCAATCGTGTGGTTGGGCCGGCAAATCCAGCGCAAAGGCTGTGACAACGGCAAATATTAAGAGTCTCATACTTTTGTGTATTATTGTCAATTTGCTTTAAGAATCATTTTGGACAAAGCCCTTGGGGCTATAGGAATAGCCCTTTGGGCGCCCAGCTAACCTAACTACTACTAACAAAACTCGTTTGGAAAAGCGGAATGTTTACTATAGTTTTTTGAATATTGTTCATTATTGGTTGGAAGTTGTTTTTTTGAAAAACTCCGTGATGGCATCCTTTCTCACGGCCTTCATTACTGCTGCTCCATCACCCACTGTCACGTCTTCAAAAAGGAAAGACAGAGATTCAGAAGAACCATTTTGAGAGTTCATAATCGATTCATAGTATGCAGAATAATCATGTGAGTGGCTGTCAACAGGCATATTTTGGAATGTTCCCAGATAGTAATTCTTCTCAAACAGGTTGTTCGTTGACTTGGTAAGATTGAAAGCCGATGGTTCAGGTGCAAAGAACAGGTTTTCCCTGATAGTAGTACTGTCAGCATAGCCTTCCCATGAGAGGGAAGCAATGGTGGTACGATCGACTTGCGAACCGGGTTTTCTTCCAATGTGCAAAATATTGTGCTCGATAAGCGTATTCTTGCAGGGGCCGCCAATGTGAATGGTCGGAGAAAAATATTCATCCGTGTGTGTCTTCTGCTGTCGGACGGCATCATCTATACTCACATTATAGCGTACAATGCTTCCCAAGTTGCCGATGTTGTCGGCGGGATTGCTGTTTCCTGGGTTGCAAATCAGGATAAATCCTCCTTCGTTGTCGTGACTATAATTGTATTGTATGAGAGTGTTGGTGCAATTAAAATCGGAGTCGAACCCCTGGCCATCCCAAGGCGCTTTGTGGTCGGAGACTTCATTGAACTGAATGGTTGTGTTGTCACAACTCCAAGGCCAGATGCCAGCGGCAGCCTCGCCTAGTGGAAGCAGACGGCTGCAACGGCGCATGAGGTTGTATTCGACAAGGGCACTGTCACAGCCGATAGGCACAATTCCATCGCCAGGCACTTCCTCGATGAGATTACGGCGCACGATGGTATGAGTACTCAGGTGCCAGTCGCTGCGACTCCATGGCGCATTCCAGATGATGGCATTACGCTCACATCGGCGAATGGTACAATCTTCAATGGTAAGGCTGTCAAACAAGGAAACAAGGCTGTCCGTTTTCCAGAGGCTCTCTATCAATATGCCTGAGCCGCCGCCCGCTTTTTTCAAGAGACTGCCATTCACGTCGTGAATATCGAGTGCATGGAGGGTAATGCCTCGCGACCATCCATAGTCTTCGCTGACAACTTTCACGCCAGTGCGGTTGGGCATGCGACTGGATCCCGTATTTACCACATCCAAGTCCTGAAGGGTTAGGAAACTAGAATTGGCAATGCAGATGGTGTAGAGCGAATTGTCGGGTGCCGAGAAACATGGCTTGGATCCAGAGCCGTATGCTCCTACTACGATGCGATTGGCAGATGTTCCTTGGGCGCTGACGTTGAGTTGTCCGGTAAAATGGCTACCTCGACGGAAAAGCAGATTGTCGCCTGCTTGAAGACGGAGGCTATTGGCTTTTTCCAGGCTTTTCCATGCCGACTGAGGCGATGTGCCGTCATTTGAGTCATTGCCATGCTCCGAATCAATGTAGTAATTGATTCCTGTTTCAGCCAATTGAGATTGGCAACTGGTCAAACTTATACTAATGAACAGGGTAAAGAACAATATTGCCTTGACGTGTTTCATGTTTATATGTTTTTTATATGATACTTGCCGAAGTTTAATAGAACACTGCAAATGTATATATATAATGAATGTAACGCCCGTTGCAAACGTTCAAAGATGTAGAAAAATCAGCCATGAGCGATTTTTCTACGTATTTTGACCAATTATTCTACATTAAGGGTGGATAGAAAACTGCGAATACCAGTTTCCTCTTTGTGTTTTGAAGGTGATATGGTTGCTCCCCAGCTATCGCATAGGTAGTGAAAAGCAGTGCTATCAAGGATGAAAAGCAATGCTATCACTATTTTACGGAGAACTTCTCCATGTATTCCATGGGCGACATACCAATCTCTTTCTTGAAAGTTGCTGTAAAGTAGCGGGGGTCGTTGTAGCCCACAGCATAAGCCACTTCCGAAATCTTCACACCGCGCTTTTCGTCCATGATTTGACAGGCAGCCTTCATACGGATATTGCTCACGAAAGCGGGAAAACTGAGTCCCGTCAGGGCTTTCAGCTTGCGGAAGGAGGTGGAACGGGTGGTATTCAGTTCACTGATGAACTGCTGTTGGTTGAAGTCGGGGTCGTCCAGATGGCGGTGCACGCAGTCGATGGCTCGCTTCAAGAAGTCTTCGTCGAGGCTGGTGTAGTTCATTTCCTGTCCCTCAAAGACGAGTTGCTTCTTAAAGTTCTTCACCATTCGCTCGCGTGTGGCCAACAGGTTTCCAATGCGGGCATGCAGCACACTCAGGCTGAAGGGTTTGCCAATGAAACCGTCTGCACCAGCCTCGTAAGCCTCTACACGGTCTTCTTCCTGCTTCTTGGCCGTAAGCAGCACGACGGGAATATGGCTGGTCTCGAAGTCGCCCTTAATGCTTCGGCATAGGTCGATACCATCCATCACGGGCATCATGACATCGGTAACTACCAAATGGATTTCGTTCTGGCGTAAGCAAGCCAAGCCTTCCTGTCCGTTGTGGGCCAGGTAGACATTGTACTCCGACGATAGAATCTTCTCCATCAGTAAAAGTAGTTCCTCGTTGTCCTCCACCAATAGCACGTTGTATTTCTGTTTATGGGACTGCGGTTGCTCAGTTGGTTCCTCTACATCCTCGACCAATGGCTCAGCATTCGTCAGACTTTGGGGTATTGTGGGCGAAGAACAGGTGTCGATTTCATCTGCCTTATAGAAGCGTTCCTCTATCGGCAGGCTGATGATGAATGTGGCACCATGGCCCAGTTCACTCTCTACGGTGATGGTTCCGTGGTGCAACTGCACCAGGTCATGAACCAACGAGAGGCCAATGCCCGTGCCAATGGTATTGAACTGGCGGTGGCTTCCTTCATAGAAACGCTTGAACAAGTCTTTTTGAATTTCGTGTGAGATGCCAGGGCCATTGTCTTTTACCGTGAGCAGAACGAATCCTTCGCGTTCGGGATGGGATGCCAAAGTGACGTTTACGTTCTCGTCAGGCACACTATACTTGGCAGCATTCGACAGTAGGTTGTAGATGATCTTATCTAATTTGTCGGGATCGAAATAGGCCATCATGGGTTGTTGGGCGCTGTCGAAGCTGAAAGTCATGCCTTTTTGCTTCGTGAGTGGAAGGAAATTGTCGACGCAACGCTGGAGGAACAACGCAAGGTCACCGCGCGAAACCTTCAACTGCAGGTTGCCCGTCTCAGCCTTGCGGAATTCCAAAATCTGCTGCAGCAGACGTATCAGGCGGTTGATGTTGTTGGTCATTACCTTGTAGGTGTCCTTGTGGGTGGGGGCCTGCTGCTTGAGATTCTCTACAGAAGCCGAGATGATGGTAAGTGGAGTGAGTAGTTCGTGAGTGATGTTGGTGAAGAACTGCAACTTGGCGTGGTTCAATTCTTCACTTTTGGCCTGTTCCAGTTGGCGCATATCTAGTTCGTGGCGCAGGCGAATGCGGTTATGTACCATCTGATAGAGATAGTAGGCGGCACCCAATAGCAATAATAAGTATAAGGTATATGCCCACCAGGTTTCGTAGGGAGCGGGCTGTCGGCGAATGGTTAGCGTGGCTACCTGATCGCTCCACAGGCCGTTTTCGTCAGTGGTCTTCACTTCGAAGCGATAGGTGCCTTTCTCCAATTTATTGTAGAAGGCTGTATTGACACCTGCCGGGAGGTATACCCAGTCTTGGTCGACACCGGAGAGACGGTATGCATAGCGTATCTGAGAGGTGTTCTCGTAGTTCAGCGACGAGAAATGAATCTCGAGGTTATGCTCGTCAGGCCGAATGGTCACCTTCTGTAGAGACTCACCCTTGCGGTCGGAATTGAAGAAAAGACTGGTGCCCATCACCTTCACGTCGGTAATCAAGGGGACGACGTGATGCAACAGATTCTCCATGTCTTGTGTAGGTTTTAGCGACACGAATCCTGGGATGCCTCCTATAAATAGCGTACCTTCGGCATCCTGATAGTAAGAATGGGGCAGGAATAAGGCAAAATGGATGTTCTCGGTGTTAGCGTTGAACGTGCGGAAGGCTCCGCTGCGGGGATTGAATTCCTTTAGTTCCTGACTGGTCAGAATCCAGATGTGGTCGTAGTGGCCTGCTACTACGTCGTTGATCTTGTTGCCTTTCAAACCGCATGTTTCGCTAAAGTCACGGAAACGGTCGGCCTTCGCGTCATACGACAGAATTTCGCCCTTGTCGGTGGCCATCCAGAGAATGCCGTCGGAAGTGGCTGTGAGGGAGACAAAATCGGTGCGCTGCCCGTGGCGGGTTATGTTGCCGTCAGCACCTATTTGCAACAGCCCGCCATTATCTTGTATACCCCAGATACTGCCGTCGGCCAGTTGCAGCATATGAGTGACATTGCCGCAGCTGGCATTGGCAATCGTCAACTTCTTGCTGGTTGTGTCATAGCGATAGAGTCCTATGTTTGTTGCAATCCATAGATGCCTGCCCCGGTCTTCAAACAGGTAGAAGACGTATCCAGGGTTGCCAGAAACCGAAGAGAGTTCTATCTCTTCGCAAATCGACATCTCCATGTTGTGCTGTGTAAGCCCTACCACCTTTGTAGTGTATTCGCCTGCCACCCACACTTCGTCCTTGTTGGGTGACTTTAATAAAGTGGAAATAACGAGGAAAGGCTCTTCCTTCACCTGCTCGAAATCCGTAAAGATTCGTATCTGCTCTTTTACGGCATCATACAGGCAAAGACCTATGCGCCTTTGGAACATCCAGAACACGTTTTTGTCGTCCTTGCATAGGCGCTCAATGGTGGGTTTCCACTTGATGCGTTCCTCTAAAGTTCCGATGGTGTAAGATTGCACATTTTCATCACCGAAAGTGATGAAGAAGTTATTGTCGTCTCTCGCTGTTACCCACAGATTGCCCTTCCGGTCCTTGATGATGTCGCATAGGGCTTTATTACGTTGGGGTAAAAAGGCCGAAGTGTCTATTTGCTCCAACGTGCCGTCTGCAGAAATGCGGAATACGAACAGGTCGCTCCATGAAGTGATCCAAAGGTAGTTGAAGGTGTCGTCCTGCACGATGCTCATGGCTGTTCTCGCAGTCAGGCCGCTGACAGTAGTGGGAAGTTCCTGTCCTACGTAGCGTTGGCTTTTATCTTTGTTTGTCGGATCCAAACGTATGATGGAATGCTCCCATGAAGCCAACCAGTAGTATCCGTGTTTCTTATCTTGTACGATACCGCTGATACGGTCGGCGTAGGGATAGAATAGGCTGAACTTGCCCGTTCTCTTATTCCATCGGTAGAGACCTTTGCCAGATAATGAGAGTAGGATTCTACCTTGCAGGTCTTCGTAGACTACGAAATCTTTGCCTGCACCTGAAATACACGCTAGTGGATATCGGGTAAGTTTTCCATTTCTCTCGACCCTGAAGAGTATGCGCATACTGCTAATCCAGGCCGTTCCGTCTGAAGCCATGAGAATGTTATCCACATACCTTTCCTTCATGTCTTCGTTATCGAAGGCCGTGATGCGATTGGTCTGTTTGTCAAGAATGTATAAGCCTCTATTTGTGCCTATCCATAAGCGGTTAGCCACACTGTCCTCAGCCAGGCTGGTGATGTTGTTGCTCTTCAGCGCCATCCCCACGTTCAGGAAGTCGTTCCTAAAGGTTTGCACACTGTAACCGTCGTCACGGCACAGTCCGTCCTGTGTGCCATACCAAATGTATCCTTGGCTGTCTTGGAAAACGGTATTAATAATGTGTGTCGGGAGCTGGTTGATGTGTGGTAGTCCGTGCACTTGAATCTTCTTGGCAGAAAGACACATCACTTGAATAAGGAATACTAACAGTAATCCAAGTCGGAAAAATCCAAATGCGAAACTTTTCTTACACATCATGATTCTTTTTGAACTATAGCTATCATCTCTCGAACGAATTTCCATGGTAGGGAAAATAGTTAGAGTTTAACATACAAAATTACATATTATTTTTTTTATTCTACTTTTTACAACTGAAATTTAACATATTTAATCATTTGGGGCACAAATATTTAGGTTGCTGTTACCATGTATAGAGACCAATCTTGTTTTTCGTAATGAAGGAATGTTCAAATACTTCATGAAGGCAATAACTGTGAGCTTACGTATAACTGTCAGGAAGACAGCGAGGAAAAATGTAAGGATAGACTTGTGGAGCAAATGCGGAGCAAACAGAGGGTTGTTGTAAAATAAAAAATCTCGCAAGTGCCTTAATATCAGCTGCTTGCGAGATTTTGAATTGTTTTGAAAGGTACCCAGAGCCGAGTGCCGGCATCGAGCCGTTGACGTTGGTTGCCGAGTAGCGGTCGAGCCAGCGTGTTGACTTGTTGCCGCCGTTCGAGATGACGGTGGTCTCCCAGTTGAAGCGGTCGAGTCCGGCAATGCCTCCACCATCGTGCTCTAATGCTTGCAAAGGCATGCTCCAAAGCTGGCAAAGGCATGCTCCAAAGCTGGCAAAGGCATGCTCCAATGCTTCCTAAGCTATGCTTTCATGATGTAATATATCATATATTGTAAAGTAATATATCATATATTGCAAAGTAATATATCATATATTGGTCGGTAATATATCATATATTGGTCGGTAATATATCATATATTACTTTACGAGAACATAGCTTTTTCTGCATGAAGTCATTGCCCCGGTGGCTTAGAAGCATTGCTTGGAGAGGTTGACAAGCCGCGTGCAGTGAGCATTAATTAGTGGTTTTGCTTGCAGGATTGCGAATTTTTCAGTACCTTCGCGCCGCAATGACTACAGTTCTTTTAGTGATATTAGGCTATATGGCCGTGCTGATGCTGGTGAGCAGGCTCACGGCTCGGCGATCTACTAACGACGCATTCTTCCGCGGCGAGCGCAAGAGTCCGTGGTATCTCGTGGCGTGGGGCATGATAGGAGCCTCCATCTCGGGCGTCACGTTTGTGTCGGTGCCAGGCATGGTGCTCCGTCAGGACATGACCTACCTGCAGATGTGCCTCGGCTTCATACCCGGCTACCTGCTGGTGGCCTTCGTGTTGCTGCCGCTTTACTATCGGCTGAACCTCACCTCCATCTACACCTTCCTGGGCCAGCGCCTGGGACGCGAGGCCTACAAGACGGGCGCCTCGTTCTTCCTGCTGTCGAAGATGACGGGTGCCGCCGCCCGCTTCTACCTGGTGTGCATGGTGATTTGGGGGACACTCTCCCTGACACCCACCTCCACCCCCTCCCGAGGGGAGGGGGGCTTGATTAGCTTAGGGAATAGCATCGTTAACAGTTCGGGTATTCAAACTCCCCTCCCCTCGGGAGGGGCTGAGGGTGGGTATCTCTCCTTCCTCCTCGTTGTCCTGCTGATGATTGCGCTCATCTGGCTCTACACGCGGCGCGGAGGCATCAAGACGCTCGTCTGGACCGACTCGCTGCAGACGGCCTGCATGTTCGGCGCGCTGCTGCTTATTATATATAAGGTGATGGGCGAGCTGAACCTCGACCTCGCCGGTGCCGTGAGCGCCATCGCCCACGACAGCCACTCGCGCGTGTTCGTGTGGGACGACTGGGTGTCGCGGCAGAACTTCTGGAAGCAGTTCCTGAGCGGCGTGTTCGTGGTGATCGTGATGACGGGTCTCGATCAGGACATGATGCAGAAGAACCTCACCTGCCGTTCGCTGCGCGACGCTCAGAAGGACATGACGGTCTACGGTCTGGCCTTCCTGCCTGCCAACCTGCTGTTCCTCTCGCTGGGCGTGCTGCTGGTGTTGCTGGCACAGCAACGCGGCGTCGACCTGCCGGCTGTCGGCGACCAACTGCTGCCGATGTTTGCCGCCACGGGGTCGCTGGGGCAGGGCGCGCTGGTGCTGTTCATACTCGGCATCGTGGCTGCCGCCTTCTCGTCGGCCGACTCCGCGCTGACCGCCATGACCACCAGCTACTGCGTCGACATCTGCGGCCGTCCTGACGACGAGCGTCTGCGCCGCCGCGTGCATGTAGGCATGGCAGTGGTATTCGTCGGCGTCATCATGCTGTTCCGCCTGGCCAATTCGCCCAGCGTCATCGATGCCATCTACGTGATGTGCGGCTACACCTACGGCCCCCTGCTGGGGTTGTTTGCGTACAGCCTCTCCCCCTTCCCCTCCCCCCAGCCACAGAGACCCACCCCCCAGCCCCTCCCTGCGAGGGAGGGGAGTAATTACTCTCAAGGCGATGGTTTTCAGGCAGAAAAGCATTCTACTCCCCTCCCTCACAGGGAGGGGCAGGGGGGTGGGTCTCTGTGGCAGGGAGAGGGTCTTCTGATTGGGGCTATCTGCATCGCCGCCCCGCTCCTCTGCTTCGGCCTCGACCAGCTCTCGCAGCATCTGTGGAACTACCATTTCGGCTACGAGCTGCTCATGCTCAACGGCCTGCTGACGTTCTGCGGTCTCTGGGCCGTCGACCACCTGCGCAAACAGTAGGGAATTGCGGCACGCCGCATACCCTGCATGGATAATGGAAAAAAAACTAACTGTATGGAAACAAGAAAGAACTTCCGGGCTACGATGCTGTTGCCCCTCATGGCTGGTCTGCTGGCGCTCACGGCCTGCTCAACCCGGCAAATGGCCGATGGCTACATCCCCGCCGAACCCAACTACGACGAGGCGTCGCAATGGTACATCACCGACCGCCAGGGCGAGGCCGACGTGTTCTACGTCATCTCCACCGAGACGGGCGACTATCCCTCGGCGGCCGACGGTTCCCTCTGCCACTATGCCGACACCTATGCCGACAGCCTGCGCCTGCCCATGCTCAGCGAGATGGAGGGCGTCGACACGCTGCTGAGCGGGCGCCTGAACTTCTATGCTCCCTACTACCGCCAGTGCTCGCTGCAGTCGTTCGAGAGCGACAGCCTTGCCCGCCAGCGCCTGCCGCTCGCATTGGACGACGTGCGCCGCGCCTTTGCCTACTACCTGAAGCATCAGAACCAAGGACGCCCGTTCGTGCTCGTCGGCTTCAGCCAGGGTGCGCTGATTGCCCTTGAGCTGATGCGCGAGATGGACGACGCCGACTACAGCCGCATAGTGGCGGCCTACATCATCGGCACGAACATCTCGCAGGAGATGCTCGACAGCGTTCCCCGCATTCGTCCTGCCCAGCGAGCCGACGACACGGGCGTGACCATCTGCTACAACTCCGTGCGTGATGCCTCGTGCACGCTGTGGCCCCGCAGTGCCGTCGCCATCAACCCCGTCAACTGGCGCACCGACAGTCAGGAAGCCACGCTCGTCACCGAGCCCACGCCCCTGCAGCCCGTCGCCGCGCAGCAGAAGGACACGCTCACCGTGCACCTCGACACAGCCTCCAACCTGCTCTTCGTCAGCGGCTATTCGGCCACCGACTACGTCCTGCCCCTCATCGGCAAGGAAGGCAACTACCACTCCCGCGAGATCTGGCTCTACCGCGACCAGCTGCGCGAGAACATCCAACAGCGCGTCAGCGCGTTTAAGTAGCCGGTATGATCAATGATGACTGATATGAAAGTTTTTTCTTCCCTTTTATTTGAAAGTTTGTAAGAAATATCATGACTCGCGAAAAAGAAATCTATAAGGTGACGCTCCTGGGCAGCGCAGGCAATGCGGTGCTGCTCACGTTTAAGTTCATAGCCGGCGTGCTGGGCAACAGCGCGGCGATGATAGCCGATGCCGTGCACTCGCTGTCTGACTTCGTGACCGACGTGCTGGTGCTGCTCTTCGTGAGCATCAGCGCCAAGCCGCAAGACCAGTCGCACGACTACGGACACGGCAAGTTTGAGACCATCGCCACGTTTCTCATCGGACTGGCATTGGTGGCCGCAGCCACGGGCATTGTGGTTTCGGGCATCGTGAAACTCGTCGCCTGGTGGGGTGGGGCAGAACTCGAGATGCCGGGCTGGATAGCACTCTGGGCGGCCCTGCTGTCGATAGCCGTCAAGGAGTTGCTCTATCAGTACACGGCGCTGCGGGGCCGACAGCTCAACTCGCAGGTGATGATAGCCAACGCCTGGCACCATCGCAGCGATGCCCTCTCGTCGATAGGTGCTGCCATTGGCATCGGCTTGGCCATCTGGCTGGGCAGGCGCTGGGCGGTGTGCGACCCGTTGGCCTCCATCGTGGTAGGGTTGATGCTGGTGCGTGTGGCTTACAAACTGCTGAAGCAAAGCGTCGGCGAACTCACTGAGAGCTCGCTGCCCGACGAGACCGAGCAGGAGATTCTGCAGGTCATACAGTCGTTCCCCGACGTGCAGCAGCCTCACAACCTGCGCACACGACGCATCGGCAACCACATAGCTATCGAGGCCCATGTGCGCATGGATGGCGACTTGCCCCTGCGCGTAGTTCACGACCGCGCCACTGCCATCGAGCGGCGGCTGAAGGAGCACTTCGGCGACGACACCCACATCGCCCTGCACATGGAGCCCGTCAAATAGAAGTACCTTACCTTTCGCTTCTGCGCGTGACTGGTATTGCCCCATGGCGCAATGCTCAGATTTTTGCTTGTGCGTACCGTTTGCGTACCCGCTCGTTTGGCCGTTTCGCTAAAATTTATTTACTTTGCACCCATTATGCAAACAAGACGACGATTCTCTTTTCTTCTTCTGGCTGTTTCCACGTGCTTGAGCGTACTGGCGCAGGAGGCCATCTACGTGCACGGACGGCAGGGCTGCCAGGTGTTCGACATCCGCAACATTGCAGAGATGCGCTTGCAACATGACATGCTTTCGGCCAATGTTGGTGCGCTCTGCCTGGAAGTGCCGTTCGACAGTATCTCCTTTGCTGATACCCCCCAATCGAGCATGCGAGTGGGGTGGTGGGGCGACAAGGTCGACGGCAGCAGCTGTTGCTACTACTGGCCCGACAGTACCAATGTGCCCAATGTGGAGATGGAGGCTGACGGCGGCCTCTGCACTTTTGTTAGGGAATTCGTTCGCCAAACTAGCCGGCAGATGCCGCGCCGCGTGGGACGCAAGTGGCGCTACACCACCGGCACGCTCACTGGGCGCCATCGCATGCACCTGAGTTGCTTCGATGCCAGCTGTTTTGAGCACTACACGATTCGGCAGCGCGAGGCCGACGATGACACTGACCACATGGAGATAGACATGAGTCAGATGTTCATGGGCAGGACCTCCAGCACGGTAGGCAATGCGCTGGACTACTGGCATCGGCCCAAGGCAACGACAGCCATGCCTGCGGAACCCGTCTTCGGACGTTTCGACGGTCATCACTACGAACTGCCGCTGGTGGACGACTCGCTGACGGTATGCGTAGACCTGTTGCAAGACAATGACGGCATGGTCGTCTGCGACTCTATGTACCTCGTCTTTGCCAGTGAACACACGGCCCGTGAGGCTTATGAGCAGATGGAAATTGAAGGTGACTCCACCATCAGCACGTTCTTCTATGGCAACTGCATCTGCATTGTTGAGCAATTCCAGGCCACTATCGACGAGGTATGCCAGTGGATCGTGCGATTCGACCTCGACCTTTATAAACCTTTATTCTTGCGCGAAGAAGAATGAGAAACAACAGACCCACCCCCCTGCCCCTCCTCTTGGCCCTTCTCTTGCTTTGCGGGTGTTCGGCCGATAAGGCAGAACGCTACTACCAAGAGGCGCTGGCGCTGGCCGACGAGGGTGACGCCCCGCAGGCGCTCGAGTGCTTCCGCATGGCTGCCGACCACGCCCGTGCCGACACGCTGCTCGTGGTTATCCATAGCGAGATGGGACATCTGCTGTTTGAGGAGGGACTGCAGGAGGATGCGCTTGTAGCCTTCCGCAAGGCATACGAGGTGGATTGCCGTCTGGGTGACACCCTCGGCATGACATGCGACCTGCGCGACATGGCAAACGTCTATCGCACCCGCGAGGCTGACGACAGCTGCCGTGTGCTCTTCCGCGAGGCGATGCAGTTGGCCGAGGCTTCCGGCGACAGCGCCTTACTGATCGACGTGGGCAGTCAACTGGCTGGCTACTACCTCTGGCACGCCCGCTACGACGAGGCCCGCCGACTGCTCATGCCCGCCCTGCAGGCCCTGCCCGACAACACCGGCCTGCGCTTTATGGCAGCCGACTTCTATCGTCATACCGCCCAGTTCGACTCTGCGCGTTACTACTGTAACTCTCTGATTGATGAGGGTGGGGCAGTAATCCACCGCCAGATGGCTCACAAATGGCTGGCTGAGATGCTCCTGAAGGAAGGACGTGCCCATGAGGCTATGCACCAGCTTGAACAATACGAACTGCTCACCGACTCGCTGCAGCAGGAAATCGACACAGAAGCACTGCGCCACACCAATGCCCTGTACGACTACTCGCGGCGCGCCCGGCAGAACGCCCAGTTGCAAGTGCGACTCACGGTGGCCGTGGCAACTGTTGCCGTGCTCGTAGCGCTCCTCGTTGCTGCCGCCTTCTGGTATTCCCGTCGCCGACTGCACAACCCGCTGCTGGTTCAGCAACTCGAACAACTCTTGGCCGATTATCGCCAGCGCGACGAACAGGCATCGGAACGCCAGCAGCAGATGCTCTCGCAGGCACCCATCTTTAAGCGCATCGCCCAAATGCTTGGCGACTCCACGCCCAAGCCGCTCACCGACGAGGACTGGCACATTCTGGCCGACACCATCGACAAGACGCACCCCGCGTTCCGCTCGCGTCTGCAGGAGTTCTACCGCCTGTCGCCGCAGGAGATGCGCATCACCCTGCTCATCAAGGCCGGCATTGCCCCTGCCGACATCGCCCGCCTCACCGCCCGCTCCAAGCAGTCGGTGTCGAGCACGCGCAGCCGCCTCTTCCTGAAGGTCTTCGGCCGCAAGGGCACGCCTGCCGAGTGGGACGAGTTCGTGATGTCGCTGTAGGCCCGCACCTCCGTACCCCGCACCTCCGTATCCTTTCCGTACTCCGCCCCGTCCGCTTCGCGTACGCTTGACGTTTTGCATACGCCGAGCTGATGGTCGCAGAGGCAGCTTTCCGTAACTTTGTGGTCAAAAAAACGACTGACCATGAAGTGGACAATCATGAATCTGATGGCGCCAAGGCGCATGGGCGTGGCAACTTACTGTTTGTTGTCGCTGCTGTTCATTGCCATCAACCTTCTGACACTGAGCAACCTGCCGCCGTGGATTGACGAGGTCATGTTGCTCGACACTTCCTATAACGCTGCTTTTCATGGCACGTGGGCGACCACGGCCTGGTATCGCGTGGCCGGCCAAAGTCCTTTCTCCACCTATCCTCCCCTCTATCAGCTGTTGGCCACAGGCTGGATGTGGCTTGCGGGTGGCAGTCTGGTGGCCGTCAGAAGTATGAACCTGCTCGTCACGTTTGTGCTGGGTGCCGTCTGCCTGCGTCCTTTCCGCAGGTTGTCGCCTTCAGTGGCCGCCCTGTTTGCGCTGTTGCTCTGGGGCACAAGAGAGATGGCGTGGATGTATCGCAACGGACGTCCCGACATGCTGTGTGCATTGGTGTTCGTCCTTGCAGCCCAAGCCATGCAATGCCACCTGAAAGCGAAATCGCCGACGACACGCCTCGCCGTTGCTGCCGCCTCGGCTCTCGCCGTGTGGTCGGGCTTTCAGACCGCTGCCTGCCTGTGTGCCCTCTGCCTGTTCCTTTTTGTCGTGATGAAAGACCGCCGCAGGCAGGTAGCCGCCCTCACTGGCTTGGTGCTGTCGGGCCTCGTGTTGGGGGTGATACTCTTGGGCTGTTTCATGCTTGCCCATGGCCGACTGTTGGCATTCGCCTGCAGCATAGTGCCTTATTCGGCTACGCTCTCGTCTGTCGCCTTGGCGGTGCTTCCCTGGGCAGGCGAGGTGTTCGGATTCCAGTACGTGCCGTATGTCGAGAAGTTGCAACAGCTGAGCACGCCGACAGATCTTGGCCGGCAGTTTGCCGCCCTCGCTGACTATCGCAGCTTCATCGTGCTGGCTGTCGTCACGTCGCTGGCCTATGCCGCTTGTTTCCGCTGTGGCCTGCGCCGACTCGTGCGCGCCGAGGGATTCCTGTCCCTGCTGTTCGCATTCGCAGCGCCTGTCGCCATGGTGCTGGCTGGCCGGTTTACGGAGTACTATCGCTGGATGGCATTCCTCCCTCTGCTGATGGCCGCCACGGCGGTGGCAGTAAGATGCCGTCGGTGGCGCCTGCTGCTCATGGTGGTGGCATTGGTGTTGACCGTCGGCGGCATCAGGTCGATGAGGACTCCCGCGGATTGGGACTACGGCAACGTCAGCTCGTTCGTCAGTCGGCAGCACTTCCGGCCGACGGATGCGGTGGTCTGTCCGTTCTCGTTGTTCTACGAGCTGAAGCCGGTGTGCCGCACGTGCTACTTTGTGGGAATCTTTCCTGCGGAGTATGTCCGTCGTGTTGACTACATCATCGAGCGTGCCGACGGTGGTGAGTTTGATCAGCCCGTCAGCAACTACCTGAATACGCTCCGAGCCGACTCGGCCTTCGTGCTTACTGCCGTCGACCACTGCCAGCGGCCTTCGCTAACCCTATATAAGGTTGAGAAAGTTGAGAAGGTTGAGAAAGTTGAAAAAATTGAGAAACGCCCATGAACAGTCACCTCATCGCATTGCTGCGCCCACAACAATGGCTGAAGAACATCTTCGTCTTCACACCCCTGTTTTTCGACCGACGCACGGCCGACTGGCACTATGCGTGGCCATGTATCGTGGCATTCGTCGCGTTCTGCCTCACTGCCAGTGGCATCTATTGCCTCAACGACATACACGATGCAGCGGCCGACCGTCGGCATCCGGTGAAGAGACAGCGGCCCGTGGCCAGCGGTCGGGTCGGCAAGCCTGCTGCCTACGCCATGATGGCCGCGGTATGGGGGGCTGCATCGGCTCTCGTGGTCATCTTCGATCTGTCGGCTGTGGCACCGACGCTGTTGCTTTACGTCGTCATGAACGTTGCCTACTGCTTGAAACTGAAACAGATAGCCCTGCTCGACGTGTTCATCATAGCCACAGGCTTTGTGATGCGCATCGTAGCAGGTGCGCAGGCCTCAGACATCGTGCTGTCGCCCTGGATCGTCGTCACCACATTCTTGCTGGCACTTTTTCTGGCTTTAGCCAAACGCCGCGACGACGTAGTCATCTATCAGCAGTCGGGCATCAAGACACGGAAAAGCGTGGAACACTACCATCTGGCGTTCCTCAACGCAGCAGTGCCGATGGTGGGGGGTGTCACCATCGTGTGCTATGTGCTCTACACGATGTCGCCCGATGTCGTCGGACGGTTAGGGTGCGGACATCTCTACATGACGTCGGTGTTTGTGGTGGCAGGCATCCTGCGCTATATGCAGCTCACCTTCGTCAGCCACAAAAGTGGTAGCCCGACGAAAGTGCTGCTGCACGACCGCTGCCTGCAATTCTGTGTGGTAGGATGGATCGTCGTGTTTGCCGTTATTCTCTATCGGTAAAATGATTTTTTACCTTTGTTACCTTGTTTATCATTGTTCTCCTCCAGCCTGGCGGTAGAGGAGTAGCTTGTGCTGCAGGTCGGCATAGGCCTCGGTGTGGCGGTCGCAAGCCTGCTGGTAGAGCAGTTGGGCTTCGAGCAGGTCGGCCATGCGGGCGGTGCCTACGCGGTAGTAGTCGCGGTTCAGCCGGAGGTTTTCGCTGGCTTGGTCGATGCCCTGCTGGGCAAGGAGCAGTTGCTGCTGGGCCTCAGTGACGTCGTTGGCCGTTTTCTGCAGGCGGATGGCTAGCAGCTGGGCGTTGTCTTCGAGTTGTTCCTCGGCCTTCTGCAGTTCAATCTTCTTGCGCTTCACGGCATGCGAGCCGCCCCACCAGTCGCTGATGGGCACGCTCACCGTTGCAAACACCATGGCGAAGGTGCGGTCGTTGTCGAGCAGGTTGTGGTAGTTGTAGCCAGCCCCCACGGCCACGCTGGGCAGCTGCTGCCCCACGGCCAGTTTCTTCTGCAGTTTAGCGGCCTCCACCTGCTTCTGCAGGAGAGAGTATTCGGGGAGAAGCCTCAACCCCGTCCCCTCTCTGACGGGAGAGGGGAGTGAATAGTCTTGCTTATTCGCATCTGGAACAACGATTTCAAAAGAGTACCGACTCCCTTCTCCTGTTGGAGAGGGGGTAGGGGTGAGGCTTGCATACTGCCCCAGCGTCATCTTTAGGATGTCAATTGCGTTCTGAAGTTTGAGCTTCTGACTCTGGATGTCGTTCTGGCGGAGCTGCACCTGCAGGAGGTCGTTGCGCATAGCCACACCGGCGCGCACGGCCACGTCGACATCCTTATAGAGGTCGGCCAGGAGCGTGTCGACGGCGGCAAGGGTGCGCTGCTTCTCATGGAGCGACACCAGCTGCCAGTAGTACTCGCTGACGGTTTTCTCAACCTCGTTCTCAGCCAGCTGCAGCTGTAGCTCGCTCACCTCCTCGCCGATGCGGGCCAGACGGTTGCCATTCACAATCTGTCCACCCGCGAAGACGGGTTGCATGGCTGTGACCGAGGCAATGGTGCCGCTCTTCATCATCGTCATGTTCATGGGTGCTGCCAGGGCAGCCATTGCTTCCGGCGGAAACGACTGGGCCAGCGCGGCACCCAACTCAGGCGAGATCATCGTCTGTGGGTCGAGCGTCATCTTCGCCATGCCGCGGTTGGCATTGAACGTGGCGGCTGTGGCGCTGACGTTGGGGAAATACTTTGTGAAGGCTTCGCGCCGCTGCTCGTGTGCTGCCTCGATGGAGTGGCGTGCCGAACGTGTGGAAAGGTTGTGGAGCAGGGCAGAGTCAGTGAGTTGGCGGAGGGTGTATGGGGATTGGGCTGCGGTGATACCGCAGCATACAGAACATAAAAGAAGAATGATATATCTCATAAAGAACCAGTTGTTACTTTGTTACCTTGTTACTTTGTTACCTAGTTACTTTGTTACCTTGTCTTGAGGTTTTCCAATATGCCACGGGCAGGACGGTGACCACGAGGATGAGGGCTCCGATGCCACCGGCGAAGATGGTGACGCCTACGGGCATCCAGAACGACGAGCCGGCAATGATCATCGGGATGACACCCACGGCCGTCGTGGCGGTGGTGAGGAAGATGGGCACCATGCGCCGACGCCCTGCCTCATAGGCAGCGTGGGAGACCCCTCCCGTCCTCCCCAAAGGGGAGGTGGGCCTGCCGGAATCATCGCAGCCCGTGAGGCCCTCCCCTCCTTTGGAGGGGGCGGGGGAGGTTCTCAATAGGTTGTCGGCATGCTCATAGATGAGGATTTCGTTGCGCATGATCATTCCCATGAGCGTGATGAGTCCGAAGATGCTGGTCAGACCAATCATGCGGTTCATCAATCCGAGACCGACGAGCGTGCCAGGAAGCATCAGACCGAGGGCGACCATGCAGAGCGTGGTGATGCCGAAGCGCTTGAAGTTGAACAGCAGGAAGAAGAAAATGATGATCATCGCGATGATGATACCATTATATATCTGCGGCATGTTCAGGTCGTTGTATTCCAGTTCGCCGCCCAGTTCGGCACGCACGCCTTCAGGCAGCTGCAATGCCTCCTGCATCTTGGCCAGACGAGCCTCGACGGGAGCCGCATAGATGCCACGCTGGAACTCGGCCGTGACGGTCAGGCAGCGCTCGCCAGAGCGGTGCATGATGCGGCTCTCGCTCCACTTGGGAGTGACGCGGGCCACTTGGCGTAAGGGGGAGCCTCCCCCGACCCCTCCGAGGGAGGGAAGTGCCTGCCGGGATGCATCTCCTCCGAGGGAAGGGAGCATGGTGAGGGGCGACGTGACGGGCAGGTCTTCCACGTCGGAGATGGTGAGCTGCGTGGTGTCGCGCACGACGATGGGGAGCTCGTAGTCGTTCTCCCAGATGCTGCCTATGCGCAGGTCGCCGGTCTGCGAGGCCAGCGAGAGCGCTGCCGTGGTGCGGTTGATGCCCAGCTGTGCCGAGGCCACGGGGTCGAGTTCGACGTTGATGAGTGGGAACGGCTGCAGGAAGTCGCTGTGCACCCACTCCAGCTCCGGCATCTGGCGCATCTGGGCCATCATGCGCTCGGCAGCCACATGCAGCGAGTCGAGGTCGTCGCCGTAGAAGCGGAACTCCAGCTCGGGCACCTCCAGCAGGTCGAGGCGCTTGAACTTCACGTAAGCCTCGGGGAATGCCTCAGAGAGCTGCGGCTGATAGTCGGCCAGCAGGTCGAGGGTGGCCTGCTGCGACGTGGTGTTCACGATGAACTGAGCGAAGTTGCGACCCGCCATCTGCGGTGCGTAGGTGGTCTGGAAGCGGGGCGACGAACAGCCGATGAACGACGTGATGCCGGTGATGCGCTCGTCCTTTTCGATGGCATGGCGCACGCTGTCGGCCACGAGGCGCGTGTCCTCCAGTCCTTTGCCTTCGGGCAGGAATATCTCAACGGCAAACTGGTCGCGGTCGGCGAAGGGGAAGAGGCGAATCTTCAGCGTAGGCAGGATGAGCAGCGAGGCGGTGATGACAGCCATGCAGGTGGCGATGGTCATCCAGGGATGGCGGAACGTCACCGCCAACACGCGGTCGTAGATGGCCTGAACGCGGTCGGTGAGCCGTTTGCCTTCTTTCTCTTTCGAGGGCACGCCAATCACCTTCACGCAGAGGAACGGAATGACCGTCACGGCCAGCAGCAGCGACACCATGAGGTTGATGGTGATGGTCCAGGGGAAGTCTTCGAGTGCATCGAGGAAGGCTCCCTTGAACGTGATGAGGAAGGGGAAGAAGATGGCGCAGATGCAGATGGTGGCGAGCATCATCGGCATGAAGTACTGGCTGACCGACATCACCGCGGCCTGCTTTGGCTCGATGCCTTTGCGTGCGTATTCCAGGTAGCCGTCGATGACCACGATAGAGTTGTCGACAATCATTCCCAAGACCACGATGAGGCCCGCCAGCGTGACGATGTTCAGCGGGATGTCGGCGAAGTACATGATGGACACCGAGATGAACGTGCTCAGCGGGATGGTGATGGCGGCTACGATGGCCGAGCGCAGGGGGAACAGCACCATCATCACGAGGATGATGACCGCCATCGACAGCAGCAGGTCGCGCAGGAAGTCGCGGATGCTGTCGCCCACCACCTTCGGCTGGTCGGCAATGCGCGTCAGCGTGACGTCGTCGGGCAGTTCTTCCGCGCGGAAGTCGTCGAGCACTTCGTCGACGTCGTCGCCATAGGCCATGATGTTGTTGCCGGAAATCATCTCCAGCGACAGCAGCATGCAGGGGTGGCCGTTCTGCTCGATGTAGCTTTCCGACGTGTCGTATTCGCGCTTGATGGTGGCGATGTCGCGAATGCGCACCACCTTTCCCGTGAGCGGGTCGCTATAGATGATCTGGTTGGCCACCTCGGCCTCGCTGTTCTGCGTGGGCTCGATGTGGATGAGCGTCTGCTGATGGTCGCCCACGAGGCTGCCCGTCATCGTGGTGAGTCCCTGCGACTGCAGCGTCGTCATGAGAGCCTGCTGGCCGATGCCGTAGGCTTCCAGTCGCTGGCGGTCGATGTAGAGGCTCAGCTGCTCCTTGTGGTCGCCATACAGGCGCACGTTGGCCACGGAGGGAATCTTGCGCAGTCGGTCGCTGAGGCGGTCGCTGTAGTCCTGCAGTTCGCGGTAGGTGCGCTCCTTGCTTTCGATAGCGATGAGCAGGGCAGAGGTGTTGCCGAAGTCGTCGTTGGCCACGAGTGCCAGCACGCCCGAGGGCAGGCTCTGCTTGTAGAGGGCCAGGCCGTGCTTGATTTTCGACCACACCTCGTCTTTGTTGTTCACTTCGTCGTTCAGGTGGACGAGCACCATCGCCATGCCGTTCTGCGAGGTCGACGTGGTCTTCGTGCGGTTCACCTCGCCATAAGTGAAGAGGTAGCGCTCCAGCGGGCGCGTCACCTGTTCTTCCACCTCCTCGCTCGTTGCACCGGGATAGACGGCCACCACCACGCCTTGTCGGATGGTGAATGGCGGAAACTCGTCCTTCGGCATGACCCACATGCCATAGATGCCGATGCCGAAGAAGATGGCAACGAGCAGGAGCGTAATCTTATAGTTGTCGAGTGGCCAGGTGATCCACTTGGTATTCTTTGTCATTGTTATTTATTATAAGGAGTTCAAGGAGCATATGGAGTTGCAAGGAGTTTGAGTAGTTGCAAGGAGTTGCAAGGAGTTCAAGGAGTTCAAGACGAATGCCTTGGAGCTTGAAAGATTCAGGAGTTGGACACATGTCTTGAACTACTTGCAACTCCTTGAACTTCTTGAACTCCTTAGATTCCTAAACCTTAGAATCGTACGACGTTTCCTTCGCTGAGTTTCTGATAGCCTTCGGTGACGACGCGCTGACCAGCCGTGACGCCGCTCAGGATGCTGATGCGGTTGCCTTGCGAGGCTCCCACGGTGACAGCTGTGCGATGGGCCTTCTTCTGGTTGTCGACGGTCCACACAAACAGCGAACCGTCAGGCCGCCGCTGCACACTGGTGATGGGGAGGTAGAACCCACCCCCTTCCCCTCCCGAGGGGAGGGGCGATTGATTAGCCTTTGTATCCGGAGTTATACTGGTTGTGCCGCCATCAGAAGGAGTATCTAAGCTCCCTCCCCTCGGGAGGGCTGGGGTGGGTTTGGGGGTGGTGGTCTTTTGGGTCCTCATCCTCACCTCTGCCACCATGCCGGGCAACAACTTGCGGTCGCTGTTGGGCACGCTGATGCGAATGTCGTAGGTGTGTGTCATCGGGTCGGCCACCACACCTTTCTCTATACGTCCGCCGCTCACCTTCTTGCCGGCGGCCTCTACGATGACCATCGACGGCGTATGCGGGGTGATGGCGTTCATCTCGGCTTCAGGCACCGACACGCGCACTTTCACGCGCGTCACATCCATGATGGTCACCACAGCCTGCGAGGGCATGGCGGTCTCACCGGCCTTCACCTGCTGACGACCGATGATGCCGCTCACGGGAGCCTTCAGCTGGCAGTCGGCCAGGTTCTTCTTGGCCACAGCCAACTGCGACCGTGCCTGCGCCACCTTGCTCTGTATCTCTACCCATTGGGCTTCGGGCAGCGAACCGGCGTCGTGCAACATGCCGTAACGCTGCAGCGCGTCCTCGGCTTGCGCCATCTGAGCCTCGGCACCGGCCAGCACATTGCGTGCTTGCGAGTCGTCCATCACGGCCAAGAGCTGTCCGCGACCTACGGCCTGTCCTTCCCTGACGAGCACGCGCTTCACCACGCCCATGTCCGTGAAGCTCACGGCCGTGGCCTCGTTCTCCTCGACGATGCCTACGTAGCTTTGCTCGCCCATGCTGCCGCCTGCCGTCACCAACTCGGTCTTCACCAGCGTGGGGGCCTTCGGCTCACTCTCTTTTTTCTTACTGCACGCGCTGAACAGCAACACCAGGACCATCAGCGCCATTATCTGTTTTTCTTTCATATTCGTTGTTCTTTTTGGCGAAAACGTCTGCAAAGATGGCAATAATTTTCCAAAAACGGATGTTCGGAATTACCTTTTTAATTGCGAAAAACACTTAATATGTCACTATTGAACAAAATAAAAGAGTTTTAGAACATCATTTTCTCGTTCTTTTTTACCAACTTTGCACACGAAAAAGATTAAAAAGAAGCAGAATATGCCTGAAAAGGAACATTATCTGAGCATGATTGCCGGTGTTCAGAGCGAAATAAAGGCAGATGTCAACGTGGGATATTTCGACGACGACATCATCATGATCGACAACGTCCGCTTGCTGAGCGAACCCAGTGCCACGCGACTGAAAATGAATGCTGTGGCCATCTGCATCCGTGGCCGCGTGAGCCTCGAACTGAATGGCGTGCCAACGCTGCTGCAGGCCAATCAGGTGCTCATTTGCCCGCCCAACACCGTGTTCAGCAACATGATGCTAAGCCCCGACTTCGAGTTTAAGGCCATTTTCCTTACCGATCGCATCCTGCACAGCTTCCTGCGCGAAAAAATGAGTATTTGGACACAGGTGCTCTATGTCAACCGTATGCACGTGGCGACCATCAGCCCCGAGGACATAGAGTTTATGGGCCTGTTCTATCGTATGCTGAACATCAGCATCAACCACACCGACGACCATCCCTATCGGACCGATGTGGTCCACTCGCTGCTGCGCGCGGCGTTCCTCGACATTTGCGGCTCGATGGAGATGATGGTGAGCTGCGGCCAAGTTGCAGGTGGCGACAGCCTCTTCCAGCGTTTCCTGCAACTGCTGAACAACGGGCCCAGCCGTCACCGCTCGGTGCATTCCTATGCCGACGAACTCTGCATCACGCCGAAGTACCTCTCCGTGGTGTGCAAGAATAATTCGGGCAAGACAGCCAGTGAATGGATCACCGAACACCTGCTTGAGGACATTCGCTACTACCTGCGACAGACCGATATGAGCATCAAGGAGGTGAGCCATCAGCTGGGCTTTCCCAATACGTCGTTCTTTGGCAAATACGTCAAGGAACACTTCGGCATGACACCCATACAGTTCCGCCGTCAGTAGGTGCGGCAAGGCGACAGCGCTGCTTGAGGAAAAAACTTGTTTAGCAGAGGAAATTAAGTTGATTTGCCAACCAAATCAACTCATTTTGCATCGGAAATCAACTTATTTTGCAGTGGAAAACAGCTCATTTTCCAGCGCCATTTCATCTCTTTTGCAAAACAATAATGGAGGGAGATAGAGAGAGTATTCTTCTCTTATCTCTATGTCGCTTGCCTTTCGGTACGCGACACCAGCAGAATCGTTTCTTTTGTCGCGTTATTATTATCATTAAAAATAACGGGGGCTTCCTTTCTGTGGTCTCCTCCTCCCGGGAGGAGGGGACTACCTGGGAAGCCTGCCGAATTGCAAAAGAAAAAAACGAGTGTGCCAAAATAGGGAAAGCCATGCAACAAGGTTCCCTATTTTGACACACCCACTATACTACTCTGCGTATCTTTCTGTGTCAGAGCGTCTGCAGGTAGCGCTCGGCTTCGAGGGCGGCCTTACAGCCACTGCCGGCGGCTACGATAGCTTGGCGGTAGACAGGATCGGCGCAATCGCCGGCGGCGAACACGCCGGGCAGGGCCTGCGTGGGGTCGGCAGCCGAGGCCACGCGGGGCGTACCGTCGATGGTGCGGATGTAGCCCGTCTCGTCGACAGCCACGAACGGGCGGAACACGTCGGTGTTGGGCTTGTGGCCGATGGCGAGGAAAAAGCCGTCGATGGGCAGGTCGTAGCGCTCCTCGTCGGGTTCGCCCTTGCGCTTCACCACATGGGCACCCTCTACGCCGTTTTCGCCGTATAGGCCTAGCGTGTTGTGCTCGAAGAGTACCTCGATCTTCTCATTCTCCATGACGCGCTTCTGCATCACGTCGCTGGCGCGCAGGAAGGGCTTGCGCACAATCATGTAGACCTTCTTGCAGAGCTGGGCCAGATAGATGGCTTCCTCGCAGGCCGTGTCGCCACCACCCACAACGGCCACCGTCTTCTTGCGGTAGAAGAATCCGTCGCACGTGGCGCAGGCCGAGACGCCCATGCCGTTGTACTTCTTCTCGTCGTCCAGACCCAGATACTTGGCTGAGGCACCCGTGGCGATGATCACCGTGTCGGCCTCGAGCTCAACACCGCGGTCGGTAGTCACGACGTAAGGGCGGTGGGAGAAGTCGACCTTCTCGATGATGCCATCGCGCATGTCGCAGCCGAAGCGCTCGGCCTGCTGGCGCAGCTGGAGCATCATCTCGTTGCCGTCCACACCCTCGGGATAGCCGGGGAAGTTCTCTACGGTGGTGGTCTGCGTGAGCTGACCGCCCATCTGCAGTCCGCAATAGAGCACGGGCGCGAGGTTGGCGCGCCCGGCATAGATGGCAGCGGTGTAGCCCGCAGGCCCGCTGCCTATGATGAGACATTTCACTCGTTCCATATACCTTATTATATATAAATATAGGTGAGTTTTCCGTTCTTACTGATGAATGAGCTTCTCAATCTCGGCCTCGATGTTCTCTACCTTCTCCGTAGGCTCGAAGCGGGCCACCACCTGACCTTTCTTGTTGATGAGGAACTTGGTGAAGTTCCACTTGATGTCGGATTTCTCCTTGTAGTCGGGGTCGGCCTTTGAGAGCATGTCGTCGAGGATGTGGGCGATGGGGTGCTCCATGTCCCAGCCTGCGAAGCCCTTCTGCTCCTGCAGGAACTTGAACAGCGGGTCGGCATCGTCGCCGTTCACCTTCACCTTCTTGAAGCGGGGGAACTCGGTGCCGAAGTTCAGCTTGCAGAACTCGTGGATCGATTCGTCGGTGCCGGGGGCCTGCTGGCCAAACTGGTTGCAGGGGAAATCGAGCACTTCGAAACCCTGTGCGTGGTATTTCTTGTAGAGGGCTTCCAGTTCGTCGTACTGTGGTGTGAAGCCGCACTTCGTGGCGGTGTTGACAATGAGGAGCACTTCGTTCTGATACTCTTTCAGCGATACGTCCTTACCTTTTCTGTCCTTGACAGCGAAATCATAAACAGTCTTCATGTTCTTTTTTTTGTATTGTTGGGTTGATAAAAAATTCTCTCCACAAAGATACAAAAAACTTTGAACTTTGAACTTTGAACTTTGAACTTTTAATGTTTATTAGGGAAAAACGATGGAAGTGTAGGGAAAATCCTACGCAAGAATATGGAAAAACGCTTGTATGGGTAAAGGAAAAGCAGTATCTTTGCAGCAGAGAATCAAGAAAACGAATGTTGAACCCATAAACGAATAGGAGATTAAGAACATGAAGAAGATGTACACACTCTGGACAATGGTACTGCTGGCAGTGCTGTCCATGTCGTTCGTGAGCTGTGAGTGGAACGACGACGACGAAATCGCATACACCCTGGAGGGCACGTGGAAAGGCAACATGTACGTGTCGTCGGAATGGGACGGCCGCACCTACGATGCCACCTACTCGGAAATCTGCTTCCTGCGCGATCCCTATCGCTATAGCAGTGGAACGGGCTACTGGGTGGACTACTACAGCAACACGGGCTGGGGCCGCAACTACGTGGCCAACCACATCGAGTGGACGGTGAACTATCGCACCATCACCGTGTACTTCGTAGAGGAGGGTACCACGCTCTGGATCGAGAACTATCGGCTGGACGATGCCTACTTCGAGGGTACCATCTACGATGGCGAGAGCCGCGTAGACTTCCGCCTGACCCACACGTCGTCGCCCAACTGGAACAACTATTACTACGGATGGGATGACTACTACTACGACGACTACTACTATGCCAAGAAGAATGTCATTGATTTCGACAGCATGGAAGCCGCCGGGAGTGGGGTGCCGGAAGTGAAGGCCGAGCACAAGCGCTTTGTCCGCGGGAAATAAAGAATAGCTAAACAGAATAGAACGAAAAAAAGGACTGGCGGTGTAGCAAAGGGATTGCCCTTAAGCTACACCGCCAGTCTGTATGCTGTAGGTTGCCCCCATAAGGATTGTCACCACTTACAGGGACGTTTTCTTTACTCCATGTTCCAGGCTCGGAGCACCTGTTCGCGTGGCAGCGACTCGACGACGTTCTCGTACTGGTCGGGCAGGTTACAGAAGAAGTCGATGCCGGTGAGGCGTTCGAGTTCGTCGATGTTCACCACGTAGGGGCGCAGGTCGGTGTCGCTGTTCGACTTATGCTGAATCCAGAAGCCCAGCGCGCGATAGCCGCCCGTGCTGCTGGTGCTGTTGCTGTTTTTCTTGCAGAGCACGGCCATGAAGAAGAACTTCGGCACGGGAATCTTGTTCTGACCCGAACCGATGGTGGTGATGATCTGGTCCCAGCGGTCGATGGTACCACCCTTCACGACGTAGAGGGTGTCGCGGAAGCTGCCCGTGTTCCATCGGCGCACCTGTGCTTCCATGTTGGCCCACACCTTCGCATTGAAGCCGTTCACCTGCGGCTGCATGTTGGTCATGTAGAACGTCTGCGTGTTGGCACGGTAGTTGAAGGAAAAGGCGCGGTCGGCAGAAGCAATGATGTGTCCATGATCGTAGCCCGAGAAGCGATAGGGGTCGGACGTGAAATGATACTTCGACGACAGGTCGGGATCGTTGGGGTACTCGCTGAAATCCCCGCCTTCATTGTAAGGCTTGCGGTCGGTTCGGCTGCTGCTGTTGCCGGCGTGCATCTGGAAGCACGACCAGCGCTGCGAACGAAGAGTTCCTTCGGGAGTCCAGCCCGTCGGTCGCAGGTTGGTGTCCCACTCTACGCAATAGTTCACACCGAACTCCGGCACGCGGTGGATGATGACGACATTGTTGCTGCCACCCTTCAGATGGGGGAACTCCAGTCGGCCGTAGACTTCGTTCTGCGACGCATTGTTGCGGTTGACATTGGTCTGCGCGGGGGTTACGTCGGGGTTGTCAGGGTCGTCGCTGCCGCCGCAGGCAGTGATGACGAGCGCTGCCGTGAGCAGCAGCATGAGGTGCTTGAGGTTTGCTTTCATCTTGGTTCCGGAATGAAAAAAGTGCGGTCGGCCGCATATGCAACTACGTCCGAACGCACTTTTATTATATCGCTATACTAGTGGTATTACTTCTTAATCTTACCGTAGCGGCTCATGAAGCGGTCAACACGACCGGCAGTGTCAACGAGCGTGCTCTTACCCGTGTAGAAGGGGTGAGAGGTGTTAGAGATTTCGACTTTTACCACAGGGTAAGTTTCACCTTCAAATTCCACGGTCTCATTAGTTTTTGCGGTGGACTTTGTAAGGAACATATCGCCGTTGGACATGTCACGGAACACGACGGGGCGATAGTTTTCGGGATGAATACCTTTTTTCATTGTTTCGTTTATTGTTTGTTATTATAATATAATGTATTTCCAATCGCTAATGTGGACCCGACAAAGCGCAATCACACATTACGGGCTGCAAAATTACAAAGAATTTCGCAGCCCGCCAAATTATTTCGAAAGTTTTTTACTTTGCGTAGGTAATTTCGATGGTTTGCACGCGCAACTGGTCGCCACCCTTGGCTTCGCTGTGCTCGTTGCAGATGGTGAACGTGGTGCCGCTGGCCGAAGCATAGAGAGTGCTGTTGCCGGTGTAGGCTGTGCCATTATAGCTGTCGCACGTCATGACCACCTTTGCCACGGCCTTGCCGCTGATGGTGATGGTGTTCTTGGCATAGACGCGCACGCCCTTAGTGGCTGAATAGAAAGCAGGCGTGTTGCTACCCTCACCCTTTGCGAAGGTAATCTTCGTGCCGTCGCTGAGCGTAATGGTGGCGGGATCGACAGCCTTGCCGCTCTCCCAGCCCTGAGCACTCAGGTCGACGGTGACTTTATTGCCTTCAGTTGCACCGGCAACTACCAGCGTAACCACTGCACCATCGACGGTCTTCGTGACGTTGCCGGCAGGCGTTTCACCGCCTCCGCCGCCACCTTCGGTCTTGCCGTTGAGCGAGTAGAGGTAGGCCTTGCCTGCCACTGTTTCAGGCGTGTTACCGCGGTAGTTCATCAGTTGACCACACTTAATGTCGGTTTGGCCAGCGGCGAACTTCTTATTACCAAGATATAGTACGCGGAAGCAATAGAACTCGCCGTTCTCTGTTCCATCTTCTGAGATATAGAATGATGCGTTGCCATAGGTTCCGCCATCTGTGAATGTGCCTTTGTCGGCAATTCTGGAAATCTTTCCCTTCACATAGACCTCGCCTGTAGTATCGTAGGTAGTGTTGTCGGTCCAAGTCAAGTTCTTGACAGCATTGGGATTGTAGGGATCAGACAACGTGCCGCTACCCTTGGCGTCACCTGAAGGCGTGTCGCCGCCGCCACCGGCAGTCTTTCCATTGAGCGAGTACAGGAATGCCTCACTTTGAACCGTTTCGGGCGTAGTACCTTTGTAGTTGACCACTTTACCGCAGATGATGACCTCATCGCCTTCGTTCAAAGTTTCTCCAGATGAATACTTCTTGTTTCCTAAGTAAAGGGCGCGATAGACGTAGAAGGTGTTCTTGCCTGTACCGTCGTCTGAAATGTAGAATACGGCATTACCAAAAGTACCCGATTCGTCATAGTTGGTGTTGATTGACGAAACCTTTCCTTTGATATAAATGTTGCCTTCCGACTTTTCGTCGGCAGCCAGATTGTTGACATACTCCAGCGCGGCAGCAACATTGAAGGGATTATCGGCCGTACCTTCACCTGTCGGCTGAATGATCACGGGTTCTTCGCCTCCCTCGCCCGGCTGGTCGTAGGGCATGGGGACGTCTTCACAACTTGTGAATGCGAATGCGGCACAGAAGAGTGCCAGCATTGAAAAGATTACTTTTTTCATATTGTTATACCTTTTTTTATTATTATCTATTTTGGAAACTATTTAGAATTTTCACTTTTCACCTTTTCACCTTTACTTCAGGATTTCCAGGTCGCTGGTCTTGCGCATCATGATCTGCCATGTGTCGCGATAACGGGTGGCAATGCCGGTGATGTTGCATGGAATCTTCACCTTGTTGATGGTGTCGTAGGGCAGCACCGTGGCGGCGAAGTCGGCATAAGAGCTGGTGCGCACGATGAGCTTGCTCGACGAGTAGCCGTCAATCTGCTGGGTGAAGTAGTTTCCACCCGACTGTGCACCGTCGACGAGCGTTTTCTTGCCGTTGGCACTCTTGAAGGTGACGTTCTTCAGTATGACCAGACGTCCGCAGTTGGTGGTGATGTCGCCCTCCACTTCCTTGAAGTCCACGGGCTGGATGGCATCGGGATTGGGCTGGCCCACAATCTTGAAGTGAGTATTCCACACGTCCTTCGGCATGCGGCCAATCTGTCCGTTGTAGGGAGTGCCGAGCTCAATCTGCGAGCCGTAGCCGCCGATGTAGAGCCCCTTCAGGTCGATGATAATCTGCTGGCCTTCTGCCAAGTAGCCGTTGAGTCCGCCCTGATTGACGGCCACGATGAGTGCGCCCGTCTCGTCCTGCACGGCGAACTGCTTGTAGAGGTTGCCGCCAATGTCGTTGCCCGTCACGTAGACGCGCAGCTTCAGGTCGTCTTCCACCAGTTTGTTGCCGCTGTTGCTGATGGCTGCCTTATAGTTGGGATGGGCCTTCAGTTCGGCGATGGTGATGATGTTTTCCTCGTTGATATTGTTGTTGCCGAACGGAGCCTCGCTGATGTCGGGATCCTTCCAGTCGTCGTTGAACAGCGAGTCGTCGCCGTCGAGGCACGAGGTCAGTGCGAAGCATGTCGCAGCTGCCATGAAAAGATATTTGATTGCTTTCATAATAGTCTGTGTCGCTATTTAGAATTTGTAGGTTATGATGAGCATACCGTTCGTGCCGTTGGCATAGAACTTCTTCGGAGATTTCTGGAACTTGTAGGCGCGCATGTCTTCGTCGTTGACGTTGGTGCGGTCCTTGCGGTTCTGCTCCATACCACCCGTCACAATCTTCGTGTTGTTCAGCAGGTTGGTGAGCATGAGGTTGATGCTGAGCGAGCCGCGCTTCAGGTAGATGCTGCGGCCGATGGAGGCGTCGAGCATGAAGCCGCCGTCGCCCTTTGCCTGGTCGTAGCGGTTATAGGTGTCGTTGCCCAGGTCGTCGCGAATGAGGTTCTCGCTGGCATAGCGGGTCACGGGCGTGTAGTAGAGATAGATGCGGTCGTAATAGTTGCCGATGAGGTCGAGGAACCAGCCACCCGAGTGGTAGTTCAGGTCGATGCTGGCGGCGGTGAGCGGTGTGCATCCTTCGCGCATGCCCTTCGAGAGCACCACGTCTTTGTAGGACTTTCCGTCCTGCGACTTGATGTAGGCCACGTCAGCATCGTTGATGTACTTAGCGTCGCTGAGTGTTCCGAGCATCTTGATGTTGAAGGCCGAGTTCACCTTGAAGTTCAGTCCGGCCTCAATGCCGTAGTACTCCTTGTTGATGCCGTTGATGGACACGTAGGAGAAGGAGTTCTGCGAGTCGTCGTAGTACATGCTGTACTCAGCCACGTGGTTCAGTCGGCTGTAGTAGGCATTGATGTTGGCATGCACCCAGCTGGTTTGGAGCTGATAGCCCAGTTCGGTGGAGAACACGTCCTCGTTCTTCAGTCCCTGCACGAAGTCGTTGTTGATTTGCGGGGCTGCGAAGGCGGTGCGTGCCACAGGCGCTTTCTTCTCGTAGCCGATGCCGAGGGAGATGGTGTTGCCGCGGCCCACGCTGAGCGACGAGCCGAACTTCACACCACCGTCGAGGAACTTGGCCGTTTTGCTCTTTCCGAGAGAGTTGTCGAGGGCCAGACCGTTGCGCATCTTACCTTCGCGCTGCATGCTCTGGGCACCCAAACGGGCTGACAGCGAGTAGTGCAGCGGACCGAAATTCTCGGCATAGGTCGACCAGATCTGTGCTTTGTTCACGAAAATGTTGTAGTCGTAGGCAAAGCGGTCGCCTACCTTGATTTCCTTGTTCGGGTGGTCGGCGTCGTACATGGCCTGCATGTCGCTGCTGAGGTAGGTTCCGACGACGTAAGTGTTCACGTTGTGGAACGACGTGGCGCCCAGCAGGTCTTCCATCGTCTGGTAGTGCATGCCCTTGTTGGTCGACACGTTAAAGCCAGAGGTGAGGCTCTGCGTCTTCGAGAGTTGCTTCTTCAGCGTCGATGCAAGGTTCACGGTGAGCTGGTCGTCGTGGTAGGCCTGCAGGTAGTACATAGCATCAGCGCCCTGTGCCGAGACGGCCCTGTTCGAGAAGTAGATTCTGTCCCAGTTGATCTGGCGGTTCGCCTTCGATGCTGTCAGGTAGTCGTAGGCAGCCTGCCATCCGGCCAGTCCCGACTCCGTGCGGTTGTCGAGGTCGTTGGGATCCCACACGTTGTAGTTGTAGCTTGGCATCAGGCTGTAGTAGTCGGGTGCCGGGTTGGTGGAGTTGTTGTAGCTCAGTCGCGAACTGCTGTACATGGCATACTTGCCGAAGAGCGTCGTGGTGAGCTTCGTGTTGTCGTCCATTTTCCAGTCCCAGGTCAGCAGTGCCGAGGGTGCCCAGTCGTGGATGATGCGCGAGTTGCGCTTCTTGCCGTTCTGGTAGCCCCAGTTCGGGTTGTAGAAACGGTCGTTGGCCAGCCAGTACATCTCGTCGGTCGAGGCAGCCTGTGCACCGCGCTCCGTGGGGTTACCCCACGTGACAAGCGACACCGAGTGCTGCTGGTTGAACATCTTCTCAACGCCCAGGTAGTACGACAGGGCGTTGTAGAACGTTCCCTCCACGTAACCCTCGCCGGCATAGCGGTAGGTCAGGCCCATCGACCATGCCCAGCCCTTGGCGTTGAAGCCCGAGGAGTAGTTGTACATGCCGCGGAAAATGTAGTTGCGGTTGGCGCCGGCCACCGACAGCCTGTGGCCTGCCGGCATGGCACTCGGGCGGAAGTTGTAGTTGTTCGAGCCGCCCATGGCTGCCACGTTGAACGTGTTGTCCTCGAAGGGCAGCGAAGCTTCCACGCCGCGTGTCTGGTTGTTCAGGCCTCCCACGAGCGAATAGCGGAATTCGCCGCGCTCGCCGTCGTTGGCAGGGTTGCCGTTGATGTAGATGTCTACGTACTTCGAGTTGTAGGCGCGATACTTGAATCGGGCCGGACTCCACTTGTAGCCCACCTCGCTGGCATACGCATTGTTGTTCTGTCCCAGCACGGTGACTTCCTGCGACACGTTGTCGTCCTCACCAAGCTGCGACTCAGAAAACGTAAATGCCGACTCGTCGACCGTGACGGCATTCTGCTCCTGCTTCGGGTCCACCTGCGCAAATGCAGCCGGCGTGCAGCAGAGAGCAATCAGTGCTAATCTTAATTTCTTTCGCATTTTATAAGGATTAATAATTGTTTGTCGGTCGTGAATGTTGTCATTCATTTGCAAAGTAACGAAAAAATTTTCAAAAACACGACTTTTTTGCCATTTTTTTGTGAAATCATGCCGTAATATCAAAAATTATTGCGATATTTGCAGAAGAAATACTAAAGACCTATATGATGAAAAAGCAAATGATTCTTTTCGCCCTGATGCTGATCGCATGCGTGTCGGCATCTGCACAGAAGTCGTTCTCCGTCTACGGGGTAGGATTCTACAATCTTGAGAACCTCTTCGACACCCAGCACGACGAGGGCAAGAACGACTACGAGTTCCTGCCCGAGGGCAGCTACAAGTGGAACGACATGAAGTATTCCCACAAGCTCCACAACATGGCACGCGTGCTCTCCGAACTGGGCACCGACGTGCTGCCGGGCATCGGCTGTGCTGCCATCGGCGTGAGCGAGGTGGAGAACGCCCACTGTCTGGACGACCTCGTGGCCCAGCCCGAACTTGCCGCACGCGGATATAAATATGTACATGTGGAAGGTCCCGACCAGCGCGGTGTAGACTGCGCCATGATCTATAATCCCGCACTCTTCGAAGTGGAGGACGTCACGCTCTATCCCTATAAGTACGAACTGCAGGAAGACATCGACAAGGGCCGCGCCACGCGTGGCTTCCTTACCACCAAGGGCCGCATTGCCGGCGATCCCGTGGCCGTCATCGTGTGCCACCTGCCCAGCCGCTTCTCGGGCAGCTACTATCGCGAACTGGGTGCACGCCAGGCCCGCGAGGTGGTCGACAAACTCTTGGCCGAGAACCCCGAACGCCGCATCTTCGTCATGGGCGACATGAACGACGACCCCACCAACAAGAGCATGACCGACGGCTTCCGCTGCAAGGCTGACGTCGACAAGGTGGGACCCGACGACATGTACAACCCCTGGTACAACATCCTTGTCAAGCAGGGCAAGGGCACGCTCATGTACGATGGCTCGTGGAACCTCTTCGACCAGATTGTCATGAGCTCTAACGCGGTCAACAAGAAAGGCGAGAAGGACTTCTCGATGCTGAAGTTCTGGAAGAACGAAATCTTCCGCCGCGACTACCTCTTCCAGCAGGAAGGCAAGTACAAGGGCTCGCCCAAGCGCACCACTGCCGGTGGCGTGTGGCTCGACGGCTTCAGCGACCACCTGCCCGTAGTCATCTATCTGGCCAGGGAGAAGAAGTAAGGATGGACACCGAGCGTCATCCCTGGCAACCCTTCCTGCCCGAAGGCTGCCGGCTGCTCGTGCTGGGCAGCTTCCCGCCGGCGCGCAAGCGGTGGGCCATGGACTTCTTCTATCCTAACTACACCAACGACTTCTGGCGCATCTGCGGCATCTGCTTCCACGACGACAAGCTCTACTACGTCGACGAGGCCCGCCGCACCTACCGCCGCAATCTCATCGAGCAGATGCTCACCGAGCGCCGCATCGGGCTCTACGACACCGCCACCGTCGTGCGCAGGCTGAAGAACACGGCCAGCGACAAAGACCTGGAGGTGGTCACGCCCACCGATGTCGCCGCCCTGCTCAGGCAGGCACCGCAGTGCCAGGCCGTCTGCACCACAGGCCAGAAGGCCACCGACGTGCTCTGCCAGCAACTCGCCATCGACCAGCAGCCCCGCGTGGGCGATAGCGTGCCCTTCTCGTTCGAAGGCCGACCGATGCGTCTGTGGCGCATGCCCAGTTCCTCGCGAGCCTATCCCATGGCCGTAGAGCGCAAGGCCGACTTCTACCGGCCGATGTTCGACGCAATAACCTTATAAACCCTTCTCACCCCCCTCATCATCATGAATAAGATCACCATCATCGGAATCGCCGGCGGAACAGGATCCGGCAAGACAACTGTAGTGAAGAAAATCGTAGAGGCACTGCCGCCCCACTATGTAGCCGTCGTGCCGCTCGACTCCTACTACAACGACACCACCGCCCTCACCGACGAGGAGCGCAAGGCCATCAACTTCGACCACCCCGACGCCTTCGACTGGAAACTGCTCATCAAGCAGGTCAACGAGCTGCGGCAGGGACATGCCATCGAGCAGCCCACCTATTCATATATTCTCTCCAACCGACTGCCCGAGACCATCCACGTCGAGCCCAAGCCCGTCATCATCATCGAAGGCATCATGTCGCTCATCAACAAGCGACTGCGCGACATGATGGACCTGAAGATATTCGTAGACACCGATCCCGACGAGCGGCTCATCCGCAACATCCAGCGCGACACCATCGACCGCGGCCGCACCGTCTCAATGGTCGTCGACCGATATCTGGCTGTCCTCAAGCCCATGCACGAGCAGTTCATCGAGCCCACCAAGCGCTACGCCGACCTCATCATCCCCCAGGGTGGTGAAAACAAGCGCGGCATCGCCATCCTCTGCAAGTACATCGAGGGACTCATGCCGGCTGAACCATAGTAGGCAGGTATTCAATAAGAAAATGAGCTTCTCAAATTCCCTGTATCATCTTGTCATACGTCCTAAGGCAAGTAAGCCGGTCATCAGCGAGGCTTACGAGCGGGATCTGTATGCCTATATCAATGGCTTCTGTAAGAATAAAGGATGTAGTCTGTATCGCATCAATGGCATGCCTGATCACATCCATATGCTCTTTTCGTTGCATCCTACGGTCTCGCTTTCTGAGTTCGTAAAGACCTTGAAACTCTCTACGAACCAGTTTATGAAAGCACACCCTCGTATGTATCCTCATTTTGAGGGTTGGGGACACGAGTACTTCGCCGTGAGCTATAACTATAAGGATCGGGAAATGATAAGGCAGTACATCATGAAACAAAAGGAACACCATCGGAGGGTGTCGTTTAAGGATGAACTGCGGGCCTTGCTGGTGGAGAATGGAGTGGAGTTTAAGGAGGAGTATTTGTAATTACGTGCGACATCTTCGAAGTTGCTATCAGTGGTGGCGCGTATCCATCTACCCCCTCCCCCCAGGTCAGTAGACCTGGGGTTTCCTATAGTATGACCTCTCCGAGGTCAATCCTGTCGTACGGTTTCTTTGAGGTTATTTCTTGTTGTATGACCTCTCCGAGGTTATTCTCCTGTCGTACGGTTTCTCCGAGGTCATTTCTGTAGTACGATTTCTTTGAGGTCATCTCTCCATTTCGTGCGTCATGACTTTTAGGACTTCGGAGAAGTCCCGATATAGGAAACCCCAGGTCTACTGACCTGGGGGTAGGGTAGGGTGTGCAGATGTGAGATGCGACTTCGGAGATGTCGCACGTATCTACACGTATTTACATGCATTTGCTTTTCCGATGCCTCTTCATGCCTCCTCCGCTGTCTCGACGACTTCGGCGTCGCTGACGGTGATGGCTTGCTGCGACTGCATCTGCTGTTCGGCGTCGCGTTCCATCTGTCTGACGATGCGGCGAGCCTTCCACAGCATCAGCGCTCCCAGCAGCTCGGCCATGCCGTAGAGCAGCATGCACCATCCGATGATGAACAGCGGGGCGGCAGCCGTCTCTATGGGGCGCCAAATCATGAAGATAGCCACCAGCAGCACCACAACGGGCAACAGCCAGTAGAACCATCCCACGTGGCACCAGCGCGAGGCCTGAGCCAGATTCACGAACTGGTTCACTGCTCCCAGCACCAGCATCGCTGCCAGCACATATTGCAGTCCCGTGATGAACGTAGTGGGCATCAGCGCCAGGATTACACCCAGGATGATGCTTCCGAAGCCTACAACGGAGGCGAGAAGAGACCCACCCCCACTAGCAGACCCACCAGTAGCAGACCCACCCCCCTGCCCCTCCCTGTGAGGGAGGGGAGTAGAATGCCCTGCAGCTTGCACGCCATCGCCTTGAGAGTAATCACTCCCCTCCCTCACAGGGAGGGGCAGTGGGGTGGGTCTCTGTCTATTCAGCACCACCGAGATGAGTCCCGTCACGAAGAACAGCGCTCCGATGACAATCGTCAGCCAGTGCACCGTCTCCTCGCGAAACTTGATGATAAGTGCGCCTACCACGAAGGCCATCACGGCGCGCACCAGTGAGTTTAGCAAATTCTTCATAACTCTTTTTCCTTTTTATTGTCGTTACTTTGGCGCAAAGTTACGAAAAATTGAGTGCAGAACAAAAGAAATATTATTTTTTTTACCCTGCTTTATAGCCGTCCCTTATCAAGGGACTCAAAATATGCCGAAATGGAGTAAGTTCGCGACTTTTGTCGCAAAGTTACGAATAAGTGAGCGAAATGCAAAGCAAAAACCACAGTTTTTGGTTTCATTTCCGACCAAATGGAGCAGCGAGTGCCAATAAACTTGTTTAATTGGCCGAGTCGTGACATTTGGAGACGAAGTCAACGAGAGTAGCTTCGACGAACGTCAAAGTTACGAAATTTATTCCATAATCATCTTTCTTTCAGCAAGAAAAACTGCATGCTATGCCTACTATAAGCATCCTCCGACGATGCAGCAGCAGGCCTCTTGTTCATCTATAGCTATGCTCTGATGAAGTAATATATGATATATTACTGACCAATATATGATATATTACCGAGCAATATATGATATATTACTTTGCAATATATGATATATTACTTTATAAAATATGAACTATTGCACAATAAAACGATGCCTCCGGCGTTATCATAGCATACAACTTAAACGATTAAAGACATGGCAATCAAGATTAAACTCTATCAGCACAAGCGCAAAGACCTGCAGGGCAAGTGGTACGGACGCGCAGTGAAGGCAGGCGAAGTGACGACAAAGGACCTGGCACGCATCATCAGTCATAACAACTCGGTGACGGAGTCCGACGTGCATGCCGTGATCATCGCACTGGTGAAGGAAATGAAAAACCACCTGCGCGAGGGCCAAACGGTGGTGCTCGACGACTTCGGCCGCTTCCACCTCACCGTGCAGAGCGACATGGTGGAGAAGAAAGAGGACTTCGACCTGCGCAAGCACATACGCCGCGTGCTATGCAAGTTCACGCCCTCCGGCCACCGCAACCCCTTCAATCGCAAACTGGAGCGGCCTTTCTGCGACGATGTCGACATCGAGCGCTGGAAATATTGAGCTGCCGTCATGGCAAAAAAAACGTGCCCGCCTGGCCACCACGGCCAGACGGGCACTCACGTCCTTCTTTGAAATTAAAAAGCAAAATTATGTCTATTATCTATTTTTGAGGGATGATGCTGATGTTTGATATTTCCTGCTCTATCTTTGGGAACAGTGCCCAGAAGTACATGTTATAGGCCATCCAAAACAATCCTTCTGGGTCGTCGGTAAAGACGCATAAAGATTGATTATACTCATATTTGTGAATTTCTATCGCTTTAACATGGTAGGTCAATCCAGGCATATAGGCTTTGCCAATTATTAATGTGAATTTGGCAAAATCAATCTCAGGCAAAATACTCTCGCCTTTGTATCTGCTTTCTAACTCGTCCTGTGAGTTAATCACAAAAAACTCAGCCTTGTTTTCTGTTGAAAAAGAGAAAGCAGGTGTCCTGTTTTCATTTGGCAGCGCCTCATCGAAGAAAGCCTTCACCTCGTCGCTGACGGGTACGGTGGAGATGACGGTGTAGTCCTTTGAGGCTCCTTCTTCCTGGGTGATGTCAACGCTCAGGCGGCGAGGGCTGCGGTGAGCAGCAAGCCATTGAGGAGGTAAAACAGTTTTTTCATCGTCGTATTGTTTTTTGAGTTCTACTTTATATGTTTTTTCTATCGTGTGGTAGCCGTTGTTATCGGCTTTCCGTAGGCAAAGTTAGAGTGAAAAAAGATTCCTTGCAAGCATTTTAGTGTTAAATCGGTTTAACATTGTTACAGTTTTTTCGGGGGGTAAGAAACAAGAATCCCCATGTTTAGGGCGTTTGTCGCGGTTTTACCCCCGAAAAAGGGCGAAAAAATTGTAACACAAAAGCGCCCGCCAGGTCATGAAAGCCAGGCGGGCGCGGCATCCTTTTCAGGAAATTAAAAAGCAATTTGTTAGGTTGTAATCTGTTGTCGGAATGTGTCGTTATTGCCTATTTCAGCGAAACTTTGAAGGTTTAAGGCTCCCGGCCTGCCGGCGAGAGCGTCAGCACGTAGAGGCAGCTTGCATAACAAAGTTATCTTCCCTGTATAATAAAGAATCGTTCTCATAATTTAATAATTATAATGTTTAGTAACTTTTACAGAAATTGTTGATTCATCAAGTTTGGGGTATAATCCCCAGTAATAAAAGGACGTAAAGCTTTGCTCATGGAATCCTCCGCTTAAGCGAATAGTAAGATTCAAAGTAAGTCCATCTTTTGCAGAAACAATTTCATGCTTGACAAGATAATAGCCAAATTGCTCTACATCTTCTTGCCCAACAACAAGTGAGTAACGTTCGAAATCTATTTCAGGAAGTTTCTCACTTCCGTGATACTTTTCAGAGAATTCATCATAGCTATGAATGATGATACAAGAACTATTTCTAGATTCAAAGAAATAATTTTCTCTTGATCCGTTTGGAAGTGCTTTACTCATAAAAGAAGTCAATTCTTCCGATGCTTTTACAGGAGAGTAGACTCCTTCCTTCGTTTTAGAGGTTGCAGGCTCTTCCTGCTGGTGCGAGTCGGGTTGCTCGGGCGGATTGTCGTAGTCGCTGGAGCAGGCGGCGAGGGCTGCGGTGAGCAGCAGGGTGCCGAAAAGGTAAACTAGTTTCTTCATTGTCGTATTGTTTTTTGGTTTTACATTATATATATTTTTTTTCTTCAACTCTTTTAATGCGTGAGATATAATTGAAATCAACCGTTTCAAATTCCCCTGATTCCATTAATACAGAAACGTATTTGTTGACATCAATATTGTCTGGAACAGAAATGTCATAATAATCAATAATTACTTCCATTTTGTATAGTTCCATGTAAAACCTTTAAAGTCTCCTTGTATTTTGGAAAATATTCCCCAGAAATATGACAGATGGATACCTGCATAATAGTGGTAATTCTGTTCCATTATATTGACTTCATTATGGTCAGCATAGCAGAGTACGTTAATCCCAAAGTAGCTATCCTTCTCTTTAGGAGGAGTACCAGACAAACAATGACCTATAATGAGTGTATAATCGTTAAAATTTATTTCAGGAATGACTTTGTCTCCCAAATACCTCTGCTGCAATTCTTCCATATTGTTAATGACATGGTAAACAGGCCAACCAGCATGGTCAGAGTACTGTTCAGTATCCATATAGAAATCTGTTTCCAGAATATTTCCGTAGACATCGGGCGGTGGCAACGCCTCATCGAAGAAAGCCTTCACCTCGTCGCTGACGGGTACGGTGGAGATGACGGTGTAGTCCTTTGAGGCTCCTTCTTCCTGGGTGATGTCAACGCTGTCCTGATGCGAATCAGGCTGCTCGGGTGGATTGTCGTAGTCGCTGGAGCAGGCGGCAAGGGCTGCGGTGAGCAGCAAGCCATTGAGGAGGTAAAACAGTTTTTTCATCGTCGTATTGTTTTTGAGTTCTACTTTATATGTTTTTTTCTATCGTGTGGTCGCCGTTGTTATCGGCTTTCCGTAGGCAAAGTTAGAGTGAAAAAAGATTCCTTGCAAGCATTTTAGTGTTAAATCGGTTTAACATTGTTACAGTTTTTTCCAAAAAACGCGATGTTTAGGGCGTTTGTTGCGGTTTAGCCCCCGAAAAAGGGCGAAAAAATTGTAACACTCCCACGGGTGGTTTTGCTTTGAAATGTAACTTTTTTCTCGTAATTTTGCAGCAAGATAAGGCGCTTCGTGCGTTCAAGATGAATTCAGATGAAGATGAAACGATTATGTCGATTTATGCTTCTGCTGCTCCTGATGGGGTGCGGACGCGGTGACCAAGTGGCGTGGCAGCAGTTGGCGCAGATAGACTCGCTGCTGAACAAGGAACTCGCTGACTCAGCGTGGAGGGAGGTGCAGCGCGTGGACACGGCGGCTATGACCGACGAGGTGCGTGCCTACTATCGGCTGCTGCGCGTGCAGGCCATGTGGAAGGCTTACGTGCCGGTGGCGTCGGACTCGCTGCTCGACTTCAGCCTGGCTTTCTACAAGGCGCACGGCCCGAGCAATCTGCTCGCCCGCACCTATTATTATATGGGGGCGGTGCAGAGCGAGCAGGGCAAGACCGGCGAGGCGGTGGAGAACCTGAAGCAGGCCGAACTGCTGGCAGCCGACGTGGGCGACCAGCTGTTGCGCAGCAAAATCTGCAACCGGCTGGAGGACATCAACTTCACGGCAGGCGACTATCCGACGGCGTTGCGCTATGCCAAGGAGGCCGTGGCCTGCTGTCGGGGGTTGAACAACCCGAAGTTGCTGGTGGAAGACTACGAGGTGCTGGCGGTGGCCTATCATCATGTGGGGAAAACCGACAGCGCGCTCTACTACTTCGAACAGTGCATTCCGCTCATCGCATCGGTGAGCAAGGAGGAGCAGGCCCACGTGCTGGCCAATCTGGGCGTGTACTACAAGAACCTGGGCAGCGTGCAGAAGGCCGAGGAGCTGCTGCGGCGCTCGCTCGGCATCGAGCCTCACGGCTTTGCCTACCGTTCGTTGGCAAGTCTCTATGCCGAACGGGGCGACACGAAGCAGGCTGAGCAGATGTATGTGAAGGCGCTGGAGGTGGCCCGCCGCTCCGATACGCGCATCAGCACGCTGCAGGCTTTCAGGGAGTTGAAGATGCAGCAGGGCGACTACCGCCGCGCCAACGACCTGGCCTCGGAGATAGCGCAGCTGAAAGACTCCGTAGACCGGCTACGGCGGGAGAACAACGTGGAGCGACAGCAACAGCAGTTTGACAAGCGCGTTGAGCACGAGCAGCTGGAGACGGGCAGGCGCACGGCGTGGCTGTGGAGTGGGGTGTTGCTCGCCGTGCTGGCGGTGGGAGCAGGACTTTCCTACCAGCGGAAACGGCACAGCGAGAGCAAGCTGCAGGCGCTGCAGCGACAGATGGCGGAGAACGCGCAGGCCATTGAGAAGGTGAAGGAGGAGGCTGCCCGCACCCAGCAGCTCATGGACTCGATGGCTTCCGACAATCGCCGGTCGCGAGGGCAGCTGCAGTATGCCAACGAGCGGCTCACACAGCTGGAGCAGGCGCAGGAGGACACCCTGGAGCGGATGAAGAAAAACTACGTGCAGCAGCTGTCGCATGGCTGTGTGCTCTACGAGCAGTTCATGGCGGGCGGCAACACGAAGAACTGGTATAAGCGCGACTATCAGGACTTCGAGACTTACTACTGCATACGCGACATTCCGTTCTCGGTGGTGCTGCAGGAGGGTTATTCGTTGCTTTCGCCCCAACAGCGCTTCACCCTCATCATGAGCCACCTGGGGAAGAGCGATGAGGAGATTCGCGAAATGATGGGACTCACCGATGCGGCATGGCGCACGATGCAGTCGCGAATGAAAAAAAAGATAAATACTGATGGCGATTTCTAAACTTTTTTGTAAATTTGCAGTCAAATGAGTAAAGGAGTTTCAAGGAGTTGCAAGGAGTTCAAGGAGTTTCAAGGAGTCCAAGGAGTTTCAAGGAGTCCAAGGAGTTCCAAGGAGTTCAAGGAGTCCAAGGAGTTTCAAGACAAAGGTCTACACTCCTGCCTCCTACACTCCTAAATCGTAAATCAGTAAATCGTAAATTCGCAAACTAACCATGATGAAGAAGATGTTGATGACGGCAGTGCTGACGACGATAGTCGTAGCCGCACAGGCAATGAGCTTTACCCAGGCACGGCAAGAAGCTCTGTTCCTCTCCGACAAGATGGCGTACGAGCTGCGCCTGACGATGGATCAGTATGAGGCTGTCTATGAGATCAATCTGGACTACTTCCTCAGCATCAGGTATTCCGACGATGTGTTCGGCATCTACTGGAACCGCCGCAACACCGACCTGCGCTTCGTGCTGACGACGTGGCAGTATCGCCGTTATATCACCACGGTGGACTTCTATCAGCCCGCCATCTGGCGCAGCGGCTCGTGGGTGTTCAGCATCTACTCGCGCTACGACCGTGGCAACCACTTCCGCCAGCCGCCGACGGTCTACGGCACCTATCGCGGTGGCCGCAACCGTGGCACCATCAGCTACTACGAAGGTCGCACCATTGCGAAGCCCTCTGGCCGCCACATTGGCACGGGCAACGGATGGAACGTGCAGCCGCAGGGCAGTGGCAACAACCATTTCAGCCAGCCCAACAACAATGGCCGCTCGACGGGCACGGGCTATCAGCCTGGCACGAACAACCGCTCGACAGGCACGGGTAACCAGGGCACGCGCCGCTTCGGCACGACCACGCAGGGCAGCAACGGCAGCAATGCACAGAAGCCGGCCGGCACTCAGCCGCAGCGGAAGTCGCAGCAGTCGGCCACGAATCGTCCTACAACGCAGTCGAACGGCAGTGGTCACTTCGGTGGCAGGAGATAACAGGACTGAAATGAGTTGCCGACTATTACTGGTGCGCCACGGCGAGACCGTGGACAATGTGAACCGAATCATGCAGGGTCAGACGCAAGGACGTCTGACCCTGAACGGTATTGAGCAGGCCCGCGAGTTGGGGCGGCAGTTGCGCGGCGAGCACATCGATGTTTTTCTCTCAAGCGATCTTGCCCGGGCCGTGGAGACGCTGAGGATTATCGTGGAGGAGAGACCCACCCCCAGCCCCTCCCGAGGGGAAGAACCCACCCCCAACCCCTCCCGAGGGGAGGGGGGTGAAATGCCTTTGTGTGACAATAATCCCCTATCCGAAAGAGTATCTACCCCCCTCCCTGCAGGGAGGGGCAGGGGGGTGGGTCTTCTTCCTTCTGGGAGGGGCAGGGGGGTGGGTCTTCTCCTTCGCGAGCGCGACTGGGGCTCGTTCACGGGGCGTTACATTCCCGACCTGAAGGACGAGGTGTGGCCCGACGACATTGAGACGCTCGAACAGATGAAAGCTCGCGCCCGTAGGTTTCTCGACTACGTAAGGGACCACTACCAGGGCAAGACCGTGCTGGCCGTCGGACATGGCATCATCAACAAAGCCATCCAGAGCGTCTACACAGGAAAACCGATGAACGAAATCCAGAAGATGGCGAACTGCGAGGTTCGCGTTTTAGAGTTGTAATTCTCCTCTCACCCGCGACGAAGTCGCCTCTCAACTTTCTCAACCGCCCGAAGGGCTTCTCACCCGCGACGAAGTCGCTTCTCAACTTTCTCAACGCCCGAAGGGCTTTCTCAACCGCGCGCAAGCGCCCCTCACCCGCGACGAAGTCGCCTCTCCTAACTAAAAAAAGCCTCAGACCATCAACGGCCTGAGGCTTTTCACGTAATTATAAAATGTATGAAATAGAGAGAATTAATCCTTATCTGCGTCCACCGAAGTGACCACCGCCACCGTGGCTGCTGCCACCACTGCGACTGCCTCCGCTCATGGAACCGCTGCTGTGGCTACCGCTGCTGCGCGAGGGAGAAATCGAGCGGCTGGGAGTGCTCATCGAGCGGCTGGGGGCACTCATCGAGCGGCTGGGAGTGCTCACCGAGCGATTAGGAGCACTGACCGAGCGGTTGGGAGTGAACGTGCGGCGCGGAGCAGTGGTCTCGGAGCGCGACGGGGTGTTCAGTTGGCGACCAACAGTGGTGCGTGTGCTGCTCTGGCGCGTTCCGCCGAAGTTACCGTTCTGGTTGCTGTAGCCAGGCTGTGAGCTGCGGCTGTTGCCGGGCATGGCTTGCTGGCGGTTGGGAGTGCTGCCCTGCACGGGAGCCATATTGCGATGGTTCACGTTGCCTATGTTGCGGTTGCCGTTACCACTGTTGCCATTGCCACGGTTGCCGAAGCCCCGGTTGTGGTTGCCTGCGTTGCCACGGTTGTCGAAGCCGCGGTTGCCGCGTCCGTAGTCGCCGCGCTCAAAGCGGTTGTGCATACCGAAGTGGTCGTTGCGGCTGCGTCCGACGGGTGCGAAGCTGCGTCCGTGGTACCAGGAACGTCCGCCGTTCATGTGCCAGGCGTGTCCGCCGCGATAGACGCTGTAGAAGCGGGGGCGTCCGAAGTAGAAGTAGTCGCGATGCGGGTAGCGGGCATAGATGCCGAAGTGCCAGTAGCCTGCGTTCCAGTAGAGGGGACGATAGAAGTAGGTGGCATCGAGGTACATGCGGTACTGCCAGTCGAGGAGGATATAGCTCAGGTCGAGGTTGCGGCGCTCCCAATAGATGCCGTAGAGGTCGGCCTGCGTGTTAACGCCCATGAGGTAGTCGAGGTTTACCTCGTAGGCTGCTTCATACTGCTCTTCCGTGAGGTTGAGCTCATAGGCCATCTTGTCGGTCAGGAACAGAGCCTGCTGGCGGGCCTGCTCGTAGCTCATGGCGCTTGCCGATGCTACGAATGCGAACAGTGCCACAAGGGCGATCATCATCTTCTTCATAATCATTATGGTTTTAAAAGTTGTTGATATTTTCGTTTGTAACTCTCGCTTGTGAATCTTTTCACGTTGCAAAGATACGACGAAAAAAATAGCTTCCAAAAGGATTTTCCCTAAAGTGGGAGGGGAAAATCCCTATAGTTAGTTGAGAGTTCTTTCTCCGTTTCGCTACGAAAGCGTCGCTTCGCGCCGAGCGGAGAGTTGAGAGTTGAGAGACGGTTTTTGAGTTTAGAGTTTTAAGTTTAGAGTTTAGAGTCAGTTGAGAGTTTTAAAGTTTAGAGTTTGGAGACGGTTTTTGAGTTTTTCCGTGTGGGATGCAATAAAATAAGGTGCGCGCGCGTTATAGTAATAAACAAGGACAAAATGATCAGGTTTCTGGACCTACAGAAAGTGACGGCCCGCCATGCTGAGGAGTATCATCAGGCAGTGAGGCAGGTGGTCGATTCGGGCTGGTATCTGCTCGGCGAGCAGACGCGGGCGTTCGAGTCGGCCTATGCGTCGTACATCGGCACGCGCCACTGCATCGGCGTGGGCAACGGGCTCGACGCGCTGACACTCATCTTTCGCGCCTACCGCGAAATGGGACTGCTCAGCGAGGGCGACGAGGTGCTGGTGCCTGCCAACACGTTCATTGCCTCGGTGCTCGCCATCACGGAGAACGGACTGCGCCCGGTGTTCGTTGAGCCAAGCGTGGAAACGCTGGAACTCGACGACATGCTGCTCGAACAGCACCTCACCCCACGCACCCGTTCGCTGCTGCTCGTCCATCTCTATGGGCGCAATGCCTGGACCGAGCGCATCGCTGACTTCTGTAGCCGCCACGACCTGTTGCTTGTTGAAGACAATGCGCAGGCGCATGGGTGCAAGGTAACAAAGTACCAAAGTACCAAGGTAACAAAGTACCAAAGTAACGAGGTGACAAAGTACCAAAGTAACAAGCTGACGGGGTCGCTGGGCCATGCAGCAGGCCATAGCTTCTATCCGGGCAAGAACCTCGGGGCAATGGGCGACTGCGGAGCTGTGACAACCGACGACGACCGACTGGCCGAGGTGATTCGCGCGCTGGGCAACTACGGCTCCAGCGAGAAGTATGTGTTCGACTACGTGGGCCGCAACTCGCGCATGGACGAACTGCAGGCTGCCGTGCTGCGTGTGAAGCTGCGTCATCTCGACGACGACAATGCCCGCCGACAGCAGATAGGTCGCCGCTATGAGCAGGAGATACGGAATCCGCTCGTGCGCCTGCCGTTGCCGATGGCCGATGGCGAGAACGTCTACCACCTGTCCCCCATCTTCTCGAAGGAGCGCGACCGCCTGCGTCAATATCTGGCCGAGCACGGCGTGGAGACGCTCATCCACTATCCCATACCGCCCCACAAGCAGGCCTGCTATCGGGAGTGGAACCACTTGTCGCTGCCCGTCGCCGAGCAACTCAGCCGCGAGGAACTGTCGCTGCCGATGAGTCCCGTGCTGACCGACGACGAGGTGAGCGAGGTCGTCAGGCTCGTAAACGAATTTTTTCAAAGTAACAAGGTAACAAAGTAACAAGGTAACAAAATACCGTTACAACGATATATCAAAGAAAAGAGAATGTTGAAGACGAAGACAAAACGATATCTCCCGAACGGCGGCAGCATGGCAAGAATGGTTGCCGTGCTGCTGGGTGGGCTGCTCGCTCAGGGCGCGTGGGCCCAACAGCAGTATAACGAGAAGGAACCGCTCCACCTGCTGAGCGGGCTGGAGTATAAACTGGAGGCGCAGGCATCGCTGTCAGACGGTAAGACACCGCTCTGGCTGAATGCCAACAAGCACGGACTGAGCTCGCTGGAGAGCACCAACGGCTATTTGCGCGGAAGTTTGGAGCGACCGCTGGCCGAGGACTCGCTGCGCCATTGGGGCGTGGGCTATGGACTCGACGTGGCCGTGGCTCACCACTACACCAGCCGCCTCGTTGTGCAGCAGGCCTATGGCGAACTGCGCTGGCTGCACGGCGTGCTGACGGTGGGTGCCAAGGAGTTCCCGATGGAGCTGAAGAACAACCAACTGAGCAGCGGTTCGCAGACGTTGGGCATCAACGCGCGGCCCGTGCCGCAGGTGCGCCTGTCGTTGCCCGACTACTGGGTGCTGCCCTTCGCCAACGGCTGGCTCCGATTGAAGGGCCACGTGGCCTACGGAAAGACCACCGACCAGAACTGGCAGCACGACTTCACGCAGCAAAAGCAGAAGTACACCGACGGCGCACTCTTCCACTCGAAGGCCGGTTACCTGATGATTGGCTATCCCGAGCGCTTCTTCCCTCTCTCCCTCGAACTCGGATTGGAGATGGCTGCCCAGTTTGGCGGTACGGCCTATGTGCCTTGGGGCAGCGACATGCGCGTCTACAAAGGCAACAACGGACTGAGCGGCATGTGGCACGCCTTCATGCCTGGTGGTGCCGACGTGCCCGAGGAAGGCACTGAGTATCAGAATGCCGAGGGCAACCAGCTGGGCTCGTGGATGATGCGCGTGAACTACGACGACGATTCCTGGAAGCTGGGACTCTACATCGATAAATACTTCGAAGACCACTCTTCGATGCTGCAACTCGACTACAACGGCTACGGAACAGGCGACGAGTGGACCGTCAGGAAGAAGCGTCGCTACTTCATCTACGACCTGAAGGACATGCTGCTCGGCCTGGAACTGAACATAAAGTATGGCACGTGGCTGCGCAACGTCGTGTTTGAGTATATCTATACGAAGTACCAGAGCGGCCCCGTCTACCACGACCACACGCCCTCGTTGTCCGACCACATCAGCGGCCGCGACAGCTACTACAACCACTACATCTACACTGGTTGGCAGCATTGGGGACAGACCATGGGCAACCCGCTCTACCGCTCGCCCATCTACAACGAGGACGGCGTCATCGACTTCAAGGACACCCGATACGTGGCCCTCCACCTGGGCATCGGCGGCAATCCGACAGACAGGCTGTCCTATAGGCTGTTGGCCACCTATCAGGAAGGACTGGGCACCTACGACCATCCCTACACGAAGAAGCACCACAACGTCAGCGCCATGCTGGAGGCCGCTTATCGGCTGCCTCGCGGCTGGCTGGTGAAGGGTGCCTATGGCATGGACATGGGTGGGCTGCTGGGCCACAACTATGGCTTCCAGCTCACGGTATCGAAGAGCGGAATTATTTCAAAGTAACAGAATAGGTAACAGGTAATAGGTAACAGGTAATAGGTAATAAGTTATGATTTCTCTTGCTGTTTGCTTTCATCCAACGGGGAGGCTCCAAGGGACAAGGCATACGTCTACACTCCTAACACTCCTACACTCCTAAAAAACAAAGTAACGAAAATGATGAATATATATAATAAGGTAAGGCGTTTGCTGCCACTGTGTGCTGTGGCGTTGCTCGCCTCGTGCGGACTGGTGGAGATTGAACATTCAGAAAATGGCAAACTCGACGGCAGTTGGCATCTCGTGCAGGTCGACACCCTCTCTACGGGTGGCACGCTCGACTTGCGCAATGAGCAGTTCTACTGGCTCGTGCAGGGCACGGTGTTCGAACTCTTCACCCCATGGGAGGGCGCTGGCCAGGGCCTGCGCTACGTCAGCCACTTCCAGTATGAGGGCACTTCGCTCACCATCGAGAAGCTCTACACTTTCGATCGTGCGGCAGGCGACCCCGAAGTGGAAGATGTTGACCGACTGCGCCCCTACGGCATCAACAAAGTGGAAGGCGAAGCGTTCACCATAGAAGAACTCTCTGGCGGCAACATGACGCTCCGTGGCGATGAGCTGCGCCTGATGTTTAAGAGGCATTAGGAGGGACTCGCAGGCTCTTTGCCGTAGTCATTCCGTCACTTCACCGAAGTCATTCTGATACTTTGCTGAAGTCATTCTATCACTTTACTATAGTCATTTTATCACTTTACTATAGTGAAGTGATAACTTTATTATAGTGAATTACCCGCAAAACCACTTGTTTTGTCCCACGAATTCAGTTATTTTGTCCCACAAATCCACTTGTTTTGTCCCCCTGGCTCATTGCTTTCGTCATTCAATTCGACCTCACTGCAGAGCAGGGACGCGGCGTTGAAGGGGGGATCATTTCATTTGCGGAATTGCACAATGGTAAAAAGATCATTTGTTTATAGTAAAAGATCTTTTTGCTTCAATAAAAAAGCCCACAAGCGGCTGTTTGAGGGCTAACGGTCGATGGACGTCGGGGGGAAGAAAGGTGGCAGAGGGGAGTGACTCCTTAGAACTTCTTGCCGATGGCGATGTTCATGAAGGTGTTGAAGAGAATCTTAATGTCGAACCACCAGGAGCGGTGCTCCAGGTAGTAGAGGTCGAGCTCCAGTCGGCGCAGCATCTTCTCCATCGTGTCGGTGTAGCCGTTGTAGAGCGTGGCGTAGGACGTGACGCCCGGGCGCACCTGATAGAGATAGGTGTAGCGGTGGTCGTGCTCCATGATTTGCTTGATGAAGTATTCGCGCTCGGGCCGCGGACCTACGAACGACATCTCGCCCTTCAGCACGTTCCAGAGTTGCGGCAGCTCGTCCAAATGGTGGGCGCGCAGGAATTTTCCGACCTTGGTCATGCGCGTCTCGTTCTCGTGCTGGTAGAGTGCGGGGCCGTCTTTCTCGGCATCCATGCGCATGGAGCGGAACTTGTAGATGTTGAACGGCCGGCCGAAGCGCCCGATGCGTTCCTGCTTGAAGATGGCAGGCCCGCCGTCTTCACGCTTCACCGCGATGTAGCAAATCAGGAAGAGAGGGGAAAATATGATAAGGCAAAACAACGCAATGAAAAAGTCGAAGGCCCGCTTGGTGTTGCGTTCCAACTCGTTCATTCCGTCAAGCACATATCCGTTTTCGAGTGTTGTCATGCTATATATTATATGCTATTCATTTAATAAAACGCATATACTGACGAAATATTGCATTTTGGAGAAAAGAATTTCAAAAAAAACATCAAGGAAAAAACTGCCCGAACGCCCTTGGCTTAAACTTGGTCAAGGAAATGGCTGAAGGCCACCATCTGGTTGTTGAAGTTAAAATCGTTGGCGGCAGCTGTCAGACAGTTGTTGCGCATCTGTTCGTACTCGGCGTCCGAGAGCGACGCAATGGCCTTGATGTTGTTGCTCAGGGCTTCGTAGTTGCCCGGTTCAGAGGTCAGTCCCAGCTGGTAGTTGGCAACAATCTTCTCGCCCTCGCCGCCGCCACAGAACAAGATGGGCACGCCGTGGGGCAGCAAGTCAAAGATTTTCGAGGGCACGGCGCCCTTGATCCTGACAGCCAGGGGCACGATGGAGGCATGGTAGAGCGCGAGTTCGCGGTTGATCTGCTCCTTCGAAACGTAGCCGTGGTTGACGACGGCGCAGTCGTGAGTGGCCAGATAGTCGTTGATGGCATCAACCTGATTGCCGCCCCCATAGAGGTGAAGCTCGGCGCCGCAAGCCTTGAAATCGATGGACTGAATCATTCCCAGAATGTCCTGAGCGACGCCAAAGAGTCCTGCGTAGACCAGCTTCAGCGGGCGGCGGCTTGCGGTGTCGGCTGCTGTGGCCTCGGCTTGGGGCTGCAGGTTGCGATAGAGGAAGTGGGGCTTTTGCGGCACCATCGTGCTGACGTGGTCTACAATCTCCTGGCTTTGCCCTTGATAGGCTGAGTTGTGGCGATAGACGAAACGCTCCATGTGGCGCAACACCTTATAGTAGAGGCTGCCCCGCTTGACGGCTCCCAGTTCGACAGCCGACTCAGGCCAGAGGTCAGACACGTTCAGCACGGTCTTCCTGCGGTAGAGGCATCGGAAGAGCAACGTGGCGGCATAGGCCACGGGCAGTGGCGGCGACTGGATGACGACGCGGTCGTACTGCCGGATGAGCCTGACCCTCAGGCCAAACACCCAGATGGCCAGCACGAAGAAGGCCATGCCCAGCAGTCGGGCCAGCGGTGTGCGGGCTACGGTGGCATAGGTCCAGTAGCGATAGACGTTGATGCCGTTGATGGTTTCTTTCTTGGAGTAGCATCCGCGATAGCCTTCGAAGATGCGGCCACGCGGATAGTTGGGCAAGCAGGTCAGCACGTCCACACTGAGTCCTTGCCGCTGCAGTCCCTCGGCCATGTTGGCGATTCGCGATGCAGCAGCACCAATCTCTGGTGTGTAGTAGAACGATACGATTAAGACCTTGTTTGCCTTCTGCATGGTTGTTGGCTGAGATGCTTATCGGCGGTCCTTGAAGATGCCGCAGAAGTCAAGAATGATTTTCTCGTCGCTCCAAGGCAGTTGCTTGAAGGGAGTGTGCCCCGTGAGGAACACGACGATGTCGGCCTGCTCGTAGGCCTGTCGGTAGTCGGTCAGCTTGAACACGCGGTGCTCCTTGATGTTGGGTTCCACCACAAGGATGCTGGAGTTGCTGTAGCTCTGCATCACCTTCGTGACGATGTACTTGGCAGGGCTTTCGCGCAGGTCGTCGATGTCGGGCTTGAAGGCCAGTCCCATCATGGCCACGATGGGCACGCGCTTCTTCTCAATCTCGAAGCGCAGCATGGCGTTCTGCACCTTCTCGGCACACCAGTCGGCCTTGTAGTTGTTGACATCACGGGCCAGCGAAATCATTCTTGCCTCTGCAGGGAATGCCGACGAAATGAAATAAGGGTCGACGGCGATGCAGTGGCCGCCCACGCCGCATCCCGGCTGCAGGATGTTCACGCGCGGATGCTTGTTGGCCAGTTCGATGAGTTCCCAGACGTTGATGCCGGCCTTGTCGCAGATGATGCTCAGTTCGTTGGCAAATGCTATCTGCGAGTCGCGGCAGGAGTTCTCGGTGAGCTTGCACATCTCGGCCGTCTTGCTGTTGGTGGCATGCAGCTCTCCTTTCACGAAGTGGCGATAGAAGTCCTGTGCCTTGCGGGTGGAAGCCTCGTCGATGCCGCCGATGACGCGGTCGTTGTTCACGAGTTCGTAGATGACGTTGCCGGGCAACACGCGCTCGGGGCAGTAGGCAATGAAGACCTTGCCTTTCAGTTCTGGCCGTTCGGTGAAGATGAGGCTGGCCATCTGCTCGGTTGTGCCGACGGGCGACGTCGACTCAATCACGAAGAGGTCGCCTTCCTTCAGGTAGGGCAGCACCGTGCGCGTGGCTGACTCCACGTAGGTGGTGTCAGGCACGTGGTTGCCCTTGAAGGGCGTAGGCACGACGATGAAGTAGGCATCGCTCACCTCGGGTGTGGTCGAGGCTTTGAGCATGCCCATACTGATGACTTCCTGAAGCATCTCCTCGATGCCAGGTTCCACGATGTGCAGGTGACCGGCGTTGGTCATCTCCACTACTTGGGGATTGATGTCAACGCCTATGATTTCTATTCCATGTTTTGCGGCGATGATGGCCGTGGGCAGTCCGATGTAGCCCAATCCCATGAAACACGCTTTCATATTCTAAGTTTTCTACGCTTTTAGTTTTTCTATAATTCGTTGGCAAGCCTGACCGTCGCCATAGGGGTTCACGGCCTGACTCATCTGGCTGTAGGCCTCGGCATCGTCAAGCAATGTCGACACGCTGCCGACAATCTTTTCGTAGTCGGTGCCAACCAGTCGGACGGTGCCTGCGGTGACGGCTTCGGGGCGTTCCGTCGTGTCGCGCATCACCAGCACGGGTTTGCCCAGGCTGGGCGCCTCCTCCTGTATGCCACCGCTGTCGGTGAGCACGATGGTGGAACGTGCCATCAGATGAACAAACTCTATATATTCTAACGGCTCAATGAAGAATATATTGCCTAAATTGGAAAGATTCTTTCCAAACACCTCGTGGATGGGGCGCCGCACGTTGGGGTTCAGGTGCATGGGGTAGATGAAGTCCACGTCGGGATACTTCTGCAAGAGCGTCTGGATGGCTTTGCAGATGTTCTGGAAGCCTTGCCCGAAGTTCTCGCGGCGGTGACCGGTGATGAGCACCATGCGACGACTTTCAGAGAGGCGGTCTACGTCGTAGCCATTGCGGAGCAGCGACTGCTTCAGTTCGTTCTGCAAGGTGTCGTTGCCGCTGATGCGGTTGACCACCCAGTGCAGGGCGTCGATGACGGTGTTGCCAGTCACGGTAATCTTGCTGTCGTCAACTCCCTCGCGGAGGAGGTTCTGCCGGCTGAGCGCTGTAGGAGCAAAGTGGTAGGTGGCAATGCGGCCAGTGAGCTGCCGGTTCATCTCTTCCGGCCACGGGCTATAGATGTTGTGGGTGCGCAATCCTGCCTCAACATGACCGACAGGAATCTGCTGATAGAAGGCGGACAGTGCCGCAGCAGTCGATGTTGTCGTGTCGCCATGCACGAGGACTACGTCGGGGCGTTCCTTTTGCAAAACCTCACGCATGCCCAGGAGCACGCGGCTGGTGACGTCGTAGAGGTCCTGTCCCTGCTTCATGATGTTGAGGTCGTAGTCGGGGACAATCTGGAAAATGTTGAGCACCTGGTCAAGCATCTCCCGATGTTGACCAGTGACGCAGACGACGGTTTCAAACTCAGCGTCTTTTTCTTTCAGTTTGATGGCCAAAGGTGCCATCTTTATAGCCTCTGGCCGTGTGCCAAAGACTAACATCACTTTCTTCATATTCATTCTATTGGGGTGCAAAGTTACGATTTTTTTCCTGAAAAGAGCGTGTTATGGACTGAAAATGGCCATTAAAGTTGAAAAAACAGTAAAAAAGGAGCACATTATTTGTCGAAACAGAAAAAATAAATTATTTTTGCAAAAACCAAAAACCATGACGTGATGATGAACAAAATGCTTCTTTTCAGTGCCTTCCTCTTTGTGCTGATGTCCGACTCGCCACGCAAAACGGAAGTCGTCCTTAGCGACGACGACTACGAACTGGTGTTCAGCGATGAGTTCAATCTGCCCAACGGAAGCCAGCCCAACAGCAAAATCTGGAGCCGCAAGACGCGCAATCCGGATCAGTGCAACCGTTGGAACAGCGACTCGGAGAAGGTGGTGTTCATCAAGAACGGCCATCTGGTGTGCCGCGCCATTCCGAACAGGAGTGAGCCTAACGACACAGCGCGCATGCTGACGGGCTCGGTTTGGACCTATGGCAAGTATAACGTCACCTACGGCAGGATTGAAGTCCGCATGAAGACGAACAACAAGGTCGGCAATTTCCCTGCTGCCTGGCTGAAGTGGCAGCCCCGCAACTTTACCTCTGACCCTTATGCCGAAATCGACATCGTTGAGATGTTTGGCAACATGGGCTCGGCCAATCATAACATTCACTCGCAGCTGACGGTGAAGAACCCGAAGCATGGGCAGAAGAACAGTTTCCGTGTGCCGCTGGATGTGACGAAGTGGCACGTCTATGCCATTGAGTGGACACCCACCTACGTTACCTGGACCATCGACGGCAAGCCCGTGGGGACGTATCGAAAGAGCACTGACCCGAAGCTGTTGCGCGAGGGTCAGTGGACGTTTGATAGGCCTTGCTACATCGTGCTGAACCAAAGTGTGGGCGATGGTTCCATAAAAGGTATCGGGCGGTATAAGAAAACCACCTACGAGACGCAGTTTGATTATATCCGCATCTACCAGAAGGTGAAGCGATAAAATAATACAAGGGGACGCGGCACGTCCCGTCCCCTTATCTTTTCTGAATCTGATACTTCACAACCGTCGTGAAGTGAATAGCGATGACGGTTGTCGGCATGAGCTGATTGTATTCTTTTGCCACACTGTCGTTCCGTATTTCTATCTCGTTGTGACCTTCTACCGTGAGTTGCAGGCCACCAATGGTGATGATGCCATCGGCGAGGCGGTCGGTATTGACTTCAATGCCTGGTGCCACATGCAGAAAGCTGACGGCAGAAGAGGCTTTCCCTATGACCTTGTCCGCAATGCTGAAGCCTGAGTCGCTGATGCTGAACGTCCGTTGGTGAAGCCTGTGATGACCAAAACCGTCGTGGTGGGCAGTGATTCGTGTCGGCGTGTCTTCCTCAACGGTCACGCGGGCACGCTTGCCAACTCTGAATCCTCCCCACACATGACTGGAGTCCTGACCGTCGATGCTCACGGTGTTGTGAGCCTCGGTGCCGCGCTCATACTGTCGGCGCGTTCCCTTTTCGTAGGTCGAGATGCCCGTGTCCACGATGTAAGGGCTGCCCTTCCAACGCAGTTCGTAGCTGAAGGTGTCGGCATGGCTGTGGCCGGGCTGGTAGGTGGCGCGAATGTTGCCGATGTCGATGACGGCTTCCATTTGTGCGGCTTTGTTGCTGAGTTTCCGGTAACCGCACTCGTTCAGTTCCATCGGGTTCCACTTTAGACCTAACCGCTGGGCATAGTCGAACAACTCGCAGGGCGAAGGTGCGATGCCTTCTGCCGAGTCGTTGACCAGCGGTATGGTAGCGTCTTGATAGACGATGGCTTGCAGGTGTCCCAGCATCCTCACGGCTACGGCTACGAGCTGTTCAGTCAGCTGCTGTTGATCAGCAAATACGTTGTTTTGAGTCGAGAAGTTGATGCAGTCGAGCAGTCGGTCGAGCATGATGCAATGGTACATGGGCGACTGTTCGTAGTGGGCTCCGTCGGGCAGAATCTGCTCCTTCAGTTGTTCAAGTAGCAACCGACTCCCTTTCCGGTAGAGCGCAGTGTCGTTGAAGAAGATGGAAGCGATGAACAAGGCGTAGGCATCTTCCAGCAGGTGGTTGCCCAAGAGATGATATTCCAGTTTGCGGCAGAGAAGGCGTGTCTGGGCATACATGCTGTCTCCTCGCTTCTGATTGAGGCATTTAGAATGTTTGCAGAAGAACTTCGCCCAGTTGATGATGCGCAAGGCTGTGGGGTAGGGGGACAGGCCGGTGATATTCTGAGACATTGATTCGATAAAGAGGTCAATCCACTTCTGACCTTCCTCAGTCGTGAGATTCTGTTGTTCCAACCAGTCCATGTAATTCAAGTTGAAAGTCCACAGCAGACCATTATCGTTCATGTTCCAATCCCTGAAAGTGCTTGTCTGATTGAGGAATGTGAATTGATTGTTGCCGACAAAACACTGAGGTTTCGTTATTGTAGGATAGAGTTTGCAACAGGTATGGGTGATCGGTGCGGCCAGATGCTTCATCATTGGCTGGTGGATTTTCCTTTTCAACCTGTAAATCACTTGTGTCGGTCGTAGGAATCTCAGGGTTTCTATCAACAGTTGTATGTTCATGGCATAAAAACTATGTCCGTGAAGGTGTTACGGGGAAGGGACCATCGCCCCTCTTTTTGTATTTACACATTTCAGCACGGTCTTCTTCCGTCATGCCCTCCCTAATGATGCGTGCAGGAACTCCTGCCACGACACAGTTGTCTGGTACATCTTTCACAACAACGGCATTAGCCCCGATGATGACGTTGTTGCCGATCTTGACGGGACCAAGAATCCTTGCACCCGCATTGATGATCACATCGTCGCCAATCACGGGCACCTCATACCATCCGCTTTTGCCGCCAATTGTCACCCCTTGACCTATCATCGCATTTCTCCCTACAACAGCACGGGCATGAATGACGACACCGATGCCTCCGTAGGCAAAGCGAACCCCACGCATCAGCGTGCAACTGCCAGGAACTGAGCAGTTGAAAAGCAGGTATTGCAACCTCCAGATAAGTGAAGGAAAAAGTGGTACGTGATGTTTCCACAACCAGTGACTAAGACGATACCAATGTATGAGCATAGCGTGTGACGGATAGTGTTAAGATGTTAATATCGACAGAATGTGCTTATTAGTCCGTTCGGACTCGAAGTTTTCACGAAAAGTGCAAAGTGCGTTCTCGCAGAAAGAAGGATAATTGTCATCATTGATGGAGAGGATAGCCTTCACGAGACCGTCGGTGTCAGCAGGCTCGATCAGCAGACCTTCGTGGCCGCTTGTGATGATTTCTGGAATACCTCCTACTTGTGTCGAAATAACAGGAATACCTAATGAGAGCGCTTCGATGATGATGCCAGGATAGCCTTCGCGATAGGAAGTAGGCAAGAGCAAGAGATCGTAATCGTTAAGTTTTTTAAGAACTTCGTCAGATGAGATCTCTCCTTTGTAGGCTACGCGATGTGACTGCCAGTCGAAATTATCGTAACGTGGTTCCTTAATGGCCCCGTAGAAGTCAAGAGTGTAATTATCAGGCAGACGGCTGAAGGCTTCCAACAGTACTCCTACTCCTTTTACATCAGAGATGTGCGACATGAACACCATCCGGCCTTTAAACTGTTTCGGTGAGTTTAGCTGAGAAGGTGAATTCCGAGTGTTTGGAAACCAATGTACTTTGTCAGTGTCGCCTATAAGTGTCTTCAGATGAGCAATGCTCGCTTTTGTTTCGAAGAAAATCAAGTCGGTATCCTTTAGTGCATTGACAACGCGTTGCTTTTTTGCCTGTTCTACTTCTTTCAGGTAAATGTCGAACGAGCCGCCGAACTTGCGCAACACCACCTTTTTGCCCAGTCTGTGAGCAAAGCCTGATAGTAGAGGGAAATAATGGACCGTCCCGTGGTCAGAAAAATTAAACATGACGGTGTCGCACCAAGGTAGGGCGGCAGCGAAATGCAGGAGAAAATGCAAAAGGTTGCCCTTCGGGCGTAGCTGTAGGGTTTTCGGATTGACGTATTTGTTGGTTTGTACGAACCGATGTCTGACTTCCTTCTCGCGAATGTAATCGTAGAAGTTCTTCATCAGAATGGTTGCACCTCCCCACTGGCAGTTGTATTTGTCGTTGGGTAGTGGGCCGACAATTAGCAGCTTCTTTCTCTCCATCGGTTCTTTGTTTTTTAATATTTCAGTCACTTGATACTTTTTCTATGGCATTTTTGATGGCCATCAGCCAGCCACGCCCAAAACGTTGGTCGGGCTCCACATAGTTGCCCTCGCCCCATTCATTCCATGCCTTGAGAAATAGAATCTGGTGCTCGGCTTCCTTTGCTGCGATAAGTTTGAGGGCTTTTTCCGTATAATGTTGGAATTTCTCGGGTGTACTGTCGGTTAGCAAAAATGTCTTCTTGCCAGCCCGAGGCGTGCGGTCCCACTGTGGGAGCAATGTTGGGTAGACGTTCTCGGCAGCATCTTCAGGGACGTAGTAATTGTCCATGAGTCGTGAATAGTCTATTCTTGAATAGGTGGGGCGCAGTGACTTGAACGCTAGCATTTCAAACATCATTTTGAGCCTGCCTTTGGCCAGTGCCGTACCTCTTAGGAAACCTTGCGACATCACAGCATCGAATCCCAAATCAATCACTGCCTGATAGTAATCCTTTGCCATGTCGGTAGAGAAATAGTTGGCCTTATGTCCTTGCAGAGCCTTTCCTGTGTTTTCAGTCTGTCCCACAAAGTGTATGCCGGGCAGTCCGTTCTCGCGTGCCAGTTGTTGCCATAAATCGATAAACTCCTTACAGTTAGGGATGCCTTTCGGTACCCAAATGGCGAAAAGAGGTTTCCCGTCAACAGTGATATAACGTGGGTCACGGAAAGCTGGTAGTAGGTGATGAAAGTGAGTAATGTGGTCCTCGCGCGAATACACCATCTTCATGATCATCGTGTCACGGCGCAGACTGCTGCCTTTCTCCCAGGTTTTGCTTGTCCAGTCGTGGTTGGCCCAGCAGAGGCAGAAAGGGAAGTCGGGCTTGCCACTGGCGAGCACCTCGTTGAACGGGCGTTCCAGCAGCTGCCTGCCATTGCCAAACCAATAGTGGTAGTAGCAGAATCCCTCCAGCCCAGCCTCGCGTGCCAGCTCAGCCTGTTGCTCGCGTACTTCAGGCAGGCGCAGGTCGTAGAAGCCCAAGTCGGCGGGGATGCGCGGCTGGTAGTGACCACGGAACAGCGGCTTGGCCTTGGCCACGTTGATCCATTCCGTAAAGCCCTTGCCCCACCACTCGTCGTTCTCTGGTATCGGGTGGTATTGAGGGAGGTATAGTCCTATGATGCGCGGTTTCATGCTTATTATTTTCTTTATAACGCTGGTGAGGTTGTTTTATTGCCAATTTCGTTGATCAAACTATTCAGATCGCTTCTTTGCCGTTTGCAAATCTGCTCATATCGCTGACTGGACTTCATTGCATAGGTGTCGCGGTCAGCTAATACAAGTTTCAGGGCACGATAGAGGTCGGCAGGATAGAACGGCGAGAAATAGATGCCTGCATCGCCCAGTATCTCAGGGATGCTCGTGACGTTGGAGGCCACGGTGGGGGTGCCATGTCGTGCAGCTTCAATCGGTGGATAGCCGAAGCCCTCGAAGAACGATCCGAACACCAGCGCGTAAGCATGTTTGTATGCATGCTCGAGGTCGGCATCACTCAGATAGTCGATGTCGATATGTCGGTGAGAGGTGCTCTTGCCATATTTGAGCGTGAGCAGATGCAGGTCGGGATATTCTTCCTGAAGCTTGCTGAACACTTTGACGACGGTTGACGGATTCTTGTAGATGCGGTTGGCTGCCAACATGAGCAGATAGGGCTTTCCTGACTGAACGAGCTGGGCGAGTTTCGGATGCTCGATGGGGGCAGGCTTCTCCTGATTCTTCAGCGGCGAGTAGCAGATGCGTATCTTGTTGGCGCACTGTGGGAAATAGTACTCCAATGCCGAGCGTGAGTATTCGGAAACTGTATAGGGGATGGTGTTGGCGGCAGAGAAAAGCTGTATGACTTGCTCATAACGCTTCCGCTGCTGTCGCTGCCATCGTCCGGACCAGAGGTTAAAGAGTCGTTTCGCATACTGCAGCGACGACTCGTTAAACTTGTCGGAAAGCATCAGGTCGATGCGGTTGTCGCAGCGTTCCACGTCGAAGATGTCGTGGATGAACATGATGACTCTGCACTTGATGTCCCGCAGGTCGTATGGAGCATAGAACTGACCGATGGCTATGAAGAACGTGTCGACAGCATGGCTGCTGATGACCTCGGCCAACGGCTTTGTGGAGATGTCGACGAGAGGAATGCCCCACTGGCTGGCCAGTTGGCGGCAGTCGAAACGTCCATCAGTAGGACGTGTCGCATCGTAGGCTGCCATGACCTGCATGCCAGTGTCGCGCGTTGCGAACAATTCATCGTAGACGGCTTTGGCAAAACTTGCCGCACCGCCATAGCCGCCTTGTGTCTGGAAGGGAATGAAGTCAATCAGTAGGTTCATGGTCTTCGTTGTTTTCTTTATTCTCAAGGTCGTTGTAAGCAGCACAGTAGAGTGGGATGAAGCGCCCGAACCATAGTACAAAGGCGTCGACACCAAAGATGAGCAGCGTTACGATCCAGGCCGAAATTTTTGCCCGGCGGTTGTTGCTGGGGTTAAAGGCGAGGAAGAAGAACACAATGATCAGTGCCAATCCGACAAAGCCATTGTCGTAGATGAACACTTTATAACCAGAGTCGCCGAACATCTGCTGGCGTTCGCGGCCGAAAAGAATGTCGGACGACTGCATGAAGTTCTCGAAGTCGGCATCGAAGTCGGCAGTCGTACGGTTGTTGCCAGCCAACTCGCCTTCGTCAACCTCCATGCGGAGCACAATGAGGCTGTTCACCAGATTGTCGCCGTCGTTGTAGTAGAACGATCCTATGATGACGGATGCGATGACTGCGCTGATCAGAATCAGGTTGAGCAGGATGCGCCGTCCCTTCGTCCACATGTTGAGGAAAACGACGGCAACGAGATAGACGTAGGCTCCCAGTGAGAACGAAATGAACAATGCCGTCAGCAGTGTGATGTTCCACCATCGGCGCCACTTGCCACGCTGAGCCAAGAGCAGCACGGCACAGACCGTGCCCAGGTGTGACGGCTCAGGGAAGACCGACTGAAAGCGCGGAATGAAGGCCAGCAACTGACGCTCGTCGATGAGGAAGAAGTAGTAGTTGGAGAAAAGATAGAATGCGTCGCCATACTGCAGGTTGGACGATGGCAAGGGGAACCCTAACAGGTAGAGGAAGAAAAAGAACATCGATGGTATGAGCAGAAAAGCCATCGACTTGGCTAAGATGGTTGACAGAGTACTCAGCTCTTTCCTTTCGTATCGGAACAGGGCAAAGAAGATGAACGCAAGGAACGCCACGGAGATCAGTCCCTTCAGGCTCTGGCTGGCAACGATGCCTTGATAGTAGCCTAACAGCAGGTAGGCGGCAACGGGTATCAGGAAGTCGGTGCGGCTGAAAACAGGTCGGCTTGTCGTGCGGTCGATGAGCATGGCAAAGAACAGCAGAAACGACACGAACACCGGGTAGTAGGAATGGATGGACCACAGGAACCACGGACGCAGTGAGGCGAAGAATGACAGAATCATTCCCGCATAGAAAAGGAACTTCACGAGACTCCTTTTCTCAATCAGGTAGAACTTGCTCAGGTCAATGGTCATGGCGGAATCGTGATGTGATGAGACGTGTGGCAAACTCCCGCTCGTCGCGGTCTAAGGTGAACGTCCAGAGTGCAACCATGCTGAAGGCAATCGACACGGGCAGCGTGATGAGGCTGTGCAGTCGGAAGTGCAGCATGGAGGAAAGTATCAGCGAAGTGATGCAGGCGACCGCCAGTTGGGGGAGTAATGGCAATAAGACATCCCGCAGGTAGGCTCTGATGCTGAGGCCGGCCGTGAGTTTCAAGAATGGAATGCGGGCTACGGCCACCAAAAGTTCGATGGCTACGAACAGCAACATCACGCTGTCGACAGGCATGCCGCAGGCCAGCATGGTCCATGAGATGGGTACGATGAGAATCTTCGGCGTGTACATCAGCAGCGAGTAGTTGCGTATGATGCCGGTGGCCTGGTTGGCAGCGTGCAGTCCCAGCGTGGTCTGGTCGATGAGGAATGCCAGGAGCATGGCACGGCAGAACAGGCAGGTGTGCTCAGGCACATTCTTGTTGCGCAGCCAGAAGTCGAGGATGTCGGGCATTTCGATGATGATGGGAATGGCCAGCACCATCATCAGGGCCGTCGAGAACTTGCTCTCCTTGCCTGCCAGGCGCAGCATCTGCTGGCGGTCGCCATTGCCTTCGGCCTTCATGATTTGCGGGTTCATGGCGTTCAGAATGGATGTCGACACGAAGCGCACGGCTCCGTTCACCTGCGAAGCCAGTCCGAAAGCGGCATTGATGGTGGTGCCGAAGAAATGGTTGAGCACGACCGACAGACCTTGTTGCTGGCAGATGGTCGATGCCATTCCGTAGGTGGTCCATCCGGCAAACCCCAATAGTTTCTTGATGATGGGCTTGTCGAGCGTCGAACGGCTGATGGCGAACCAGCTTTCCTGATATTTTACGAAGACATAGCCCATGAAGGCGATGAGGTTGATCAAGAGAATGCCTCCCATGCCGATAGCGTAGGCAATGAGCTTGTCGCCGCCAATGATGAGCAAGGTGAGGGCCAGCAGCAGGCGCATCACGCCGTCGGCAACCTCCACGACAGAGATGTAGACAATGTTCTCACGGGCTATGAGCAGTGCCTTGAATGGCGAGATGATGATTGTCACGAGCAGCATCAGCACCGTGATGTCGTAGACGTAGGTGGCAGCCTGCAGTCGGCCGGCAGCGATGTTCAGGGTGCTTCCGTTCATGATCAAGCCGCGCAGGGCAAAGAGAATGCCCCCGATGAGCAATGCCACGATGATATGGATGAGCAGGCTGTTGGCAAACACGCGGCGCACTTTCTCGATGTCGCCGGCACCATGATAGAACGACAGGTAGCGTTGGGTGGTCACCACGAGCGCATTCGTCAGATAGCCCAGTATGCCCACCACGCCGGCTACGAGCGAATAGATGCCGTAGTCGTCGACATTGAGTGCTTCGAGCACCAGTCGGGTGGAATAGAGCGATAGCCCAATATTCAGGATGGCTCTGGTATATTGGGCTAAAGTGTTGACTATGATGCGCTTGGTAGGATTCATACGGTTTTCTTCAGTTCATCCTTCAGAATCCAGCCGATGGTGCCGAAGAAGGCCAGAATGACCATGCCGATGACGAAGATCATGCGCTTGGGGCCGCTGGGCTTGATGGGCACCGAGGCTCCCTTCAGCAGCGTGAAGGCCGGCGTGCGCTCCTGCACCTTGGCCTTGGCCTGCTGCAGCTGTGTCTGCATGGCGGTGTAGGTGTTGAACTTCAGTTGCATGTCGTTCTCCAGGTCTTCCTGCTTGGCGCGGTAGCTCTCCAGGACAACGTCCATGTTGCGGTCGGAGTAGCTGCCGTAGAGCTGGCGTGCCCGCTCGTAGTCGTGCTTGGCATCGACGGCGAGCTTCGTGTAGTATTTCAGGTCGTTGCGGGCCTTGCTGGTGCGGTAGTCGGTGATGAACTGCTGCAGCAGCGAGCAGACAGAGTCGGCCACGGTCTTGCAGATGAGTTTGTCCTGGTCGCGCACCATGATGGTGATGACGCCCGTCTTCTTGTCCATGCTGAACTGCACGTTGTCCTGAATCTTGTGAATCAGGCCGTCTTCTTTTCTCGACAGGATGTAGGGATTGTATTTCCCGTCGCCACCGGCTCCGGCAATCGCATCCTCCTCCTTCTTGGGCAGTTGCTGCTTGATCCAGTCGATCACGTGGTCCCACCACGGACTCTTCTGCATCTTCTGCAGGTAGTCATGATAGTTGGTGTTGATCTCGCCGTCGGCACTCACCACCTTGAAGTTGAAGAACTTCGACACAAACCCGTTGTCCGACATCAGGTCGGGGTAGAGCATGGGCGAGATGGCGTCTGTCGTCTCCATGTTCGACAGGTCGAAGCCGAAGGAGGCTGCTAACGAGCCGAGCGCTCCGCCCGACATCGGGTTCTCCATCTCGGGCGCCAGCCGCACGTCGGTGTCGTAGTAGCGCGGGAAACAGATGATGTAGAGGCACGACAGCACAAACGTTGCGGGCAGCGTGATGAGGAACAGCCGCTTGCGTGCCTTGATTTTCTTATACAGTTCGCGGAGGTCTATGACGTCCTTATTCTTGTTTTCTTCCATCTCTCTGTATTATTGTTTGTGATTGTAGTTTCTGATGAATTTGCCGAACATTGTGCGCTCGTTGCTGTTGAGGCCTGCCAGCCATACCAGCTGCAGGGTGACAAGCGGCGAGGCCACCATCACCGCAACGAAGCGCAGCACGGTGTTCGCAACGGTGTAGTGCAGCAGCAAAGCGACGGCGGCGGTGCAGACGGTGATGAACAGTCCCGGCAGGACGATGGTCCTGGCGTAGGTGGCATAGGAGAAGGCGGGATACACCTTCTTCAGACTGATGAGTCTGACCACATGTGCCATGATACACACGAAGACCATCGACACGAAAGCGCCGTAGGCGGGCATGCCCAGTCGGAACATGGTCCAGGTGATGAGCAGCGTGCTCAGCGTGAGCGTGTCGACCACCACATGATAGCGTTTCACGCGGCCTGTCGACTCGATGAGCGTGGTGATGGGATGGTGCATGGCGAGCACCACCATCATGATCATCATCAGCCGGGCAAACAGGATGGCGTCTTCGCTGATGTCGCCCAACCACCAGTGTAGCAGCGTGCGCATCTCCGTCATCAGCGGCACGGCAACGCTCATGAGCAGGTACATGATGAGCTTGTTGTTCGCATTGAACAGTCGCCACAGGTAGTTGTCCTGCCGCTGAGCATACGACTTCACCATTGCCGGTCGGAACGCCAGCACCACGCAGTTGCAGAGCGAGTTGGCTGAGTTGTAGACCAGATTGGCAATGGCATACGAGGCCACGGCCAGTGGTCCGTAGAAGATGGTCAGCAGGATGTTCGTGCCTTGCACGATGCCCACTCCCGCCATCGCTCCGTACATCGTCCAGCCAGAGAACGACAGCAGGTCGCGATAGAGTTCCTTCGTCGTCACCCGCTGATAGTGGCATTCGGCATATCGGTGGCGGGCAACGAAGACGTAGAGCAGATACACCAGTGCCGCCACGACGAGTAGTCCGGCGCCGTAGAAGATGAGTCCGTCGGCCATCGTCTTTCCGATGAGGCATGCCACGACGAGGCGCCCGGTGTAGTCGAGGATGGAAATCACCGTGTAGTGCTTCATATCCTCATGGGCAAAGATGGCGGCGGTGTAGGGAATCTGCAGCAGGGTGAATACGAACGAGAGCAGCGTGAAGTGGAATATCCAGAGCGTTGCATCGAGTCGTTCCACGGGAATCTTGCCTGCCGGTTCCATCATGTGAGTGGTGACGAACCACACGCCGACGGTTTCAAACAGCACCAGCACCAGCACCGAGAGCAGCAGCACGATGTTCACGCTGCTGGAGAATATTTCCCGCATGCGCCGTTCCTCGTGCTTGCCGATGGCATACGAGTAGAAGCGCTGGATGGCTACGGTGAGTGTAGAGCTGAGGAATGTGCTTGTCAGCACCACGCCGGCAATGGCATTCAGGATGCCGTAGTCTTCTACTCCCAGGGCTTTCAACACTACGCGTACGGCATAGAGGTTGATGACCATAGTGACCACCACGCGCACAAAAAGTATCATTGTGTTCGACGCAATGCGTTTCGATTTTGTCAGTTCTTCTGTTCCCAAATTGCTAATGAATTAAAGTTTCGCATGGGGTGCGACTCCCCTCCCTTACGGGAGGGGCAGGGGGTGGGTCTTTACTTCAACAGGTTGGCCAGCGTGGCGATGATGGCTGCCAGCGAGCCCACACCCGTGGCGATGCTCAGCGTCTCGGCAATCGACGTCTTGTTGATCGACTTCGAGGGCACCACGATTTCGCAACCCGGCATGGGCTTGGCGTTGTGGCCCACCTTGGCAACGGTACCATTCATATATATGATATAGGTCTGACGCTTCTTGGCTTTCGACGAGAATCCACCGGCCTGGTCGATGTAGTAGCTGACCGACTTGCCTTTCACGTAACCCACCGTGTTCGGATAGAGCACCTCGCCATTGATCTTCACCGTGGCCTCATACTGGGGCACGAAGATGCGGTCGCCCTCGCGCAGCACGATGTCCTCGGTGCCGCCGGGGTTGGCCAATGCCTTGTCGAGCTCGATACCTACGGGGTAGGTCTCGCCCACCTGGTATTTCTTCAGCTGTTCGGCGTTGCTCAGGTTGGCCAGGCTGGCGTTACCCGTGCGGGCTGCCTGCTCCTGCATGCTGGCCTCCAGGTCTTCACGCGTCTTCTTCAGCACGGCCTCGGCGCGCTGGCGTTCCTCCTGCGTGTACTTACGCTCGAGTTTGGCACCCTGGGCGAAGGCGCGGTCGTTCACGCCGCCTGCCATCTTGATGAGGTCGCTCAGGCGCTGGTTCTTGCGCGACAGCGTGTAGGTTCCGGCAAACATCACCTCGCCCTCGATGGTCACGTTCTGCTGCTTGTTGTAGCCAGGGCTCTGGCGCACGTAGACCTCATCGAAGGGCATGAGCGTGAAGCCCGGCTCGCCGTCGACGACGAAGCCATCCTTCAGCGCGAAGCTATAGGTGCGGGCGATGACGCTGTCGGCCACGAGTGCCTTCGGGTCGAGCACGCGGCGCGCCACGTCGATTTTCACCGTCGAGGCACTCTCCTTCAGACCACCGGCCTGCAGCACGAAGTCCTCCAGCGTCTCGTTGTCGGCATACTGATAGATGCCCGGATACATCACCTCACCATGTATGGTGATGGTGCGCTCGGTCTGTGCTTCCTGCTTCGTAGGCACAAAGAGCACGTCGTTCTCACGCAGCGGGATGTCGGCCACCGAACCGTCGAGGATACCCTTCAGGTCGACACTCAGCACTTCCAGCGTGCGGTCGGGCTTCATGCGGTGCATCACGGCGCGGTTCAGGAAGGCTTCTTCGGTCACGCCCTCAGCGGCCTCGATGAGCGAGCGCACGGTAGTGATTTTACCGCCCAGCTGGTAGAGACCCTTGTGGAACACGGCACCCTTTACCTCAACGGTGTTCTCGTAGCGGTCCAGGATGCTGTCGACGCTCACCGAGTCGCCGTCGGCCACGTGGAAGGTAGACATGTCGAACTCGCCCACGTTGAACACCGAGTACTGGCGGCCCGTCTTTCTGACCACGCGCACCGACTTTGTGTAGGCGTCGCCCGTGAATCCGCCGGAGTATTTCAGCAGCGTGCCCACGCTCTCGTCCTTCTTCATTTCGTAGAACATCGGGCGCTTCACCTTACCCGTGAGGTTGACGAGGCAGTCGTAGGCTTCGACCACGATGAAGTCGTTGTCGGCCAGACGCACGTTGCCCGTCTGCTTGCCATTGAGGATATAGTCGTAGATGTCGACCGTCGACACCAGCTTGTTGTGACGATACACCTTGATGTTGCGCAGCGTACCGATGTCGCTGATGCCCTTGGCCATGTAGAGTGCGTGGAACACGGTGGAGAACGCCGGCAGCGTGTAGGTGCCGGGCTGGTTCACCTCGCCCATCACGTTGACGGTGATGGAGCGCGTCTGGCCCAGCGTGAGCAGAACCTTACTGCTCTGATAGCGGGCACCCAGCGTGGCCTTCACCCGTGCGTTGGCCTGCGAAATGGTCAGACCGCTCACCTGCACCGGGCCGAAGTTCTCGATGTTGATGTAGCCGTCGGGGCTCACTGAACTTTCTATCTGTCGGGCTGAGGCTCCATAGACGTCGATGTAGACCACGTCGCCCGGTCCCAGTACGTAGTTCTGCGGCGAGGCGATGTTCATGCTTGGCTCAAACGACAGGTCCTCGCGGTCGAAGATGTCGCGTCCGAACACCTTCGTCTTCTCCTTCTCGCGCTCGGCCAGAATCTGTTCCAGCAGCGCGATAGAGTCGACAGGCATCAGGCCGCCCAGCTCCAGCTGCATCTGCATGAAGTCGTCGTCCTCCTCGTCGTAGGTGTGCTTCTTGGTTCGTTCGCCCTGCATGCGCATGTTGGTCATCTCGGCAGCCTTCTTCTCTGTGGTGGTCTTGCGCGTGCGGTCGTTGGCCTTGGTCATGGTTTCGTCCTGCACCACGCCCAGTCCGGCTTCTTCCTTCTGGCGCTCGGCAATCTTCTTCACACGGCGTATCTGCTGGATGTCAACGCCACGCTGCATCAGCTTCGTCACGATTTGCTGTTGCGAGGTGCCGGCCTCGTGTTCCTTCAGCACGAAGCGCATCACCTGGTCGTCGGTCATCGACGACTGGGCAACCGCTGCCAGAGGCATCAGCAACCCAATCAGGATGTATAGAATAGTTCGTTTCATATTCTTTTTTATGTTCCTATATTCCTTATATATAACTCAAAAAATGCTAAATTGTTGCAAAGGTACACATTTTTTTCGTCATTTTTTGTTTGTTCTGAAAAAAAATCCTACCTTTGCACTCGCAAACGACCAAATGCGGTCTTTTTTCATGTCATGGGGTTGACTGGATTTGACGGCGAGATGAAATGGTACGTAAGCACGCGGTGGCTCGATGGTTTCCACCTAAATCTGAGCTTTCAACAAATTAATTGGCAACACACAGTATGCTCTCGCTGCTTAATCGAAGCACAGTAGATTACGAGCTTAATTCCTTCACCAGGTGAGGGAACGAGACGTCGCCCCAAGGATGTTGTTCCGAATCTGAGGAACCGGCGGCGCAGGTAAATCGGAAATAGCCCGGCAGGGGCCTCGACGGCCGGGTGAAGTTTTAGAGGATAAGGTGCCGGTTGGTGGTCCAGGTCTTGCCGTCACACGAAAATGAAGTCTGGAATAAGCGTGTAGAAAGCGTATGGTTTCCTTGTTCGGACGTGGGTTCGACTCCCACCAGCTCCACCTCCTCCTTCCCCCGGCCGGCCACAGCATCATTCCCCTTCCCCCCGCTTGTGGCCGGCCACCTTTTTTTTATCTCAACGGGGACGCGTCTAATTATTTTTTTTAACATTCGCTTTTCCTGACAAAACACTCGCTCAGGAAAGCCGCTGCTCTGCTTTTCTCGGCCACAGGGTCGAAAAAACGGCAAAAACGGCGATGTTTTTGTAAACGACTGGTGCTCAGAGAGTTGCTCGTTTCCGCTTCTTTCTGGCAGGTCATTTCCATTATCTTGTGCTGACAAAAGCATAGGTTTAATCCCTCTATACCTATGCTTTCGGTCGTACAGACCTATGCTTTCGGTGATGCAGAGCAATGGTCTGGAGGCATCAAACCTATGCTTTGGATGGTAAGGAGCATGGTTCTTGACCCTGTAAAACGTGAAAACGGGTGGAAAACAGTCGTCTTCCACCCGTTTTTTCTTCTGGTTGCGTTCAGTAGGGGAGCGCCTTTTTGTAAAGACTATTCGTCCGTTTTCTTGAGTTTACCCACCCCGCTGGATGTTTCCACGGTTCCTTATTCTCCTACGAGTTCGGTCTTCATGCTGCTTTCGATGGCCTGGCCCATCGTGTTCTGCTTCATCTCGCCCGTGATGGTCTTTGCCCATCCGTTGGGCAGGAACTCGTAGTTGTGGGTCATGCTCATCTCCATCTTCAGCATGCCTGAGGCCATGAGCTGGTCGATGCTCTGCTCCACCATCTCGGCCTGTTCGGGCATCATCTGCTTCACCTGCTCAATGATCATCTGCTTCATTTCCTCCTTGGTCATGTTGAGCGCCGTGGTCACCTTCACCTTGCTGCCGTCGGGCGCCGAGAGGAAGTACATGTTCTTCACCTTGCGGCCGTTGTCGTCGGTGCCCTCATCCATCGTGCCCGTGCTGATGGTCTTGCCGTTCAGCGAGAGCGGGTTGCCGTTGGTGGTGGCGTTGGCGATGATAGCCTCCTTGGTGAGTGCTCCCTCCATCTGCTTCAGGAAAGCCTCCTTCGGCAGCATCTGGGCAGCCTCAGGCATCTCGCCCATCAGTTGTTCGAACATGGCCTCGGCGGTCTTCTGGGCAGCAGCCTTCGTCTCGTCGAAGTTCTTGATGTCGGTGATGCGACCGTCGGCGTCAGTGGTGAAGATGGTCTTGTGCCCCTTCGTCATGCCCTGCGTGAGCATCAGCATGCGGGCCACCAGCGACTCCTTGCTGTCGGCATCCATCTTCTCCAGACACACCTCCAGCGTGTAGCCCTGCGGTGTGGCCTCGGTCACGGTGTAGCGTGTCTCGCTCACCAGGTTGACCACCTGTCCGCCCATGTTCATGGTCGTCATCGTGCGATAGAGCTTGCTGTCGCCTTTCTGATACTTCGGCGCAATCTTCACGCCTGCGAGTTGTGCGCTCATGGTCACTGCGGTGAGCAGGAGCGCCAGTGTCATCATTGCTTTTTTCATTGTTTTTCTTCTTTTTGGGTTCTTGTATTGATGAATAATAATGATTTCCTAAATTCTTGATTTCCGGTTGCAAAGGTAACGCTTTTCCAGCATCCCTGCAAGTTTTTCAGTTTGCAATAGTTCGCTCGGCAAGGAAAAACTGTTTGCAAAAGTTTGCAGCCCTTTGCAGTTTTTTGGGGCAATGATATAGCAGATGACCTAATTGAGTCCCGCTTCCTATGATTTTATCCAAACATATTTAGTTAATATTCTTTAATCCTGTTGTGAGGTCAGCATTTACTCTTCTCTGCATTCTGATGTACTCATG
>CACZIT010000012.1 GCA_902781315.1 uncultured Prevotellaceae bacterium
GAGTACATCAGAATGCAGAGAAGAGTAAATGCTGACCTCACAACAGAATTAAAGAATATTAACTAAATATGTTTGGATAAAATCATAGGAAGCGGGGCGCTCTATGCCGTCTGCCACGATCATTTACTATATGTAGATACCAACGCTGAGCGACTGGAACTTCGGGGCGTAGTCAGTCTTCAGCACGTTGCAGGGAGAGTATTTCAGGTAGAGCTCGATGACGGGCGTATCGATGATGCCCATGAAGTCGACCGACACCGGATTCACACGTGCGTCATTCGCCTTGTCCTTGTATTTCTGTCCGTCAATCTTATAACGCGTCTTCAGACTGCTATGCGTGTTCAGGTTCAGCACCGGCCCTACGCTAAAGGCAAAATCCTTGCTGAACTTGTAGCGATAGAGCAAGGGCATCTGCAGGCTGAACACCTTCACCCGCGAGAACTTCGGAACGACATTCTCGCCCGCATAAGGCGAAACGATCACGTTGTTGTCGGCGGTTTTCTGAAACCGCATGTTGCCATTCATGCGGTAGTTGCGCCATCCGATGCCAAAGCCCACCGACCATGTGCTGCGGCTGTTCTTCGGTGTATAGTCCCATTGGGCGATGGTCCAGAAGATTTCAAACGAATGGTTCATCGACACATCCATCTCTTCCGGCGCGCCCAGAGCTGTGCAACCGCCGACACCCAAGTGCATCGTCACTTCGTTTTCCACCCATTCGTCGGTGCGCTTCTTGCCGATGGGCAGCGAGAACTCCCAGTTGTCGCCGTTGAGCATGAGGTTGCTCACATAGTTGGAGTCCACCAGCTGCAGCGTGTTCTCGTAGCGGAAGTCGGGGTCGTCGTGGCGGCCTTCGATGCGGATGGTCTGCAGCGAGTCGCCGGTGATGACGGTCACCTTGCTGGGATTGTTCACGATGAGGGTGTCGTTGTCGGCTTCAGGTGTGGAGCCATTCGATGCAAAGGCAGTGGTGCATGTGGCCAAAGCCAGCAGAATTGTCATTTTCGTTTTCATGTCATTCTATTGTTTTGTTACTTTTTTTATCTCCTTATTATAATTGATAGCATCTGTCCTTTACCATGATTGCTACTTGAAGATTTCCTTCAGTTCGTCGAGCGACGACACCGTGCCTTCCAAGTAGATGACCGTCATGACATCGTCAACAACCTTATAGCAGAGGTAGCGGTTTGTGGAGCCATGCGGTGCAAGTTCGTACATCTGCGTGAACAACTTCCTTCCGCGCGCCTTTTTCATCGAGTCAGAGTGGTAGAAGCCACGGCTGTCGGGCTGTCGGTCTTTCAGTTTCTCCGAATCGTTCACGAAATCCCTCACGATCAGGTGATCAATCTTCTTCACCAGTGCCTCATCGGCCTTGAAGCGCACGCTATGGAAATAGGACAGCTTGTACTTGCTGATGGCCTTGCCGCGGATGAGTGTCTCCACCATCTGGCGTTTCGGCACAATCTTGCCTTCGAAGAGCTGGTTGATGTGCAGGCCGCTCTGGGCTGAGCAAGGTAACAAGGCGACAAAGCAACAAATGACCATTGTTGCCAAGAACCGATGTCGCCTGTTGACTGATATGCTGATGTTCGTTTTCATTCTCATTGCCATATGTTCGTTATTAACTTCTTCAAATTCCGGAAAAGCCTATTCAGCGAAGAGTTCCTTCATCTGTTGCTCCATCGTGGCGGTAGCTTCGTCAGCATCGATAGAGGCCAGGGCGGTCTGCATCTCCTGAAGCACGACCGACGGGTCGGTGACGCGCTCGCCATAGACGTAGGCCACGCATTGGTTCTGCCGCTCATAGCCGTACCACATGGAGCCGAGCGTGAAGAGCAGGAGCAGCGAGGCAGCGAGGGAGAGCCAGACGCACCAATACCCACCCCCAACCCCTCCCGAGGGGAGGGGAGTTTGACTAGTTTTGTAGGTAGCATTATCAGCAGGAAGAGATTTCAGACTCCCCTCCCCTCGGGAGGGGTTGGGGGTGGGTATCTGGGTGCTGGGTATCTGGGCGTCGAGCCTGCCCAAATCCAGCATCATCTCCCTCAACGCTTCCAGATCGGCAGGCAGTGTCTCGGCCTCGCCATAGAGTTCGTAGAGACGGCGCTCCTCGGCCAGCGAGGTCTCGCCGTCGAAGAAGCGCTCAGTCAGCGTCCGTATTTCAAGTTCATTCATCATATCTCACACTCCTTTTTCTTTTCGCATGAATAAATACTTCTCTCTCACTGCCTGGCGAGCCCTACTGAGAGCCTTGCGCACGGCCACCTCGTTACTGCCAGTGAGTTCTGCAATGTCGGCCATCTCCATGCCTTCCATGTGTCGCAGGCGCAGGATGGTTTGCTGCAGCGGCGGCAGCATGTCGACGATGGCTAGGATGCGCTCGGTGCGTTCATCGGTCGTCGGCACCTCTTCGGCAACCGCCCCGTCGAGCGATGCTCTCGGCCGACGGCGACGCAGGTGATCGATGGCAAGGTTTCGCGTCACCACCACCGCCATGCGCACCAGCGGCGGCGTGAGTTGCTCGCGCATCTGCCACAGCCTCAGCAGTGCGTCCTGCACCACGTCCTCGGCATCGTCGGTATCGGCAAGATACCGTCGGGCCTGATTGATGAGCTGTGGGCGCATGGCATGCGCCTCCTGTTTAAACTCTTCGGCTGTCACCTCTAACTCGTTAATGATTCATTTCTTTGCCACTTATACGCAGAAGCGTCTGATTTGTGACATGAAATGACGAAAAAAAGAAAAAAATCCCCCTGCCTCCCCCCTGCCCTTCTCTAATCGGAGAGGGAGGTGGGGGGAGACAGGGGGGAAGGGTCTTCTGCTTATTGCTTAAATACCCGTGTCACAAACGGCAGACAGGTGTAGAGGGCGGAGTGCCAATACTCCCAGGTGTGGCCGCCATCACGAACGCGCAGCTGGCAGGGGATACGGGCTTCGCGCATGGCCTGATAGAACTCCAGATTGCGGTCGAGCAGGAAGTCGTCGTCGCCACAGTCAACAAACCACTGCACCGTGCGCAGCTGCCTCTTCACCTCGTCGGTGGCTTCACGCAGGAACTTCGTGCAGCCGAGGTTGCGCACCGACACATAGAGTTGCCCCTCCATGCTCTCGAGGTCGGTGTTCTGCTCTTGTTCGGGGGTGTACTGCGGCAGTTCCATCAGCGCACTCATGGCATAGCATGCACCAAACAGGTCGCAGTGGCGCTCGGCATAGCTCGTAGAGCCACCACCCCCCATCGACAGGCCTGCCACGGCGCGGTGCTGCTTGTCGCCAATGACGCGATACTGCTTCTCCACCTTCGGCAGCAACTCGTTGAAGAAGAAGTCCTCGTAGGCCCAGCCCTTCATGTTGAAGTAGCCGTTCCACTCCTTTCCGACCACGCCGCCGGCATTCGGCATGACGATAATCATCTCACAAGCCTCGCCCGAAGCCACCAGCTGATCCATCACGTCCTTCACATGTCCGCGGCCGTCCCAGTCCTTGTTGGTTCCCCACATGCCATGCAGGAGATAGAGCACGGGGTATTGGCGGTCTTTGTCCTGTTCGAAACTGCGGGGAATGAACACGTTATAGGCCCGCCACGCCTTCAGCGTCTGGCTGTAGATGCTGTCGGTCACCACTTTGCTCTGAGGTCCCCAGCCTTGAGCCATTCCCATTGCACACTGCACAAGGCACCATGCGAAAATCAGAAGTTGTTTCTTCATTTTGTTAGCGTTTTTTGTTGAACATTTAAACTTTACATGTGCAAAGATAAGAAAACATTTTCTATTATTGTCATAAAAATGGAAGATGATGATAAAAAAATCCGACTGAACCAAATGCTCAGTCGGATTCTCGTATGGGGTTGTAGAGGGCCGCCTACTTATTCTTCTCGTAGTACTCGAGGCCCTTCTGCACGTTTTTCTTGAGGGCTTCGCTGGTAAACGTGGCACCAGTGACGGCATCCACCTTCAGCTTCTTGGCCTTCGCCACGCTCTTACCTTCGTACTTTTCGAGCAGTTTCTTGGCCTTGGCCATGTACTTCGGGCCCTCCTGCGAGCGCAGCACCTCAATCTTTGAGACCTTGCCCTTCTCAATGAATATCTTGACAGGCGTCGGACCGGCATAGCCCTGAATGCTCTTGCCGATGGTCTGGGTGTTGACGACGGTGGTGTTGCCTTCCTTCGTGATGACCTGATCGCCGGGCATGGCGCTCATCAGGAAGGTGGCCAGGAGCGTGGCTCCTAAGATGGTTCTGATCTTCTTCATAACGCGTTTTCTGTTTTTTATTGATGCTTTTGGCTGCAAATTTACATGATTATTGTGAGAAAATTGTTTTTCGAAGACGTTTTCTCACTTTTTTTATGTATTTTTGCATGATAATTTCGAAAAAAGACCTATGGACGAGAATACTAAAGACGACGAATTGCTGAACGAGAACGAGCACTCGGACTATCGGCCCGTGAATCGTTTCGACGCTGCTGCCGTGCACCACCTGAGCGGTATGTACCAGAACTGGTTTCTGGACTATGCCTCCTACACCATACTGGATCGCGCCGTTCCGCACATCGAGGACGGCTTCAAGCCCGTGCAGCGCCGCATCCTGCACTCGATGAAGCGTATGGACGACGGGCGCTACAACAAGGTGGCCAACATCGTGGGACACACGATGCAGTTCCACCCGCACGGCGACGCCAGTATCGGCGACGCCCTGGTGCAGCTGGGCCAGAAGGAACTGCTCATCGACACGCAGGGCAACTGGGGCAACATCCTGACGGGATCGAGCGCCGCCGCCCCACGATACATCGAGGCTCGCCTGTCGAAGTTTGCCCTCGACGTGGTGTTTAACCCGAAGACCACCGAATGGCAGATGTCCTACGACGGCCGCAACAAGGAACCCATCACGCTGCCCGTGAAGTTTCCGCTGCTGCTGGCACAGGGCGCAGAGGGCATCGCCGTGGGTCTGTCGACGAAGGTGCTGCCCCACAACTTCAACGAGATTTGCGATGCCGCCATCAGCTATCTGCGCGGCGAGGAGTTCCAATTGTACCCCGACTTCCCGACGAGCGGCTCCATCGACGTGTCGAAATACAACGACGGCCAGCGAGGCGGCGTGGTGAAGGTGAGGGCGAAGATTGAGAAACTCGACCAGAAGACGCTGGTCATTCGCGAGATACCGTTCTCGAAGACCTCAGAGACACTGCAAGACTCCATCGTGAAGGCCATCGAGAAAGGCAAGATCAAGGCCAAGAAGGTGGAGGACCTGACAGCTGCCAACGTGGAGATACAGGTGCACCTGGCTCCCGGCGTGTCGAGCGACAAGACCATTGACGCGCTCTATGCCTTTACCGACTGCGAAATCAACATCTCGCCCAACTGCTGCGTGATCAGGGACAATAAGCCGTGCTTCCTGACCGTGAGCGACGTGCTGCGCCACAACACCGACCGCACGAAAGCCCTGCTGCGCATGGAACTGGAAATCAGGAAGGGCGAACTGGAGGAACAGCTGTTCTTCGCCTCGCTGGAACGCATTTTCATCGAAGAACGCATGTACAAGGACCGCCAGTTTGAACAGGCGCCGAACATGGACGCCGTGGTGAAGCATCTGGACCAGCGACTGGAGCCCTTCAAGAAAAACCTGATACGCGAGGTGACGCGCGACGACATCCTGCGGCTCATGGAAATCAAGATGCAGCGCATTCTGAAGTTCAACAAGGAAAAGGCCGACAACCTCATCGCCAGCATCAAAAAGGAAATCAAGGACATCAACTACGACCTGGCCCACATGGTGGAAGTCACCATCGACTGGTTTGAGCGCATCAAGGAGAAATATGGCAAGGAGCACCCGCGGCGCACGGAGATTCGCAACTTCGACAGCATCGAGGCTGCAAAGGTGATCGAGGCTACGCAGAAACTCTACATCAACCGCCAGGAAGGCTTCATAGGCACGGGACTGAAGAAGGACGAGTTCGTGTGCAACTGCTCGGACATTGACGACATCATCATCTTCTATCGCGACGGCAAGATGAAGGTGGTGCGCGTGGCCGAGAAACTGTTCGTAGGCAAGAACATCCTGCACGTGCAGGTGTTCAAGAAGAACGACTCGCGCACAACCTACAACATGGTGTATCGCGACGGAAAGACAGGACCTTACTACATCAAGCGTTTCCACGTACCCACCATCACCCGCGACCGGGAAGTGGACCTGACGCAGGGCAAGCCCGGATCGAAAGTGCTCTACTTCACCGCCAACCCGAACGGCGAGGCCGAGACCATCAAGGTGACGCTCGACTCCATCTTGCAGACCAAGAGTCGAAACAAGAAACTGTTCATCGAACGTTCGTTCGCCGATATCGCCATCAAGGGACGAGCCGCACGCGGCAACACGCTGACGAAGGATCCCGTGTCGCGCATCTCGCTGAAGAGCCTGGGCCACTCGACGCTGGGCGGACTGAAGGTGTGGTGGGACGCCGACATCAACCGACTAAACTACGACGAGCACGGCAAGTACCTCGGTGAGTTCTTCGACGACGACCTGATACTGGTCATCCTGCAAAACGGCGACTACTACTGCACGAACTTCGACGTGAACAACCACTACGAGAACGACATCATGCGCATCGAGAAGTTCGATGCCGAGAAGGTGTGGACGGCTGTGGTCTACGACGCTGATAACAAGGGCTATCCCTACGCCAAGCGATTCCTCATGGAGGCCACGAAGTCGCGCAAGAGTTTCGTGGGCGACAACAAGAACTCGCAGCTGGTGCTGCTGAGCGACCAACCCTATCCGCGCATCCGCGTCACCTTCAGCGGTGAGGACGAAGGCCGCGAGCCGATGGAGATAGAACTGGAGGAATTCATCGCCGTGAAGGGCTTCAAGGCCAAGGGCAAGCGCATCACGACATGGAAGATTGGTAGCATCGAGGAGATTGAACCCACCCGGTTGCCCGAACCTGAGGTGACCGAGGAGGGGGCTGACGAGGATGCTGACGGCGACGCAGCCGAGCCCGTCGGACAGGAAACGCCAGTGACCACCAACGAGGCCGCTGCCAAGGAGCCAGAGCCTGCAGAAGAAAAACCTGCTGAAGAGGAAAAACCTGCCCAAGAGGAAAAACCTGCTGAGGAGGAAAAACCTACTGAGGAGGAAGAGAAGAGTCCGCAATTTAAATACGACCCGAAGACGGGCCAACTAAGTCTGTTTGGCGATGACGACATGTAGCCAACCATTGCCCCACCCTGCCAGCGAGTACCTCAGGAAGTCTCTGGTCCTGCTGGTTTTGTTTGTTGCGATTCTATCGCAACGACCTCTGCAGCTCTATGCCCAGCCCTCTGCCGCCCCCGAATCGGCGCTGCAGGGACGTCTCATCGACCCGTTGTCATCAGAGCGAACGCGCTCCAGCATGCTGGCCATTGGCTCTGCCAACCTACTTGACACCTATCTCTCGGCTGAGAAGTACAGCGGAACAGAACTGCGCTACATCAGCACTCTGACGAAGAACACTCGCTGGCGCAACATCCGGCAGACAATCTTCCACGAAGGCAAACTGGACGTCGTCAGCAATCGCGCCGACAACAACGACGAACTGGGAGGCATGTACCGATTCCAATACCACCTGCGCCGACAGTGGGCATGGGCGAACGGATTCTCCCTGGAGGCCGGCGGTGGCATAGGAGCCGAACTGGGATTCCTCTACAACACGCGCAACAGCAACAATCCAGCCCAGGCCTACGCGGCGCTGCAACTCCTGCCGTCGGCAGCTGCCAGCCAGCAAATCCGCGTCTTCAACTGGCCAGTGCGCCTGTGCTACGAAGCCTGCGTGCCATTGCTGGGACTGGCTTTCTCGCCCAACTACGGACAATCGTACTACGAACTATTCTCGCGCGGCAACTACGACCACAACATCGTGCCGACAACCATTCTCTCGACGCCCTCGCTGCGCCACATGCTGACAGCTGACATTCCGCTCTCGCGCAAGCATTCTTCAGCACTGCGCATCGGCTACCTCGGCGACTACCAGCAGGCCGAATTGAACAATCTGAAACGCCATCAATATGCCCACATGCTCATCATCGGCATCACAGTGACACGGTAACAAAGAAAAAACATATGAGAAGTATTCATCAAAAAAGCCGGCAATGGAAAGCAGCGGGGAAACTTACCACATGGTTCCCTCGCCATCTTGGTATGTTACTTTGCTACCTTTTTACCTTGTCACTTTGTGTAGCCTGTGTTGACGAAGACGACTTCAGTGACACGCCGCAAGGCAACTTCGAGGCCCTGTGGCGCATTATCGACGAGCACTACTGCTTCTTCGACTACAAGCAGAAGGAGTACGGACTGGACTGGCAGGAGGTCTATCGCCGCTACAAACCGCAGTTTGATGCCTCCATGTCGAAGAAGCAGCAGTTTGAGGTGCTGGCCAACATGCTCAGCGAACTGCGCGACGGTCACGTGAACCTCTATTCGCCGTTCGACGTTGCGCGCAACTGGTCGTGGCAGGAAGACTACCCCGCCAACCTGAGCGACACACTCATCAGGAAATACCTGGGCACCGACTACCATATCGCATCTGGCATGCAGTACCGCATTCTGGACGACCAGACTGCCTACCTGCGCTGCGAATCGTTCTCTGTCGAGTTGGGCGAAGGAAACCTCGACGAAATTCTCTACTACCTGTCGCCATGCCGCGGCCTCATCATCGACATTCGGGGCAACGGCGGCGGACTGCTCACGTCATGTGAGCAGCTGGCTGCACGCTTCACCAACGAAGAGTTGCTGGTGGGCTACATGCAACACAAGACGGGCCGTGGCCACAACGATTTTTCCAAAATGGAGGAGCAGCGACTGAAGCCTTCACAGGGCATCCGCTGGCAGAAGCCGGTCGTCGTGCTGACCAATCGTGGAGTTTTCTCGGCAGCCAACGAGTTTGTGAAATACATGAAGTGCTGTCCACGGGCTGTTGTCGTGGGCGATCGCACAGGCGGCGGCGCAGGTCTGCCCTTCTCTTCGGAACTGCCCTGCGGTTGGAGCGTGAGGTTCTCCGCCTGCCCGATGTACGACCGCGACCACCAGTCAACAGAGTTCGGCATTGCCCCCGACCACCACGTGGCGCTGACCGACGAAGACTTCGCCAAAGGCACCGACACGCTCATTGAGTATGCGAGACGGGTGATAGGTAATAGGTAATAGGTGATAGGTAGTAATACGGGGGAGATTGGCTGAAAAAGAGGAAAAACATAGGGTTAACGAAAGAAAATTGCAGAATAATTTGCATAATTCACAAAAACATTGTACTTTTGCAGCCGCAAACCTATCTCTCAGCGACGGAGAGACGCAGCATATGCGCCTGTGGCGGAATTGGTAGACGCGTCAGACTTAGGATCTGGTGTCTTGCGACGTGCAGGTTCGAGTCCTGTCAGGCGCACTACTGACAAAGTAACAAGTTTGCACACATTTTGTCGGCATAGCTCAGCTGGTTAGAGTATCACCTTGACATGGTGGGGGTCCTTGGTTCGAGTCCAAGTGTCGACACAAAGAGAAAGCCCCTCGGTACATCAACGCACCGAGGGGCTTTTCTTTTTCTATTCAGTCAACAGCCGTTATGGAAAGCCGCAGGGTTGTCGTGAATGATTATTTCACGACAACCTTGCGAACCTGATTGCCACGCTTAACGATGACGATGCCACGCTCCAGACCCTGCAGACGCACGCCCGACAGCGAGTAGTATTCAGCGGGACCACTGGCAGCAGCCGTCTGCACGTCAGGCGTCTCGATGCCTGTGGTCACGGCTGTGAGGAAGGCCTCGATGGCAGCCTCCAGATCGACAATCTCCTGACGGACCTCTGAGGATTTCTCGGGTGTGCAGAAGGTGAAGGCATCCTCAGCCTTCTTGATGCTTTCCTCGAAGGCAGCCAGCGCAGCCGTGCCGGCCATCTCTGGATGCTCAGCCTTCAGAAGCGTAGCCGTCTCGATGTCTTTCGCCAGATCAGGATAGGAAACGTCGCTGATGGCGATGGCACGCAGACCGCTGGCATTGTATTTCTGCGAAACAATGCGGAACGGCTCGACGATGCTCTGCGTGACAGGCATGAAGTACGGCACGTTGCCCTTAAAGCCCAGCGTCATATTGCGCACGTCGGTGGCGGTGAACACCGTAGCAGCGGTCAGTTCGCCATCGGCGGCCGACAGCAGACTGTCGACGCCTACAACGACATCGCTGCCCGTCAGCACAGCATCGCCACTGTGGGCCGTCAGGTAGATAATCGGTGCATCAGCACCCGTCAGCCGGCTCTTCTCAATGGTCATCGCAGCGCTGCCGACAGCCGTGATGCGCTTGCCCTGCATACCATAGGGCAGTTCCATCGTGAAGGGGATGAACAAATCGCCCCACACACCGGCTTCGCAATTCTCGATAACGAACGTTGCCTTGCGAGCCTTGAAAGCCTGTGTAGGACAGAACTCATTGCCTGCCTTCACCACAAGGCTGTCGCACTCCTCGCCCACAACCATGTTCCAGGCACCAGGCACAGCCTCCTTCACGTAGAACACGGCATTCGGATTCGTGGCAACAGGCTTCTCGGCGAGTTCCTTCACCTCCGTCATGTCAAACGAGCAGACGCTGGCGTCCATCGGTGTATTTTCAAAGATAGTAGAGTTCCAGTGGCCGCGAGCCGTAGCCTGACGCCCAGTGACCTCCACCACGAAGTCGGCCGTGCGCACGGTGAAGCAGACGGCCGTATCGGCTGTGGCATAACGCAGTTCGCAGGCGTCAGTGGCCGTCACCTTACCATCGATGAAAGCCTTGTAGTACTTACCCTCTTCGAGCGAACGGAACGTGAACGTGACGTCGCGTGTGTCGCCCTTCTCAAACACATCGGAAGAAGCATACTGATGGGTCACCTCACTCCACTCCTTGCCGTCGGTGTCGTAGACGTACAGATGGCAGTTCACCGTGGGCTGGCAGAACGTTCCGTCTTCGCCATTGGTGAGGCGAGCCTTCACGGTGGCCGTGGTGTTGTTGACCATGCCGAACGTCATGCCATCTACTTCCGACGTCAGCGTTCCGGCATCCACGCCGATATGCTCCAGCACGAGGTCGGCCTTACTCTCCTTCACCTCCACGCGGCAAGAGTCGAGGATGTTCTTATTGGCATCGGTCAGGAAGAGCCACAATTCCGGATAGCGCGAAGGCTGGAACGTGGGACGGTAGGTGAACTCCAGGTCGCCGCTCTCGCCCACCTTCACGACGGTTTCCTTGTCGGTCTTCGTAGGCGAAGAGGGCATCTTCGAGGAAGTGCTCACGTAGAAGTTGAATCCCGAGTAGTCGAGCGTGCCGTTGTTCTCCACATGGGCCTTGATCGTAGCCGTGGCGCGGTGGTAGAAAGCGTCCTGCTTCATCTCAGCCTTCAGGTTGGGCTTGCGCGGGCGGAAGTTCATGCAGCCGCGCTGGTCGTAGGGGAATCCGTTCATACCGTTCTCGTCGTCCACGGTGTACCAGCCGTCGCCCTGACCACCCCAACCGAAGTTGAAGTGGAAGAGGCCCGTCTTGGCCTGGTAGCCGTCGAGCACCACGGCGTGGCCGCCCGACTTATCCTTTGCCGTGGCACCGTAGAGCATCGGGCTGCCCGCCTTCAGGCTCTTGTAAATCAGGTTTTCCCACTGCTGCTGCGTGTAGTCCCACTTGCCGCGGTAGTCGTTGTCCAGCCAGAACTGGCCCGCCATGGCCTTGCCGCAATCGTTGGGCTGACCGCCTGTCGACTCGCCGTAGGTCAGGTAGGAGCTGGTGCCGATGGCATACATCAGCACGGCCACGGCATGGTTTTGCTTTGCCGTGCCCTTACCGCTCAGGCGCATCAGGTCGTACTCCACGGGCGTGCCCTTCGGCAGCGATTCCACCACGGGGAAGCCGTACGAGTAGGTAGGCGTATTGTACTGCAGTTCGGCGGGGTTGTCCTTGCGGAAGTAGTAGATAATCTGCGAGGCTGCCGTGGCCACACATCCCGTCACGGCGCGCTTCGTGCCGTCCTCGCTCATCGGGCAGAGGTCGTTGTAGGGCGAACTCTGGTGCCAGTGGGTCTGGCACATCACGGGCACGTCCTCCCATTTCTCCTTGAAGCTCTCCACGCCGCGGCGGGCAGCCTCCAGTCGCTCGCTCACGCTGCGACGTGGTCCGACGCGCCGCGGAGCCTTCTGCGTTTCACCGATGGCCTGTTCCCACGCCTTCAGCATCTGCTGCAGCTGCTCGGGCAGTTCGTCCCAAACGAAGTCCCCCTGCTCGGTGTAGCCCAGGATGGGAGCCGTAGAATCGTCGCCGCTGACGATGACGAAACCCTTGCCGGCTCCGCGCGAGAAAATATAATAAGGTGCAATGGGCCCCGTGTCGTCCGAAGTGTCGTCGATACCCACACACTCCTCGGCCAACAGCCGGGCCTCAGCCCTGTCGATGGGATTGGCCGAAGCCCCCAGCACCATGCCCGCCAGGAGCAGTAACAATGTAGAAACTTTTTTCATCATTCTTTTTTGTTGCGTAATAGATTAATTTGCCTGCAAAGTTACGAAAAATTGAGTGCAGAACAAAAGAAACGCGTTTCTTTTTTATGCCGAAATGGAGTAAGTTCGCGACTTTTGTCGCAAAGTTACGAATAAGTGAGCGAAATGCAAAGTAAAAATAAAAGTTTTTGCTTTCATTTCCGAATGAAAGTAAGTTCGGCGAAGCCAAAGTTACGAATAAGTGAGCGAAATGCAAAGTAAAAATAAAAGCTATTGCCCCATTCCGTGCAGGGGCAAATTATATATAGTTCCCTATTTTAAAAAGATTTTCACTGAAAAAAAACAGGGACTTTACTGAATGGATTTGCAGAAAAGATGTCAAGGAGATACCTTTGCACTGTGTTTTATCTTTAAATAATAGAATAAGGAGGCTCATTATGGACGCAAAAACAAGGTGAACGACGGCAACGTGCGCGTCATCAGCGCCGGCAGCACGGCGGCCACGGTATCGTCGCTCGCCTCGCCCTACTCCACCTGCGGCTCCAGCACGGGCGGCATGGGCCGCGGAGGCATGCCGTCGGGTGGCGGCCGCGGAGGCAGATAGTTCCGACGAAGCATTGCCCTGCAGAAGCAAAATGAGCTGTTTTGCGGAGCAAATTAAGTTGTTTTCCTGAGCAAATTAAGTTGTTTTGCTGATGCAGGGCAATGCTTTCCCAGAACGATTTGAACACCGGCGACACAATAAAACGACCACACAAAACGTTTATCATAATAACAAGCGTCGCCCACCTGATAGGCTTTGCCTTCGATGGTGAGCGTGGTGCCCTGTGTGAAGGGCATGTCGCCAGCGTTGGCGGCCCGATGGACATAGGTGACCGACCCAACTTTCACGTTGAGCACTTGCGCCTGGGCAGCCACGACTGCGAGGCTGACGATTACGAATAGAACCAAATATCTCTTCATCGTTTGAATCTCCTTTTTTATTCTATAAATGGTTTTCCAATTTTCTGCAAAAGTACAAAAAAAGACCCGTCTACAGGAAACTTATTCAGCAAACGGGTCGTATTTTTCAGTAAAAAAGATGGTGAGCGTCGGCTCAGAACTTAAACTTATAGCCTACTCCGATGATGTGGCAACTGCGGTCGTTATTGCCAAAGAGCGACGCATCGTAATTAGCTGAAGGCAGCTGGTAAACCGGTGAGCCGCTATCGTCGGTCAGGTTCTGCACCACGCCATAAAGTTTCTCGCCATGGTCCGACGAGCTCTTATGCTGATAGCGATAATAGGCTTCCACGGAGTGCTGCTTCGTGATCTTGTACTCCAAGCCCACGGTGTAGCGCATCTTCTGCAAGCCGAAGTGGCTTCCGCCATGATATGCCTCGATGCTGGCAAACGGCTTCCATGCCACACCCTTCTTGTCGTATTGTGCCTGCAGACGCGAACGCAGCAGATGGCTGTCCTTGCTGCTCACGGAGTCTATCTCGGTGGGAATGGTCTCCTCGTCCCACTCGTCGAGCATGTACTTGGTGCCGGCACGCTTGGTGGTTGTCGACAAGCGGTGGTTGTATTGCCACTGCTCGCGCAGCGACAGCTCGATGGAGCCAAACTTCTTCTGGAACGTCAGCGAAGCGAACACGCGGTGACGGGTGTTCCAGTAAGGATCCGACGTGCGGATCTTGATATTTTCAATCTCGGTCTCCTCTTCGTCGGCAAACTTCGTCACCTTGGCCTTTGTTTCAGCCAGATTGTTGAATCGAATGAACTTATAGCCAGCATCTATCTTCAGCCACTTCAAAGGTTTGTAGGCTCCGCTAAGGCCTATGGTCCAGCGGTCGGCAGAACTCAGGTTGTCCTGCACGCGGTACTCACCCTCAAGGCTCACGCTCCACTTCTTATTGATTTTCTTCTGCACCTCTATGGAGGTCCACAGCCCGAAGTCGTCGCCCTGGGCCCATGCTGTCATGGCCGTCATGGCCATCAGCAGCAAACATATTCTTTTTCTCATATCTCGTTTCAATGTCTGTTCGTTCATACTTCACGCCACTGCGACTTGCGCACCTGATATAGGTTGTCGACATCGCCGCCGCCATCGCCTTCGTAGGTGACGCGCAGCACGGCAGTGTCTCTCAGGAAGTCGACGCCCCCCACGTAGACCTTCACAATCTTCAGCCCTGTGCGGGCTTCGAGGTCGGCAATGAGTTCCTCTCGACGCTCGGGTTTGATGAGTTCCAGGCGGTCGTACTGGATGAGTTTAGTTTGCTGCACCTTCAGATTGAGTTCGCACAGCCAGATGGCAAGCACAGTAATCACGTCGACCAGTGCCAGTTCGGCATACTCTTCGGCCATGGCGTGAACCACGGAGAGGCAGATGATGATGAACAGATAGGTCATCTCGCGAACAGGCATGGCATCGGTGCGATAGCGCATGATGCTGAAGATGCCGAACAGTCCGAGGCCGACACCCATCGTGGCCTTACCGCGGTCGATACCCATCATGAAGTAGACCAGGAAGAAGATGGCCACGGACATAAGCATGAACGTGAAGTAGAAGTCGCGCCGATGGCTCTTGCGGTAATAGAGGCGGTCGATGATGAACCAGTTGACCACTACACAGATGAGGAATCTCACCAGTGTGTTCAGAAACTCTGCAGAAAATAGTGTATCCATTTTTTAAGGGGGAGTTAGGGTGATTAGGGTAATTAGGGGAGTTAGGGTGATTAGGGGAGTTACAGGGAATATCTCAGGATGCGGTCCACGTCGCGCAGTTTCGGTTTGAAGCGGTTGACGGGCAGCACAGGGTTGGTAAGGGCCGAGCCCATGCAGTATTTCGAGAAGCCGTGGGGGTGGATGTGCAGCTGGCGCAGCATCTCCAGCACGGGCGAATAGCAGAGGCCGTCACGCTTCAGCTCGATGATGACGAGCGGCCCCATCTCGAGGTTCTTTCCACTGACGAGGTTGAAGAACTTCAGGTTGGTGTCGATGGTCAGGCGTTCGGTCTTGGCGCGGTTGACGAGGGTAATGCGGTCGAAGTTGTTGCGGATGGCGGGTATCAGCGTATCGACGTCGTAGTGCAGCCGCTCGGCCAGGAAAGCGCGCTTCTCCTCGTCGCCGAGGTCCATATCGGTGACGGGGATGCGCTTCTTCTTCGTGCGACCGTGGTTGTTCTTCGTCTTCACTTCCATGAACTGCAGGTTGCTGCTCACGTAGGTGCGGAAGCGCAATTTCTGGCGGCCGCTGTGGCCGGTCTGGTGGATGCGGTACATGGCGAAGTCGTCGGTGTCGAAGTAGGTGGTGTCGTAACGCGAGAGCCGTTCGCTCTGAATTTCCTGTGCCCAATAGTCGTCGCGGGCCATCTGGAGCAGGCGCATGAGTTGCGGCCGCGTCGTCACGAATTTCGTGTCGATGCGGTTCATGAGCTTGATGCCGCTCATCTCTTCAAGCATAATAGGCTCGAACGACGACAGGATATCAGTCAGCAATTCCATACTTTGTTTTTATTTGCAAAGATAGGCTCTCTGCCACGGCCTGGCAAATGATTTCAGCCAATCAGCTCTTTTCATCAGCCAATATTGCCAACGCTGATGAGATACTCGGCAATCTGCACGGCATTCAGCGCGGCACCCTTGCGAATCTGGTCGCCCGACAGCCACAGCGTCAGCCCGCAGTCGTCGGCCAGGTCTTTGCGGATGCGGCCCACGAAGACATCGTCCTTGCCGGCAGTCTCGAGCGGCATGGGATAGACAAGATGGGCGGGGTCGTCGACCAGCGTGCAGCCGGGAGCAGCGGCAATGGCTGCGCGGGCCTCCTCGACGCTGATGGGGCGCTCGGTCTCTATCCACACGCTCTCGGAATGGGAGCGCAACGAACTGACGCGCACGCAGGTGGCCGAGCAGCAGGCATCGGTGTGCATGATCTTGCGCGTCTCGTTGAACATCTTCATTTCTTCCTTCGTGTAGCCGTTGTCGGTGAAGACATCTATCTGGGGAATCACGTTGTAGGCCAACTGATGAGGGAATTTCTTCACGGTGACGGGCTCGCCGTTCACGAGTTCGCGGTACTGCTGCTGCAGTTCGGCCATGGCAGCGGCACCGGCACCGCTGGCACTCTGGTAGGAGCTCACGCGGATGCGCTTGATGTGGCTCAGCTTCTCGAGCGGCTGCAACACCACAACCATCATGATGGTCGTGCAGTTGGGGTTGGCAATGATGCCGCGCGGACGACGGAGGGCATCCTCGGCATTGCACTCGGGCACCACCAGAGGCACGTCCTCGTCCATGCGGAAGGCACTGGAATTGTCGATCATCACGCAGCCGTGCTTCGTGATGGTGTCGGCAAAGTCCTTCGACGTGCCGCCACCGGCTGAGACAAAGGCCACGTCGATGTCGCGGAAGTCGTCGTTGTGCTGCAACAACTTGACCTCATACTCCTTGCCGCAAAACTCATACTTGCGACCAGCACTGCGCTCCGATCCAAAGAGCACTAATTCGTCAATGGGGAAACGGCGCTCGGCCAAAATGCGCAGGAACTCTTGTCCTACGGCTCCGCTGGCGCCAACAATTGCAACTTTCATCGTTTTCGTTTCTTCTAAATAATTAAATCTGCCGACAAAGTTAGCAAAAAAAAACTGATTTGTCAGCTTTTCTTCGCTTTTTTGTGTTTTTATGAGTAATTTTGCAGTTGAAATGATGAACCTGTCACAATATTTCCCCATTACCGACCCGACGCTGACGTTTCTGGTGGTGCTGCTGATTATCCTCTCAGCACCTATCGTCATGGGTAAGCTGCGCATTCCGCACATCATCGGAATGGTGCTCGCCGGCGTGCTCGTGGGCAAGTACGGACTGAACATTTTGGAGCGCGACGACTCGTTTGAGCTGTTCGGCAAAGTGGGACTCTACTACATCATGTTCCTGGCTTCGCTGGAGATGGACATGGACGGACTGCGCAAGAACATTCCGCAGATGACCATCTTCGGCCTGCTGTCGTTTCTCATTCCTTTCATCCTGACCTATCTCACGTCGGTTTGGTTCTTGGGCTACAGCCACGAAGCGTCGTTCCTGCTGGGCGCGCTGATGGCATCGAACACGCTCATTGCCTACCCCATCGTTGGTCGCTACGGCCTGCAGCACAAGCCTAGCGTGACCATCAGCGTTGGAGGATCGATGCTCGCCCTGCTGCTGGCTCTGATTTGCCTTGCTGCACTGGAGGCTGCCCACGACACGGGCGGCGGATTCTTCTTCTGGGTTTGGTTCTTCGCAAAGGTGGTGGGGTTCGTCGTCGTGCTGCTGGCCATCATACCCAGATTCACGCGGTGGTTCCTGCGACGCTACAGCGATGCCGTCATGCAGTTCATCTTCATCATGTCAATGCTCTTCATGAGTGCGGCGCTGAGCGAAGCCATCGGACTGGAAGGCATCGTGGGCGCATTCCTCTCGGGGCTTATCCTGAACCGCTACATCCCGCATGTGTCGCCACTGATGAGCCGACTGGAATTCATCGGTAACGCCATCTTCATACCATATTTCCTCATCGGCGTGGGCATGCTCATCAATCTGCGCCTGCTCTTCCAGGGAGGAGGAATCATCTGGGTGGTGCTGGCCATGGTGTTCTTCGGCACGTTCGGAAAGGCGCTGGCGGCCTACTTGGCAAGCATTCTCTTCCGCCTGCCGCTGTCGTCGGGCCACATGATGTTCGGACTGACCTCGGCCCACGCAGCCGGAGCCATCGCCATTGCCATGGTGGGTATGCAAATTGAGACTGCGCCAGGACAATATCTCATCGGCGGCGACGTGCTCAACGGCATCATCATCATGATTCTCTTCACCTGCATCATCTCAACGATAGTCACCGAACAGGCGGCCCAGCAAATCATCATACGCGACAAGGAAATGGCCAGTGAAGACGAGGCACAAAACGATGACGAGCGCATGCTCATCCCCGTGAAGTACCCGGAATATGCATCAGAGCTTATCAACCTGGCAGTCCTCATGCGCAACCAGAAGCTGAATCGCGGGCTAGTGGCCATCAACGTGGTCTACGACGACACAAACATCCGCAAAAACCAAGAACAGGGACAGCTGTTGCTGGAAAGACTCTCACAGCAGGCCGCAGCCAGCGACGTGAGGATGCAGACACAGGTGCGCATAGCAGCCAACATCGCCAACGGCATCAAGCACTCGTTCAAGGAGTTCAGAGCCAGCGAAATTCTCATCGGACTGCATGGCGCTGCAGGCGGCGGATCGCCCGCGAAGTTCTGGGGACAGTTCCATCAGAGCCTTTTCAACGGACTGAACCGACAGATTATTATGGCACGACTGCGCCAGCCGCTCAGCACCATCAGGCGCATACAGGTGGCAGTGCCGTCGAGGGCGCAGTTCGAGCCGGGCTTCTATCGCTGGCTGGAACGACTGGCCCGACTGGCCGAGAATCTGGAATGCCGCATCGTGTTCCACGGACGCAGCGACACGTTGGCCTTCGTCAACGAATACATGCGCAACCGCCACCACAGCGTCAGGGCGGAATACATGTCGATGCCTCATTGGAACGAATTGCCACGGCTGGCCGGCACCATTGCCGAAGACCATCTCTTCGTCGTCGTAACGGCACGAAAAGGCACCGTGTCCTACAAGACTGCGATGGAACGCCTGCCCGAGGAACTGACACGATTCTTCTCGGGAACGAACATGATGATCATCTTCCCCGACCAGTTCGGCGACGCCATGGACGAGATGACATTCGCCCAGCCGCAGCACACCGAGGAACTCTCGGCCTACGACCTTCTGAGAAAGTGGGGCAGAAAACTGAACATCCCCCACCCCTTCCGGAGGAAGAAGAAAGCATCTGGCGAACTCCATGAATCAGCGTAATAATAAATAAAGTATAGAGATTTCCTATAATAAGAATAGACAATGGAAGACAACATGATAAGCAGCACAGCGCAAGCTACGGAGAACAACGAGAACCGACAGGCGCAAGCCTCAGAGACCAACATAAGCCAGCAGGCACTCCCCTCCTTCGGAGGAGCCGGAGGAGGTATTCTGATCCGCAACATCACCAAGAGTTTCGGCTCGCTGCAGGTGCTGAAAGGCATCGACCTGGAAATAAAGAAAGGAGAAATCGTAAGCATCGTGGGCCCCTCGGGAGCCGGAAAGACCACGCTACTGCAAATCATCGGCACCCTCGACCGCCCCGACACGGGTTCGGTATGTGTCGACGGCATCGACACCACCACGCTCTCGCAGAAGCAACTCTCCGACTTCCGCAACCAGCACATCGGCTTCGTCTTCCAGTTCCACCAGCTGTTGCCGGAGTTCACGGCCATCGAGAACGTCATGATTCCAGCCTTCATTGCCGGCAAAAGCCACAGCGAGGCCAAAAGGCATGCCGAGGAACTGCTGGCGTTCATGAACCTGAGCGACCGCGCCACGCACAAGCCGGCCGAGTTGTCGGGCGGTGAGAAGCAGCGTGTGGCCGTGGCCCGCGCCCTGATGAACAACCCTGCCGTCATCCTGGCCGACGAGCCCAGTGGCTCGCTCGACTCGCAGCACAAGCAGGAGTTGCACCAGTTGTTCTTCGACCTGCGCGACAAGTTCGGACAGACCTTCATCATCGTCACCCACGACGAGGGCCTCGCCGCCATCACCGACCGCACCATCCATCTGCGCGACGGCCAGATAGTAGCCCCGTCCCCTGCTACAGCCGCCCCCGAGGAAGTCGCCCAGCAGTCAGAGGAAACAGCCGCCCAGCCAGAGGAGACAGCCCCGCAGTCCGAGGAATAAAGCCTCTCTGACCGGAAAAGAAAGCCTTTCTGACCGAGGAATAAAGCCTCCCTGACCGAGGAATAAAGCCTTAACCAATAATAAAAACTCCCAATTTTAACGAATAGCTGTATCGTTTCACGAATATACCACGGCCTGGTAATATCTTTACCACGGCCTGGTACAAGTATTACCACGGCCTGGTAAACCGTTTACCACGGCCTGGTACAAGTATTACCAGGCCGTGGTAATCAATCTGGTAATACCGAATACGCTTCCAAGCGCAAGCTTCCCTACGCCCCTCCAGGTTCGGACAGACCTTCATCATCGTCACCCACGATGAAGAGCTTGCCAGCATCACCGATCGAACCATTCACCTACGCGACGGCCTTATCGTAGAGCCGGAAGGGCCAAGCGTGGAGCAGGAGGAGGGGCCCGTTGCTGAGCAGGAAGCTCCAATCGCAGGGCAGGAAGCCTGATGAAAGACCCCAAAGGGGTCACACTATGGTAACCGCGGGTCAGACCCGCGGTGGGTAGATATCTCAAAGTGCATCGACCCCAACGGGGTCGCACAGCAACAGGAATGCCAATTCGTCTGCTTGGTTATGTGCGACCCCTTTGGGGGCGGATGTCTAGGGGATGTCATCCTCCGCAGGTCAAGACCTGCGGTTACTATTGTGTGACCCCTTTGGGGTCTTTCATTAGCTCTCCCGTTCTACCAGGAAACTCCGGCATGTGCTCCACCACATTGAAGACATCACCATCAGCTTACGTATTCGGGCTAAAGCTTCCTGTTGCCGTAGGAGTGTTTTCTTTTGCGGCTTCCTTATCTTTGGACTTGACAACCACGACATAATCCTTTTTCCTTTCGTCACTGTTGGCGTACTCCTTGGTGATGATGAAGATGATGCCGTTCGACGTGTCGGCATTGAACTTGTCACCGTAGACTCTCAGAAGGTCTTTCTTATCCTCGCTGTACTTCACGACATTGATATGGTCGATGCTACTCTGGTCGAGAGCCATCGCTTGCTCCTTCGTTACCACCTTACCATCGAGGACGAACAACGGTTCCGGACCATTCGGCTCGCCAAAGATCAGCTTCGGAGCATCCTTGGCCTCTTGCTTTGCCTGACGGAAGACGAGAATGCCTTCTTTGTCTTTGTAGTTCCACTTCGGATCACCCGCGGTATTAGGCCGATAGATTATCTCAAACAGCTCGTAGCCAAGCGACTTGCGGTTCATAACTTCCTCAAGGGTAGCCACATGGTCGTCGAAGAAGATGCGTCCGATGGTGAACTCCAATGGTTGTCTGGGGTCGGGCTTGCCTTCGCTCGATAGTCCCGTGATACGGCCATACTGGTCAACATCGGCATGCAAAGCGAACGGACGGTCGTCAGCCGGCCCGGCTTCGGCCTTCACTTCAAGGGTCGCGTCGCCCAGCTTCACTTGAGCTTCCTTGCGACCTTTCTTCACAACTTTCTTTTGCTGCTGTTGCTGGGTGTCTGCGCAGACGTAGTCGTTCACGGTCTCGGCGTTCATAGCCAGCGTAACACCCACAATGGGCAACAGGGCAAGCAACTTCAACCAGCTCGCGCGATTGGTTTTCTTATGTGTAAGCATCATGTTTATGCGGTTTTTGAGGGTACTGTGAGTGATGCCGTTAGCCACGGAGTACCCGCACGTGGCGACGGCTTTTTGGATAAGCAGATACTGATACTGACGCATATTGATGCCTTGAGAGAGTACCGCCGCATCGGCTTCATACTCATGGATGGCACGCAGGTCTTGGCGAAGCATCCACATAGCAGGATTAAACCATTGCAGGGCGGTGAGTATGTCAACGAGGAGTACATCTGCCGAGTGATGTTGGCTGATGTGTCCTCGTTCATGGGCGAGCACAGAGGGGTCTTGAGCCTCGTAGTCGCTGCGTGAGAGTACGATGTAGTTCATCCAACTGAAGGGCGACACATCGCCTTCAGCGACACAGATCGTTGTTCCATCTGGCTGCCAGTGGCGTTCGCTGCAACTGATGAGTCGCCAGACTTTCAGCAAAGCCAAGAGGGTGTGGCCCAGCACAAGAGCCATGCCCGCGAAGAACACCACAACGGCGAGCATTTGCCAGAGAGGCATGGTGGGCTCTGTCACCTCAGCCATTTCAGCCACTACAGGACCAAGATAGTCGAGCATGACCGACCCGACGTCTTTGCTCACGACGACTGTTTTGTGCAACGTGATGATGCAAAAGGGCAGCACAAACGAGGCAACGGCTGTGGCGAGCAACACGATTCGGTTCACGCGGTGAAACGTCTCGTGGCTCAGCAGCAGGCGGTAGAACATATAGAACACCGCTATCAGCACGGCAACCTTCAGGTCGTAGGCAAGGAACTCCATCATACTATTTTCGGATTTATGGGATTTCTTCGTGATTTATAATTACAGGGCGAGCAATACTCGGAGTCCTATCTGCTGTTTTCATCAGCGCTTTCAATCCTCTCAATGAGTTCCTTCAGCTCATCCACTGAAATCTTCTCTTCCTTCACGAAGCTGGAAACGGCACTCAGATAGGAGTCATCGAAGTAGTTCTTGATGATACCCGTCAGGCTCGAGCGACCGTAGTCTCGTTCGCTGATCGTGGGGAAGTACTGGTAGGACGTTCCGAACTGCTTATGGTCCAGGAAGCCTTTCTTCTCCAATATGCGAACCGTTGTCGACAGCGTATTGAAGTGTGGACGCGGTTCATCGTAGAACTCCAGGAGCTCCTTCACGAACATTGGGCCGTGCTTCCAGTACAGCTCCATGATTTCCTTCTCTTTTGTAGTCAGTCGTTTCATATTGATCAATTTTTCATGATTCTTTTTCTAATCATCTTGCGTCTGCATCTGTATCCATTTGCAAATTAACTAAAAGTTTTAGTTACAACCAACTAAAGCCTTTAGTTTTTATATTTTATTAAGGAGAAAGACGCCTATTTCTTAGTTGTTCACACATGCCGACGATGCAAAAGCATTGTTCCTACCTGCATGCAACATTGTCATGACGCGCTAAAAGCATTGATTTTAGGGGGGCAAAAGCAATGCTCTTAGGGGGGTAAAAGCATGCTTTTAGAAAGAAAGCCTGCTCCGCGCATGGCGAAGCAGGCTTTCTTTATTTTAGTTTTTGATAAACTTGCTGTTATTTCACAACGATCTTCTTGCCACCGACAATGTTGATGCCCTTCTGCAGCTTGCTGACGCGCTGGCCTGCAACGTTGTAGATAGCACCTGCCTCAGCAGCGGTCTGGATAGTGTCGATAGCAGTGGGAGTTGCAGGAACAGCAGCACCGATGATGGCCATCTTAGCCTCGGGATCGGGTTCGGCAGCTACCCAATAGGTCTCGCCGTCGATGAGCACCTCGGCCACCGACTGGTCTGCCGTGGGAACGATAGCAGCACTGGTAGTGACAGCAGCGTAAGCACCGCTCTTCTCAACGACATCGAAGCCCAGCCCGCCCTCAACGGGATTCTCGTTGGGGTTGTAGTAGCCGACGAAGTTGAAGTCGTCACCATTAACGACGGTTGCAACGGTCTTCGAGATGGCGACGTTGTGGAAGATATAGCGATGTGAGCTCTTCACAGCGGTAGGCTTCACGAGCACGGGAACATTGGCCTCGATAGCGGCCTCCTTCAGCGTTGTGAACTCAACGGTGTTGCCCTTGGCCTGAGCCAGCGTGGCCACCTGAGTGCCCTTACCAAACTGCTCCTCGATGGTAGCTGCGTCGAGATCCATCGGCAACACGAGCGAGTTCCAGTCGTCCTGCTTCAGCGTGCGGTGCAAGAGCACGTCGAGCTGCTCGGCGCGGTCGTTGTAGAACTCCTGGTCCTCTGCGATGTAGCGGGTGACATCGCCCAGACGCACCAGACGGAAGTTGCCCACCTCAGCCCAAGAGTCGCGGCCGGCAATGGGAACGAAGCGTGCACCAAGCACGGCCTCGCCGTCGGCAGTCATGGTGAAGAAGTCGCTGGCATCGTCCCAGCCCTCGCCATAGACGCCACCCTCGCGGTCGTTGCGGGCGATAGACTGATAGCGCTCCAGACGGTCGTTGTTGATGGCCATCACCTGCAGACGCTCTTCGATGGTCTCGGCAATGGTGTTGTACTTCTGGCCACGGCCAGTGGCAGTGAGCATGTAGCGGCCAGCCTTCAGGGGCACGGTCATATAGACGCGGGCTACGATGTCCTTGCCCTGAGCCTTGTAATAACCTTCACCCTCGATGCCTTCGCCGTCGGTGAACTCTTCGACGGTCCACTCACCGGCAAGCTGGTCGGTGATGTCCTCGGCCTCGCTGAGACCTTCACCGTGAGAGTGAGAACGAGCCACTTCCTTCATGACCTCAGCCAGCTGCTCTTCGTTGCCCTGCTCGAGGAGTTCCTTGGCCTGGGCAATGAGTTCGGGCTTGGCATAGGGGTACTTGCTGAGCTGGGTGCTGCCGGCAGAACCGCTCTGAGGAGCACCTTCGAGATAGGTGACCTCAACGAGCGAAGCGCGCACCTGCTTGTTCTCAACAACAAACGAAACCTCGGAAGCAGAACCTGTCCAGACCTTTCCTTCCATCTTACCAGTGGAAGGAGCGCCGAAACCGGAAACGGGGTTCGACTTCACGTCAGTGAACTCAATCTTGGTGATGGTGCCACCAGGAGCCGAGAAGGTCAGCGTGGCATTCTTATAGTAGCGGTAGGCCTTGCCATCGCCGAACATACCGTTGGTGATGGACATCGTGATGCCGTCCTTGGTCAGCGAGAACTCGCCCTGACCTTCGGCAGTCTTGTCCTTCGTAGCATCGAAGGTGGCTGTCTTCTCAACTGCGACGGGCTCGCTGCCACCTTCGTCAAGCACGTAGAGCGTGGGCAGCACAGCGTTGTCCTGCTCCTTGTTGTAGCTGCCATAGGAACCGTAGCGGGTGGAATACTGCATCCACTTGTTCTTCAGCACGTTGGTGATGGTATAGGTGCCGTCGCCATTGGCAACAGCGGTCCAGACATCGCCCTCGGGAGCCTTTTCGGCTACGTTGAAGCTGTTGTAGTTACCAGTCTGATAGAGGTAGCGGCCATCGCTCTGAAGGATGGTGTAGCCACCGTCGGTAGCGGTGAAGACAAATTCGTTGGTGGCATCGTCCTGCTCGATGACGCCATTCTCGATGGTCACGTCGTCGACGAGCAGATAACCATAGTTCTTGGCAATGGGAGTAGCAACCTTGCCCTCGCTCTCGGCAACGAGCAGATAGCCCTTGCCGCTCTCGATGCTGGTGGCCTTCTTATACTGGCGCTTACCTGTGGGCTGCGGATCGACGGGGTCGTCGGGACCAGGAGTCTCGCCGCCCTCGATGCTGACGAAATAGGCATTCAGCACCTCGTCCTTGTCACCAAAGGAACCACGGTTGCCGATAATGGTGATGACGGAGCCTTCCTTGATGCCCTTGTCGGCAACAAGCTGCTGGAACTGCTGCTTGGGACCACCCTTCTCAGAGAGCAGACCATAGACATAGACGCTGCCCGTGGCATCCTCGAGGTCGAAGTTGCCATACTTGTCGCCATCCTTCAGGTTCTTCACCGAACCCTTCAGCTGATACCAAACAGTGGTGCTCTCGGCGGCAGCGAGGAAATCGGCCACGGAAACGGCCTTCACCTCGTCGGTGACGGGATCATCGGGTTTGGGATCGGGATCGACAGGACCCACTTCGCCGCCACCTACGGTCACGGTAAGCGACTTGATCTGAGTGTTGCCGCCAATCGTGATGACAACTTCGCTGGCACTACCGCTCCAGACGCCATTACTCGTGAACGAACCAGTGTTGCAGGTATTGTTGCCCCACTTGTTGTTGTTAAGCGTGAAGTTCAAGGCAGTAATCGTCTGCTTGGCACTGACGGTGAGCGTTCCACCATAGAGACGCATCGAACCGGACCACATGCGGTTGGGGGTGTTGGTCGTAGAGGGGGAAACCGTAATAGTTACACCGCCTACGGTAACTGACTTGTTCTCTGTGAAGTCACCATCGGAAGAACCGCTGGCAGAAAAGCCTGCCAGTCCGAACTGCTCATAGGCATTGTCGCCCGAGAAGTCGAAAGTGACGTCGTCAGCATAACTGTTGATGCCAAAAAGCACCATCAGCACGCTCAAGAATGAAAAACGTAAAAACTTGTTCATGATAGATTGTTGTTATAATAATATTCTTTTGCGGTGCAAAATTAAAAATAAAAATCGAGAATAACAACTGTTAGAAAGGTTTTTCCTCCGTTTTTTACATTATTTACACACAAAAAGAGCGGACTCCGCATTGGAGTCCGCTCAATTCAGTTATAGCGTGTGGAAGTGATTACTTCGTAACCTTCTTACCGTTCACGATGTAAACGCCCTTCTGGTTCATGTTGTTCATGCGAACACCGTTGAGGTTGTAGATAGCGTTGTTAGCGTTCTCAACATTCACCTCATTGATACCAGTGGTACCCTCTGCAGACTTCGGATACTTAGCGCGGACAGCCTCGATGTCGGCGTCGGCGAAGTAAGTCAGCGAGAAGTTATCGAAGATGCACCAGTAGTCGGTAGCGTCGCACTTAGCACCAATCGTCATCTTGCCATCGGTAACCTCGAGGATGATAGGATCGACGAAGTACTTGCCAGCAGAGAAGCTGCCAGAGAGCTTATTCATGCTTGTAGCACGGTCGTCCTCCTCCATCTCGCAGAACTGTACGCTCTCGTTGTTAGCATAGACAACGGGATAGTCAGCACGCTTGTCGTAAGCACCAGTGTAGTCGGTCAGAGCAGCCTGAGCATTCAGCATGTAGACACCGTTCGGGAGTTCAATCTCCTGAGAGAGTACGAAGGTGTGAGTCCAGCTTTCAGCGCAGAAGTTCTCGTTAGCACCAGCGATGTTGTGGTTCTCGGTCTCCCAGATCCAAGCAGCAGCGTCGCGGTTGTTGCGGCCGAAGTTAGCGTCCTTGATGAGGAACGTGACATCCTGAGGATTGTCGACAGAAGCCTCGGGCATAGCAGCAACGAGATCCTCAACAGAAGTGATTCTCCACTGAGCAGCCTCGCTCTTGCCATCGGCAAGAACACCGCTCAGAACGGTGGTAGAACCGTCGTAGCCAAGGAAGCCAGTGCCCTCGTCACCAGTGCAGTTGATGGTGTAGATACCCTCACCAACCGGAGTGATGGTCAGAGCCATCGGGTTGCCATTGTCAACGAAGTAGTTCGAGCCAAGGAAGTTCTGGCCTTCGCCATTGCTGTAGCGGCTCTCGATGGTGTAAGCACCGTCCTCAAGCTTAGCCAGCGTGACATATTCGGGATGATCGGTGAGCGAAGCACGGGTACCCCAGCTATTGGCACCACCGAAGTACTTACCAGTAGCAACGTTCTGCAGGATGTAGTTGCCTGCCTCGAGAGTACCAGCGATGAAGATCTGCTCCTTATACTCAGCGATAGCAGCAGCAAGTTCCTCAGTCAGACCATCGATAGGAGCAGCCTTCAGCAGAGCATCGAAACGCTTCTGCAGACGCTCAATCTTCTTCTGGAAGGCAGCGTCGGCGCCTTCAACGAGCTCGTTGTGGTCAGAAGCAAGGAGTTCCTTAGCCTGAGCCATCAGAGCATTGAACTTCTTAGAGGGCTCGTAAGCCTTCTGAGCCTCGATGATAGTAGCCTTGATGTTCTTCAGGGCATTCATGTAGTCCTCGAGATAATTCAGCTCAGGAACAGTGGTGAGCACCTTCGTCATAGCGGCGGGGATGCCAGGATACCAGGTAGCCTTCTGCTGACCAAGGTTCAGAGCGTCAACAACCTGCTGGAAGAGGATGTCGAGTTCGTCGTCAACGACGGGGAGGATTTCGCCCTCACCATCGGTGGTAACATAAGCGGTGAACGCCTTCAGCGTGTCGCAGAACTCGATAGTGTAATATTCGGGGAACTTGGGCTGATAGTCATAGTTCACGTGGAAGGTGACATGATCCTTGTTGTCGGTGAGCCAAATCAGCGAGTTCATGAACATTTCTTCATCCACATTGTAGCCAAGAGGCCAGTAAACGAAAGTAGCATCGGGAGAGTTGCCAACCTCAACATTGTTGAAGCTGTAGCGGTGGCTCTGCTTGGTCTTGGCAGGCTTAATCAGGTAAGGCAGGTTAGCCAGCATACCATTGGTAACGCGGTTTTCATCCTCAGGATCGGAAACGTCCCAGCTCCAGAAGTTGAGCACGCGCGAACCATCCTCGAGGTCGTAACCGTAGACAGGCCATGCCAGACGAGTACCCTCACCGAACTGAGCAGCGATTTGCTCTTCAGAAATGTAGGCGGGAACAGCGATAGAATACCACTTGTCAGCCTGCATCTCCTTGCGGAGCAGCACGTCAGCCGGGCAGTTGTAAGAACCAAAGAACATATCAGCAATTTCCGGACCATAGCGCTTTTCATACTGCTTGTAATAGTTGTAAACCTCCATCGGAGCAAGCTGATCGCCATAAGACTCTAACTCATTGAAGTAGAGCGTAGCGTCGCCCAGACGAGCCAGGCGGAAGTTAGAGACAGAGGCCTTGGCCTTCTGATCGGTAGCGGCACGCACACCAATCTTGGCCACACCGTCAGACTTCATGGTGAACATGATAGAAGCGTCGTTCCAACCGTAACCGAAGATACCAGCGGACTTGCCGAAGCCTTCAGTAGGAATAGACATACGACGGTCAACACCCTGGTCGTTGATAGCATAGACCTGGAAGTACTTGGCGGGATCCTGAGCACCTACCTCAGTGAAGGCATTGGCAGTACCACGGCCAGTAGCAGTGAGGATGTAGCGGCCAGCAGGCAGGAAGATGTCCTGATAGATGTCAGCCTTGAAGCCATCCTCAGACTCCTGCTCAATGTAGAGAGGCTGAGCACCATTATAGTCAGTCATAGGCTCGTCGGAGAGAGTCTCCTCGCCCCAACCTTCGTTCGTCCAAGCACCAAAGTACTCGTCGAAGGTGTACATCCAATCGTAGTCAGCACTCGGGTTCACGTGCTCGTCGCCCTGCAGATAGAGCTGAGCAGCCCAAGAGTGAGTGGTCACAACGCCACGAGCCAGACGGGTCAGTTCGGCAACCATTTCGTCGGTATCGAACTCCTCACCGCTCTCGCATTTTGCGAGCAGTTCGCGCAGAGGATCAACGTATTTTTCCTTCCAAGCGTAAGCATACTTGCCGCTGTCATAGCCGGCGAGTACTTCCTTAGCCAGATTCTTAGCAATATTCAGAGCGTCAGCATCGTTGTAGGCATCCTGCAGAGCCTGGATAGCCTCTTGAATCTCAGCATTGGTAGCATCGGGATTGTCATAGACTGCCTGAGCAGCATCGACAGCCTCCTGCAGACCTGCAGCATTCTGCTCGTCGAGAGTAGGAATAAGCTCGCTGGCCTTGTCAATAGCATTCTCCAGCAAAGGAGCCATACCCTTATACTCCAAACGGAAGTTTGCGAAAGGCATCCAGTCACCACCAGGAGCATCCATCTGCTTCACACCTACGCGGATGCTACCATTGGTAACGGTGACGTCAACAGAGTTGTCATACTTGCCATCATAGAAGGCAGCAGCGGCATTCCGAAGGTCGTTGCCAGCACCATAGCTCTTATAAGCATCAGTCTCAGCTGTCAGCGGACTCATAGCATCGTTGGCATAAACATAGCCACGAATGCCATCATGACCGCGATAGAAACTATTCACATGAAGCGTGTACTTGCCATTGGGCACTTCTGTAATGTCTTGATAGAAATTGAAAGATTTCCAGTTCCAAGCCTCAATAGCATAGGGCGTAGCAGCACTACCATTGCCACCTGCACCATTCATGGCGAATTGGCACCAACGGCCGTCGGCATCGCGCTCCATCTTCCAAACATTATTGTTACTGAAAAGCTGGCGATCACCTGTTACCTGTGCACGGGTGTTGTTACGGCTCGTACGCTGGCCAATGATGAAACCAGTCACATCGACAACGTCAGTAGCCTTAGCATCAAGAGCAGCCTGGGCAATGTCGGCCTTCGAGACAAGAATCCACTGCGACAATGCACCTTCATTGCCCTTAAGATTCACATTGGTGTCACTGGTGTTTGCGGTCAGGAACTGCTGTCCGTTGCCAATGGTGTAAGCAATTGCACCATCTTCGGTCTTCACTTGCGTAAAGGTCCAGCTCATGGAAGCTCCATCGCACCATTCACCATTCAGGAAGTGGCTGTTTCCACCATTACTCAACTGAGAGTCAAGGGTATAAGCGCCATTGCTACCAGCGAGGATAAAGTCGATACCGTAGTCAGCTACTGAAGCGTGTGTACCCCAGTTGTTACCACCGCAGAGCCACTTGCCTGTCCCTACGTTGTAGAGATAGTACGTACCTGCTGCTGCCTCGTTACCGGTCCAAGTCTGCGCGAAAGCAGATGTTCCGACCAGGGCAAGCAGAGATACCAAAAGTGTTTTTAAATACCTCATAAATGTTAATGTTTAAATGAATTAATAAATAATAGATGTTTATAAGTCTTCAACTAATTAGTACACGCCAAAGCTGGACAGAAGCTGTCCAATAATGGCAAAGATATTCTCTTTCAATTTGCAAATTTAGTGATATTTTTCAATTCTACAAACTTTTTTCTTAATTTTTCTTACTTTTAGCAGTATTTTTCGCGGTTTTTTTACGTTTAACATAAAAAAAGGTGTCCACACTAGTGCGGACACCTTTTATATTAATAAGCTTGGGCTTACTCAGCGATACAGATAGTAACGCGGTTGAGGTCGTTCTCAGCGAACGGCTGCACGCGCGAACCCTTGCTGTCCTTCATGATGCGGTCAGCGGGGATGTTGTACTTCTCGGTGAGCAACTTAGCAACGATGTCAGCACGACCAGCGGCCAGACGATCGTTGATGCGGTCGTTACCGGTACCGGCGTCGGCATAGCCAGTCACGCTGACCTTAGCCTTCGGATACTTGTTCAGGTAGTCGACGATATCGCGCACCTTAGCCTCTTCCTTCTCAACAACCTTTGTAGAGTTGATGGTGAAGAACACGTCGCGGCGCATGGGCTCAACCTTCACGGGCTTGGGCTCGGGCTTCACAACGGGCTTCTCCTCGACAACCTTCACAGGCTCGGGCTCCGGCTCGGGAACAACAACGGGCTCCACCTTGGTGTAGCTCTTGCCGAGGTTGATGCGGAAACCAGCGAGTGCGTTGAAGTACCAGTCGGGGTTGTCGGCCTTCTTCGAGTTGTACTTATCGGTAGTGATGTTAGCGTTAGCCTCGATGACGAAGCGAACAGCGTCGCTCAGACGGAACGAAGCCTCCAGACCACCACGGCCGAAGGGCAGAATCTGATTATCCTCCCAGAGATAGCGGAAGGGAACGTGCTGCTGATAGAGAGCCACAGCCTCGTCGTTGTCGAAGCCAAAGTTGGCACCACCACCCAGGAAAGCGGTCAGATTGAACACGCGCTTGGGATTCCAGCCGCAGAAGAGGTTCGACAGGTTGAACATGAAGTCCAGACCGGGAGCCACATACTTGTACTTATAAACCGTGTTGATGTCGGTGTTGAAACCACCCTTGCTCTGCCAGCCATTAGCCTGAATGCGGGCAGCGAACCAAGGATTGAACTGATAACCCAGACCGAGCTGTACGTTCGGAGAGATCAGATCACCAAACTTAGCCTCACCAAGAGTATGCTGAGCGCCGCCCTCGATGTTGAGGAAAGCGTGCTTCTTAAACTGATACTCTGTGCCATCGGCAGCCGTGTAGGTAGCCTGAGCGTTGGCATTCATGCCAGCGGCGAGGAACAGTGAAACAAAAAGATACTTAATGAATTTCATAAAACTTTTCTTTTAGTTTTTAATTCGAGATCCATGTGTTGAGTCCGTCTGCGTGTCGGCCATAGTGAGATACCACTGACCTTCGCGGCGGACCGGTTTGATGAAGAACGAAATCTTATTGGAAACAGGATCGTCGTCGGCTTTCTCGAAGAGTGTAGCCGTGTAGCGCACCTGGCAATCGGTTTCAGTCACGAAACGGGCTTCGTCGATTTTGTAGGTCAGTCCGAGGAAGTTTCCAAGGATCATGCGCTGACGCTGCTCCAACTCCTGTGGGAGAGCAACGATATCCCTTCCATCTTTCAGATAGTGCAACATTCCTATTGCAGCGTCGAGGTCGCTATTCTTCAGATAGTCAAGGAACTGATTGGTGAGATCATAGACGGCAACAGTGTCGTTATGATTCATGTCGATAATAGTCTTATCGGCCAGTTCTTCATCAATCTTCTGAAGCGTCGATTTCTTCTTAGAGCAAGAAGTCACTACGAACAGGGCAGCACACAAAATAAGGAAAAAAGATATTCTTTTCATCATCAAAAACTATTTTTGTTTTAAAAAGGGGTGCCAACGAGTTGACACCCCTCTTATTGTTGGTTTAATTGATTACTCAATTAGAACTTCTTAGCGTTCTCAACAGTCTTCTTAACAGTGATCACACTGTAGATAGGCTGAGTCTTGGTACCCCACTTGTAGGTGATGGTCAGAGGAATGTAGAGGTGGAAGTTCTGCACGTTACCGCTGTTGTTAGCGTAGGTGATGAACTGACCCTCGAACTTCTTAGCCTTCTCGTTCCAAGTGATAGTAGCATCCTCGGGATCAACACCCAGGAGGAGGTTGCTGGTCACCTCAGAGAGCTTCTTCAGAGTCTCGGGCTTGTCAGTTACGACACGCTTGTCCTCGTCGAGATTGAGGTCGGTGCGGACATTCTTCAGGTCAGGAGTGATAGCCTTAACCTCATAGTAGTCGATGTAGTCGGGGTGCTGCTCGAACTTGTAGTCGCGCCAGTCGGTCAGCTTCACGAGATCCATCACATTGATCTTAGAACCGTTGTCAACAGCATCCTCCATCACATACTCGTTACCGGGCAGGAGGTTCACAGGACGCAGGAAGCGAACGTTGAAGTACTCAGAGTTGTCAAGCAGGAAGAGGTCGTAGCAAGCCTCAACAGCAACCTTGATGAAAGCAGTGAAGGTCTTCATCTCATCGAGCTCGTCGTGACCGACGTAGTTCAGAATGTCATAAGCAGCCTCATTCTTCTGATACTCAATAACGTTATTCATATCGCCGCTCAGCTTCACGATAGGAGCAGGATACTGTACGCCCTCGAGTTCAGGACCATTAACAGCAACAATCGTCAGGTTCTTGTCTGCAAGAGCCAGTGTGTATTTCTCACCGCTGTTACCAGTAACAGTCCACTCACCATTTTTGTTAGCTTCATTGAGAGGATTCTCAATATTACCCTTAGCAACGGCGGGAGTTGTGAATTCGAACGAAGTAACAGCCTGCTCATTGAACTTCGGGAAGTTCTCATCAATCTTGGCGGGAACAACAGTGTTACCAACGAAGGTAGACAGCATGTCGAAAGCGAATTCGCAGTCGTCAGTCTGAGTTCCGGGAACAACCACGTTAGCGCGGATTTCCTTCTTGCCAGGAGCAGCAGAATTCAGTGCATACCAGTAAGAAGCAATCTTGTTGTCGTCGATCTTACCAGTTGCGAAGCGGAACGTACCAGCGGGGATGGTGAAGTTCACCCAGATATCCTTCTGGCTCTTCTCCTTACCCTCGAACTTCACGTAAACCACGATGTCGTTGGTGTTCAGGCCAGTCTTAGGATCAACCTTACCCTCGGCGATGAAGTTCTCGATAGTCTGGTGGTCGATGACCCATGAGAGAACAGAAGTCTCAGCATTGCCCTCGTCCTTCTTCAGAGTAACAGTACCAATCTTGTTAGCGAGCTCCTTGAAGTCAGCACCGAACTGAGTAGCCTCACCCTGCTGAACATTGGCGATCACGTCACCAGTGCCAACGAGTGTCCAGTTAGCCTCGAAGAACTTCTTAGAATACTGGTCGTTCAGAGCCTTCTCATCCTGGAGGATGCGAGCCTCAACCTGCGACCAAGTCATGGTGTACTCGTAGTTAGCGTCGTCGCAGTCAACATAGAACTTCTGCTCTGAAGTGAACGGACCAACAACAGCCTCTTCCTTCGGAGTGTCGGGAGTCTCTTCCTCGACGATGATGAACTTCATGTAACCGTAAGCAGCAACCTGGTTGTCAGCGGTCTTGATGAGCACGCGGACGATAGGCATGCGGTCAACAGCAGCCTTACCAGCCTGAACCTCAGCAGCATGGCCATCCTCAGTCACCTTAGAAGGAGTCAGGATGTGGTCGCCGTTTTCATCCTCAGAAATCCAAGCGTGAGCAGACTCACTTGTCTTATTGTCACCGAGAGTGTAGTTAACGAGAGCAAACTCGTAGTGGAGACCGAACTTCTCGAAAGTAGCCTCGTCCATCAGCATGTCAGCGCTCTTCTCCTCAACGCCCTGAGCGTTGCGGTAGCTGTAGCTGTAGTGAGTGCGAACGAGCTGATCCAGATTCACATTGCCGCTGTAGAGCACCTCGTGAGTAGCGGGGATCTCGGGATTAGCGAGCTTAACGAGTTCCTTGGTCAGGTGACCACACTCGGGAGTCTCGAGGACAGCGTCGTGGTTGTTCCAAGTCACGTCAGCAAGAATGAGGTCGCTGTACTGTGTGGGAGCGATAAGAGCCCAGTCAGAAGAAACGTTAACTTCCTTACCGTCGATGGTCTGCTGATAACGGAGAGCAGCCTGCGGAACTTTGCCAGCCTTCAGGAGAGCGTTGACAGCCTCGAAGCTACCAGTGAACTCAACGGGAAGAACACCGAGGTTCTTGTTGTCCTTCATGTCGTTAGCGAGAGTCTCTTTCACGGGCTTGATGAGGGTGTTCACCTCGTACTCAGCACCAGTGCGAGTCTTAGCCTCGTTGATGAGGAAAGCAACCTTAGCGCCGTCGATGTCAGCGTTCCAGGGGTTCAGGTGATAGTAAGCGAAGCCACCCTTGCAAACGTCGATAGCGGCACCCTTAGCGTCCTTTGCCCAAACTTCCTCGAGAGTCAGCTCCTTATCATTCGGAACGTAAGCCTGATCGTAGAGAGCGGGGAATTCGATAGCCTCGATACCACCATAGAAGAACTCGGGCTTCAGATAAATGCTGGAGAGAACCTTGGTGAGGTAGAGGTCGAGCACGTTCACCTTAGCAACAGAAGCGCCGAGCTCAGCAATCTTCTTGTCAGCCTCGCCCATAGCGATCTTGATTTCCTCGATAGCCTTAGCGTTCTTGTCAACGCCGAGGATCTGAGACTCCAGCGTCTCGATGCGAGTCTTCAGAGCGGCAACAGTATCGCCCTTCTTCAGCTCGTCGATCTGATCCTGCAGTTCCTTCTTGGCAGCGCTGATAGCGTCGTTCAGCTCCTTCTTCATTGTCTCCATAGCAGCCTTCTGCTCCTCGAGACCCTTGAGAGCCTTCTCAACGTCAGCCTTCACACCGGGGAAGTCCTTCTCGACCTGCTCCTTGAAAGCTTCCAGGGCAGTGATCTGGTTCTTCATCTGCTCGATAGCAGCGGTGTTAGCCTCAACGGCACCCTCAACTTTAGCCAGACGGCCGTCGATACCGGCGATCTTGCCTTCGAGCTCCTGCACCTTAGCGGTGAAGTCAGCAACGTCAACCTTCTTGGCGTCGAGAGCATCGACGAGAGCCTTAGCCTGAGCAACAGCCTCTTCGATAGCCTCAGCCTTGGCAGCGGCAGCAGCCTTAGCAGCAGCGGCGTCAGCATACTCCTGAGCCTCAGCCTTCAGCTTAGTGTCGGCAGCCTCGTAACCATTGACAACATTCTCGATGGCAGCCTTGAGCTCTTCCTTGGTAGCAGCCTTAGCCTCGAGAGCCTTGATGGCAGCGTCGAGACGACCCTGCTCAATCTTGCAGTCGGCAACGCACTTGTCCTGTGCAGCCTGCAAATCAGCAACCTTCTGGTTGAGTTCACTTCTCAGACCATCAACCTGGTTCTGGAGACCAGTGATGTCGTCGTCGTAGTCCTTACAGGACGTAAACAAACTTACAGATGCGATGAAGAACGCACCCATAAGCAATGAACTGAAAATTTTCTTGTTCATACTTGTTGTTTTTAAATTAGACATAAATTTTTAAAAGTTAATAATAAAATATTGTTTATCTCATTTTTCTCTCGTTTCGACCTCATTTCAGGGCATAGCACCCCACTCTATTCAGCCTAGGAGATAGAATTTCGGTGCAAATATAGAGATAATTCTTAAAACAAACAAATAAATTTGAAGTTTTTTTTGAAATATCTTGATTTTTTTGACGAATTTGCACGATTTTTTTCGTTTTGTCTTATTTTTTCGGCTGTTTCCGAGTGTTTTTTGCTGATTTATGCACTCTGGGCAATGAGTGTCTACGCGCCTATATATAATATATAAGGTGTATCAGAATTCAGCATTCTTCGGCGTGCGCGGGAACGGGATGACGTCGCGTATGTTCTGCATTCCGGTGACGAAGAGGATGAGTCGCTCGAAGCCCAGTCCGAAGCCGGCATGGGGGCAGCTGCCCCAGCGACGGGTGTCGAGATACCACCAGAGGTGGGTCATGTCCATCTCGCGACGGTTGATTTCGGCCATGAGCTTGTCGTAGCTTTCCTCACGCACGGAGCCGCCGATGATTTCGCCGATCTGCGGGAACAGCACGTCGGTGCCCTGCATGGTGGGACCGGGAGCCACGGCACCCTTGTAGCCTACGCTTGCGCCATTGGCAGCATTGCCATCCACAGGAGCGTTCTGCTTCATATAGAACGACTTGAAGGCACGCGGGTAGTCGGTCATGATGACAGGCTTCTTGAAGTGCTCTTCCACGAGGTAGCGCTCGTGCTCGCTGGCGAGGTCGTCGCCCCACTGGCAGGGGAACTCGAACTTCTTGCCCTTGCTGATGGCTTCCTGCAGGATGCGGATGCCTTCGGTGTAGGGCAGGCGCACGAAGGTTTCCTTCAGCACGCCTTCGAGACGCTCAAGGAGGGTCTTGTCGATCATCTTATTGAGGAACTCCAGGTCGTCGCGGCAGTTGTCGAGTGCCCAGCGCACGCAATACTTGATGAAGTCTTCTTCGAGGTCCATGAGCTCTTCCTGGTCGATGAACGCCACCTCGGGCTCCACCATCCAGAACTCGGCCAGGTGGCGGGGCGTGTTGCTGTTCTCGGCGCGGAAGGTGGGGCCGAAGGTGTAGATGGCTCCGAGCGCAGTGGCTCCGAGCTCGCCTTCGAGCTGTCCGCTGACGGTGAGCGATGTCTGCTCGCCGAAGAAGTCGTCATCGTAGATAATCTTACCCTGCTCGTCCTTCTTCAGGTCGTAGAGATTCTTCGTGGTCACCTGGAACATGTTGCCGGCGCCTTCGCAGTCGCTGGCGGTGATGAGCGGTGTATGGAAGTAGAAGAACCCGTGCTCGTGGAAGTAAGTGTGGATAGCCATCGCCATGTTGTGGCGGATGCGCATGACGGCGCCGAAGGTGTTGGTGCGCAGGCGCATGTGGGCATTCTTGCGCATGGCCTCGAACGACTGTCCCTTCTTCTGCATGGGGTAGTCGGCACCGCAGAGGCCCAGCACTTCTATCTTCTCGGCCTGCACCTCAGAGGGCTGGCCAGCAGCGGGACTCTCGACGAGCGTGCCTTCGACAGCGATGCAGGCACCAGTGGTGATCTGCTTCAGCAGTTCGGCATCAAACTTCGCGGGATCGGCCACCACCTGCACGTTCTTGATGGTGGAGCCATCGTTCAGGGCGATGAAGTCGACAGCCTTGCTGGAGCGGTGGGTACGCACCCAGCCCTTCAGGCAGATGGGCTGCCCGTAGTCGGTAGACTGGAGTGCGTCAATAACTTTTGTACGTTTCATATTATTGTGATTAAATTATTCAAACGCACCCATGCGGAGCATTTCCACTTCCTTCTCGGTGAGGAAGCGCCAGTCGCCGCGGCGCAAGTTCTTCTTGGTGAGGCCGGCAAACTGCACGCGGTCGAGCTTGACGACGCGATAGCCGAGGCTCTCGAAGATGCGGCGCACAATGCGGTTCTTGCCCGAGTGGATTTCAATGCCCACCTGCGACTTGTCGGTGTCGCTGGCATAGGCGATGGCATCGGCACGAATCTCGCCGTCGTCGAGGGTGATGCCCTCGGCAATCTGCTGGATGTCGTGAGCGGTGACGTTCTTATCGAGATAGACGTGGTAGACCTTCTTCTTGAGGAACTTCGGATGGGTGAGCTTCGAAGCGAGGTCGCCGTCGTTGGTGAGCAGGAGCACACCCGTGGTGTTGCGGTCGAGGCGTCCTACGGGATAGATGCGCTCGGGGCAGGCATCCTTCACAAGATCCATGACGGTCTTGCGCTGCTGCGGGTCGTCGCTCGTGGTGACGGTGTCCTTCGGTTTGTTGAGGAGCACGTAGACTTTCTTCTCGAGCACTACGGGCTGATCGTGGAACACCACCGTGTCGGTGCGCTTCACCTTCGTGCCCAGCTCCTTCACCACCTCGCCGTTGACGGTGACGACACCTGCCTGGATGAAGTCGTCGGCCTCGCGGCGCGAGCACACGCCGGCATTAGCCAGGAACTTGTTCAGACGGATGGGTTCGTTGGGATCGATATGTTCTTCCTTATATTCGATGCGCTTCTTCAGGCTGTACTTGGCATTGGGGTTGTAGCCGGGGCGCTGCTGCTGACCGTAGCCGTAGGGCTTGTATCCCTGCTGACGGGGCTGGCCGTAGCCACCACCCTGCTGCGGGTTGCTATAGCGCGGACGGAAGCCGCCACCCTGCTGCGGGTTGTTGTAGCGCGGACGGAAACCGCCCTGCTGACGGGGCTGACCGTAGCCACCACCCTGCTGGCGGGGCTGATAGCCACCCTGCTCGCCATCGGCGTTGTAACGGGGACGATAGCCACCCTGCTGGCGGGGCTGATAGCCACCCTGCTCGCCATCGGCGTTGAAGCGGGGACGATAGCCACCCTGCTGGCGGGGCTGATAGCCACCCTGCTCGCCATCGGCATTGTAGCGGGGACGATAGCCACCCTGCTGACGAGGCTGATAGCCACCCTGCTCGCCATCGGCGTTGTAGCGGGGACGATAGCCACCCTGCTGGCGGGGCTGATAGCCACCCTGCTGACCATTGAAGCGCGGACGGAATGTGCGTTGCTGTCCTTGCTGGAGTCCGGCCCCGAAGCCTTCGGGACGGAAGCTTTCCTCCTCACTGCGTCCGTTCTCGCTGCTGTAGGCACGCTGCGAATGGATGCGAGGGCGCTGACCCTTGCCCACCGGACGATATTCTTTCTGATAGTTGCCTGCCGGCACATAGCCCTCACGGCTGTTGTCGTTCTGCTCTGCAGCATTCTCCTGCTGCTTGTTTTCTAAATCCTGACTCATGGGTTGAAATCTTTTTAAAATCTTAAATGCTTTTCTAATTCTCTCTGATATAAAAGTATGTTGTTGGTTTCTGGGGGTCGTCAGATGCCCGTGTAGCTTGACGGCGTAATGGCCAGCAACTCCTGGCGCACGCTGTCGCTGACATTGAGCGTCATGATGAACTCGCGGATGACGTCGGCCGTCATCTTGCGGTTGGTGCGGGTGAGTGCCTTCAGCGCCTCGTAGGGATGCGGATAGGCCTCGCGGCGCAGGATGGTCTGAATGGCCTCGGCCACCACGGCCCAGTTGTCGTCGAGGTCGGCCTGCAGCTTCGGCTCGTTGAGGATGAGCTTGCGCAGGCCCTTCAGCGTGCTCTGGATGGCAATGACACCGTGGCCGAGGGGCACGCCGATGTTGCGCAGCACCGTGGAGTCGGTGAGATCGCGCTGCAGACGGCTGATGGGCAGTTTCTGGGCGAGGAACTGCAACAGAGCGTTGGCCAGTCCGAGGTTGCCCTCGCTATTCTCGAAATCGATGGGGTTCACCTTGTGCGGCATGGCACTCGAACCTACCTCGCCTGCCTTGATCTTCTGCTTGAAATACTCCATTGAGATGTACATCCAGAAGTCGCGGTCGAGGTCGATGATGATGGTATTGATGCGTCGCACGGCGTCGAAGACGGCTGCCAGTGCATCGTAGTTACTGATCTGAGTGGTGTACTGTTCGCGCTGCAGGCCCAGTTTCTCGCTGACAAAGCGGTTGGCAAAGGTGCGCCAGTCGTAGTCGGGATAGGCCACGTGGTGGGCGTTCATATTGCCCGTGGCACCACCGAATTTAGCCGTGAGCACACAGGCGCGCAACGAGCGCAACTGTTCGGTGAGGCGATAGACATAGACCATGACCTCCTTGCCCAGTCGCGTGGGCGAGGCGGGCTGGCCGTGGGTCTTGGCCAGCATGGGAATGTCAGACCATTCGTCGGCATACTGCTGCAGCTGGGCGATAAGTTCCTCCACCTGCGGGCAGAACACGTCGTTGAGGGCATCCTTCAGCGAGAGGGGCACACTGGTATTATTGATGTCCTGAGAAGTCAGGCCAAAGTGGACGAACTCCTTGAAAGGAGTGAGGTCGACGGCAGAAATCTTGTCGAACTGCTCCTTAATATAGTATTCCACAGCCTTCACGTCGTGGTTGGTGACCTGCTCGATTTCCTTCACGCGCTGGGCATCTGCCACCTGAAAATCCTGATAGATAGCACGCAGGCGGGGGAACAACTCAGTCGGGAAACCAGCCAACTGAGGCAACGGCAACTCGCACAACGAGATGAAGTACTCAATCTCTACACGAATGCGGTAGCGAATGAGTGCATATTCAGAAAAATAAGCTGCTAAGGGTTCAGTTTTTCCGCGATAGCGGCCGTCAACAGGCGAAATAGCTGTCAGTAATTCCAGTGTCATGACAATTGTTAATGTGTTATCGATTGCGTTCTCAAAACGTTACGTTATCTACTATTCTGTTTAAAAACAAACTTCCTTACATGTCTCCTCTCATTAGAGAGTGCAAAATTACGTCTTTTCGCCTAAATAACCAAAACTATCGCCTTGTTTTTTCAAAAAATTAACCACTATCTGCAAAATGAATGTATTTCCATTGAAAAAAGAGCATCCATCTTTTGCAAAATGAGTATATTTCCATGGCAAAACAAGTTGTTTTCCCAAACAAAACAAGTTATTTTCCCAAACAAAACAAGTTATTTTCCCGCACGAAAAGTATGGGCACAAAAAAATCCCGACAGCCACTAAGGACTACCGGGAAACACCCCAAGTGGGCGTTGACGGATTCGAACCGCCGACCCTCTGCTTGTAAGGCAGATGCTCTAAACCAGCTGAGCTAAACGCCCGTTGCTTTTTCTAAGCGGGTGCAAAGGTACGACTTTTTTCTGAACCCACCAAATTTTTTCCTCATTTTTTTACTTTTCTGCGTAAAAACAGTGAAATAGATATAGATGACAACACTATTGCGACGTGGAACACGTACATAAAAGCAGGGTTGACATCTGCGACATCGGCTCCACCAAAAAGAAAATGACTATGTAGAGTCAGACAAAATCCGACTCTACATAGTCATTATTTGCGTTCAAAAAGAGACGCTGTTGTCAGTGTGAGATTACTTCACCTGAACAGTTGCGCGGCGGTTGAACGAGATGGGCGAAAGCTCATCAACACCACCCTTAGCAACGGTCTCAATCTTGTCGCGGCTGACACCCATCTTCACGAGTTCCTCAGCGACAGTCTTGGCACGCTCCTCAGACAGCCACATGTTGTGGTCAGCCTTACCAGTAGCGCTGTCAGCGTAACCAGTGACGAGGAGGTTGGTGTTGTTCTCCTTAGCATACTTAGCAACACCCTCGATGTTCACGAGGTCCTTCTGCGAAGCGATGTTGGTCTTGTCGAGGTTGAAGAACACCGAAACGGGAGTGGTAACGAACTCACGAACAGCCTTCGGAGTCTCAGCGGGCTTCTGGTTGGCCAGAGCCTCACGCAGACGAGCGTTCAGGCGAGCGTTCTCAGCGTTAGCATCGTTGAGCTGTGCGTTGAGGGCGTCGATCTGGCTCTGCGAGAGGGCCTTGATAGCGTCCACATCGGGAGTCTTGTCCCAACCTACGCGACCGAGGTTGAAGGTCAGACCGATCTCGCCAGTGAACCAACGGTCGTGGTTCGAGGGAGAGGGATCGCCACCCTTACCACCGAGGTCGGCATACTTCTTGGCACCGAGGCGGCCTTCGAAGTCGTCACCGCACATGGTCATACCGAGGTCGAGGTTGAGCAGCACGCGCTTCGAGAGCTTCCAGGTATTCAGGATACCAGCGCTAGCGGCGAGCTCATAAGTGTTGTACGAGCAGTTACGGGTGATACCAACACCAGCGTAGGGAATGAAATTCCAAACGCGGGTTGCGCTGTAACCGCAGAGCATGTTGCTCAGGTTGAACAGAGCCTGCTCCTGTGCATTCCAGAACTTAACGTCGTTGGCGTCCTTGTTCTCGCTGATCACGCTGCGGCCGTTCATGGCAGCAAACTTAGTGCGAAGACCGAGACCAGGAGTAAACCACTTACCAACTGCTACCGAGAAACCGGGAGCGCTGCGGAAATCCTTGAAAGGACCCTTAGCGAAGTCATCACCCTTCTCCTCGTTAGAGTAGAAAGCATTCCAAGAACCGTTCACCTGAATGAACCAGTTCTGCCAGAACGAGTTTGTTGCTACGCTATACTTCAGCGTAGGATCTTCCTGTGCCATAGAGGCCATGGAAACACTGGCGAAAGCCAGAATCATCAAAAACTTTTTCATAACTTAATTAAATTAAAAAAAATATACCATTAAATATTATTCATTCGTTGTCAATACGACATATTTCGGGCACAAAGTTAATAATTATTTTCAAACGGTGTCACTTTTTTTTAAGTTTTTTTCGTTTTTTAGGGCAAAAAGATGCTTTTTTAGGGCATTTTTCTTGATTTTTGTCGTTTTTCAGCCGAAAAGTCGTTCTATTTCCTGTTGTTTCAGAATAGACAGTATCGCCTTGCCATCGGGGGTGTAGTTGACATTCTGGCATGCAAACAGGCCATTGACGATGTTGTCCATCTCGTCGTTACCAAGCACTTGGCCCACGGGAATGGCGGCATTGCGGGCAAGGCTGAGTGCGAGTGAATGGTTGATTTCATCCTTCAGCCGACCATAGGAGTTGGCTGCTCCTTCTATCATCTCGCGCACGAGCGTGACGGGGTTGACGCCATCGAGGCCGGCCGGAATGGCATTGACGGCATAGCTGTCGCCGCCGAGCGAGGTGAGTTCGAAGCCCATGGCTGCCAGTTCGTCGGCAATGGCGACATAGGTGCGCAGTTCGGGCTTCGAGAGCTGTATGATTTCGGGGAACAGCAGTTTCTGTGATGCCCACTGTCGCGATTCCTGGCGTGCCAGATACTGCTCATATAAAATACGTATATGCGCGCGATGCTGGTCGATAATCATCAGCCCCGACTTCACGGCCGTCATGATGTACTGTCCCTTGTACTGATAGTGGACGGGCGAAGCATCAGCAATGAGGGAGCCCGCGGCAGCATCCGAACCAGCCTCAGGTTGTCCTTTGTCAAAGAGCTGCGGCTGTGTGGCAGGAGTCTGACGATTCTGCAACCCCTCGTAGAACTGCTGCCAGTCGTTGACGGCCTTGCGCGGCTGTCCGCCGGAAGGAGACGTCTTGAAAGGATTGTACTGCGGGTTATATTCGACCTTCGGCATGGCTGGAGGGGTGCTGCCAGGCACGAAGACGGGGATGTCGGGTTTGCCTGCAGTGTCGAAGGGAATAGACGGCACGTCGTTGAAGATTCCGATGGATTCCTTCACGGCGGCTGCAAGAATCTGCCAAATGGCCTGCTCGTTCTCGAACTTAATCTCGGTCTTGGTGGGATGGATGTTCACATCGATATCGGACGAGGGCACTTCGAAGTAGATGAAGTAAGGCACTTGCTCGCCTGCCGGCACCAGGCGCTCGAAGGCATTCTGCACCGCCTTGTGGAAATAGGGATGCTTCATGAAACGACCGTTGACGAAGAAATACTGCTGGGCATTCTTCTTGCGCGCCGATTCAGGTTTGCCTACAAAGCCATAGATTTTGCCCAGTGACGTCTTGACATCGACTGGCAGGAGGTCCTGATTGAGCCTTTTGCCAAACACATCTACGATGCGCTGGCGCAGGTTGCCAGCCTTGAGGTTGAACAGTTCGACATCATTGCTGTGCATGGTGAAGGAGATGTCGGGATAGACCAGCACGATGCGTTCGAAGGCTGCAATGATATTGTTCAACTCTGTGGTGTTGGACTTCAGGAATTTCCGGCGTGCGGGAACGTTGAAGAAAAGATTCTCAATCTTGAAACTGCTGCCCACGGGACACGAACAAGGTTCCTGACTGACGAAACGTGATCCCGAGAGCGACAGTTGGATGCCCAGTTCCTCGTTGGGTTGACGGGTGCGCAACTCCACCTGCGAAACGGCAGCAATGGAAGGCAGCGCCTCGCCGCGGAAGCCCATCGTGTGGAGGTCGAACAGGTCGTCGGCCTTGCGAATCTTCGACGTTGCATGGCGTTCGAAAGCCAGACGGGCATCGGTCTCCGACATACCGCAACCATCGTCGATGACCTGAATCATCGTCCTTCCAGCATCAACTACGACCAGATTAATGGTCTTGGCGCCGGCATCAACAGCATTTTCGACAAGCTCTTTGACGACGCTCGCCGGACGCTGAATGACCTCACCAGCAGCAATCTGGTTGGCCACGGAATCGGGAAGAAGCTGAATGACATCGGTCATAACAAGAGGGGGTTACGGGGTTTCGGTGGTTTCGGGTGTTGAAGAATCGGTAGTCGGTACGGGGGCTGCAGGCGCAGGCACAGCGGGGTTTTCCGACGGCAACTGCTGCAAAGGAGCGGCATGGCGCTCGATGACTTTCAGTTTTGCCTCCTCGCCTTTGCCACGCCATACGAAGATGTCTTCTTTGTTGACAGGGCGGATATCCTCGAACCAGGCAAAGCGTTCCAATTTGAGTTTCGACGACGGAATCTGGGTCAGCGGATACCACGTGCCACTGGCCTTCGGCATCCATATCTTATAGAGTTTTCGCTCTGGGGTGAAGTACATCCGCAACGTGTCGGTCTCGGTATAATCCATGACGATGATAGTGCTATCCTTCTCGTCGATGGGATAATAGACCGCCTGCACGTTGCCGTAGGAGACTGCCTCATGGATTTTTCCATCGGTGAAGAAGGCTTCCATCTCTTTCGAAGAAATCTGATTATAGTGCTCGTCCTCATCGACTTTCTCAACGGAGAATGCCTGCCCGATGACGTGTGCACGGCGAATGCTGGAATCGTTCATGAAGACCTGTATCTCCTCGCCCAGCAACTGCCTTTCACCATTCCAGACGATGGGATCTTGATACATCGTCATGCATGAATCCTGCGAGTTGAAGACCAGCGAGTCGCACACGGCCTGTGCATCGGTGCGGAAAGCCCTCACGTGGGGATAGCAGTGTACCTTGCGATAGACAGAATCAGTATTGATATTGAACGTGAAGATGCGGATGGTGTCGCCGTGCATGTAGAGCGTGTCGGGCTGTGAGAAGTCCTTCACCACTGCACGCTGAGTGGCCATGCCGGCACCCGTCTTCTCGTTGTAGACCATGTGGTCGCAATTCAGTTCATTCTTATTCTCTTTGTCCACGTAGACGACGTTGCCATAGGCTTCGCTCTCGCCGGACTTATCGTCGTAGAAGAGGCTGTCGCCCGTGATGGTCTTCTGCTTGTCGACCACCGTCGAGCGGCCGTACATCTGCGCCTGATCGGTCTTGGTATTGAAGTAGCCGTTCTCGGTGTCGATGGTGCTGCCCTGCGACGTCACCTTCGACGGCCCCACGACATGGGCTACCGACTTCGACGTGTCGTAGTAGAGTGTGTCGGTAGTGACAAGCCTGTTGCCGTTGTACAACTTCACGTCGTAATAGAAGACGGCCTCGCGCGTACCTGTATTATATTGTCCCCAGTCGGACACGAGGTGATCCTTGCCGTCGACGAGTTTTCCGCCCTCCACGAAGTAGGCCGTCTTATAGAGGCGGTCGTAGGTGAGGCTGTCGGTATAGAGCGTCTGGCGGCGATGAGTAAGCACCACGTTCTTGCTGGCCACCATCAGTTCCTCGGCGCCGTCGTAGGTTCCCACGTCACATCGCAGCGTCAGTGTGTCGCCCTGCTTGAAACGCACGTGGCCGAAGGCCTTCACCGAGTTGGAAGCCTCGTAGTAGTAGGCGCTGTCGCACCATAGATGAGCCCCCTGGTGAATAAAGTGCACCCGTCCCTTGGCAATCTGCGCGTCGCGCGTCTGGCCGTACAGGTCGTAGCGCAGTTCGTCGGCATGCTCCAGGTAGACCTTGTCGTCCTTCTTCGGCGCCTTGCGTCCTTTTCGCACAGGAGTCATCGCACAGACAAAGCATAGGCCAAACAGGCATAGAACCATCATCATGATTCTATGCCCGCCTGCAAATGGGTTATGTCGGGGGGAAAATATCATTTAATCCAACCTTGATATTCAAATTCACAATCCTTGTAGCGGTCGTTCATGCGCACGTAGGTATGCTTGATCTTGTCGGAGAGCCACTCGTGCAGCACATCCTCACGACGCTTGGCCAGCACGACATTCTTCAGCACCTGGAAATCCTCGGTGATCGTGGCCTTGTGGGACTCGATGCGGTTGCGCAGTTTCACGATGGCGCCCACCAGCTTACCCTTATCGTTGATCATGGTGAAAGCCTTCGACACTTCGCCGACCTTCAGCGTGTCGACGGCACGTGCCACCTCGGGGGCGAGGTTTTTCATCTGGATGCGCGACGAGAGTACGTCGGTCTCCCTGTCGAAGTACGACATCAGACCGTGGTTGTTGCGTGTTTCCTTGTCGTCGGAGATAAAGGTTGCACCCTCTTCGAACGAGAACTTCCCACCGCGGATGTCATCGCCGATACTGTCGAGGCGTTCTTTCACCTGTTCGATGGCCTCGGCCGACACCTGGGGCTTCAGCAAGATGTGGCGGCAGTTCACGCGGTCGCCACGCTTATCGATGAGCTGGATGATGTGGAAGCCAAATTCCGACTCCACAATCTTCGACACCTTCTTCGGGTCGGTCAGGTTGAAAGCCACATTGGCAAAAGCCGGATCGAGCATACCGCGACCCATATAGCCCAGTTCACCACCCTTACGGGCCGATCCGGGGTCTTCCGAATAGAAGCGTGCCAGCGTGGCAAAAGTTGTCTCGCCCTTGTTCACGCGATCGGTGTACTCGCGCAGTTTATCCTTCACGCGGTTGGTCTCCTCCATCGAGATGCGAGGCTGCAGCGTGATGATTTCCACCTCCACCTCGGTCGGCACGAAGGGGATACTGTCTTCCGATACGCCCTTGAAGTAGTTGCGCACGTCGGAAGGCGTCACGGTCACATCCTCCACCAACTTCTGGCGCATCTGCTGCACCATCAGCGTGTTCTTGTATTCGTCGTGAATATCGTTACGAATCTGGGCCATCGTCTTGTTCTGGTACTCTTCCAGTTTCTCCTGCGAGCCCACCATCTGCACCCAACGCTCAATCTGGTTGTCGATGCCCTGCATCACCTCCGACTCCGTCACTTCGATGGAGTCGATGGCAGCCTGATGCAGAAAGAGTTTCTGCACGGCAATCTGCTCAGGTATCGTGCAGTCGGGATTGCCCTTAAAACGGTTGCCCTCGGCCTCAGCCTGCAGGCGCATGGCCTCCACGTCCGACTTCAGGATGGGTTCGTCGCCCACCACCCAGATGACCTCATCGACGATGCTGGTCTCGGGAATGGCGGCTACGACCGTCTTCGTCGAGTCGTCGGCCACGCTGTCCGACGATGACATATAGTTGGCTTTCACGCCCATCGCCGTAAGGAGCGAAGCGGCAACGACAGCCGAGAATAGAGACATTCTTTTCATACATTCATTTTAATGTTTGTTGACTGTCTTCAGCACTTCCTCGTCAACCTTCACGGCGTAGCGGCGACGCAGGTCGGCCACCCACTCCTTCTCGAGTTGCTCCTGGTAGTCCACCACCACCTGTCCGCGCACGTCCTGATAGTTCTCGGGGGCCTTCAGTTTCTTGCCATAGACTGCATCGATGGGGAATTTTTCAAGAGCCTTCACCGTGGTGTCCTTCTTGAAGATTTCGCGGTCTACGAGTGCGTTGTCGCCTTTCTTGAAGATGCCCTTCTCCACGCGGATGCGCAGCACGGAGTCGTTGTTGAACGTCGTGCGCAGTTTGTCAGCCCACTGGTCGAAGGGCAGACCCTTCACGGCTTTCTTCACCGCCTTCACGTCGTCCTTCACCTTCACGTGGTAGGCCATGCCCTTGAATCGGGGCTCCTCCCAGGCGTATTTCTTCTTGTTCTTCTTGAAGTACGCTGCCAGTCCGGCCTCGTCCTTGGCGGCCTTGTCCCATACTTTCTGATTGCCTATTTCGAAAGCCAGCAAACCGTCGTGGTACTCCTGAATGAGATACTTCAAGTCGCTGTCGGCGGCCACCATCTCATTCTTCTTGGCTTCCAGGAGTTTCTCGGCTGTGGTGTTCTCCTTCTCAGCGAGTTCGGCAAGTTTACGGTCTACGATCGCCTCGCGCAGTCCACGCTGGTCGATGAAGCGCAGGATATCGGTACGTACGGAGTCGTAGGGGAAGAAACCACCCTTCTCCATCATCTTGATGATGTGCCATCCGGCCTGCGTCAACACGGGAGCGCTCATCTGACCGGGCTCCAGGCCGAAGGCCACCTTCTCGAAGTCGGGCAGCGTCTGCCCTTTCGTGATCCAAGGCAGTTCACCGCCATTGCGGGCCGACCCATTGTCGTCGCTCACCTTCTTGGCCATCAGGGCGAAGTCGGCACCGTTCTGCAATGCCTGATACACAGAGTCGATGCGCTCCTTGGCAGCCTTCTGCTGCTCGTCGGTGGCACGCTGGTTCACCATGATCAGGATGTGCGAAGGCTTCACCATGCCCCCCAGCGAGTCGATGCGATGCTTCGTCTCGGCATAGATGCGCTGGGCCTCAGCCTCAAGGTCGGCATCCTCGATGAATGCCGGGCGAATCTGCTGGTCGCGGTACGATGCAAACTCATCCTTGAACGACTTCAGTGTGTCCAGGTGGGCATCCTTAGCGGCCTGCACCTTCATCTTGTAGTTGACGAAGAGATCCACATATTCCTCAACGCTCTTCTTGTCGATGACACCGTCGGCGTTGTTCTTGTTGTAGGAATACTCAAATTCCGAACGCAGCACGGGCTGCCCGTTGATGGTCATCACCACGGGGTCGTCCTGTGTCTGTGCGCTCACTGCCATTGCTGCAAGGAGCAAGGCAGCAAAAAGGATTTTTCTCATACCTATTTTATTAATTATTGAGATAAGTATCGATTGTTGTTTTATTCCGGACGCGAATAGTTGGGAGCCTCGCTGGTGATGGTGATGTCGTGGGGATGGCTCTCCATGACGCCGGCACCCGTAATCTTCACGAACTTGGCATCGTGCAGTCTGACGATGTCGGGAGCACCGCAATAGCCCATGCCCGAGCGCAAGCCGCCGATGAGCTGGTAGATGACTTCCTGCACCGTTCCTTTGTAGGGCACGCGGCCGGCAATGCCTTCCGGCACCAGTTTCTTGTTGTCCTTCGTGTCGCCCTGGAAGTAGCGGTCCTTCGAGCCATGTTTCTGCTCCATGGCCTCCAGCGAGCCCATGCCGCGGTAGCTCTTGAACTTACGACCGTTGAAGATGATGGTGTCGCCGGGGCTTTCCTCGGTTCCTGCCACGAGCGAGCCGATCATCACGCACGAGCCACCTGCGGCCAGTGCCTTCACGATGTCGCCCGAATAGCGCAGTCCGCCGTCGGCAATGAGAGGAACGTTGGTGCCCTTCAGCACGCTGTAGACGTCGTACACGGCGCTGAGTTGCGGCACGCCCACACCTGCCACGACGCGCGTCGTGCAGATGCTGCCCGGGCCGATGCCCACCTTCACGGCGTCGGCACCATTCTCCACCAGCATCTTGGCAGCGGCACCCGTGGCCACGTTGCCCACAACGACATCCACCTGCGGGAAGGCGGCCTTCACCTCGCGCAGTTTCTCGACGACGCCCAGCGAATGGCCGTGGGCCGTGTCGATGACGATGGCGTCGGCACCGGCATCCACCAGTGCCTGGGCGCGATCCAGCGTGTCGGCGGTCACGCCCACACCTGCTGCCACGCGCAGCCGGCCCTTCTCATCCTTGCAGGCCATGGGCTTGTCCTTGGCCTTTGTAATGTCCTTATAGGTAATCAGTCCCACCAGTCGGCCTTCCTTGTCGACGACGGGCAGTTTCTCAATCTTGTTCTCCTGCAGAATCTGGGCGGCAGCCTTCAGGTCGGTCTGCTGATGGGTGGTGACGAGATTCTCACTGGTCATCACTTCGTCAATCTGCTTGTCAAGGCGGCGCTCGAAGCGCAGGTCGCGGTTGGTGACGATGCCCACGAGTCGGTTGTCCTCGTCGACCACGGGAATGCCGCCGATGTGGTAGTCGGCCATGATGGCAAGAGCCTCGGCAACGGTGCGGCCGCGACGAATCGTCACAGGATCGTAGATCATGCCGTTCTCGGCACGCTTCACGATAGCCACCTCGCGGGCCTGAGCCTCTATCGACATATTCTTGTGAATCACGCCGATACCGCCTTCACGGGCGATGGCAATGGCCATTGCCGATTCCGTCACGGTATCCATAGCAGCCGTCACAAACGGGACGTTCAGTTCTATGTTCCGCGAGAAACGTGTTTTCAACTCTACTGTCTTGGGCAGCACTTCCGAATAAGCGGGAATAAGCAGAACGTCGTCAAAGGTGAGTCCGTCCATCACGATTTTGTCTTCTACAAACGATGCCATATCTCTTACTTGTTTTTATTAAGGTGCAAAATTAGCAATAAAAATCCACATTAACCCACGCAGATTGGGGTTTTTCGGTTTCTTTAACACGATTTAATGTGTTGGCAGATGAGAATCGGCCACAAAGTTACGTTTTTTCCTCCAAAAAAGCGAATTATTGGTCCGTTTTTCGTAACTTTGCAACCTGCAAACAAATTGAATACAAAAATATGGACATTATCAGAGACAAAGACTTTGGCGGCGAGCGCCCGCTCTTCGCCACTCACGACCTTCGACTGGAAAACATCACCATCACCGACGGCGAGTCGGGCATCAAGCAGTGCCAGAACATAGAGGCCTACGACTGCAAGTTCTACGGCAAGTATCCCTGGTGGCACGTCGACGGTGCCCGCATCGAGAATTGCTACTTCGCCATGGGCTCGCGATCGGCCATTTGGTACACCAACGACCTGGTGATGCGCAACTCGCGCATCGATGGGCCGAAGTTCTTCCGCGAGATGCACAACGTCGAACTGGAGAACGTGCAGATCACTGATGCCGACGAGACGTTCTGGAAGGTGGACGGCCTGCGGCTGAAAAACGTGCGCCTGCACGGCGGCACCTATCCGTTCATGTTCTCGCAGAACATCTATGTCGACGGACTCGAAAGCGACTCGAAATACGTCTTCCAGTACTGCAAGAACGTCGAGGTGCACAACGCCAAAATCCTGACTAAGGACTCCTTCTGGGAGTGTGAAAACGTCACCGTCTACGACTCAGTGCTCGACGGCGAGTATCTGGCCTGGCACTCCAAGAACGTGCGCCTCGTCAACTGCCACCTGGCAGGCGAGCAGTTGCTCTGCTACGTCGACAACCTCGTGCTCGAAAACTGCACCTTCGACAAGATGTGCGACCGCGTGTTCGAGTACAGCACCGTCGAGGCCGACATCCGTGGCCACATCGAGAACATCAAGAACCCCACCAGCGGTCATATCGTGGCCAACAGCATCGGCTCCGTCACCATCGACGAGAACGTGCGACAGCCCAACGACTGCATCATAGAAACAAGGGCATAACACTCCTCACACGCTGCAAAGCAGCCTTACACTTTCTAACTATGTACGACTTCGACAAACCCATCAACCGTCGCGGCACCAACTGTGTGAAATGGGATGAACCCACCCCCCACCCCTCCCAAGGGGAGGAGAGTCTGGATACTATATGTGATAGAAACGCTGCAACCGAAACTAACCAAGCCCCCCTCCCCTCGGGAGGGGATGGGGGTGGGTTAATCCCCCTCTGGGTGGCCGACATGGACTTCGAGGCAGCACCCGCCATCCGCGAGGCGCTGCGCAAGCGCGTCGACCACGGCGTGTTCGGCTATGCCATTGTGCAGCCAAGCTACTACGACGCCGTCATCCGGTGGTACGAGCGTCGCCACCAGTGGCACATCCGCCGCGAGTGGATTCTATACACCACAGGCGTCGTGCCCGCCATCTCGGCCGTCATCAAGGCCATCACCATGCCCGGCGAGCGCGTGCTCATCCTCACACCCGTCTACAACTGCTTCTTCTCCTCCATCCGCAACAACGGCTGCGAGGTCTTGGAAAGCAAACTCGTGCCGATAGAGGCAAAGAGACCCACCGCCCAAACACCCACCCCCAACCCCTCCCAAGGGGAGGGTAGTCTAAATACCCTTTCTCATCAAGACATAGCCACAGAAGCTAATCAAGCTCCCCTCCCCTCGGGAGGGGGTGGGGGTGGGTGTCTGGGGGGTGGGTGTCTCCTCACCTACTCCGTAGACTGGGACGACTTCGAGACGAAGTGTGCCGACGAGAAGACCACCGTCTTCCTGCTCTGCAACCCTCACAACCCTGCCGGACGCGTCTGGACGCGCGACGAGCTGCAGCGCATGGCCGACATCTGCCAGCGCCACCACGTGCGCGTCGTCAGCGACGAAATCCATTGCGAACTCGTCATGCCCGGCCATGAGTTCGTGCCGATGGGAAGACTCTCCCCCCTGCCCCTCTCTGAAAGCGAGGGGAGTAAATACCCTCAAGGCGATGACCCGCAAGCAGAAATGCATTCCACTCCCCTCCCTTTACGGGAGGGGCAGGGGGGTGGGTCTCCAGTGATCTGCTGCTCGCCCTCCAAGTCGTTCAACACCGCAGGCCTGCAGATGGCCAACATCATCTGTGCCGACCCCGAGACGCGCCGACGCATCGACCGCGCCATCAACATCAACGAGATCTGCGACGTCAACCCCTTCGCACCGCTTGCCGTCGAGGCTGCCTACAACGAGGGCGCCGAGTGGATAGACGAGCTCAACCAGTACCTGTGGGGCAACTATCAGGCGCTACTCGCCTTCTTCGCCGAGCACCTGCCACAGCTGAAGGTCTTCAACCTCGAGGGCACCTACCTCGTCTGGGTGGACATCACTGCCACCGGCCTCACCTCCGACCAACTGGAAGAGAAACTCCTCAGCGAAGCTAACGTCTGGGTGAACAGCGGCACGATGTATGGCACCGACGGCTACATCCGCATCAACATCGCCACCCAGCGCGCCCGCCTCATGGAAGGACTACGGAGGATGGCGAGGGTGCTTGCCCCCTAACATAGGGGGTTGGGGGTCTCTTCTAGCCCCCAATGGTTCAAGTGGTTCAAGTGGTTCAAATGGTTCAAGAGGTTCAAAACCCCAAAAACAGAAGATGATATGAATAATACTCGAGACCCCCAACCTGCCCTCCGTCGCGAATGAGGGATTCGCTCCCCTTTGTGGGGCCGCAGCCACACCGGTGGCTGCTCTGAAGGCCCCAGTCGCCCGAGGGGAGGGGGGCTTGAATAGCTATCATAACAATCTAAAGCCTATTGAAATGAACAATCCTAACTTTAAACATAGCCCTAATGCTAATCAAACTCCCCTCCCCTCGGGAGGGGCTGGGGGTGGGTGTCTGGGGGGTGGGTTCCACTTCGAAGTCTGCGCCAACAGCGTGGAAAGCTGCATCGCTGCCCAGCAGGGCGGCGCCGACCGCGTGGAACTCTGTGCCGGCATTCCCGAGGGTGGCACCACGCCGTCCTACGGCGAAATTCGCCAGGCACGCCGCCTCCTCGATGAGGGAGCAGCCCGCGGACTGAAACCCACCCGCCTGCACGTCATCATCCGTCCGCGAGGCGGCGACTTCCTTTACACCGAACTCGAGCTGCAGCGCATGCTCGACGACATCCGCATCTGTCGCGAACTCGGTGCCGACGGCGTTGTCTTCGGTTGCCTACGTCCCGACGGCTCTCTCGACACCGAGGCCAACGCCCGCCTCATGGAAGCAGCCAGGCAGAGACCCACCCCCAGCAGACCCACCCTCCAGACACCCACCCCCAGCCCCTCCCAAGGGGAGGGTAGTTTAGATACCTTTTCTTCTGATGATGCAACCTCTAATGCTAATCAAGCTCCCCTCCCCTCGGGAGGGGCTGGGGGTGGGTGTCTCTCCATCACTTTCCACCGCGCCTTCGACCGCTGTGCCAACCCCACGCAGGCCCTCGAGGAACTCATCCGGCAAGGCTTCGACCGCGTCTTGACCTCCGGACAGCAGCCCACCGCCGAGCAGGGTATTCCCCTGCTCCGCCAGCTGCACGAACAGGCCCGCGGCCGCATCATCATCCTGGCCGGCTGTGGCGTCAACGAGCAGAACATCCGACGCATCTACGACGAGACGGGCGTCAGCGAGTACCACTTCTCCGCCCGCGAACCCCTGCGCAGCCAGATGCTCTTCTCCAATCCCGATGTCTATATGGGAGCCAAGGGTGCCGACGAAGACACCATCCTCCGCACCACGGCACGCCGCGTCAGCGAAACCATCAGGCAGCTGAAAGAGCAATAAAAGTTTGCTTGCAAATTCTCTGATTCCCTGATTCTTGACAGATATTTCTGAACCGAAACAAGTCCCGAAGGCACTCCCCTCCCTACTGGGGAGGGCCGGGGTGGGGCTTCCTGAAACAAACAACCCTGCCACTCACACACAAGCGAGTGGCAGGGTTGTTGCAATCAGGAAAGGCACCAGACTTATTCCTTGCCCAGAATCCGGTTCACCAGCTTCGTCACGTCGGCAATGCTAATCTTGCCGTCGCGGTTCACATCGTAGCGGTCGGTGTCGCCAATCGTAATCTGCCACACGGCGGGATCGCGGAGGTCGACGCCAAGGGCAGCCGCAACGTCAGCATTATTAAAGTCAAATCTATAAACCCACATGTTATCCCGAAGTTCCTTTGTAAACTTATCCGTAACATCAACACCATTGCGGAGGGCCGTAAATGATTCGTTCGGTAACGTACCAATCGTGAAGTCTGCATAAGTATTGTCGTAATCGGGGTTATAATCAGGCAAGAAGACCTCAGTAATTCCACCGACCTGCACTCCCTTGCAAATATCACTTGCCTTATATTCGTAGTTGACTTCGGGATACAGTCCACCCTTGACGATGAAAGTCTGCTTGTGGCTGGTGTCATAAGAGATGTCCCACGTCTGATCTTGAGTCATAGAAACTATATAAGTGACCCTATCTTCATTAATCCATTCATCATGCTTGCTGTATGTGACATCCTCGCCATTGCACAGCACGCGGATAGGCTGACTCTCGGGGATGGGCACATGCAGATAAATGAACCTGGTGTTCTCGCGGTCGGAATCGTCGAAGAAACGCTCAACATACTTGGCGATTTCGCCTGTTCCCGAATTCTTGAAGTACTCAGGAACGGTAGTGCCATCGGTATAGTTGCGTTCATAGACAATCTCCATCTGGTCGAGGTTGCTGACGCGGAGCGTCTTCATTTGTTCGGCGACGCTCTTATACACAATCTCCCACACGGCAGCATCACGGATGTCGAAGCCGAATTGCGAGACGGTGTTGTCGCCTTCGAAGTCGGCATCGTTGATATCCAAATCGTAGTACTTATAGCCGCTCTCTGCCTTCTCTTCGAAAAGTGCTGTGACGTCGACACCATTACGCTTGATAGTTACCCCTTCGCCTGCATTGGCATAAACCATCATGTCAATATTCGAGTTGTATTCACTGTTGAATGGAGGCAGGTAGATAGTTGCGGGACCGTCGTTGCGGAAGATACTGAAAACAGGTCCACCATACAAGATTTCACGACCAAAATCCACAAGAAGATCTCTTGTGCCACCCTTGACGACGAAGGTCTGGGGGCGGTCGGTGTTGTACGAGATGTCCCAGCTGCAGTTCGTCAGCTCGCTTACTGGCACCTCGTAGCAGAGGCGGACGCCGTCGCCGTCGTTCTGCTTTGTGCTGAACTGATAGCTTACGTCCTGCCCGTTCACCAGCACGCGCACGGGCTTGCTCTCGTTTTGGTTCTCGGCATACACCTTCAGGGTTACCTTGCTGACTTGAGTGTCATCGATGACCAGGTCGTTGAGGTTGCCCGCAAAGGTGGTAGTCTCCGTAGTGCCATCCTTCAAAGTTTGCTCCACTATCACGTCGCCCTCCGTCGCGTTGTGGATGCTCCACGTCGGGTTGGCATCAGGTGCGTCGTCGATGAGCAGGGTGTAGGTGTGGTTCTTGCGCTCAAGGTCGAGACGGGCATTGCCGGTTTTGGAGTCGTAAATCAACTGGCTGGTGATGTCCGTACCGTCGCAGAAGACATGGATGGTTTCTCCTTCTACGGGATTGAACCACAAGAGTTGGTAGTAACCCATGCCTGCTGCGTCCGACTCAGCTTCGGTGAAGTATTTCAAGTGGTAGACCGTGCTGCCCTCGGCAATAGGCTAATTGGTGAGGGTTCCATCGACGTCTTCCTTCTCAAAGAGCACTTCCGTACGTCCGCCCTGACGGACAAAGTTGAGCGTGGCACCTGTCTCTACGGCAGTCTCCTCCGGCCCCATGGCGATGTTCACGACGTAGTCACCTATCCATACGTTCATTTCGTCGAAGCCCCAGTTAAGGGTATAGGTGTTCGTCGATTCATTATAATGGACATAGCGGTATTCTGGATGGACATACATCCCATAGTTTTCACCATAGAGCAGGTCTTCCCAAATGATTGTCTCACGACCATCCTCTTCATGAATATATCCCACCAACAGGGTCTTCAACGTCTGGCCTGCCACGGGAGTAATCTCGGCGCGGAAGCCCCACTCCGTTGTGTCAAAAGTATAACCTGCACCTCTACCCAGATAGTCATAATCGGGCACGGTGACGGTGGTGACGGTGTTCGTGCAGTTGGACACGGCCGACACCACGACGCCATTCTCTGCGGGATAGCCAAACTGCTGTTCGTAAGCCGCTTGCGCTTGCTCTTCGGGAGCGCACAAGCCCTTGAACAGAATGTCGCCCTCGCCTGAACGCATAATCATGATTTCTGGCTGGTGGTGGGGAGGATCTTGCTGCTGCGGTGCCTGCCAGGTGAGATCCACCTCGGCCGTCGCTGCCGCAGGCACGGTGATGGTGGCTGTGGCTTCGCCGTTAGCCTTCGTCATCGACACCGTGCTTCCATTCAGACGAAGTACGTTCGGCGTGTATTGGTCATAGGGGATGGTGAGCTTCAGCTGGCTGCCCTGTGCACAGGTCACCGTCGGCGCGTAGGCAGTGATGACGCCTGTCGATGTCGTGCCGTTCCAAGTCTTCTGATACATGATGCGTCCCGTGTAGCCCGTCTGGGCGAAGGTAAGCGTGCAGACCTTGTCGCTGACAGACACTTCGTAACGCACATCCTGCTGCAGGTCCAGGTCTTCGTGGTACCTTAACGGCTGACCCTGGTCCTCGTAAGATTCAAGGGTCGCCACAGAGCCATTGCGCAGCAATTGTACATTCTTGGTGTCGAAATCCACGTCTCTTATCTCTACGGCGTAGTTGCCACCACCCTTCACAGAGCCTGATTTAGAACCACTGGAGGTAAAAGCAATCTGCGATATGCCTGTTGCAGATACATAACTGGCATTGCCCTTAAGCTCTACAAAGTCAATCCTGGCATTGCCGTCGGTAGCAATCGTGTAGTTGACGTTGCTCTTGTGATTGACGATTTCCTTAAAGTCACACCATATAGCACTATTCTTTAATTCAGCCAGTTGATCGGCCGTTAAATCCCAGACGTGGGCCCGGATTTGCTTCTTCAACGATGACGGGAAATGGTCTTCCCATTGGGTGCCGGAGAATGACACTCCTGTAAAACTACTACCACTAAATAAAAGATATTCGCGTTTGAGAGCTGGAAAATAGACATCCGTAAGAGAACTACAATTAAACTTTCCTTTACAAGTGAGCTTGTTGAAATGAATCTCCGTAAGGCGATCGCTTGTCAGGGTTCCGCTGATGTCCAATGCACCATTAAGGTTAAGATTCCTCAGACCCACCACTAGCATATCGCCTTTAATGGTGGCATCACCCTGAAAGTTGAGCGTTTCAAGCGAGTTTGACGTAAACGGTCCATAAATCTCAATACCACCTTGAAAAGTCAGATTCTTGAGCCCACTATTACTAAAATTTATTGGCACTGCGCTATATTCCCAATCGGTATTTAAAGCACCGTCGGGTCCAAAGTGGAATCCTGTATCATCCTTCCATTCGGATCTCCATCCAGGGTTAGTCGGAACTGAGGAATCAAAAAAATACCTTGTCGGATAGCCTTTTAAGTATGTGTGTTTGCCTACAGATCTAACTTTGTAAGCTTTATTATCTATCGTTATTTCTGATGGTACACTTAATGAGGTGCCTGCGGTTAGTAAGTGTATAATAGATGCATTGTAATAATTATTACTACCCAAAAGATAATAATTATTAACTAGAAAATTTGTTTCATAATACACACCATTCATTATAACAGTGTCTCTTTCGTATTCATAAATATTGTCAGCCGAGGCGCTCTGCACTCCCGCCACGATGAGGGCGAGCAGCAGGAATAAATTCCGCATATTTCCTATAGTTTTCATATTCTTTTAGTGTTTAATTGGTTAATACTTGATTTTACGGTGTAAAGTTACGAAAAAATTTTAATATATGCAAATAATTTGGCAAAAACCTTAATTTTTTCCCACAAACCTTCACTTTCCTTTGCTACAGGGCGTTTCACGCGACTCAATCGTTGGCGCTAATGAATCGTTCAGCGCTGATCATCCTCGTCCACATGCATCGCGCATCACCCCCTCGGCATTTTTTTAACCGGACACCAATTAAAAAACAACAAGCCCTGCCACTCACACACAAGCGAGTGGCAGGGTTGCTGCATTCAAGAGATGGACGGCATCACTCCTGAGACCCATCGGCAGAGCCGCCCCAGGTAATCACCTCCTCGCCGTCGACGTAGCCGACGACGGGCGAGACGTTGCGCACCTTATAGCCGGTGCCGATTGTGCCGCCTTCGGTCTTACCGAGGATGATGTTCACCAAGGCTGTCACGTCGGCGATGGTCACCGAGTGGTCGCCGTTGATGTCGGCCACGTCGCCTGGGCTTTCCGTCTTACCGAGGATGATGTTCACCAGTGCCGTCACATCGGCGATGGTCACCGTCGTGTCACCGTTCACATCGCCGAGGGGCTTGCCCAGTGTCTCGAGCACTTCGTAGCGCGTCTTGCCCACGGCCACATACTGCTTGTCGCCCTCCGTGACTACCTGTCCGCTGACAGTCTTCGTCTGACCATCCTCGAAGGTTAGGTCGATCTCCGTCTGCGGCTCCACGTAGGCCACGTCGGTATAGCCTTCCAAGGCCGCTTTCACGGCATTGTAGTAGAAAACAGCATTGAAAGCATTCAGCGGAGCCTCCTTCTTCGTGCAGTGGAACTGTCCGTCGGAGATGAACACCACATCCTCGAATTCGCTAAGCCGGTCGATTCCTATGTTGTCATAGATCACGGTCTCGCCGTCGATGCGCAGATAGTTGTTGGCTTGCCTGCAAACGACGGTAGAACCTTGCTCGTTGACGGCGGGGAAGAAGTTGATTCCGCTCGGCGTCTTACCCGAGTCATATGTAAGCAGCACATCACGCAGGCGCACGGAATTAAGGTCCTCGGTCGTCTTGATGAGGTAGTTCTTTCCCCTGACGATGCCATTGGCCACGTCGCACGTCTGGAACTGCAGGTGCAGGCTGTTGCCCAGAAGGGTGTGCCCCGCCTCAGTGCCTTGAGCCAACTGCACCCCCTCGCCGAAGGCCTCCGTCAGCTGTTCGCCCGAGAGGTCGAACGGCACGCAGAATGCACGCCACTCGTTAGCCTTGAACGCAACTTGCAAGTCAACGTTGACAGGGTACTTCTGACGCTGTGTTACGGGAGTGACGGACGAGCGCTCTTCACTAATGGTTCTCGTAAGGTCGTTATGAATCGTAAACTCACAAGGATCGGCCGTAACGCTCTTGTTGGCATCAACGCCCAACACCTGGTTATTGATGCGCACGAGGTGGTCGCCCGTGTTAAACGCGGTGCTGTTGTCACCTTCATAGGTGAACATGAGAGCCAGGGTGCTATCCCTCTCGGCCGTAGATCTATAGCCGAAATTATTCTCCGTTAGGCTGTATAGGATGACACGGTAGAAAGTGCCGTCCCCGTCCTCATGCTCAGTGATTGACACCTCATGATTGGTCGTCAATCCCTGGAAAGTCGAATAGCTGAATGCACCTGTAGATGCGCTCTTTTTCAGTTTGATACCCTTAGGCAGATGCAGGTCGAACTGCGCCGAGCGGTAAGGATGACTGTCCTTCTGCCTTGCTTCAGTCTGGTCAATGGCAACAAGAATGTTCTCACAGCTGCCAAAATTCGTACGACCTGTGTTTGACGTATTGAAATCACGTGAGTACACCCCGCGTGCCCGCTCGCCCTTCACATAGCCGGCGGTGGTGAGGGTGATGGGCTGGTTGGCGGCATGCACGTTGGCGTCGCCGGTCTGACCCAGTATCTGGCCCTCGATGGTGGCGGTGAGCTGCGATGCAGTGGGCACGTCGGCGTCGGCCTGCAGCCATAGCGAGAGCAGTGGGCCGGACGAGGCGGTGAAGCGCGTGTTGAGCACATTATATATAATGAAGCGGTAGCGGTTCGCATCGGCATCGCCTTCCTTCAGCGTGATGCTCACGTTGGTGCCGATGGAGAAGAGGTCGCCCTGCGAGCACTGGTATTCGCCCGACGCCTCGTTCTCGATGAGGGTGATGCCCTTGGGCAGCACGAGGTCGAACTGCAGCGAGCGGTAGGTCCGTCCGTCGGCCTCGTAGCCGTCGTCGCCCTGCAGCCAGAGCTGCAGCACGGCCTGTCCGCCGGGCACCACCTGCAGGGGCAGCGCCGTGACGCAGTCGGTGCGCCCGTCGTCGGCCGCTCGCAGCAGGCCTGCCCACGAGAGCAACACTGCTATGATGAAAATAACGTTATGTCTCATAGTCTGTCAGCTTTTCAATTGTCAATTATCCATTATCAATTGTCCATTGCGACAGCCTTACTGCTTGTTGATTTCCTCAATCAGCTTGTCAATGTCGGAAACGTCAATAAAGCCGTCACCGTTCAGGTCGTAGGTAGAGACTGTACTACCACTCGAACCAACAGGTTTGAAGGCGACGAAAAACTTGCCACCGCCTGACACGTTGTAAATGTACGTGCCGTCGCCCTGCGGTTCTATCGTGATCTGGCTACCTACGTTATTGGTTATGAAGGTGCCGTCCCACCAGAAGAAATCGAGCTCGTAGCCCTCGTCGGGAATGACGGTGAGCGGCATGTGTTCAGTCTTGCCAATGCTGAAATACATGGTGTTATTGTTTTGGACGGTGTTTGTTCCGTTCTTCTCAAACACCACCTTGCCACCCCTGCCGACGCTAAGGGCGAACTCATCATTCTTGTCCTGCGGAATGATTCGGATGTAGACATCTGTCTTCAGGTCTTGAAGCGTGTACTTCTTCACATTCTCTGCGTCGTAGAAGGGACTGTCTTCTGGGTCGGCCTCCATGTCCTGAAGCACGTCCTTGCCGTTCACAAAGACGTTCTTCGTCGTGGCATAGGTTCCGTCGGCAACGAAGAAGGTTAAGTCGGCATGCTTGTTCCTTGTATAGACCTTGCTGCCACTACCATAGATATACTGAGAGGAGTTGATTTTAAACATGGCTGAGTGGGCAGGACTGTCTTCCTCCATAGTCACGTAGATGTTCACCGTCTCACTCACCGCCTCGTTATAGGGCACGATGTCATAGAAGTCGCTCCAGACGGTGGTGCTGTTTTTCAAAGTCTCAATCTCCTCATCCGTCTTATCGGTGACGTGAGCGGTGATGCCCGTCCTCGTGCCGAAGTAGTTAGAGAAGCTGCCACTGAGCGAAGGCGAACCTCCCTTGAACACGATGTCCGTCAGGGCAGGACAGTTGAAGGTGGGGTGTGAAGCATCATTTATTAAAGAAACATATCCCTCAAATATCAATGTCTTGACCGAGGAGATGTTGACAGGGGCGGCCCTGTTGTTCAGTTTAATATTCATCACTCTATACGTCGTACTTCCATTAGTAACATACGCAGGAATCGTCAGCGTCTCGGCTGTGCCCGTGTAGCCTGTGACTACTGCACAAACAACACCTCCAAATGTTGTCCAAGTGGTGTAACTGACGCCTTTGATTTCAAAGTCGTCGGCCCACGCACTGCTTGCTCCCGCCCAGAAGAGGCAGAGCATCATGATCACTCTGATGAAAGAATTTTTCTGTACCATAGTCGTTTCTGTTTTTATTGATGATTAATTGTTTTGGTTACCGAATCCAGCATGTGGCAAACACATGCCTACTCGCCTGCAAAGTTAATAAAAAAAACGGGAAACGACTTGTCATTTTAAAACATTTTTTAGTCAATCCCAATCAAAATGAAAGAAAAACGCTCTTTTTTTGCCTGTTTCCGCTGCCAACCCGCTGATTACCACCAATAGCCCCCTTGAGGGTGCACGCCACATTTGCACCCAGCTCTTTCTCCGCTTCTTTCCTTTGCGCGGCTTTACCAGTTTCATTACCAGCACGTGGTAAACGATGTACCAGGCCGTGGTAAACGATGTACCAGGCCGTGGTAAACGATGTACCAGGCCGTGGTAAACGGTTTACCAGGCCGTGGTACAATCCGTGGAATAGCCATCCGCAAAAAACAACCCACCGCTCCACCCGCCAACAAGCATAAAAATTGTCCGGTTTCAGCTGTCAAATGCCAAAACCGGACAATATCAATCATTCATCCGACTCCTCGCACAAGGAGTCATTTTTCTATCTCAAAGTTTTTTCCGCACATTTTTTTTGCAACGGAAACCTCAGATTCTTACCACTGTTTACATTCGTTTACTTCCACTTCAAACTCTTAGGCATGTTGCCTTTCAGCATGAGTTTCTTGCCGTTGACGATATAGGTACCCATCGGCAGAACCTTGTCGCCGAGAGCTTTACCGTCAAGACCATAGACCGAGGGAGCAACGGCCGTCGGAGCGTCGCCATCGGAAGTGACAGCACCGATGCCGGTGGGCGTATCGTTGTCGCCGAAGCGCATCTTGATGGTCAGTGCATCATTGTTGAAGTAGCCCACGAAGTAGCAGCGGAAAGCATCGATGTCGGCCCAGGCTGTGTGGGTGTTCTCGAAGCGCGTACCCGCCTCGTTGAGGTAGTAAATCTGGTTGCGCTCGGCGGCATAGGTGCGACCGACAAAGTCGAACTTCTTGGCAGCGCCCATAGAAGTGATAGACTTATAGGATTCACTAATCTTGACGTTTTCTCCCGAGAACGTGAGTTCCTTACCTGTCAGCACCCACTTGTCGCCCCACTTCGAACTCTGTGCGGGCACGGTGATGATGTAAGGAGTCTCGGCGGCAAGCTTCGTAGCGGAGGTAGGATAGTCGAACACCACCGTATTGTCGTCGTCTTCCGAAGCGAAACGGTAGACCCAGAAGTTCTTACTACGCTCGCTCTTGGAAGTGAACCAACTGATAGCAGAGCCGTTTTCACGTGTCACGCTGCTAACATCGAACGGCAAGATCAGCGTCTCCCAGTTGCCCTGATTGCCATCATTGCCATTGGTGAAGATGCGCTTGTAGTTTGCCTTCTTTGCCGTAAACTCAATCGGAGTCTGAAAGTCGTAGCCGTCCTCCAGATTCAGTTCGTCACAAGAAGTGCCTATCACGACGTTCTTTCCTTCGAGTTTGGTAGGAACCGTCGAACCTTCGGCCAGCAGATAGAGCGTGTTGGGATTGTTGCCAGGCACGATGTAGGCTGCCTTGTCGGAGTTGCGCGCGTCAACGTAATAGACGTCGTCGGGAATCGTCTGCCAGGTAGACACGCTGTCGTCGAGCATCAGGTAAGAAGACTCTGCGCCAGCGACGAGCAGTCCCTTCACAGGCTTGATGCTATAACCGTGTGTGCTCAGCGAATCTGCCGTCAGACTGCCTAAACTATTATATGTTATCTGCATATTATAATCTGTTCCATAAGCAAGATTGGGGAACTCGAAATCCACTGACTTTCTCGAGAACTTATCAATGGTGACAGTCTGTGTTTTGCTTGTGCCATTTGCTGCTTCACTACCGACGGGAAAGAGGGATGCAATAACATTCTGTGAAGAAGATTTAGAGCCATAATTGACCAACTCCACACTAAACTTCAAATTGTTACCTATATGGAGTTTACCTGTCCATGGATCTTCTGTGTCATAATTGTATACACCCACGATATCCCCATAGCTGGAACTGGAACTGATATTTTCCCAAAGAGCATCACTCAGATAACTATCGTAGCCCACTAAAACCAGCAATGAACTGATAGAACTTTTTCCCGTATTAGCGATTGCGCCATTGCTGATAGTTCCAATATAGTCAGTTATTGTGTAGGTCTCTGTGGCACCTACAGGCAAATCAACTATCTCATCGAAAGGAACAACGTATTTGCTACCTATAACCCAGATAACTAGTTCGCCCGAAAACACTTCCTTTCCTACATTGGTAACGGTCATGGTCTGCGCGTAGGTCTTTCTTGTACCGCTACCGCTGCTGGTCTCGTTGACTTCTACAGTTATAGCCCTAGATGGAGTGAATGTGACATTCTTTCCTTCTTCATCCACATCAGCTTGAATATAGAGGTTGGTAGTGCCATTTATCTTACGCCAACGTCCAGAATTCAGGTCGCCCCAGACTGGACAGATTTTATATGAACCATAGGGATACTCCGCTCCAAAACTGCTAATATCACCAGAATAATAGCCGCCGTCTATATTGAAAAGGCTATAGCGAGAGTTTATGACATTAATCAGATTGTCATACTCATCATAGACACCCATACCAGTTATGAGCGTGTCGACTTGTGTACTGTCTTCAATATTACTTGCAGCATAGAGATCATAACGCAAATCACCTTCTACATAGTCGGCACGACCATCACGTGTAAGAGCCTGATTGCCTGCCATCAGACGAATGTATTTAGCCGTAAGTGGAATTTCACTTTCAGGAGTTTCAGGAATGACCATACTGGGACTATGGATGCGGGTCACAATGGAACGGCTTCCTGTATAGCCACCGCTACCAGATGCGCCACTGCCCGTGGAGCTGGGAGCAAGCACTTCCAGTTCATATTCACCATCACATAGGCCACCCCAACCCCAGTTGATGTGGTATTTTCCATTGCTGCTGTTATAGCCGTCGCATACAAAGCAATGGCCACCGCCAGAGTTGCTGCCACACATGATGACGGGGATGCCCTGAGCCAAATTGTTATAAATAGTATCGGCCCACTGGGTTGCGGTAAGACCTGTGCGATAAAGAAGTTGCTCGTCTTTTGGATAGCCGAAATAGTTAGTCATCGCATTGATAATATCTTTAACATAGGCGCCTGAACCTCCATTAGAAGAAGTATCATATTGCATTTTCACGGCGTGCCCCACGTATTTCATCAACTTGGCTACTTCATGATTGTCACCATAATCGCCTATATTATAAGTAGGTTGCATCTTCGACCAGTCGAAAGTTGTTGGTTCGAGCGAGCTGCCAGAGAGTTTGTTACCACTCACGTAGTAAGAAGGTATCGTGGTTGTAGTTTCTTGGGGCCACTGCCAATGATACATGACTTGTGCCAATGCTGTGGCCACACAGCCCGTAACATTACCTTCCAGATAGAAATTGTATGGACTTCCCTGATCCCATTTACTTTTTAGAATAGTGCTGACATTTTCCTTCGTCGAAGACGCCTTTGCAGGTACGGGATTGATATTGTTTTCCTGCAGGTACTTAATTTGGTTCGCATATTCTTCTAGGAAATATTTGAGACCTGGAGGAATGTTATTCGGTTCGAAAGTGCCGTGGTCGCAGATGCCAAGGATTTCATTTGTACGCTCATCGCCACTGACTATGACAAAACCCTTGTTAAAACCACGGTTGAACACATACAGATAGGCATCATCAGGGTTAGCCAGAATCGTTGACTTTGGTTTTTCAATTTGATAAGCGAGTGTAAGCATTTGCTTCACTGGAGAGTTGGCTTTGTTTACAAACGCCGATGCCTTTTGTTTAGCCATCTCCTTACTTATTTGCTGTGCATTGACGCCAATAGCAGCAAAGACGACTGCTATTATGAATAAAATATACCTTTTCATATATCTCGTAATTTATAATTGTTTGCAAATAATCTAATTTTTACCAAGAATGATGTTGACCAAGGCTGTGACATCAGCAATCGTAACTGTTCCGTCATTGTTCACGTCAGCAGCTTTATGGTCGTATTGGTAAGGTTCTTCATTGTCCTTTCCCAAGATGATGTTCACCAGAGCCGTCACATCGGCAATGGTCCACTTGCCGTCCTTGTTGATGTCCTTGACACTGCTTTTCTTTTTATCCTCAAATCCGCAACCTATAGGGTTTAGTGGGATTTTGCTTGCAAAGCGACAAAATTCATTTTATTGTACATATTTCTTGCACAACAGAAATGT
>CACZIT010000013.1 GCA_902781315.1 uncultured Prevotellaceae bacterium
CGACGAGTGGCAGCAGCTCCACCAGACGGTGAACGCCATCTACCCGAACTTCAGGGAGAAGCTGACGTCGCTGACGCCCATGAACAACTTCGAGTACCAAGTCTGCCTGCTGCTGAAAATCGGTGTGAAACCCTCCGACATTGCCTCGCTGACAGCCCACAGCCGTGAGTCTGTGACCGCTTCTCGCCGCCGTCTTTACGAGAAAGCGATGAAGAAAAGCGGAAAACCAAGCGACTGGGATGCCCTTGTAACTATCTTATAATCAGCCGATTATAAAATGTACATTTTTTGTACATTGATTTTCTTGCATTTTTTGACGGTTTTTCATATTTTTGCAGCCGCAATATGGAATCTTGCAAGAATGATTGTAAAACCTATCAAAACCATTATGATTATGAAGACTAGAAATTTACTTATGTTGCTGCTTCTGGCTATGATGCCTCTGGCAGCGAGTGCCTACGACTTTGAGGTCGACGGTCTGTACTACGAGAAGACCGGCGAGGGCGAGGTGAAGGTGACCCACAAGGATGCCCGTTGCTCGTATGATGGTGCCGCTGACGTGGTAGTTCCTTCTGAGATTACCGTCGACGGGTCTGTCTATAAGGTGAAGACGATAGGCATCTTAGCTTTTGCGGAGGCTACCGATGCTCCTCACCTGAAATCGGTCACCCTCTCTGAGGGAATTGAGCGCATAGAGACGGTTGCCTTCACGGGTGCCCGCTATCTGACGAAGGTGGTTCTTCCCTCCACGCTTCGCTATATAGGCAGCCAGGCGTTTGTGGGCTGCCGTTCGCTGAAGGAAGTCTCCTTGCCGGAAGGCCTTGAGGAAATCGACTACATGGCCTTCAGCCAGTGTGGCCTGACGTCGCTTGTCATTCCGAGCACGGTGCGGAAGATTGGCTTTTCGGTGCTGGGCGACTCGCCCGTGAAGGAGTTGAGCGTTGCCGAGGGTAATGCCTGGTATGACTCTCGTGAGAATTGCCAGGCCATCGTGGAGACGGCCACGAACACGCTCATTCAGGGAACGGCTGCCACGTGCATCCCTGCTGACGTGACCGCCATCGACAAGCGTGCCTTCTATATGATGAAACTGGAGTCGCTGACGATTCCCGCTGGTATCAAGGAAATCGGCGACGAGGCCTTTGGCAACAACTGGCGTACGCTGAGCAGCGTGTATTGCTACAGCGAGGTTCCCGTTGGTAGCGGCCACGGCTTGTTCACATTCCTGACGTCTTCCGACTTCGTGCTTACGCTCTATGTGCCGAAGGGCTGTTCGGACGCCTACCGTGCGCACCCGGAGTGGGGACTTTTCCCCGAGATCAAGGAGTTCGACCCTAAGAATGAAGCTTCGCCCACTGGCATCGGTGCGGCCGAGACGGGCGAGGCCGGTGTCGAGGCCTGCTTCTCTGCCGACGGCAAGCGGCTGCAGGCTCCCGTGCGCGGCCTGAACATCGTCAGGATGAGCGACGGCACGACGAAAAAGGTCGTGATGAAGTGAGCGCAGAGTAAAGCGATGGAGCAGCGAGGGCAGAGCCAAGCTCGCTTGAGCTATGCCGAGTCGCGACAGAGTTCGAGGAACTCAAATCGCTTGAACTATGCCGAACGTGAACGAGCTCGATGAAGTCAAGGTCGTAGTGAAGTAGTCAGGTTCGTCGGCGACGAGCCGCGAATGTTCTCCTCTGGTTCCTTCCCTCCTTAGACAATAAAATCTAAGGAGCCAGGGAGTCAGAGGAGACAAGATTTCCAGAAGGAGTCTTCTCCCGATGAAATGGGCGATTTTTGCCGCTTGTGCAAAAAAATGTAACCATTGGGGGCGGGGATGAGTGTAATGCGAGTGTAATAAAAATCGGGGGAAAGTTTGGCTGTTTAGTGCAAAGTTCCTATTTTTGCAGCGTGAAAGAATACCATTTGACAATGAAAGTTTTCCTTTACATGCTGACGACCCTGCTGGTGCTGACTGGTTGCAGACGGAATCAGGCGGAAGGGGATGAGACTGTCGCCGCCCTCTATCGGCAGGGGCGCGCCTACCATGAGAAAGGTGAGGTGCCGCAAGCCCTGGAGTGCTACAGAAGGGCCGCGGAGCAGGCCGACACCACCTGGGACTGCCCGGTGCTCTGCGACGTTTTCGCAGGGAAACGGAGCAAGGACTGCGACTGGGCCATGCTGGCGAGGTGCTACTACCAAATGAGCAGCCTCTTCTCCGACCAGAACGCGCCTCGCCAGATGCTGTCGTATCTTCAGAAGGCCGAGCATTGTGCGTGGCTGGCTGCCGACACGCTGATGGCGATTGACATTTTCTCGCTTCGGGCTGCTGCCTACGAGCTGATGAACCGTCAGGACTCGGTGCTCATCATCAACGAGAAGGCCATCGCCTTGCTGCACCGGTTCGGCATGGACGCCGAGGCAGCCATCGTGGAGGGCTATCGGTTTGCAACGCTCGTTGAGCTGAAGCGTTTCGACGAGGCATCGGCGCCAATGCAAGTCTATGAGCACGAGAGCGGTCTTTTCCACAACGGCGACATCGAGGCGGGTCGCGAGATCTACTACTATAGCAAGGGACTATATTTCATAGGCATCGGCCGCGCCGATTCAGCTGAATACTATTTCCGCAAGGAGTTGCGCCTGACCGACGACGACAACAACCGCCTGGCAGCCGTGCGCGGTCTGAGCCTTGCATTCCAGGCTCAGGGGCGTGCCGACTCTACGGCGAAATATGCAATGGAGAGCTACGAGCTGAACGACTCGCTGACGAACCTGACCAACACCGAGAGCCTGATGCAGGCCCATGCCATGTACGACTACGACCGCATGCTGCGCGACAGCGAGCGGAAGGCGTTGCAGGTGGAGGTGTCGTGGCTCATCATCTGCCTGCTGCTGATGAGTCTGGCTGGTGCTGTCGTGCTCATTGTGTTCGGCTATCGCCGCTATAGTGACTATCGCGAGCGGCTTCTGATCAGGAATGCCGGCGACCGACTGAAACTGCTGACTGAGAGCGACCTGGTGAGGAGTTTTGCCGAGATGGCCATTGGCAAGCGAGGCAGCAGGCTGCCGGAGCAGGCCGAGTGGGACCGCCTGGAGGCAATGGTGGCAGAGCAGTTGCCGCCGTTCTATGCTGCCATAGCCAGCGACGGTCTGCTATCGCCTCAGGAACTGCGCACGACGCTGCTCACCCTGTTGGGCTTTACATCGAGCGACGTGGCGGTGTTGCTCGACATTTCGGCTCAGAGTGCCACCAACACCAAGGCGCGTGCCAACGGTAAGCTGACGGGCCAGAAGAATGCCGGAACGTTCTGTGCCAACCTGTTGCGCCTGCTCCGCAAGTGCGATTTAGCGAGGTGATGGTGTTTTCATTTCACTTAGCAATTGAGGTCTTATGATAGCCATTTGTCGAGTAAATTATTTGGAGACGAAAGAAAAAAGAATTATATTTGCAATGTAATAATAAAAGGATGGAATAAGCTATGAAAAGAAATGGGATGTTACTTCTGTTATTCCTGACAGTTTTTGTCCTGCGTCTGCAGGGGCAGGAGATGTATGACCACTTTTTTTCAGAAGGGAAGAAATGGGTCTATGAGCAGCGTGTGCTGGATGAGGATGGCTGGCATGATGAAGAATCGTCGATTGAGGTGAAGGGCGATACCGTCATTGACGGTGAAAGATACTGCAAGACTTATTACACCGACGGCTACCGTGACACTTCGTACCTATATCTGCTATATCGTGAGGAGAACAGACAGGTCTTTTATAGGCAGCCTGATGGAGATACGACTTGGAAGAGTTATGATTTCAACATGGCACCCGGCGATATCAACCTTCTCTATCAGATGCAGACGGGCAAGTCAGACCTTTTAGTCAAGGATGTAGATGAGGTGTCGGTAGGCGAGAACACGTTCCAGCGATGGAGTTTCTTTTATCCGAACTATTCAGAGGATATAGATCAGGTCTGGGTCTATGGCATTGGCAGTGACCATTTCGGTATCCGCGATCCTCACTACGACCTGCCTTGGGTGGTAGACGGTTCTGATTATCCGCGTATAGTGGAAAACTTCAAGGCGTGTTATGAAAATGGGCAGTGTGTGTTTCAATCTGCCGACTTCTGGAAAGACTCTACTACAGGAATTGATGCCCAACTGATTGGTTCTGCAACTGGAAGAATTTCTCTTGATAAAGTCTGCGACCTGCAGGGCCGCCGGGTGGGTCAAGGTAACAACGTGACAGAGTACCAAGGTAACAAGCTGCCCAAGGGCATCTACATCCAGAACGGACGGAAATTTGTGGTGAAGTGAGCGCAGAGTCAAGCTTGCTTGAACTATGCCGAACGTGAACGAACTCGACGAAGTCAAGTTTGTCGTGAAGTAAAGGTTGCACACTTCGCATGCTCCAAGGAAGAAGTTTCGATGCTCCTATCGGTGCCATAGTGGAAATAGAAAACGGTTCGATAGAGCCATTTGTAGAGTAAATTATTTGGAGACGAAAGAAAAAAGAATTATATTTGCAATGTAATAACAAAAGCATGGGAAAAGCTATGAAAAGAAATGGGATGTTACTTCTGTTATTCCTGACAGTCTTTGTCCTGCGTCTAGGGGCGCAGGAGATATATTCGCGCCCGTTCTCCGAGGATCATAAGGTTTGGCTCTATCAGGTTTTCTGGAATCCTTCAGAACTCTATAAGGAGTATTTCACGGAGGGTGATACCATCATTGAGGGGAAAAAGTGTTTCAAGGTGTATCTTCGTCAGGACGGCGTGGTGAGCTATGAGTGTGCTGTTTTTGACGAGGGTAGGAAAACATATGTGTTGGATGCCGGTGAGATGACACCACGACTGCTGTATGATTTTGATGCCACCTGCGGTGATATTCTCTCAATACAGAACGGCATTGACGTCCTGCAGGTCAGCGTAGACAAAGATACGCTGATAGAATGTAATGGGAAAGTTTTCAGGGAGCTTTCGTTGCATAACGTAGCTTATCCTGACGATCCATCAAATCCTGACTATTACACGGAACCCTCAGTTGGTTATTGGATAGAGGGTATAGGTGGCAGTGGGCGATATTTCCCTTATTCTGCATGGTGGGATGGATACAACCAAATGTACTTCAGTGCTTGCATGATAGATGGCGAACTTGTGTACAGTAATGAGTATTACTCTCCCATTGTAAATGCTATAGGAAATAAGCCAGTAGGTAAATTGGTTGATGGTGCCGTCTACGACCTGCAGGGACGGCGAGTCTGTCAAGGTAACAAAGTGACAGAGTACCACGGTAACAAGCTGCCCAAGGGCATCTACATCCAGAACGGGCGGAAGTTTGTGGTGAAGTGAGCGCAGAGTCAAGCTTGCTTTAGCTATGCCGAACGTGCACGAGCATGTCGGCGATGATCATTGCCGACATGTTCTCCATCGAGCTCTACTATGGCGACCGCCACCTGTACGGCGAGTTCTGAATTAAGATTAGCCCTCCTGCAAAAATCCCCGATTTCATCGGGTCTATTGCAGTAGGGAGAGTTTGAAATATAAGAGGTGCATCGGGGATTGAAATAAGAAATAATTTTGAAGTAAGACAAGGTGCGACTCTGCTTATAGGAAATTAAAATAGAGATAATGGTGGATTTTTAAATAATATTTGCTACTTATTGCAACCAATAATACTGAATAGCATGAACAGAATTGTATTGTTTTTCTTTTTTGCCGTTGTCTCTTTGACTGTGGAGGGACAGAATGGCGGTGATGGTGAAGATGGACTGTCGCTGCCGGTTGCCCATCAGGCCTTGTTCAAGGCTGGCAAGAGCTGGCACTACATGAAGACGAGGAAGGTGGGGGAGGACTTGGAGCATCTGCGTGCCATCGTGGACACAACCTACGTCAGCCTGACCGTGCTGGGCGACACGCTCGTAGACGGTCTGCAGTGTTGGAAGGTGAATTGGGAAACGCCCGACACGTCCTACCTACACAGCATCTGGCATGAAGACGGAATGCTCGTTTATCTGATTGACCAGGAAAAAGGCAACAGGAAGGAACTGGTGTTTGACTTCACACCCATGAGGGGCAGCCACCTTCCAGACTTTGGCAGCAGATGGAGCCTGAACGCGATTGATGTCGTGGAATGCTGGGGCTGCTACTACAACCGCTATTATTATCTCCATGCCGACGGCGGCAGCGACGAGCCGCTGCTGGTGTGTGGCATCGGCACTTTCAACGGCATCGAGAACCGTGCAGGCCTGTATGGTGGCTGGAACACTTTCCAGTTCAGGGGCTGCTATGATGGCGACGACCTCATTTTTTCTCCTGGCGATTTCTTCAAAGAGGCATCATCTGTTGGCAATCCCAATTCTCTCATCAACGAATTGGCTGACGGCATTGTCTACGACCTGCAGGGCCGCCGAGTGGGTCAAGGTAACAAAATGACAGAGTACCAAGGTAACAAGTTGCCCAAGGGCATCTACATTCAGAACGGACGGAAGTTTGTGGTGAAGTGAGCGCAGAGCCAAGCATGCTTGAACTATGCCGAACGTGAACGAGCTCGACGAAGTCAAGGTCGTGATGAAGTGAAGGGCGGCACACTTCGCATGATGCAGGGTAAAAGTTTCGAGGCTCCTGTCGGTGCTATCGTGGAGATAGGAAACGGCTCGATTGAGCCTTTTTCCGAGTGAAAAGTTTTGGTAATAATGGAAAAAGTTATATCTTTGCACATATAAATGGAAGTAGCAAACATGAAAAGAATTTTACTGTTGTTTCTGATATCATTGGTTGGCTTCTGCTCCCACCTACAGGCGCAGGAAGTGGAGCACCGTCCTTTTGCAGAGGACCACAAGCAATGGGTGTATGACCACATGGATTTTCCAGGGAAAAAGATTCGGGTATATTACACTGACGGGGACACACTCGTCGGCACTCAGCGCTGCTTCAAGCTCTATAGCTACCAGCAGGAGGAGAATGTGGAAGTGAAATATGAGGGGGCTATCTATGATGAAGGCAAGAAGTCGTACTTGATAGCATCTGGAGAAACGGAACCTCGATTGTTGCTGGACTTTAGCGTTGCGGCGGGTGATGTCTTTCCAGTAGGAGATGACGATTTGTGCGTAGAGAAAGATACCGTGAAGGCAAGTAATGGAATACTCTATAGGGCATTGTACGTTTATAATATCACGCAAAGCCAGCAAAAAGTGGACTATGAAACCAGCGAGGGATGGTGGATAGAGGGCATTGGTGCAATCTCTCCCTATCTCACAGTTCCAACATACTTCTCTCCCTTTGACCACAGGCTTCTTGCCGCCTGCTATGTTGATGGGAAACAGATTTTTGGTGATGAGACATATACACTGGATATTAAAAACTCTTCACCAGTCTTTAAGCAGTCAGGTATGGTGGACGAATCTGTCTACGACCTATCGGGTCGCCGGGTCATGCAAAACAACAAGGTGCCAGGGTCACAAGGTAACTCCTTGCCGAAGGGCATCTACATTCTGAACGGACGGAAGTTTGTGGTGAAGTGAGCGCAGAGCCAAGCTTGCTTGAACTGTTCCGAACGTGAGCGAGCTCGACGAAGTCAAGGTCGTGATGAAGTGAGCGCAGAGTCAAGGAACATATATCTGATATAAATAGATGGCCATGGAAAAAATAGACATTAATGAATTTAATGAATTGCAATGGCATGATGCCGTTATAAAAAATATTCGCATAGATAGAAGTCGTCCAGGTATAAATGATATCATTGAATTTCTAATTACTTGGTTTGATGGCACGCAATCCAGACTATGTTTTAAGGACATCTATTGGGTAGACCTCAATATGAATTTTGGTATTGTGGCACCTGAAAGCATTTTGAGGGCTTTTTCTGAAGGGAAAGAAAATCTGATTGTTCATGAGTTGTATACTAAGTGGAATGGTATGATAGATGATGTAGATTTGTATTATTATGAAATAGAAACTAATTCTACAAGAAGTAAGTTGAGAATTATAGCAGAAACATGTTGGATAGACTAAATTGATGCTTCAATCGCTATTCATACTGTCTGAACAATCCGCTGAAGTATACAGACCCGAGCGGAGAGTTGTTCGGAATCGGCGATGCCATTGCCGATATGTTCTCCATCGAGTTCTACTATGGTGGCCGCCACCTGTACGGTGAATTTTAGCATTATTTTCTGCATATGAATCAAGATATGGATGTAATTGGAAAATAGTTTTAGACTTATATTAAATATATTTGAATATGTGAAAGTCTGATTATTCAATAAAGAAGGACACATGAAAACAAAAGAATTATGTATTAAAATACCTGAGTATTCAGGTGAAGCCATTAATTACAAATGGGAAGATGGTTATGAAATAAAAGTAGAGATTATTGGAGATGAATTTGCAATTATAGCTAATAGGGAAGGATTATTATCTTTGGCTAATCATTGTTTAAATTTAGCCCAAGAAGGAATGCCCCCCAATAGTTATATGAGATTTGAGGTTGGCAATAGCCTGATGGAAGGTTCTTTTCCATTTATTTTAGAACGAGATGACACTCTTCCTAATGTATGAAAAGGATCATTACAAAAATTGGAGATATCCTATGTGTGGATATAGATGGAGATTACAAATGCTATCTCCAGTTTATTGCCGTTGATTTTACTCAGCTGAATAGTACCGTCATAAGAGTGTTTAAGAATCATTATCCGCTCGACAGTACTCCCACGATGGATGAGGTCGTTAAGGGGGAAGTAAGTTTTTTTGCACACGTAATGCTGAATAATGGCATTCGCGATGGTGTCTGGTATAAAGTTGGAAAACACAAAGATGTTGGTGACACAGACAATATCATGTTCAGAGAGCATCAAGATATAGATGTTGAGACATGGGAGAGGAAAGACATTTGGTATGTATGGAAGATTAACCATGAATTTGTGCGAGTAGGTGAGTATCTTCCAGAAGAATACAGAGAATTGTCATTGGGCGGTGTATTTCATTATGAACGAATAATAGAAAAAATAAAGACGGGTAAGTTCTATGGGGGAAGGTCGAAATATGAGTAGGGCAGATATGAAAAGATAAAAGGCCTCGTCATCTCCTTAACTCCTGGGATTTGCTTTCGGGATAAAAATATAGTAACTTTGCAGCGGTAAGGGTAGGAGGAGAGAGGGTCACTGGGTCTGCAGCAGGCGGTAGTATTCGCTGCCGCCGAGGAGGAGGCAACCTGTGCCGAAGTCCTCGAAGTCGGGCACGCGGGTGTAGGAGAGTGGTTGGCCGTCGGCAGGTTCCTTGCCCGTGCCCTGCACCCATCCGAGGAAGCCGTCGGCATGGATGCACTGTTGCTGTAGTGCCGTCCATGCGCGGTCGCAGGCGGGTCGGTATTGCTTGGCGGGCAGCAGTCCCTGGCGGATGCCCCAGCTCATGCCGTAGAGGAAGAGGGCGGTGCCCGTGAGCTCGGGGCCGGCATAGTTGTTGCTGACGAGGCTGACGTTCCACAGTCCGTCCTCGCGCTGGCACTTGAGCAGGGCCTTGCTCATACGCACGAAGTCCTTGCGCAGCAACGAACGCTGAGCCTTGAACTTTGAACCTTGAATCTCCTCCAGACAGCGCACGAGGGCGGCGTATACCCAGCCGTTGCCGCGGCTCCAGTAGCACTGCTGGCCGTCGGACTCGCGGTAGGGCGGCACGAAGTCCTTGTCGCGCCACCAGAGACCGTCCTTCTTGTTGAAGAGTCCGCCAGCCAGCGAGTCGCGCGTCCAGCGATACATCTTCATGGCGTGCTGCAAATAGCGCTCGTCGCCCGTGATGGTGGTCATCTGGGCATAGACGGGCATGGCCATCTGGATGGCGTCAATCCACGTCCACCAGCCAATCTTCGTCTGCATCTGATGGTCCAGGTTCTGGCGCGTGGGCAGCAGTTTCTCCTCGCCCCCCACCTGCTGGTAGCGCATCAGGTAGGTCTGCGCGCAGCATTGGTTGTCGGCGTCGCAGGTCTGGATGCCGTCGCGCGGCGTCCACTGATGGAACGAAGCCCAGCGGTCAACGTACTGCGCGTAGCGCGGCTGCGGGTCGATGGCGTTGAGCGCCATGAGCCCCTCGTAGTAGACGGCGCGTGTCCAAAGCGAACTGGGGCGCACCTTCTTGACGAATGTGGCGCGCGTGGGGTCGCTGTATTTCGCCATAAAGTAGTCGTTTGCTTTACGGAGATGAGCCAACACGTCGTCGGCCTTTGGGCTCTGGGCGGTGGCGGAAAGCGCCACGAACAAAGCGGCAATGGAGAGAAGAATTTGTTTCATGCCGCAAAGATACAGAAAAAAAATGATATTTGCAACCAAGTTGCGAAAACCTTACCGTAACTTTGCAGCGGAAATTAAAAAATAATAGAATCAATATGTCACATCATCACGATCATCATCACCACGAGCACGAAGGTTGCTCCTGTGAGCATCATCACGAGCACGATCATCATCACCACGAGCACGAAGGTTGCTCCTGCGAACATCATCACGAGCATCACCACCACGAGCACAACCTGAAGCACCAACTGCTGCTCATCGGGGCAACAGTAGTGTTGCTGGTGGCTGCGGTATGGATTGAGAAGCACTACCAACTGCCGACGTGGCAGTTGCTGCTGATCTATCTCGTTCCTTATCTCCTTATCGGCCACGACACACTGCGCGAGGCTGCCGAGGGCGTGATGCATGGCGATGCCTTTGACGAGCATTTCCTCATGGCCGTAGCCACCATCGGCGCGCTCGGCATCGGCTTCCTGCCGGGCGCCGAGACGCAGTTTCCCGAGGCTGTGTTTGTGATGCTGTTCTTCCAGGTGGGCGAACTCTTCGAGGGTTATGCCGAAGGAAAGAGCCGCGACAGTATTGCCCATCTGATGGACATCCGTCCCGATATTGCTCACGTAGCCCCTGACGCGCAGCAGGCAGGCGAAGCAGGCAGCCTTGCCGACGTCTCGCCCGAGCAGGTGGGCGTGGGCTCCATCATCGTGGTGCGGCCGGGCGAGAAGGTGCCCCTCGACGGCGTTGTCGTCAGGGGAACGTCGGCTTTGAACACCGTGGCACTGACGGGCGAGAGCATGCCGCGCGAAGTGGCCCTAGGCGACGAGGTGATGTCGGGCTGTGTCAATCTGACGGGCGTGCTCTGCGTGCGCACGACGAAAGATTTCGGTGAGAGCACGGTGTCAAAGATTATTCGCCTTGTGGAAGAGGCCGGCGAGCACAAGTCGAAGAGCGAAGCCTTCATCACCCGCTTTGCCCGTATCTACACCCCCGTGGTGGTGCTGGCGGCACTGGCACTGGCGCTGCTGCCTCCGCTCTATGTGGCCCTGGCGCAGCAAGGCAGTTTCCTTACGGCTTTCCCCACGTGGCTCTACCGTGCGTTGATGTTCCTTGTTGTGTCGTGTCCGTGTGCACTGGTCATCAGCGTTCCCCTGACGTTCTTCGGCGGCATCGGCGGAGCGTCGCGCCACGGCATTCTCGTGAAGGGTGCCAACTATATGGACGTGTTGGCTAAGATAGGCACGGTGGTATTCGACAAGACCGGCACGCTCACCCGTGGGCAGTTTGCCGTGGAGGCCGTCCATCCCTGGACGGCAGAGCAGTCGGGACAGGCCGACGGCGATGCCGAGCGCGAGTTGTTGCATCTGGCAGCCCACGTAGAACATTTCTCGACCCATCCCATTGCCGCTGCCCTGCGCGATGCCTTCCCCGACGAGGCCACCGACGGCTGCGAGGTCGCCGATGTGGAGGAAATAGCCGGACAAGGCATCCGGGCGCGTGTCGGTGGCAGGCTGGTCAGCGTGGGCAATACGAAGCTCATGGAAGCGATGGGCCTGCAGTGGAGCAGCTGCCACCATGCAGGCACCGTGATTCATGTGGCCATCGACGGCGCCTATGCTGGCCACATCGCCATCAGTGACCAACTGAAGCCTGAGAGTGCTGAGGCTGTCGCTAAGCTGAAGCAACAGGGTGCCGCCCGCCTCGTGATGCTTACGGGCGACCGCGAGGAAGTGGCTTCCCAGGTGGCAGACCAGTTGGGACTCGATGCCTACTATGCCGAACTGCTTCCCGCCGACAAGGTGGGATATATCGACCGCCTGCGGTCGTCGGCCGGCGAAGCTGAGCAATCGTCAGCCCTGGCCTTCGTTGGCGATGGCATCAACGACGCTCCCGTGCTGGCTCGAGCCGACGTGGGCATAGCGATGGGCGGACTGGGCAGCGATGCCGCCATCGAGGCTGCCGACGTAGTTATCATGGACGACGATCCGCGCAAGGTGGCCGCCGCCGTCAGCATTGCCCGCCGCACGCTGGCCATCGCCCGCCAGAATGTATGGTTTGCCATTGGCGTGAAGGTGCTGGTGCTGCTGCTGGCCACGTTTGGCCTTGCTACGATGTGGATGGCTGTCTTTGCCGACGTAGGCGTGACGGTGCTGGCTGTTCTAAATGCCATGCGTGCCCTGCGGAGTCCCCTTTTTTAGGTATTTTCGCCACAAAATAGTCCCAAGACAACCGAGAAGCGGAAAATTCTGCGTACCTTTGCATTCGGAAAAAGAAACGGAAGAATGAAACTATCAGAACTGAAGACTGGCGAGAAGGCCGTCATCGTAAAGGTGTCGGGCCACGGCGGATTCCGCAAGCGCATCATCGAAATGGGTTTCGTGCAGGGACAGCAGGTGGAAGTGCTGCTGAATGCTCCGCTGCAAGACCCCGTGAAATATAAAATCATGGGCTACGAAGTCTCGCTGCGCAGGCAGGAGGCCGAGATGATAGAAGTTATCACGGAAGAAGAGTTCGGCCGTCGCGAGCAGCAGGACTCTGCGCGCGGCGAGCGACTGGTGCTTTCGCGTTCGGAGCATCAGAACGACTACCTGCAGCACGGGGCTTTGCGCGAGCGCCGTGTCATCAATGTGGCACTGGTGGGCAACCCCAACTGCGGCAAGACATCGCTCTTCAACTACGCCAGCGGTGCCCATGCCCGTGTGGGCAACTATTCGGGCGTGACCGTCGATGCCACCGAAGCCCGCGCCTCGTTCTTCGGCTACGACTTCAACCTTGTCGACCTGCCCGGCACCTACTCGCTGTCGTGCTATTCGCCCGAGGAACTCTATGTCAGGCAGCATCTCACGGAGAAAATGCCCGACGTGGTCATCAACGTCATCGACGCCTCCAACCTCGAGCGCAACCTTTACCTCACCACGCAATTGGTCGACATGGACATCCCGCTGGTGGGAGCCCTGAACATGTTCGACGAGTTCGAGCGCCGCGGCGATCATGTCGACCTGAAGACGCTGAGCACGCTCTTCGGTATGCCGATGGTGCCCACGTCGTTCAAGAACGGCACCGGCGTGAAGGAACTCTTCCGCGCTGTCATCCAGGTGTATGAGGGCAAGAGCCGCGAGGCCCGCCACCTGCACATCAACTACGGCCACGAGATTGAGGACGGTATCCGGCAAATACAGCGTTTCCTGAAGGCCGACGAACACATCCGCCTGCGCTACTCCACGCGCTATCTGGCTATCAAGTTGCTGGAGAACGACACCGACGCCCAGCAATACGTAGCCCAGCACATGGCCGACGAGCAGCGTCCCGAGGACCGCAAGCAACTGATGGCCGCTCGCGACAAGGCTGCAGCCCGCGTTTTGGAGGAGACTCTTGTGGATGCCGAAACCGCCATCATGGATGCGAAGTATGGCTTCATCAATGGTGCCTTGACAGAAGCTGGTTTCCAGACCGGCACGAAGGAGGACACCTACCGCACCACCCACCTCATCGACCGCGTGCTTTCTAACCGCTGGCTGGGCTTCCCCATATTCTTTGCCCTGCTGTTCCTGATGTTCCACGTCACGTTTGTGCTGGGCCAGTACCCGATGGACTGGATAGAAATGGGCGTGGCATGGCTTGGCGACCTCGTCGGTAGAACGCTGCCCGAAGGTCCCGTGCGTGCCATGCTGGTCGACGGTGTCATCGGCGGTGTGGGCTCGGTCATCGTGTTCTTGCCACAAATTCTGATACTCTATTTCTTCATCTCGCTCATGGAGGACTCCGGCTACATGGCCCGAGCCGCCTTCATCATGGACCGCCTCATGCATCGAATGGGGCTGCACGGAAAATCGTTCATTCCGCTCATCATGGGCTTCGGCTGCAACGTGCCGGCCGTCATGGCGACGCGCACCATCGAGAGCCGCCGTTCGCGACTCATCACGATGATGATTCTGCCCTTCATGTCGTGCTCGGCCCGACTTCCTATTTATATCATGATTACGGGCACGTTCTTCGCCCTGCAATATCGCTCGCTGGTGATGATTTCACTCTACGTGGTGGGCGTCTTGGTGGCAGTCGTCGTGAGCCGCGTGTTCTCGCGTCTGGTCATCAAGGGTGAAGACACGCCGTTCGTCATGGAGCTGCCGCCCTACCGCATGCCGACGGCGAAGGCCATTGGCCGCCATACCTGGGAGAAAGGTAAGGAATATCTGAAAAAGATGGGTGGAATCATCCTCGTGGCTTCAGTCATTGTTTGGGCGCTGGGCTACTTCCCCCACAACGACGCACTCTCTACGCAGGAACAGCAGGAGCAGTCGTTCATAGGCCACATCGGCAAAGCCATCGAACCCGCCTTTGAACCGCAGGGGTTCAATTGGAAACTCGACGTCAGTCTGGTGGCAGGCCTGGGTGCCAAGGAAATCGTGGCTTCCACCATTGGCGTACTCTATTCGGGCGACGACTCGTTCGCCGACGACGATACGTTCAACGACACCGATGGCAAATACGAGCGGTTGCAGCAACTCATGGCGGCCGACGGCATCACGCCGCTCGCCGGCTATTGCTACCTGCTCTTCGTGCTGCTCTACTTCCCCTGTCTGGCAACAATCGTTGCTATCAAGAACGAAACGGGGTCGTGGCGCTGGGCCGTCGTGGCAGCCGTCTACACCACAGCCGTCGCCTGGGTGGTGTCGGCCGCGGTCTATCAATTAGGAAATTTGTTCTGATGATGTAGGGACGCGGCGTGTCGCGTTACGTGGTCTGCTTTTCTGCTCCAGTAACGCGACACGTCGCGTCCTTACATTGTTGTTTGTTATAAAAAATGCCCCCTTTCCTTTAGTTAGGGTGTGAGGGAGGGCAGGCTCTTTATTCCTCAGAAAAATCAACGTATTCGCCTTCGTCGCGGGGAATGATTTTCTTTGCGGCTTCCTCGGGTGTGCGGCGGTCGATGACCACGTTGCCATCGACGTGCGTCTGCTGTGCGTCGCCCTGCTGGCGGAAACGGCGGAAACCGCTCCTCACCTGTTGCCAAACCGACAACAAGAACACAACGACGGCTATCAGGCCGAGCAAAAGGATGAAAAAGAGGACTTTCAGGATAATCATGGGGCTACTGCTGCTCGTTGTTGATTTTTAAGCGTTGTGTCACGACAGACAGGCAGATGTACCAGGCAATAATGACAGCGATTCCGGTGATGCCGAAGAAGAGCAGTAGCGGCAGGCAGGAGAGCAGGAACAAGTAGCGCACCTCGTTGCCTTTCCATCCCCAGTGCTTGAACTTCAGGGCAAACATGGGAATCTCGCTCACCAACAGGTAGCAACTGAAAAACATCATGATGATGAGCGTAAGCACGCCGCCGGGCAGTTGGTCGAGCCAGCGGTGGGTGCCCACGATGAGGGCTCCCCAGAACAGGGCGTTGGCAGGTGTGGGCAGTCCGATGAAGCCCATGGCCTGGCGCTCGTCGAGGTTGAACTTAGCCAGTCGCAATGCCGAGAAGGCTGCCATGATGAAAGCCAAGTAGGGCAGCAGGTCAGCCCACATCAGTCCGGTGCCGGGCAGCGGGTGCTGCAGCATGGAGGGAGCGTCCATGACGGCAAGCTGTGAAAAGAGAATGGCCGAGGGAGCCACGCCGAACGTCACGTCGTCGGCCAGCGAGTCGAGTTCCTTGCCGATGGGGGAGGAGACGTGCAGCAGACGTGCCGTCATACCGTCGAAAAAGTCGAATACGGCGCCAATGACAATCCACAGCAGTGCGACAGAGGCATCGCCATAGAGAGCGAACACCGTAGCCAGGCAACCCGAAATGAGGTTGCAGCAGGTAATTGTATTTGGGATGTGCTTCTTCAAAACGTTTTATTTTAGGAGTGTAAGAGTGCTAGAAGTGTAGAAGTGCAGAAGTTTGCTTTGCCTCTTGAACCGCGGCTCGCAGCGTCCTATGCCAGTTTGGCAATGACGGTCTGGTCGCCGGTGGTCTTCTGCCCCATCTTCACGCAGACCTCGGAGCCAACGGGCAGGAACACATCCACGCGCGAACCCAGTTTGATGAAGCCCAGGTGCTCGTCGATGTAGCAGTCCTCGCCTTCCTTGGCGTAAGTCACGATGCGACGCGCCATAGCTCCGGCAATCTGGCGGCACAGCACGTCGACGCCGCCAGGCGTGGTAATCATCACGTCAGAGCGCTCGTTCTCCTCGCTGGCCTTGGGCAGCCAAGCCCGGTGGTAGTTGCCGTTCTGGTGGTACACGAATTTCACCTTTCCGTCTACAGGGAACCAGTTGGCATGCACGTTCAGCGGACTCATGAAAATCGATATCATCAGTCGGCGGTCGTGGAAGTAGTTATGCTCGTCCACCTCCTCAATCACCACAATCTTGCCGTCGGCGGGAGCCACGACGATGCCGTCGGTCTCTTCCTCAGGGAAGTAGCGAATGGGGCAGCGGTAGAAATTGACAACAACAAGATAGATGGTGCCAAACACCGCGACGAAGAGCCAGAAGGGCCACCGTGCCTCCAGCCGCCACAGCAGCAGGGCTATGGCGGTGATGCCGATGAAGCCCCACAACAGCGTGTCGGTACCTTCGCGATGCAGGCGTATTTTTTTGAGTTTCTTGATTTTTTCTCCCATGATAAAATGGCTTTCGGACTTTTCCAACTTGCAAAGTTAATGCTTTTCTTTGAAAAAGAGCCATCTTCTTTCATCTTTTTTTATATTCTTGCCGTTTTTCTTCTTTTCTGTAGGCTGCATGACGTTAATGTTCGCAAAATACTTGCGGCATCGGTCAGTTTTTCGTACCTTTGCCGATTATGGAAGATTTCGTTCATCTGCACGTACATACATACTATTCCATCCTGGACGGCCAGTCCAAGATTTCGAAACTCGTCGACAAGGCCATTGCCGACGGCATGCGGGGCATGGCTATCACCGACCACGGCAACATGTTCGGCATCAAGGAGTTCCACGACTACTGTGTCGGCGTCAACAAAAAGCGCAAGAAGGCGGGCGAGGAACCCTTCAAGCCCATCTTCGGCTGCGAGATGTATGTGGCCAAGCATGGCCCCAAGGAGCAGAAGAACGGCCGCGAAGACCAGAGCGGCTACCACCTCATTGTGCTGGCCAAGAACTACCAGGGCTACAAGAACCTCATCAAGCTCGTCTCGCGCGCATGGGTAGACGGCTACTACATGCGTCCGCGTACCGACCGCGCCGATCTCGAGCGTTACCACGAGGGACTCATCGTCTGCTCGGCCTGCATCGCTGGCGAGGTACCCAAGAAAATCCTTGAGGGCGACATCGCCGGAGCCCGCGAGGCCATTGAGTGGCACCACCGCGTGTTCGGCGACGACTACTACCTCGAGCTGCAGCGCCACGAGGTGAAAAACCCGCGGCAGCGGGCCAACCGCGAGACCTTCCCCCTGCAGCAGAAGGCCAACCGCGTGCTCATCGAACTGGCACGCGAATACGGCATCAAGCTCGTCTGCACCAACGACGTCCACTTCGTCGAAGAAGAGAACGCCGAGGCCCACGACCACCTGCTCTGCCTCTCCACCAACAAAGACCTCGACGACCCCACGCGCATGCTCTACTCCAAGCAGGAGTGGTTCAAGACGCGGGCCGAGATGAACCAGGTTTTCAGCGATGTGCCCGAGGCACTCGCCAACACGCTCGAGATTCTCGACAAGGTGGAAATATACAGCCTCGACCACGACCCCATCATGCCCTTCTTCCCCATTCCCGAAAGCTTCGGCACCGAGGAAGAGTGGCGCCGCAAGTTCACCGAAGAGCAACTCTACGAGGAGTTCACGCGCGACGAGAACGGCGAGAACCCGCTGCCACGCGAGGAAGGCGAGAAGAAAATCGCCCACCTCGGCGGATACGAGAAAATATACCGCATCAAATTCGAGGCCGACTATCTGGCCAAACTCGCCTACGAAGGTGCCGCCGCACGCTATGCCCAGCCGCTCGACAAGGAGGTCGACGACCGCATACGCTTCGAGCTACACATCATGAAGACCATGGGTTTCCCCGGCTACTTCCTCATCGTGCAGGACTTCATCAATTCCGCCCGCAACGAACTTGGCGTCATGGTAGGTCCCGGGCGTGGCTCGGCCGCAGGCTCCGTCGTGGCCTACTGCCTCGGCATCACCAAAATCGACCCGCTGAAGTACGACCTGCTGTTCGAGCGCTTCCTCAACCCCGACCGTATCTCCCTGCCCGATATCGATACCGACTTCGACGACGACGGCCGCGGCCGCGTGCTGAAGTGGGTCGAGGACAAATACGGCCACGAGAACTGCGCCCACATCATCACCTATGCCTCTATGGCCACGAAGAACTCCATCAAGGACGTGGCCCGCGTCGAGAAACTCCCCCTGCCAGAGTCTAACCGCCTCTGCAAGGCCATCCCCGACCGACTGCCCGACGGCATGAAGATGAATCTCACCAACGCCATCAAGTGCACCCCCGAGCTGCGTGAGGCCGAGAACTCTGCCGACCCCGTCATGGCAAACACCATCAAGTATGCCAAGATGCTCGAAGGCACCGTGCGAGGCACCGGCATCCACGCCTGCGGCTTCATCATCTGCCGCGACCCCATCAGCGACTGGGTGCCCGTCTCCACAGCCGACGACCCCGACTTCAAGGACACCAAGACCAACTGCACCCAATACGACGGCCACGTCATCGAGTCCACCGGACTCATCAAGATGGACTTCCTCGGACTGAAGACGCTTTCCGAGCTCAAGGAAGCCTGCGCCAACATCAAGCTCCACCGGGGCATCGACGTCGACCTCGACACTATACCCATCGACGACCCCAAGACCTACGAACTCTACCAGCAGGGCCGCACCATCGGCACCTTCCAGTTCGAGTCAAGCGGCATGCAGAAATACCTGCGCGAGCTCCATCCCACCGTCTTCGAGGACCTCATCGCCATGAACGCCCTCTATCGCCCCGGCCCTATGGACTACATTCCCCAGTTCATTCGCCGCAAGAACGGTGCCGAGCCCATCACCTACGACATACCCTGTATGGAGAAATACCTGCGCGACACCTATGGCATCACTGTCTATCAGGAGCAGGTCATGCTCCTCTCCCGACAACTCGCCGACTTCACTCGCGGCGAGAGCGACGCCCTGCGTAAGGCCATGGGTAAGAAGAAGAAAGACATCGTCGACGCCATGAAGCCCAAGTTCATCGAGGGCGGCCGCAAGAACGGCCACGACCCGAAGGTGCTTGAGAAAATCTGGGCCGACTGGGAGAAGTTCGCCTCCTACGCCTTCAACAAGTCGCACGCCGCCTGCTATTCCTGGGTGGCCTATCAGACCGCCTACCTCAAGGCCAACTATCCGGCCGAGTTCATGGCAGCCATCATGAGCCGCCGCCGCGACCAAATCACCGAAATCACCAAGCTCATGGACGAATGCCGCGCCATGGGCATCGACACCCTCGGACCGGACGTCAACGAGTCCTATCTGAAGTTCGGCGTCAACCAGCGCGGCGAGATACGCTTCGGACTCGCCGCCATCAAGGGCATGGGCGACAACGTCGCACAGGCCATCATCGACGAGCGCGAGAAGAACGGCCCCTACCGCGACATCTTCGATTTCGCCCAGCGCGTCAACTACGCCTCCGTCAACCGCAAAGCCTTCGAGTCGCTCGCCCTCAGCGGCGGCTTCGACTCCTTCGGCATCCCCCGCGAGAGCTTCTTCGCCTCCGATGCCCGCGGCAATCAGTTCCTCGACACCCTCGTGCGTTACGGCCAGCTCTATCAAGCCGAGCAGCAGCAGGCACAGAACTCCCTCTTCGGCGACGAAGGAGCCGTCGACATCGCCACACCCCCCATCCCCCAGTGTGAGCGCTGGAGTACCATCGAGCGCCTCAACCGCGAGCGCGACCTCGTGGGCATCTACCTTTCAGCTCATCCCCTCGACGAGTTCAGCGTCGTTCTCAACACAATGTGCAACACCCGCTGCTCCCAGCTCGACGAGAAAGCCGAACTCGCCCGCAAGCCCGAAATCACTGTGGGCGGCATCGTCACCGAGGTGCGCGACCGCTACACCAAGACCGGCAAACCCATGGGTGTCGTCACCATCGAAGACTTCGACGGCTCCGGCGAACTCGCCTTCTTCGGCGAAGAGTGGGGCCGCTGGCGAGGCATGTTCGTCGAAGGCAGCTCCGTCTACGTGCGAGGCCGCTACGTGCAGAAATACCCCAACAGCCAGTTCATCGACTTCCGCACCACTGGCGTGGAATACCTCCAGACCGTGCGCGACAGCAAAATCACGCGCTTCACCATCACCTGCGAGCGCGACGCCCTCGACGACACCGTGGTCAACGAGCTCACCACCCTCATCAGCGACAGTCCCGGCCACACCGAGCTCTACGTGCAGATACTGGACCGCGAGCACAACACCAACCTGCTCCTGCGTTCCACCTCGCGCACCATCAGCCTCAGCCGCGACCTCATCCGCTTCATTGAACAGCACCCCCGCCTCGGCTATCAAGTGAACTAGAGAGGGGAACCTCCCCCCGACCCCTCCATTTTTTTGGCATACCTTTTGCAGGAAGCTATGTAGGTGGACGCCGCGTGCTGCGCAGAACAACAATAAATTTCATATCAACAACACCAATATCAACCCAATCAAAACAAACAAACATCATGGAAGTAACAATCACCAACGACAATTTTCAGAGTTATCTCACGGGCTCTCTGCCCCTCGTAGTTGACCTCTGGGCACCCTGGTGTGGCCCCTGCCGCATGGTAGGACCCGTTATCAGCGAACTCGCCAACGACTACGACGGCCGCATCGTCGTCGGCAAGTGCGACGTCGACGAGAACGACGACATCGCCATTGAGTTCGGCGTGCGCAACATCCCCACCATCCTCTTCTTCAAGGATGGAAAGCTCGTCGACAAGTTCGTAGGTGCCGCCACCAAGGCCACCCTCGACGAGAAGTTCCGCGCCCTGCTTTAAGTAGCGAGTGAATGAATAGTGAAGAGCGAGTAGTTTGTGAAGACAAGCTATTCGCTCTTCATTTTTTTGTGATCCTATCAGAAAGGCAACTTCTCCATCAGAAGAGTTTCGTCGCTGACAAGCCAGCTGGTCTGCATGTCCTCCGCCGCCCTTACACGCGCCGAAGGCGCCTTCCACGGCGCGTCAGCGGCCTTCCACGGCTGCCCTCTGTCACCAACGGATGAGGCGGGTGCCGTCGGGCTGTTCGGTGATGCTGACGCGGAGGGCGTCGTCGGGGAGGAGCTGCTCGATGAGCTCGGGCCACTCGATGAGGCAGAGACTGCCTGACTGGTAGAAGTAGTCCTCGTAGCCCATGTCGTAGACTTCTTCCAACCGCTTGATGCGATAGAAGTCGAAGTGGTAGATGGGGTCGCCGGCGGCGGTGGTGTATTCGTTGACGATGGCAAAGGTGGGGGAGGTGATGACGTCCTCGACGCCGAGTGATTCGCAGAGGGCCTTGATGAAGGTGGTCTTGCCTGCTCCCATCTGTCCGTAGAAGGCGATAACGTTGTGGCCGGGCAGTACTTCGCTGATGAACTGGCGGGCGGCCTCGTGAATATGGTCAATATCTTTAATTGTAATCATCTTTGTAAGAATTTAAGGACCTTGAACTTTGAACCTTGAACTTTGAACCTTGAACTTTAAACCTTGAACTTTGAACCTTGAACGCCCCGTAGGGCCCCCTTTACCTCTTCTTCGGCGTCAGCGCGACCAGTGGCACGAGCATTTCTTCCATGGAGATGCCGCCATGCTGGAACGTGTCGCGGTAGTAGGCGACGTAGTAGTTGTAGTTGTTGGGGTAGGCGAAGAAGGCGTCGCCGGTGGCGAAGACATAGCTCGTGGATAGGTTAGGCGCGGGCAGGTGGGCGCGTTGTGGCTCCTTGATGACGAACACTTCGCGGGGATTGTAGTTGAGGTTCTTGCCCAGCTTATAGCGCAGGTTGGTGTTGGTGTTGCGGTCGCCGATGATTTTGCTGGGTCGGCTGACGCGGATGGAACCGTGGTCGGTGGTGACGAGTACCTTATAGTCGGACGTGGCCAACTGCTTGAGCACTTCGGCCATGGCGGAATGGCGGAACCATGAGAGCGTGATGCTGCGGTAGGCCGACTCGTTGTTGGCGAGTTCGCGCACCATCTTCGACTCGGTGCGTGCGTGGGAGAGCATGTCGATGAAATTGAACACGACGACGTTGAGGCTGTTCTGGCGCAGCGACGGTAGCTGGGCGAGGAATCGCTCGGCATCCTGCGAGGTGTTGATTTTGTGGTAGGAATAGGTGTCGTGGCGGCGGAAGCGCTCTATCTGGGTGCCGATGAGTGGTCCTTCGTTGAGGTTCTTGCCTTCTTCCTCGTCTTCGTCGACCCACAGGTCAGGAAACATGCGCGCTATCTGGTCGGGCATGAGTCCGGAGAAGATGGCGTTGCGGGCGTACTGCGTGGCGGTGGGCAGGATGCTCATGTAGAGTTCCTCCTGCGCCTCGAAGAGGTCGCCTATTTCCTGGGCTATCATGCGCCACTGGTCGTAGCGGAAGTTGTCGATGACGATGAGGAATACCTGCTGTCCCTGGTCGAGCAGGGGGAAGACGCGGCGCTTGAAGATGTCTGGCGAAAGGAGGGGAGAAAACTCCCCCGGCCCCTCGGCAGGAGGGGTGTGCCTCCCGGTTCGCATAGCCCCCTGGTCAAAGGATTGGGTGGCGGTATTGTTTCTGGAGGCTACCCATTCGAGGTAGTTCTGCTTGACGAACTTGGCGAAGCCGATGTTCGCCTCTTCCTTCTGTGTGGAGAGGATTTCGGTCATCGCACTGTCGGCCGAGCTCAGTTCCAGTTCCCAGTGCACCAGTCGGCGGTACACCTCCACCCAGTCGTCGAACGTGCGGCACTCCTGAATCTGCTGTGCTATGTCCATGAAGTTCTGCTGGTAGCCCGTCTGCGTCACCTCGGCCACGATCTCGCGCTTGTGAATGTTCTTCTTCAGCGTCAGCAGTATCTGCATCGGGTTGACGGGCTTGATGAGATAGTCGGCAATCTTCGAGCCAATGGCCTGGTCCATGATGTTTTCCTCTTCGCTCTTGGTGCACATCACGACTGGCGTGGCGGGCGTGATTTGCTTGATGCGCTGTAGCGTCTCGAGTCCGGTGAGTCCCGGCATCATCTCGTCGAGCATCACTAAATCGAACGACTGTCGCTGGCATTCTTCGACGGCGTCGGTACCGTTTGACACCGTCACCACCTCGTAGCCTTTCTTCTGGAGGAAGAGGATGTGGGCTTTCAGGAGTTCTATCTCGTCGTCGACCCAAAGAATTTTTCCGCTTGTCATAGGCCTTGTTTGCTTTGCATTTCTCTGCAAAGGTACGATTAAACTTGTGAAATGCAAAGGAAAAAAAGCTTTTTCTTCTGTTCGGGCGCTATTTTCTTGGCGCCAGACCGTCAGTGGCGGCTGCCAATGTTGCCGTATGTGCGTAGGAGGGCGAGTTGCTTGCGTGCTTCGTGTTCGCCGAGGAAAATCATTTCGTCGATGGCCTTGCGGTTGAAGCTGGTGGCATCGTAGTCGTAGAGTGGGGGGTTGATGTAGACATCGGCATCCTTGATGTTCTGCCGATACTTCTTGAAGTCGGGCCTGTTGAAGAGCCAGCCGATGATGCCGTCGGCGCTGGAGAGGCCCAGGAGGTCGTCGAGGAGCTGCACGAATTCTGAGGGTTCGTCCTCGTCGTCGGGATGGTTGACGGTAAGGTCGACGGCGATGACGCGCGTGGCGCCCATCTGGCGTGCCACGTCGACCGGCAGATTGTTGAAGATACCGCCATCGTAGAGCACGTAGTCGTCGAAGCGCACGGCCTTGAACAGCGCGGGAATGGCCATGCTCGCCCGCATATTGCGCGCCAGGGAGTCGCCCGTGAGCACCACCTCAGAGAATGTGGGGAGGTCGGAGGCGACGCAGGCGAAGACTGGAGACCCACCCCCAACAGACCCACCCCCCTGCCCCTCCCTTTGAGGGAGGGGAGTAGAATGTCTTTCTGCTTGTTGGGCATTATCTGGAGAGTAATTACTCCCCTCCCTCACAGGGAGGGGCAGGGGGGTGGGTCTTCTGGCTGTCAGGCTGTCGAGCATCTGTTTGATGGCGTTGCCCTCGATGGCCTCGCGGGTGAAGAGCTGCAGCCACTGGCGGGAGCGGAACAAGGAGTCGAGCTGTGCGGCCGAATAGCCGATGCTGTAGAGACCGCCCACGATAGCGCCGATGCTCGTGCCGACGATGATGTCGGGCTGGACGCCTGCCTCTTCCAACACCTTCAGCACGCCTACATGGGCAGCACCTTTGGCACCGCCGCCGCCCAGGACGAGGGCGAGCTTACCCTGCGTCGCTTCCTCCCCACACGACCTCTCGGTGGCGAGGGGGCGTGCCTCCGTTCTGCCAGCGACAACGGTCAGCAGCAGAAGGGTCAGGATGAAGGCGGCGTGTCGATGCATAGTAAGAATAGTTTTTTTTTAGAGGAGTTGGGGAATTGGGGCGGCAGGGGAATTGAGCGGCCTGAAAGGCCAGCAACCTGTCAGCCCAGGGCAGCGCCCTGGGTAAAGGGCAGCAAGGGAACAGCGCCCTGTAAGGGCAAAATCTTTATCTCCTGGCGTTTTAAAGGTGTTGCCCTTACAGGGCGCAGTCAACTCTCTTGCTTCCCAAACCCAGGGCGCTGCCCTGGGCTGACAGGTGCTGCCCCGTTGGGGCGTTTTCTGGTTAGCCTTGTTCCGGCAGGCCCTCCCCTCCTTTGGAGGGGTCGGGGGAGGTTTCAGAGCTTCGTCATGATGCCGGCCTGGGTGGTCTCGAGGAAACGGGTGATGTTCTGAATCTCGGGACTGTCGGGCACCTGGTCCTTGATTTGCAGGATAGCATCGAAGAGACTACCCTGACCATTGAACACCAGGCGATAGGCGTTGGCGATGTGCTTTTGCACCTTCTCGCTGATGCCATAAGCCGTCATCATCGTGTTGTTCGGACCATTATAGCCAATGGGCTTTCCGCCTGCTACGATGTAGGGCGGCACATCCTTCGAGAAGGTTGTACCAGCCTGAATCATAGAGCCTTCGCCGACGCGGGTGCCGGCATTCTCGATGACCGACGACGAGAAGATGACGCCATTGCCAATCTCGCAGTCGCCGGCAATCTTCGTGCCGTAGCCCAAGACGCAGTTGTCGCCAATCTTCGTGTCGTGCGAGACGTGGGCACCTTCCATGAGGAAGTTGCTGTTGCCGATGACGGTCTTTCCGCCCGTATGGGTGGCGCGGTTGATGACCACATTCTCACGGATGACGTTATTGTCGCCGATGATGCACTCCGACTTCTCGCCTTGGAAGTTGAAGTCCTGCGGCAGCGCAGCGATGACGGCTCCCTGGTGTACCTTGTTGTTCTTGCCCATGCGGGTGCCGTTCAGAATGCTCACGAAGGGGAAGATGATGCATCCATCGCCGATGACCACGTCGTCCTCGATATAGACGAAGGGGAATATCTTACAGTTGTCGCCGATTTTCGCCTTTGGCGATACCTCAGCGCGGGGAGAAATTTCACTTGCCATAGTAACCTCCCCCAACCCCTCCGAAGGAGGGGAGTGCCTGACGGATTTCAGGGGGATGACAATCAGGCTTTCTATTGTGATTCTATTGTATTGTTTGAACTTGTTACGTTGTGAGCCGGCAGGCCCTCCTCCCCTTCGGGGAGGTCGGGAGGGGTCTTTACTTCGCTCCTCCCCCCAGAGCCTGGTAGAGGTTCACGACGGCCTGCATCTTGTTGAAGTCGTCGGTGACCTTCGAAATCTCTGCATTGAGCAGGTTCGACTGAGCCGTGATGACCTCGAGGTAAGAGGTGTTGGCCGACTGCGACATCATCGTTCGCGTGTCCTCAACATTCTTCTTGAGCACCTCCACGCGCTTGGCGTCGAATTGAGCCTTCTCGGCGGCCGAGTTGTACTGCACGAGGGCGTTCGACACCTCATTGCCAGCCTGCAGAATGGTGTTCTGCCACGTGTTGTAAGCCTGCTCGTACTGCAGCTTGGCCACCTTCAGACCAGCCACAATCTGGCCATGCTGGAAGATGGGCTGCACGAGCGAGCCCACTGCCGACCAGAGCATCTTTCCGGGATTGACGAGGCCATTCTGATTGGTGAAGGCACCGGTGCCGGTGATGGTAATCTGCGGATAGAAGCGCGACCGGGCCTGGTTGACGTCGTAGAAGCACTGGGCCAGCGCGAGCTCGGCAGCGTGCACGTCGGCGCGGTTGTTGAGCAGCTGTATGCCCACGCCGGTGGCGAGGTTCTCAGGCAGCGACTGCCCTTCGAACGTGCCGCGCTGAATGGTCTGTGCGGGCTGACCGAGCAGCAGCGAGAGCGAATTCTCCATCTCGCGCACCTGGCGCTGCAGGTCTACGCGCTGAGCCTGCACGGAGTAGTAGGCAGCCTCGGCACTCTGCACGGCCGTGGAGCGATAGCCCACGCGCGTTTCCTTCATGACCTGCATCTTCTCCCACGTCTCCTTGGTGAGGTTCTCCATCTCGCCGACGATGGCAATCTGGCGGTCGAGCATCAGCAGCGTGTAATAGAGGTTGGCAACGCCCGAGATGAGATTGGTCTTCACCACGGTCTGATAGTCCTTCGTGGCGAGCAGCTGCATCTGAGCCGAGCGCTTGGCGTTGAGCAGATTGCCGAAGAGGTCGACATTCCACGAGGCCGACAGCGGCAGCTGGTAGGACTTCGTCGTGGGATTGTTGTCGAACTTGGCAATCGTGCCCTGCGGCGTGAAGGCCACCGACGGCAGGAAGGCCAGTCGGGCCACCTTCAGGGCCTCTTCGACCATCTTCACGTTCAGGGCTGCATTGAGCATGTTCACGTTGTTGTCGAGGGCCGTCTGGATGAGCGTCTGCAGCTGCGGGTCGGTGAACACCGAGCGCCAGGGCATCGTGCCGAACGACGTGGTGTCCTGCACGGCCAGCGTGTCGGTGAGCGACACGGGGTCGCGGTAGAGTCCCTCGGTGTTGACGTCGGGACGCTCATATTTTCCGTAGAGGCTCTTGCAGCCGGTGAGAAGGAGGCAGAACACGGATGCCAGTAGCAGACCCTCCCCCCAGCCCCTCCCTATATGGAGGGGAGTAGATACTATGTTCCTTGTTATTCTATTCATATTGATTACTAATTAATTGTCTTCATTTTGTTCCCCTCCTTCATAGGGAGGGGTTAGGGGTGGGTCTACTATTCTTGCACCTTATATTCTTTAGGAACCACACCGTGAGCATACTGTGCCAGCTCGGCAGCAGCCTCGGCATCAGTCTCGTCCTCGAACTTCATCGGGCGGAACTTCTCCTGCAGCGACTGGAAGATAACGAACAGCGTGGGCACGACGAAAATCTGGCAGAGCGTACCGATGAGCATACCGCCCACGGCAGCAGCGCCCAGCGTCTGGTTACCGTTCTTACCCACACCCGAGGCAAACATCATCGGCAGCAGACCGATGACCATGGCGAGCGACGTCATGAGGATAGGACGCAGACGGGCGGCAGCACCCAGCACGGCCGACCACGAGATGGCCATACCGAGCTCGCGGCGCTCCAGGGCGAACTGCACGATGAGGATGGCGTTCTTGGCCAACAGACCAATCAGCATGATGAGCGAAATCTGCATGTAGATGTCGTTGCTGTGGCCGAAGAGCTGCGTGAAGAGGAAGGCACCAGCCAGACCGAACGGCACGGAGAGCGCCACGGCCAGGGGCAGGATGTACGACTCGTACTGTGCCGACAGAATCAGGTAGATGAAGATGAAGCAGAGCACGAAGATGAGCGCCGTGGAGTTGCTCGAGGCAGCCTCCGAACGCGTCAGACCGGAGTAGTCGTAGGTGTAGCCCGTGGGCAGTTGCTCGGCAGCCACCTCCTCGACGGCCTTGATGGCCTCACCGGTGGAGTAGCCTTCAGCCACCGTAGCGGTGACGGTGATGGAGGTGAAGAGGTTGAAGCGGCTGATGTTGGTGGGACCATAGACGCGCTCCAGCGAGCAGTACTCCTGGATGGGCGACATGCCCTGCGGCGTGCGCACGTAGACGCTGTTGAGCGACTCGGGCGTCATGCGCGTTTCGGGCGCGCCCTGCACCATCACGCGATAGAGCTTACCGTAGGCATTGAAGTTAGAGGCGTAGAGACCGCCATAGTAGCCCTGCAGCGTGGTGAGAATCGTGGAGGGCGAGATGCCGCTCTGCTTACACTTCGCCACGTCTACATGTATCATGTACTGCGGATAGTTCGGGTTGTAGGAGGTCATGGCCATCTGGATTTCCGGACGCTTGTTGAGCTCGGCCAGATAGTCCTGCACGATGCCGAAGAACTTGTTGAGGTCGCCACCCGTGCGGTCCTGCATGACGAGCGACACACCCGAGTTGGCCGAGAAGCCCGGAATCATAGGCGGTGCGAAGGCCAGAATCTTGGCATCCTTGATGTGGGCGGTCTTCAGATAAATCTGAGCCAGCACGCCCTGTGCATCGTAGGGATTCAGGAAGAAGCGATAGATGCCGTCGCCCTGCCAGAGTCCGCTGAGTTTCCACCAGAAGCCTTTCTGGCGTTCCTCAAACGGCTTCAGCTTGATGACGAACGTGGCCTGGTCGGAACCGGCACCGGCAATGAAGTTGTAGCCCTGAATCTGCTCACGGCTCTGGATGGCGGGGTCGGCAGCCAGGATGGAGTCTACCTGGTTGATGACCTGCGTGGTGCGGGCCACCGAGGTGGCAGGGGGCATCGAGATGGTGCAGAAGAGCGTACCCGTGTCCTCGTCGGGCACAAGGCCGGTCTTCGTGGTCATCATCGTACCAGCCAGCACGACGATGCCGATGAGCACAGCCACGATGATGGCCACCGGCTTGCGCACAAGTTTCTCTACACCTTTCTTATATTTACCCAGCACCTTGTCGTAGGCCGTGTTGAACGATTCGTGGAAGCGGTCGATGCGCGACATCTTGCGCTCGTTGCCGTTCTCGTCCTTCGGCTTCAGGAAGATGGCGCAGAGGGCCGGCGACAGCGTCAGGGCGTTCAGGGCCGAGATGAAGATGGACACGGCCATCGTCACACCGAACTCGCGATAGAACGTACCGCTGGTGCCACCGATGAACGACACGGGAATGAACACCGAGGCCATCACAAGCGTGATGGAGATGATGGCGCCCGAGATTTCGTTCATGGCGTCGATGGAAGCCGTCAGAGCCGACTTGTAGCCCTGGTCGAGCTTCGCATGCACGGCCTCGACCACCACGATGGCGTCGTCGACCACGATGGCGATGGCCAGCAGCAAGGCCGACAGCGTGAGCAGGTTGATGGAGAAGCCGAACACCTTCAGGAAGAAGAACGTACCGATGAGCGATACGGGCACGGCAATCAGCGGGATGAGCGTCGAGCGGAAGTCCTGCAGGAAGATGTACACCACGAGGAACACCAGGATGAGCGTCATCAGCAGCGTGAACACCACCTCCTCGATAGAAGCGTAGAGGAACTCCGTGACGTCGTAGTTGATTTTATAATACATGCCCGGGGGGAACAGCTTGGCCTGCTCCTCGAGCTCCTTTTTCACCTGCTTGGCAATCTCGTTGGCGTTCGAACCGGCAATCTGCTGCACCATACCCATCACCGACGGAACGTTGTTGTTCTTCATCGACACGGAGTACTGCAGTCCGCCGAGTTCAATCTTGGCCACGTCCTTCAGCTTCAGCGTGTTGCCGTTGGCGTCGCTCGAGATGATGATGTTGCCGAACTCCTCCTCCGACTTCAGTCGGCCGGTGTAGCGCATGGAATATTCGTAGGCCACATTCGACTGTTCACCGAACTTACCCGGTGCAGCCTCGATGTTCTGTTCGGCCAGCACGCCGGTGATGTCGGTGGGCATCAGGTTGTACTGCTTCATCACGTCGGGCTTCAGCCAGATGCGCATCGAGTAGGTCTTCACACCGGGGCTCTGCACGTCGCCGACGCCCTGGATACGCTTGATGGCGGGCACCACGTTGATGTTGTTGTAGTTCGTCAGGAACTTGTCGTCGTAGCGGCCGTCACTGGTCAGGGTGAACATCATCACCTGCGAGGTCTGACGCTTCATCACGGTCACACCGATGCGCGTCACCTCAGCCGGCAGCAGGGCCTGGGCCTGCTGCACGCGGTTCTGCACGTTCACGGCACACATGTCGGGGTTCATGCCCTGACGGAAGAGAATCGACAGCGAAGCCGAACCCGACGAGGCCGACGACGAGATGTAGTCCATGCCTTCCACACCGTTGATACTCTCCTCAAGCGGCACGAGCACGGAGTTCTTCACCGTCTCGGCGTCGGCACCAGGATAGCTGGTGAACACCACGACCGTAGGCGGTGCGATGTCTGGGTACTGCTCAATGGGCAGTGTGGCCAGACCTATGAAGCCCAGCAGGACGATGAGGATGGAAATCACCGTCGAGAGCACCGGGCGTTTGATAAAGTTTGTAAATGTCATTAGTATTTACGAATTTACGATTTACGATTGTAGTTTTTTTCTACTCCCTCCCCCTTTGGGGAGGGCTGGGGTGGGGCTCCTCCCCCTTTGGGGAGGGCCGGGGTGGGGCTCCTCCCCTTATTTCTTCATCGCATTCACGATGTCGCCGGCCGACATGGCCTTGGCCTGCTCCTTAATCTTCTCTTGGTAGCGCTGGGGCGTGATGGGCTTGATTTCCTGCCCGTCGGTGAGCTTGGTGATGCCGTTGGTCACGTAGCGGTCGCCGATGTTCAGACCCTCCACGACCACGTAGTTGTTGCCGTCGTTCTGCGGAGCCACCTTGATTTCGGTGAACTTCACCTTATTATCTTTTGTTACGGTGTACATGAACTTCTTGTCCTGCACCTCCGAGACGCAAGCCTGCGGCACGACGATGGCCGACGCGTTGTCGTGGGGCACGACGATGGCACCGCTACCGCCACTCTTCAGCAGACGCTCGGGGTTGGGGAACACGGCGATGAGCTGGGCCGAACCCGTGGCTGCATCGATGACGCCGCTCATCTTGGCCACCTTGCCCGGGTGGTTGTAGATGGTACCATCAGCAAGCTGCAGCTTCACGGTAGGCATGGCCGAGATGGCAGCCTGAGCGGTGCCGCTGGTCTTCGCCATATCGAGGATGTCCTTCTCCGACATCGAGAAGTACACCTCCATCGACGAGTTGTTGGAGACGGTGGTCAGGGCGGGCGTGCTCGATGCGCTCACCATGGCGCCCACCTTGTAAGGCAGGCTTCCGATGATGCCGCTCGACGGGCTCTTCACGTAGCAGAAGCTCAGCGTCTCGCGAGCCGAGGCCAGTGCAGCCTCAGCCTGAGCCACCGATGCCTTGGCGGTCTCGTAGGAGTTGCGGGCCGTAGAGAGCTCGTAGTCACCAATGATATTCTGCTCAAACAGTTTCTGGTTGTTCTCGAAAGTCAGCTTTGCGGTGTTCAACTGAGCCTTTGCCGTGTTCACGGCAGCCTGAGACTGGCGCACGGCAGCCTGATAGGTGGCGTTGTCGATGACGAAGAGCACCTGTCCGGCACCCACCGTCTGACCTTCCTTTACATTCACACGCGTGATGAAACCGGCCACCTTCGGACGAATCTCTACGTCCTGTACACCCTTGATGGTGGCGGGATAGGTGGTCTGAGAGGCCGACGACTGAGTGCCGACGGTCACCACGGGATACTCGTCGTCGCCGAAGTTGGGCTGTCCACCGCGCTTACCTCCGCACGATGTCACCAATGCAGCTACTGCTGCAACGAATAAAAAACTTTTGAAATTCATACTGTTCATAACTATTTGTATTTTTGTTTTTGCCTTCGTTGGGGAGAACCGAACCTGCGCATCGAAAGGAAAACCGAAAATGCCGATTCAGTTTTTTCAGCCTGCAAAATTACTAAGTTTTTTCCTTTTTCCGTTAAAGGCTCACATGTTTTTAACATGAAATAACGCAAAAAGTGAAAGAACAAGTCTTTCATAAGAAAAAACCAAGATTGTTTGGTGTTTTCAGTGAAAAGCATTATCTTTGCCGGCGAAACCAAACTATGTGACTGACAATGAGACAACTCCTTACGATTCTGATGCTCGTGCTCTGCACGGCGGCCGGTGCCCAGAGCACCGAGAAACTCTACACCGAGGGCAAGGCGCTCTACGATGCCAAGAAGTATGCACAGGCCTTTCCGAAACTGAAGGCTGCAGCCGAGAAAGGCCATAAGAAGGCGCAGTATCGGTTGGGCCGGTGCTACGACAAGGGCAACGGCATTCCTGAAAACGACAAGCAGGCCTTCGCCTGGTATTCCAAGTCGGCTGCCCAGGGTTTTGCCAAGGCGCAGTATCAGGTGGGCAAGTGCTACAAGAACGGCGAAGGTGTCACCAAAGACCGCACGAAGGCATTCCAGTATTTCGAGAAGGCTGCCAAGCAGGACAATGCCGACGCTCAGCTGGCGCTGGGCAAGTGCTTCCTGAAGGGCAAGGGCGTGGCAGCCGACAAGGCGAAGGCCACGGTCTGGCTGAAGAAGGCTGTGAAGAACGCCAAGGACGGCAAGCAAATCCTGGAAGAACTGCGCCAGGAAGCCGCCTCCGGCGATGAGGATGCCAAGACCATCCTGCAGCTGGTGAAGTAGAAAGACATTGGCAGGGCCTCTACCTCCCTCCCCCCCTGGGGAGGGTCGGGGTGGGGCTACTCCAGCCCCATCTCTTTGGCCTTCTGGTGGAGCAGTTGCAGCAGCGGCTCGCGCTCGTTGGGCACGCGGTTGTCGAGCACGGCGTCTTTCAGCGTCTGCTTCAGCGTTCCCACCTCGCGCGAGGGCTTCAGATGGAACATCTCCATGATTTCGTTGCCGTCGACGACGGGCTGCAGCAGGCGCTTGTAGTCGCGTTCCTGCAGGTCGGCCAGTTTCTCGCGCACCGTCTGAAAATTGTGCAGGAACTGCTGCTTGCGCTGCGAGTTTTTCGAGGTGATGTCGGCCTCGCAGAGCGTCATCAGGTCGTTGATGTCGTCGCCGGCATCGTTCAGCAGTCGGCGCACGGCCGAATCCGTCACCTCCTCGTCGGCGATGGCAATAGGCCGCATGTGCAGGTCGACGAGTTTCTCGACATATTTCATTTTAGCATCCATCGGCAACTTCAGCCGACGGAATATCTGCGGCACCATCTTCGCCCCCACGTAGTTGTGGTTGTGGAACGTCCATCCCGTGCCGGGTTCCCAGCGCTTGCAGCGCGGTTTGCCGATGTCGTGCAGCAGGGCCGCCCAGCGCAGCCACAGCGACCCACCCCCAACCCCTCCCGAGGGGAGGGTGGGTCTCTTACTTACGTTGTCTACCACCTCCAGCGTGTGGTAGAAGTTGTTCTTGTGGGCGCGGCCGTTGCGCGTCTCCACGATGTCGAGGGCGCACAGCTCGGGCAGTATCTGCTGCATCAGGCCCGTGTCGTAGAGCTCGTAGAGCCCGCGGCTGGGAGTCGGCGTCATCATGATTTTGTTCAGCTCGTCCTGTATGCGCTCGCCGCTGATGATTTCCAGTCGCTGGGCGTTGCGGCCCAGGGCCTCGCGCGTCTCCTCCTCGATGGTGAAGTTCAGCTGAGCCGCGAAGCGCACGCAGCGCAGCATGCGCAGCGGGTCGTCAGAGAAGGTGATGTCGGGGTCGAGCGGCGTGCGGATGATGCCGTCTTCCATGTCGTAGAGTCCGTTGAAGGGGTCTACGAGTTCGCCGAAGCGCCCCTTGTTCAGGCAGATGGCCAGGGCGTTGATGGTGAAGTCGCGGCGGTTCTGGTCGTCTTCCAGCGTGCCGTCCTCGACGATGGGCTTGCGCGAGTCGTGGCTGTAGCTCTCGCGGCGTGCGCCTACGAACTCCACTTCCATCGTTCCCGATTTCACCTGCGCCGTCCCGAAATTTCGGAAGACGCTCAGACGAGCTTTCCGTCCTATTTTCTTCTTCAGCAGTTTTGCCACCTCGATGCCGCTGCCCACCACCACCACGTCGATGTCCTTCGACGGGCGTTCGAGGAAGATGTCGCGCACGAAGCCGCCCACGACGTAGCACTCCACGCCCAGTTCGTCGGCGCAGTCGCCAATGAGGTGGAAAATGTCCTGATCGAGTATCTCTGCCAGCTGCTGATCGCTATATAATTTCATCGTATCTTTCGCTTTTGGGCTGCAAAGGTACGAATAAGTGAGCGAAAAACCAAATGTATTTGGATTTTTCCGCGCTCGGCGACGAAGGAGACGCTTTCGGAACGAAGTGGAGAAAGAACGAAAGGACTCGAAACTTGCTTTCGCTTGCGTTGAGCAAGAACTTCGGCGAATGCCGAGCGACGAAAAAAGGTTGAAGAATGGATAAGACAGACAGAAATTCCGTATCTTTGCACCGAAATTTTGCATGGCCATGCAGTCTTTTTATTCAATGTAGGACTTAATAGATAGAGACGCTATGTTTTCGATGGAAGTGACACGGCTGATAGAACGGTGCAGACAGGGGGATGCGGATGCCCTCGGCGAACTGTACAAGGCATACGCCCAGAAGATGAGGGGCGTATGCCGGCGGTATGTTAGCGACGAACAAGCTGTCAGCGACGTGCTGCATGATTCGTTCGTGATTATCTTTACTTCCTTCGACAAGCTTCGCGATGACGGGAAAGTAGAAGCATGGATGATGTCGATAACGAGAAATGTGGCGTCGAAATATAAAGCCCATCTGGCGAAAACTTCCTTTCGGCCGCTGGAGGAAGCCGAGCATCTGCTGGCGCCAGAAGGCGAGAGCGACGTGAGAGGTGTGCCATTGGCGGAAGTACTGCGGCTCGTCGACCGTCTGCCTGAGGGCTACGGGCAGGTGTTCCGGCTGTCGGTGTTCGAAGGCATGTCGCACAAGGAGATTGCCGACATGCTGGGCATCGAGCCCCATTCGTCTTCGTCGCAACTGGCACGGGCGAAGAAGATGCTCCGCAAGATGATGCAGCAGTATTGGGCTGCCGTGCTCCTGCTGCTGCTCGTGCCCATCACGTTCTACTTGTTCAGGAAAGGAGGCACTGCAGTCAGGGATGACAAACCCGTCGTGGCGAAACAGAAAGATACGCCCAAAGATTCTCGGACGGAAAGACCACAAGAGCCTGTAATTGTGCAAAGGCCTGCGCACCGTTCTACGATGATAACAATTGATAGTCTCCCATCGGAAATCGCTCAGACGACGGATTCCACTACAGTTGACACCTTATCCAATATGATAGTTCAGGAGCCGGCGATTACTGATACGACGCAGAACGATTCGGCAAAGACGATACTTGAGGCGGAGACTCCCCGTTACGACATCGCCGACTTATTCCCCGAGAAGCAGGTCATCGACAGCCGTCGCCAGCAGAAATGGTCGGTTGACATGGCCTACGTCGGCGGTACTGGCGAACGGAATGGCAATCGTCCTTACGGCTTCACCGAGATACCAACGATAGCCACGACGGGCAAGCCATCGCCTGTCACTTTTGAGAACTGGAGCGACTATGCGGCCTTCCTGGCAGAAGAGCCCGACGACGGCAGCAGTCATAAGCGAAGCATTATCAAGAGCATCGCCCTAAACAATGCCAACGATGCCCATGGCGCCGACGCTGACAAGATTGTCCGCAAGAGCCGCCACCAGATGCCCGTCGGCATCTCGCTGGCACTGCAGTACCGACTGAACCGTCGCTTTGCGCTTGAGACGGGGCTGAGCTACAGCAGGTTGAAGTCCGAATTCGAGATGGGGTCAAACGGCAATACCATCAACGAACAGCAGACCATCCACTACCTTGGCATACCCGTGAAGGGCATCTATACTATATATAACAGCAAGGTGTGGAGCCTCTACGGCAGTCTCGGCGTCGTCACGGAGATTCCTCTCTACTCGCCGCTCATCACAAGCTACTACCTGCATGGCAAGCTGGAGGCCACCGACAAGACCACCATCCATACTCCGTGGCAATGGTCGCTGGGCACGGGCCTAGGCCTGCAGTACCATCTCACGCCCAGCATCGGACTGTTTGCAGAGCCCAGCCTGCAATACTACATCCCGACGGGCACGGCCGTGGAGACCTACCGCACGGAGCATCCGTTCAGCTTCTCGCTGCCACTGGGCATCAGGTTCACGTGGTGAGCATGCAGTCTTTTCCGCGTTCTGAGGACTCTATAAATAGAGACAACCCTCATAAAACGAAAAGAAGCATGAAACAGTACAGAACTCTTGCATGGATGATGGCGATGGCCATTACCACGCTCTCCCTACCACTGACGGCCTGCAGCCATGACGAGGATGCTGCCGACGGCCACCAGCCCGAACCGACGGCGGAACTCTGCGTTTACGGTGTGCAGCAAACGGCAACCAGAGGCTCTGCCGCCGGAGCCGTATTCACCGACGATGACATCGAGTGGTTCGACGTGAACACCCGCGAACTGCGCTTCAGCCCCAGCGTGGAGCCTCTGCGCAAAAAGCTCTCCTTCCTCGCCGGCATCGACTTTTATCTCGATGGTCAGTTCCTCTTTTCCAGCGGCGCCACCTTCGTAGGCCTCATCTGCAGCCAGGTGTTCGACGACCTCGTGCTCTGCTGTGGGAAGGCCGACGGCCAAGTCATCGACGACGGCCGCTACTATCTCTACGACTGCTATCCCCCTCAGTTTGCCGACGACGAGCGCGTGCAGGCCAACCGCCAACGCCGTGCCCCACAGTGGGAGGCATTCCTGAAGTACCTGGAACGAAAAGGCAAGCTTAAAAGATAGGAAGAAAAGACTGGGCAATGAGTTCTTGCCACCGCATAAAGAATATCCGTTCGGGTATAAATTTGGGTAAATAAACGCCCAAATGATACCCGAACGGATATAGCAATACGGTTATGACAGTCAATAATGATCACGTCTTTTTCACATTCAGATAGCTTTTCAGCACTTTTACATAATCCTCAAAGGCTTTCAGCCCTACAGGCGTGATGCGGCAGAGGGTGCAGGGCTTCTTGCCCTTGAAGGTCTTTTCTACCTCGATGTAGCCTGCCGCCGAGAGCTTGTCTATCTGCACACTCAGGTTGCCCGCCGTAGCTCCCGTCTGCTCCTTGATGTAGGGGAACTCGGCTTCCTCTGCGCTGATGAGCAGTGACATCACGGCCAGTCGCAACTCTGAGTGCAGCAGTGGGTCTAATGGCTTGAACATGTATTGTACCTCCTTATTTCTGGTTTTGAATGAAAATCACCACACCAGGCACAATCAATCCTATCAAGGCCACGACTGCCATCACATAGAGCTGTGTATGACCGGGGAAATGTAATGCGCCAAAGAATCCTCCGAGACCTGCTAAAAGACCACACACCTGAATGGTACGGTTGCGGATGACGAGGCCAGTAATCGTTGTAGCCATACCGAAACAGAGCGAGATGATGCTGGTGATACAACCAAATACATATACCTTAGGCATAACCAGTTCCATTGGTAACATTCCGCTGCCGATAAAACCGAGTATCATGCCCATGCCACAGCAGAACACGCCAAACGTAGCCCACACATGACCGATGACCTTCCCTACAAAAGTTGTCGGAACGTTTCCTCGTCGTTTGTCGATAAACCAGTTGCCTGCATAGCCCACTAACCATAATGCGGCCCACAGCATATTCCATACCGGTCCGCCATGATTCTTCCATAGGTAAGCTATGAGCAACGAGAATATGATCACACAAAGTCCCCACCATATGAGTGGTATGGCCGAATTCTTGTTGATGGTGCGCTGGCTGCGCTCTATTGATTCTCTGATAATCTCCAGACTGCGCTCAGCAGTCAGATTATTCTTTTCTTCCATTGTCGTTTCATTTTTAAGTGATTTCTACTTTAGTTTACAACTCTCTGGCCTCGTCCGTGCTCCTGCAGAAAGCACGTCAAAAGCCAATTGTGTCCGGTTCACGCTGCAAAGATAAATAAGTTTATAATATAAACCAAATTATTTCGTAAATATTTTGCTTTTAAAGCTGTTTTTTAACATTTCATTTACAATAATGGTCAAAGTTTAGTCATCATGGTGCAGTCATTCGTTGCAGTTTTGGACTCTATAAGTAGAAGACGAAGGTGAGTACCAATCGTCCAAAATTGCAACGAATTTATTATGTACACGATTTACGATTATGCCTACAACGGGCTACTCTATCTGAACAACATCATGCGGCCACGCCACAAGCGGCTGTCGCAACTCATGATCTACTCTACCACCGCTTGTCAGTCGCGCTGCAAGCACTGCAACATCTGGCAGAAGAAGGTGGAACATCTGTCGCTTGACGACATCCAACGAATCATGCAGAGCCAATGCGTCACCAAGCGGACTACCGTAGGACTGGAGGGCGGTGAGTTCATCCTTCATCCGCAGGCTGCGGAAATCATGGCGTGGTTTCATGCGCATCATCCTAACTACACACTGTTGTCCAACTGCCTTGCGCCCCACCGGGTTATCGATGCCGTCCGTCGGTATCATCCCCGGCACCTATACGTCTCTCTCGACGGCGACCGAGAGACTTACCAGCGGATGCGTGGACGCGACGGCTACGACCGCGTGATTCAGGTGGTGGAGGCATTGAAGGACGAAGTGCCGCTGTCGCTGATGTTCTGTCTGTCGCCGTGGAACAACTTCGACGACATGGCGTATGTCATAGACGTTGCCAAGCACTACGGCGTGGACGTTCGCATCGGCATCTACGGGACGATGGCATACATGATGGCCTCACCCCCAGCCCCTCTCCAAGGGGAGAGGGGAGTAGTTACACTCGGGGCGACCAATCAGCGGCAAGTCTATTCACTCCCCTCTCCCCTTGGAGAGGGGTTGGGGGTGAGGCTTTCTCCCCTTGGAGAGGGGCTGGGGGTGAGGCTTTCACAGACGCAGGAGAACTTCGACTTTGTGGCACTCTACGACCAGTGGCAGGGTAGGCATCTCCGCCTGCGCTGCCTGAGCATCATGAGTTGCCTGGTGGTGCATAGCAACGGCGACGTACCGCTCTGCCAGAATCTTGATGTGGTGCTGGGGAATATCCATAGCCAGTCGCTAGACGAGATTTTCAACGGAGCATCAGCGTGCCAGACGCAATGCCACTACTCCCGTCATTGCAACGACTGCTGGATCAACTTCCACCGCAAGTACGACATCATCCTCGTTCGCAACCTCGAGCGACTGCTGCCCAAATGGCTCATCGAGAAGTTCTATGGTCCATATCAGTGGACGGCAGACCCTAAGCAGACATATCGTAAACACCTAAAAACAATACAATGATACAAGAACTCATCAACCGATACAAGCGGATGCGCACAGAGCGTTTCCTGCGCCAAACGTATCAATATTCTTATGCCTTTGTAGGCATGGGACAGCACTCGCTTACCAACCTCTATCCTGTTCTTCACTATCTCGGCGTACCGCTGAAATACATCTGCGTCACGTCAGAGCGAAAGGCACGGCTGATAGAACGGAAGTTTCCCCACGTGAAAGCCACGACCTCGCTCGGCACGATATTAAACGATGATGAAGTGAAAGGCGTTTTCGTAGCGGCTTCTCCTTCTGCTCATTTCTCCATTGCTTCGCAAGTTCTCCGAAGTGGCAAATCGCTCTTCATCGAGAAGCCGCTCTGCCAGACATTGGAAGAACTCGACACGCTCACTGATATGCAGCGGCTCCACGGCTCGCCTGTCGCCATGGTTGGCTTGCAGAAACGCTATGCACCTGCCGTACAACTATTGCAGAAACGCCTCCACAAAGCGCATCTTGTCAGTTACGATCTGCATTACCTCACGGGGGCATTTCCCGAAGGCAATGCACTGCTCGACCTCTACATCCATCCCCTCGACCTCGTCTGCTTCCTTTTTGGAAAACCAAAAGTCGTTGCCGTTCAACAGGTCGGCAGCGATTCATACGTGCTCATGCTGCGGCATCACCACATCGTAGGCACTCTTGAACTCTCAACGGCCTACTCATGGACTACAGCCGAGGAGTCGCTGAAAGTCTGCACGTCAGAAGGCATCTATCGTCTTTTACAGATGGAAGAACTGAGTTTCGAACACAAACCTTCCGCCACCGCCTTCGGCATCCCAATGGAGAAACTGCGTGCCCATCATGAAACGAAGGAAGTCCTCTGCCAGCGAAACAATTTCACCCCGATATTGCTGAACAATCAAATATACTCACAAGGCTACTTCAACGAAATGGAGGCCTTTGTCAATGCAGTGGAAGGTAGCCATCATACTATCGTAACAGACATAAAGACAATCAGGGAAACATACCAACTGATGAACGAAATTATCGGAGTCGGAAGCCCCCAACCGTCGGCCACAAGGCGATAGTAATGCAAGAGGAAGGCTACGGGTAGGCGGCGAATAAGTGGGCAAAAGGTACCAAAAAAGTTCAATACGGAGAACAATTCTTGCTTGAAATGTTCGTCCGTATTGAACTTTATGGGGCGAGGTGCTGTCGTTGCGTTTACTTCAGCGAGGGCAGCTGGTCGCGGGTGATGACGCTGGAGGCCTGCATGGCGTCGCGCCACCAGCCGTCGGTCATCATGGAGTTGGTGCTGCCCTGTCCGCCCTGATACCACACCATGAAGTGGCTCCAGCGGGCACCAGTGTTCCAGCAGTCGGAGATGTTGGCGAAATCATAACGTTTGCCGTCGTAGTTGCCATAGCCGCACTCGGCGAGGGCAATCATCTTCGTGGGATAGGTGGCCTGAATCTCGTTGAACTCCTGCAGGTTCTGCTGGGCGGTGTAGCCATAGAGGTCGCGGCCCACGATGTCGACATACTCGTCGCCGGGATACCAGTCGGTGTCCTGGTTGTACTGGGCGCTGTTGCCATTGTAGTTCTGGGTGGTCCATATCCAGATGAGGTTCTTCACGCCTTTCTCCTTGAAGTAGTTGAACATGGTTGTCCAGAGCTTCTTGTAGGTGTCGGCACCGTCATAGCCCCACCAGAACCACGACTTGGTCCAGGAGGCCTGCTGCTTGGCGGTGGCATTGCCGGCAGCCTCGTGGAAGGGGCGCCAGGTGGCGGCGATGCCTGCCTCCTGCAGTTTCAGCAGGGTGGCAACAACCTTGTCCATCTGGTCGTAGAACCAGCGGTTTTCCCAGGTGCCGTCGGTGAGGACGTTCTTGGCACGGAACGAGGTCTCAGAGGGCGTGCAGGTGACGTCGGTGGAACCTTCGGTCTTCGGCACGTTGAAGTGCCACATGAGCTGCACGATGCCGCCGGCGTCGCTCCACTGCTTCACGGGCGCGATGTTGGTGTAGTCAATCCAGTTGGCGGGCGAGAAGCAGATGTGGATGAAGTCGTAGCACACGGCGGCGGGGTATTTCTTCGTGAGCTTGTAGACGCTCTCGGCGAGTTCGTTGTTCCAGTTGACGTTGGCCATGACGCTGGAGATAATCTTCTGGCCATACTGCTCGCGCATGTAGTCGTAGAGTTTCTGGGCTGCGTCGTTGCCACAGACGAGTGTCGTCTTAATCTGCGGATTGACGGGCTCGGGTTTCGCCTTGGTCTTGAAGTTCAGCTTCAGCTCAGGAGCCGTGGAAGAGGCGTCCTGGGTGGCCACGACGGAGCCGGCGGGCACGATGAGCGTGTAGTCGGCGCCCTCTTCGAGGGTGAGGGGAATCACGATGCCGGTGACGTCGTTAGGATTGCGCGAGGCGGTGAGCTTCGTGCCGTTGAGGGTGATGTTGGCGTTGGCGGCGAGCTTCACCGAGACGCTGTAGGCGAGCTGCAGCACAGTGGTGCTGTTGGCATCGACCTCGGCGCCTTCAGCGATGGACTGCGAGCGCAGGCTGACCGTTACGCTGGGCTGCGGCGTGGGTTCGGGTTCGTCGGAATCGCCGCCACAGGCACAAAGGGTGAAAAGGAGAAGCCCCACCCCGACCCTCCCCAGTAGGGAGGGGGAAAAGCCCCACCCCGACCCTCCCCAGTAGGGAGGGAGAGAGCCCCACCCCTGGCCCCTCCCCAGTAGGGAGGGAGAGAAGACCCACCCCCAACCCCTCCCTGTGAGGGAGGGAGAAAGCCCCACCCCGACCCTCCCCAGTAGGGAGGGGGAGAAGAGGGTGCGGAGAAGGGTGGTGAGGTTTGCTTTTAGAGTCGAAAGAATGCTTTGGGTAATCATAATTATCAATTGTCAATTATCAATTATCGATTTCTGCTGTTCCTGCAGCAAGCGCTGCAGGCGTCGGGCCACGATGGATGAATAGCGCTCGCGCAAGTCTTCAGGTAAAGCCTGCATCAGCTGCTGCAGGCGTTCGGCATAGGCGAGGAATGCCTTGCGCGAGTGGCCGATGTCGGTCTTGCGTTCGGCGGGTGCTTCGCTGATGAGGTGTAGGTAGGCTGCGTCGATGCTGTCGAGAAGCAGAGCCCCACCCCGACCCTCCCCAGTAGGGAGGGGGAGAGCCCCACCCCGACCCTCCCCAGTAGGGAGGGGGAGAGTATTGGGCTGTTGAGACGCGGAGAAGAGGTCGGTGAGGATGGAGCGGATGTCGAGCAGGCTTGGCTGGGTTTTCAGTTGGGTTTGTTGTTCCTGCAACGCCCACTTGCTGTAGATTTTCTGTGCCTTCTCAGCGGCGCGATAGAGCTCTGGGTAGTGGCGCAGGACATGATCGACCGATGTGCTGACGAGGGTGTCGTCAGGCGTAGCCACGATGGTGTCAACCTGGAAGTGGTCGGCATCGGCAATCAGTTCGGCTGCCGATTTTGCTTCTTTGGACTTGCCGCCGCCGCAGGCACAAAGGGTGAAAAGGAGAAGCCCCACCCCGACCCTCCCCAGTAGGGAGGGAGAGAGCCCCACCCCGACCCTCCCCAAAGGGGAGGGGGAGTGCTCCGCCCTGGGCCTCCTATCAAGGGAGAGGGGGCTTCTATTGGGATGTTTGGAGAATAACTTGGTCATGATGACAGAGAGAAAGAGAAGAGGCGCAACGCATCGTGGCTGCGCCTCTTCTTAGGATAAAAGATACAGGAATCGTTTACAGGTCGGCAACGGTGACCTTCGTCAGGATGAAGTTCTGGCCGTGGACGACGAACGTACCACCCCACCACTTCTGTTCGTAGGCAGCGTCGAGCATGGCCTGTGTGAGCGTCAGCTTTATGCAACCGCCGTTGGCCTCGAGGTCCCAAGCCGTGAATTCGTCGTGCTCGGTAGCTGCGACGGCAGCGTAGGTGCCGCCCCAGTGGCCTTCCTCGATCTTCACCTGCCATTCGCTGTCGCCCTCGAAGCCCGTGGCCGTTCCGTAGAAGCGGACGATGGAGCCCTCGTGAGCGTTCAGGGCAGCAAGCTCTGGTGACGTGTCGGTACCGATGGTGTAGTTGTTGTTCCATCCGGCCATGTCCTCATTGCCTTCCCAGAGCACGAGTTCGGCTCCGGCACCTACGAACTTGATGTACTGCAACTGGATGCCGTCGCCCCAGATAACCATGCCCAGTCCGCCGTCGGCGAACATCTTCTCGCGCTCCTCGGCCGAGAGCTGGATGACGACGTCGGTTGCGTCGGCAGCCGGATGGATGTTGCCATCGTCGCCATAGGGCAGCGAGATGTTGGAGAACGGAGTGGACCAGTCGCCCATACGCAGGTTGAATGCCGGGTTGTCGTTGGTCACGACGAAGTGGAAGGTCAGTTCGCCAGGACCGTCGATGGCCTCCTGGAACTTCAGCCACTTGTCGCCGTCCCAGTTGAACACGCCCCAGTTGCTCCAACCGGAGAGGTTCTCCTTGCCCTGCCAGATGACTCCGAAGAGCTTGCGCATCTCGACGGCAGCGGTGACGGAGATATTGCTGTTCTGAACGAGTACGACATCGCCGTCGGCCATGCCCTCGGGCACGGTGAAGGTCAGCGTGTTGCCTGAGATGGTGTAGTCAGTGATGGCACCAATGCCCGGCAGCTGTACTTCCTTGACGCGGTCGAAGTTTTCGCCCGTGACGACAACCTTGTCGCCTTCAACGAGGTCGCTGTTGGGCTCGACGCTGGTGATGCTCACCGTGGGAACGGTGAACTCAGGCGTGCTGATGGCAGCACCCGAGTAGAGCAGCAGCGTGATGGCACCTGGCTTGGTCTCGGCAGGAACGGTGGTCGTGATGGTGCGATGGTCGTCGGAAACGGTAAACTCGGCAGAGATACCACCCGGGAACATGACGGTTTCGACAATGTGGAGGTTGGTTCCTGTGATGCGTATCTGCTGGCCGAAGTCGGTCTCGGCAGGTGTCACGGCAGTTGCAGTGGCCGAAACGATTTCAAGCGGCTCCTTCCACTCCAGTTCCCACTCAGCGCCGTCGTTCATCGTGATGACGCCCGACTCGGCAGCCAGGGGCACGCGCAGGCGGATTTCGCGGCGTGAGATGTAGGTGAAGTCCTCGGCCGGCACGGGAGCACCTGTCACACCACTGGTGAACACCACCTCGGCGATGTTGTAAACATAGTCGCCTTTGATGGTAATCTCATCGCCAGCCGACAGACCCGTAGTGGGCGAGACGGAAGTGACTTCGATGGGCTCCTCGAAGGTGAGCTTCGAGACGGAGGTGACGGTGTCGTTACCGGCCACGAGGCGAATCTGTCCGGGCACCGACTCATCGGGCACGTTGACGTAGATGTTCTCGGCGTCGGACGAGTTGAAGCCCGAACGCTCGACGATGGCATCGCCCGGGAAGATGACCTTCGTCACCTTGTTCATGTTCGTACCGGTGATGCGAATCTCATGGGTGCGGAGGATGGGCGACGGTCCGAAGCCCACGATGTTGACACCCGACTTGGAGTAGGGGTTGGTATCGAGGTTGTCCTCGCTGCACCCTGTCAGCGATAGCCCTACGAGGGCTACCACCAACAATGTGAATATATTCTTAACGTTTTTCATATCGCTTATACATTATTATTTATTAGGTACGACACGGATGTTATCGATCTTGATGATCGGGTTACACTCTACACCCTCGGGCAGCGCCGACTTGTCGTTGTAGCCACCACGGATGATGAAGATGTTGAAGCTACCGAAGTCGGCCGTGCTGGTGAAGAACTTGCCGTCGAGCTTGTTGCCGTCGTAGTCCATCACGAAGTCGGCGAACGGGATAGTGACGGTGACCCACTTGCCAGCAGTGTCGTAGAGCTTGTCGTCTTCGTCCTTCCAAGGCATGTAGAGTGCGCGGTTGAGCTTGCCCTGCTCGTGGAAGAAGGTGTTGTTGGCACCTGCGAGCGTGTTGCCGTAGATGTCCTTCACGCCGGCAGCGGTGTTGGAAATCTCGGTGACGCCACCGAAGTAAATCTGCATCGGAGCTGCCGACCAGGGATTCTCCTCGGGGATGCACATCTCGAACTTCAGGTTCAGGTTGGCGAAGTCGGTGAAGTCGGCGAGGTCGCTGATGCGCGGATACTCGGCATAGTTCTCGGGATCGCCCCAGTTGCCTGCCCAGTACTCGAACGAGAAGTTGCCGTCGTTCCATCCGCCGTCGACGCCCATCGTGGCTTCACCCAGGATGAGGTAGTTGCCGGAGAGCGATGTGCCGTCGCTGGTGATGGTGCGGTTGTGCCAGCCGTGGTTGCCCAGCACGGGAGCTCCGTCCTTCCACGGCGTGTCGAAGTCGAAGAGCATGCCGCGGTTGTCCATGTACTGGAAGGCACCCTCGGTCTCGCCGTAGATAGACTCTACGCTGACTTTCTCGTGAGGCACGCCGTCGGGCATGACGAACGTGATGCGGTTCTTCGTGATGCTGGTGATGGCCGAGCGCGGCAGCGTGTAGTCGCCGAAGTGCACGGTGAGCGGATAGTTCTCATAGTCGAGGAAGTAGTCGCCGACGATGGTGACCTCCTCGCCCGGTGCTGCCCACTCGTTGGACATCGAAGCCACGGTAGGAGCGGGAATCGTCACGTGGAAGTCGTAGGTGACGGTGTCCTTGCTCTGGGTGACGAAGTAGATCTTATCCGTGACCAGTTCGGGAATCTCGTTCGGCACGGTGACGATGAGCGTATGATCGGTCATATAGCTCGTGTTGAGCACGGCGGGCTGGTCGTTGAAGAACAGCTCGGTGACGCTGCGCAGGTTCTCACCCACCACGCACACCGTGGAGCGCATGGAGGCAGCGGTGATGATGGAGTCCTTGGCGTCGACGCTGACGGGGCGGATGAAGTTGATGGTCGGCTTTCCGCTCTGAATCTCGTAGGCATCGGGCTCATCCTTACACGACGTGACGGCCAGCGAGGCGCAGGCTGCCAGTGCGAGGCAGAGTCCTTTGAATATATTGTTTGTTTTCATATCTTTGATAACGTTTGTTACTTTGTTACTTTGATACTCTGTTACTTTGCTTAGTAGCTGTAGGTGGCGCGTACATCCACGTGGTCGGGCTCGACGTTGCTACCGAGGTTGGGGTTCAGGGCCACGTCCTCAGTGGGATAAGGCAGCGTGAAGCTATTGGCGGTCACGTTGGGAGCAGGTGTATTCTCGTCGTACTGAATCTCGGAGGGATCCCAGGTCAAATAGCCCGACTCATACCAGGTCTTGTAGGCTGCGTTGCAGTTCCAGATGGCATTGCGGCGCTGGGCCTTCAGCTCGTTGATGCAGGAGTTGACGTCGTAGTAAGCACGGCGCACGAAGTCGTACCAGCGGTCGCCCTCACCGGCAAACTCCAGGCGGCGCTCCTTCCAGATGTCGTCGAAGGTGAGCGTGGTCTTGGGCACGGCAGACGAGATGGCGCGTCCGCGCACGGCATTGAAGGCATCCAGGGCGGTGCGGCTCGAGGTCTTGCCCAGCAGCACTTCAGACTCGGCATGGATAAGGTAGACGTCGGAGAGGCGCAGGATGTGTGTAGCGAGGTTGTAGGCCATGCGGCCAGCCGAAGCGTTCATCTCGGCCTGGTGGTCGAAGTTGTCGCCATAGGCGTGCTTCACGTTCTGCACACCGCAGGGACCCTGGAACTCACCCGTGGCAGCGGGGTTGTAGGTCTTGTCGTAGTAGAACTTCAGGATGTCGAAGCCAGTCTTGCCGTTGCCGAGGTCCTTGTCGCGCCAGAAATATTCGTAGATGTCGCCGGCACCCATCATCGTGGCCTTGCGGCGCACGTCGGTATCGATGCGCTTCGAGGGGTTCTCGGTCACGTCATAGCCGAAAGCGTCCTGAAGGTCGGCCGACGGGCCACCCCAACCGCCCCAGCAGTCGCCGTTCTCGTCGAAACCAGAAGGCATGAGGTCGCTCTGCAGGGTGTTCTGCGAGGTCCACTGAGCACCGTTGATCCAGCGCCAAGCAATGAGGCTCTCGTCGCTGACGTTTTTAGAACCGCGGAAGATGTCCTCATAGTTTGCCATGAGCTCGCGGCCGGAGTTCTGGATGACGTCGAGCGAAGCGGCCGATGCGCGCTGCAGGTAGTCCTGATTGAGCTGACCGGTCACGCCGGCAGCGGTGAGCAGCACCTTTGCATAGAGACCCTCGGCGCAATAGTAGTCGATGCGGCCTGAGGTGCTCTTCTCATGAGGCAGCAGTTCCATGGCCTTCTCCAGTGTCATGAGGATGTACTCATAGACGTCGGCCTTCTGCACCTTGTGCAGGTCGTTATAGTCGCCGGCGGCAATATTCACAGAGTTGTCGTGCACGATGGGCACATCGCCGAAGGTGCGCACGAGGTAGAAGTAGGCCATGGCCTTCCAGGCGAGGCATTCGCCCATGCACTGGTTCTTCACAGCCTCCGAGCAGGAAGCGCCCTTGATGGAGTTGTAGACGGTGTTGGCATGGCCAATCTCAGCCCAGAGCGAGTAGGACATGTTCACCAGGTCCTGATCGGTGCCGTTGAGCGAGAAGTTCATATAGGGACTGGATCCCCAGTACATGTTACCCGACATCACCTCGCCAATCTTGATGAAGGCACGCTGGAAGTCGTACCAGGGCGAGTTGTACAGGTAGTTGACGCCGCGCACGCAGGAAGCGTCGTCGGTGTAGTAGTTCTCTGTGTTGTAGTTGTCTTCTACAGGACGATCGAGAAAATCCTCACACGAGGTCATGCTCACAGAGAGGAGCATGGCGGCTGCTACATATTTCAAATTCTTGATATTCATATTACTTGTCCTTTCTGTTTTATTTCATCTTTTTTCCTTCATCTTTCATCGAAATTAGAACGATACATTCAGACCAAAGGTGAAAGAGGTGGGTGACGGATAGCGGCCGTTGTCGAGGTTGAACACGTTGTTCGAAGCCGTCGATGCGCCGATTTCAGGATCGTAGCCATCGTAGCCCGTGAGGGTCAGCAGGTTGGTGGCGTTGAAGGTGAGGCGCAGGCTTGAGAGGCCCCACTTCTTCACAAGTTTCTGGTCGAAGGTGTAGCCCAGCGTGAGACTCTTCAGACGGATGTAGGAACCGTCCTCGATGTAGCGCGTACTCCAGGCATCGTTGTCGTTCGGGTCGTTGATGGAGGCGCGAGGCAGGTCGCTCACACCCGTCGTCATGACGTTGGTGATGTCGCTGGTCCAATAGTCGGCATAGACGCCGTCGATGGGCTTCAGACGTGTGCGGGAGTTGATAGCGGTGAGCTGGTTGCTCCACGGAGAGCTCATGTGGCTGAGCTTCATCTTCGTGTAGTTACCAATCTTGCTACCGTAGTTACCGTTGATGAAGATGGTCAGGTCGAAGTTCTTATAAGTAAAGGTATTGTTCCAACCGAAGGTGAACTTGGGGAACGACGAACCGATGTTGGTCTTGTCCTGTTCGTTGATGATACCATCGCCGTTGATATCCTTGTACTTCAGGTCGCCCACATAAGTAGTGTTCGTGGGATTGTACCTCGTCGGGTCGGTGCTCCAGTGAGCCTTTCCGTCGGCATCGTACTCGATGGGGTTGTTCTGCTGCAGCGTGTAGACGGGCGAGTTCAGGATGTCGTCGAAGTCCTGATAGACGCCCACCACCTCGTAGCCGTAGAAGTTGTAGAGACTCTCGCCGGGCACGGAGCGGGCCACGACATCGTTCCACTGACCCATACCGAGCAGGGCGGTAGAACCAGAGAGGCTCTTCAGTTTGTTCTTGTTGAAGGAGAACTGCAGGTCGCTGTGCCACGAGAAGTTCTTCGTCTCAACGGGAATGGTGTTCAGGGCGATTTCGAAACCAGTGTTCTCGATGTCGCCATAGTTGCCCCAAGGAGCAGCTAAGGCCGACGAGCCGTTACCGCTGGTACCCATGATGGAGGGGAGGTTGAGCGGCATGAGCATGTCCTTCGACATCTTCTTATACCAGTCGAGCACGAGGCCGATGCGGCCATTGACGAAGCCGAGGTCGAGACCTACGTTCCACTGCTCCTGCGTCTCCCACTTGATGTCGAGGTTCTTCAGGTTGGCAGGGCGATAGCTCATGCCGAGGCCGGTGTCCATGACCGACATGGCCGATCCCCACTTGTAACCACCGATGGCAGAGTTACCGGTCTGACCCCAACCCAGACGGATCTTACCGTTGGAGAGCCAGCCTTCGGTGTACTTCTTGATGAAAGCCTCGTTGGAGAAACGCCAAGCTAAGGCCAGCGAGTGGAAGCCTGCCCAGCGCTTGTTGGGACCGAAGTTCGACGAGCCGTCGTAACGATAGGTGTAGGTGCCCAGGTAGCGGTCGTCGTAATTATAGGTTTCGCGCGTGAAGAACGATGCCATGGCGCTCGAGCCGAAGCCGGCGCCGTTCTTCGGGTCGCCAGAGCCCAGAGCGGGGTTGTGCACCTCGTCGTTGGGCAGGTCGGTGTTGAAGGCCGACACATAGTCCCACTTCGACTCCCACGCCTCCTGTCCGAGCATGGCGGTGATGCTGTGCTTGCCGAACTGGTTGCTGTAAGTGATGTAGTTCTTCAGAGCCCAGAACGTGCTGGAGTTCTTCTGCATGCGGCTGGTGTTCTGAGCGCGGTTCCACGTGCCTAAGTTCACCTTCGGCTCGTAGGTCTCGCCCTTCGACCAGCTCAGGTCGTAGCCCAGCTCAGCGTGCCAGGTGATGTGCTTGATGGGTGTGATGTCGGCGAAGACGCTACCCGTGAGTTTCTGACGGTCGAGCAAGATGTCGTCCATCATGGCCAGTGCGATGGGGTTGGGGCTGATGAAGCCTTCCTTCGACACGTGGGAATAGTCGCCGTTGATGTCGTAGATTTGGATGTCCGGCGGTGTGACGAGCGAGTAGTTGATGATACCTTCGTCGGAGTCGGCCAGCTTCAGGTCGTCCGCGGTCTGCGTGTAAGAGACGTTCAGACCCAGCTTCAGCCACGACTTCAGGTCGGCGTCGAGGTTGGAGCGTACCGAGAAGCGGTTGAAGTTAGAACCGATGATGGTACCTTCCTGATTCATGTAGTTACCCGAAACGTAGTAGCGCACCTTGTCGGTACCGCCTTGTGCCGAAATCTGATGCTGGTGCTGAAGGGCTGTTCGGAAGATGGCATCCTGCCAGTTGGTACCCTTACCGAGGATGGAGGGGTCGCTGTAGGTCTCGTCGGGCTTGGAGATTTCGCCCTGGTCGACCATGTCGTTATAGTATTCGGCAAACTCGCGCAGGTTCATGATGTCGAGGCGCTTCATCTGACGGTTAATGGAGAGCGAGCCGTCGTAGGTGAACTTGGCCTCGCCTGCCTTACCGCGCTTCGTGGTGATGAGCACAACACCATTGGCACCCTGTGCACCGTAGATGGCGGTGGCAGAGGCGTCCTTCAGGATTTCCATCGACACGATGTCGGAAGGGTTCAGCGTTGACAGCGGGGAAATGGTCGAGACGGAACCGTTACCCAGTGCATCACCCAGACCGAAGCTGGCACCCGAGGCACCCATGCCCTGGAAGATCACGCCGTCGACAACGTAGAGAGGCTCGGCGTTGGCGTTGATGGTGGCCTGACCACGCACACGAACAGACGATGCCGAACCCGGAGCACCTGAGGTCTGCACGGCGTTCACACCCGTGGCACGACCCAGGAAGGCCTGGTCGATGTTGGTAATGTTGGTACCCTTGATGGCTTTCTCGTCCATGGATGCCGAGGCACCGGCGAGGTCGCTCTTCTTCATCGTACCGTAACCGACGACCACCACTTCCTGAAGGTTCTGGCGGTCTTCCTCGATGGTCACGTCGTAGCGCGAGGCGCTGCCCACGACGAAACTCTTGGTGAGATAGCCCACGTAGGAGACCTCAACGGTCTCGCCGGGCTTTGCATTCAGCGTGAAATTACCGTCCATGTCGGTGATGACACCGTTCGACGAACCTTTCACACGTACCGTAGCACCGATGACAGGACCGAACTGGTCGCTCACCGTACCGGTGATCTTCTTGGCTTGCTGCACGGCTGGCACGGGCTCGGGGCTCTTGCCTCCAGCGGCAAACGCTTGCGGCGTCTGACCCAGCATAAATGCTGAGCACACGGCTGCAAGAATCGTTCTTTTACTGCAATTTAAATTCATACTTTAACTGTTAGATTAATTATTTAGTTATCAGAATTTCCAGCCTCTTTACGGCTTGTATTAAAGCATTGCGCGCTTATTATTAGGTTTGACGGTGCAAAATTAAGCAAAAAAGTAGAAACTGAATACGATTTATTTGACAGATTTTGACACTTTTTCGTTTTTCCTTATGTTATTAATAGGTTTGCCCGTGCGCCCGTGAAGGAGGCTTTTTGCCTGCTGTGTAGTGGGAGAAGTGTTAAAACTTTATGTTAAACGCTGCTTGTTTTAACGTTTTGTTTCAGCGTGAAGCGGGTTCTAAAAGTTGAAAACCGTGAGTTTTTCCTGACAAAAGCATTGTTTTTCTTCCGCGGAACAGCCGCCAGCATCCTCCAAACCTATGGTTTAGTTCGTGCAGAGCGTAGGTCTGGCTTGTCTATCTCATTGGTCTGTGCCCTCAAAAGCATAGGTTTGGATGGTCTAAACCATAGGTTTTGGCCAGCCAAAACGCGGACGGGTGTGGGGTGGGAGAGGGGCTCGTTTGTAACTCGTTGATAGTCAGGGTGGTTTTGATGACGTGGGTTTTTGGGCGATTTTTGGCGCCCGATTCGTCCTGATGCAGGATTTTGCGAAAATACCGACCGCGCTTAGTTGCTATATTTTAATTATCCTTTTGGCGGTTGCCGCGCGGTGCGCTTCGAATTGCAAAGAAAGTGTAAAAGTGTCAGAAAAGTGTCGGTCTTTGCAAAAATAGTATCAATCATTTACAATTATTATGTGTAAATTTGCATCGGAATTTTGTAACTAAACCTAAAGCGACAAAAAAGCATGAAAAAACTATGTGGCAATAGCCTGCGTCTGGTACTGCTCACTGCCTTACTGGCAGTGGCTGCGGGCCTGCAGGCACAAGTGAGAGGCAACAGCATCGTGGTGACCGTAGAGCCGGACAGCAAGGACTGGAACTACAAAGTGGGCCAGACGGCCGTGTTCACGGTGGAGGTGCGCCGGTCGGGCACGCTTGTCGATAATGTGTCAGTCAGCTACGAGGCTGGGCCTGAAATGTACCCCACGGAGAAGCGCGAGGGTGTGGTGCTGAAAGACGGCACCATGCGCCATAAGGGCAAGATGCAGAAGCCGGGTTTCTACCGGCTGAAGGTTGTGGCTCATGTGGACGGGCGCGACTACACGGGCACTTGCACGGCAGCCTTTTCGCCCGAGCAACTGCAGCCCACAACGGTGATGCCTGCCGACTTCGACGCATTCTGGACGAAAGCCATCGAAGAAGCCCGCTGGACATCGCTGGAGCCTACGAAACGCCTGCTGCCCGAAAGGTCGACGAAGGACGTGAACGTCTATGAGGTGAGCTTCCAGAACGTGCGCTGGGGCTCGCGTACCTATGGTATTTTAGCCGTGCCCGTGGATGCCGACGGCACCAATGCCTCGGGACGGAAGTATCCCGCCCTGCTGCGCGTGCCCGGTGCCGGTGTGCGGCCATACACGGGCGACCCATGGACGGCTGCGAAGGGTGTCATCGTGCTGGAGATAGGCATCCACGGCATTCCTGTGACGATGGAGCAGAGCATCTACGACCGACTGGCCGACGGCGCGCTGAACTGCTACTGGAACTTCGGCATGGACAACCGCGACCAGAGCTACTACAAGCGCGTGGTGCTGGGATGCATCCGTGCCATCGACTACATCGAGCAGTTCACGCCGTGGGACGGCAAAAACCTCGCCGTGACGGGTTCGAGCCAGGGCGGTTTTCTCTCGCTGGCCACGGCTGGCCTGGACAAGCGCGTCAGCTGCTACGGTGCCGTGCATGCTGCCCTGTGCGACCACACGGCGTCGCTGAAGGGCGTGGCCTGCGGTTGGCCGCACTACTTCTACGGAAGCCTCTCCCCCAACCCCTCTCCAAAAGGCGAGGGGAGTAAGGATGGCAGCCTAAAGAGTAAGGTGGAGACGTCAAGGTATTACGACGGTGTGAACTTTGCACGCCGCATCACGTGCCCGGGCTGGTTCTCGTTCGGCTACAACGACGACGTGGTACCACCGACGACGGCCTATGCCACCTACAACATCGTGACCGCACCGAAGGAACTGCACCCCTATCAGCAGACCGCCCACTTCTGGTATCAAGAGCAGTGGGACGAGTGGCAGGCATGGATACTGAAACAATTGGGAATTGAAAACTGACTCTCCGCTCGACCCGCAGGGGCGCTTTCGTAGCGAAGCGGAGAAAGAACTCTCAACTCTCAACTCTCAACTATAAAACTGACTCTCAACTATGAACTATAAACTAATAATAGGTGTAGCCGCACTCATGCTGGCCGCCTGCAACACGACGAAGAAGAACGTGGAGACACAGAGTGAACAACTGGCCACGCGCATGGCCCAGCTGCAGCAGCGCGGCTACATGTACGGCCATCAGGACGACCCCATGTACGGACTGACGTGGAAGGGAACCTATGCCGGCGACAGTGCCGAGCTGGGTCGCAGCGACGTGCTGGAACTCGTGGGCGACTATCCCGGCGTGATGGGCTTCGACCTCGGCGGCATCGAGATGGGCGACGCGAGGAATCTGGACAGCGTGCCCTTCCAGCGCATCCACGACGAGCTGGTGGCGCACGTGCAGCGCGGCGGCATCGTCACCCTGTCGTGGCATCCGCGCAACCCGCTGACGGGCAGCAACGCCTGGGACGTGAGCGATACGACGGTGGTGCGCAACTGTCTGCCCGGTGGCAGCGTGCACGAGAAGTTCCAGACGTGGATGCAGCGCGTGGGCGACTTTATCGAGACACTGAAGGACGACGAGGGCCAGCCTGTGCCCGTCGTCTTCCGCCCGTGGCACGAGAACAACGGCTCGTGGTTCTGGTGGGGACAGAAGCTCTGCTCTGACGAGGAGTTCCATGCCCTCTGGAACATGATGCAGGACTACCTGCGCGACGAGCGCGGCTTCAAGAATCTGCTCTGGAGCTATTCGCCCAACCTCGACGGCGGCTGGACCGAGGAGCGCTTCCTGCAGCGCTATCCCGGCAACGACCGCGTGACGCTCATCGGCGAGGATGCCTACCAGTGGGGCGCGGAGGAGGACTTCGTGAAGCAGCTCACGGCCGACCTCGACTTCCTCTCCGTCTTCGCCAAGCGCAACGGAAAGCTGCTCGCCATGACCGAGTGCGGCTTCAAGAATACCCCCGACCCGACGTGGTGGACACGCGTGCTGAAGCCCGTCATGGACAAGTATCCGCTGTGCTACTTCCTCACCTGGCGCAACTACTCGAAGGAGTACTTCGGCCCGTCGAAGGACGAACCCAGCGGTGCCGACTTCAAGAAGCTCTATGAAGCCGGGAACACGCTGTTCCTGAAAGACATCGCAAAATAGAACAAACTGAGATAATGAAAGATTTCAACGAAAGACTGCAGGCCCTCAGGCAGCACCACGAGGAGCTGCTCAGCCGCCCGAACGAGCCACTGCCCTGGGGCAATGGCATCTATGAGAAATATAAGTATCCCATCCTCACCGCCGAGCACACGCCGCTGGAGTGGCGCTACGACCTGTCGCCGGAGGACAACCCGTTCCTGATGCAGCGCATCATGATGAACGCCGTGCTGAACAGCGGTGCCATCAAACTGGATGGCCGCTACCTGCTGGTGTGCCGCGTGGAAGGAGCCGACCGCAAGTCGTTCTTCGCCGTGGCCGAAAGCCCGAACGGCATCGACCAGTGGCGCTTCTGGGAGGAGCCGGTGACGATGCCCGAGGCCGACGTGCCAGCCACGAACATCTACGACATGCGCCTGACGCAGCACGAGGACGGCTGGATCTACGGTGTGTTCTGCGCCGAGCGCCACGACGACTCGCAGCCCGGCAACCTCAGTGCCGCCACGGCCACAGCGGCCATCGCCCGCACGAAGGACCTGAAGACGTGGCAGCGCCTGCCCGACCTCGTGAGCCGTTCGCAGCAGCGCAACGTGGTGCTCCACCCGGAGTTCGTCGATGGCAAGTACGCCTTCTACACCCGTCCGCAGGATGGCTTCATCGACACGGGCTCAGGCGGTGGCATCGGCTGGGCATTGGTCGACGACATCACGCATGCCGAAGTGCGGGAGGAACGCATCATCAACGCCCGCCACTACCACACCATCACCGAGGTGAAGAACGGCGAGGGGCCGCACCCGCTGAAGACCGGGCAGGGCTGGCTGCACCTGGCTCACGGCGTGCGCGCCACGGCCGACGGTCTGCGCTACGTGCTGTATATGTACATGACCGCCCTCGACGACCCCACGCGCGTCGTCGCACAGCCCGGCGGCTGGTTCATCGTGCCCGAGGGACAAGAGTATCTGGGCGACGTGATGAACGTGGCCTTCGCCAACGGCTGGATCAAGGACGACGACGGTCGCGTGCTCATCTACTATGCCTCGGCCGACACCCGCATGCACGTGGCCGTGTCGAGCGTGGAGCGCCTCATTGACTACTGCCTGCACACCCCCGAGGACGGACTCGCCACCGCTGCTTCAGTAGAGACCATCAAGCGGCTCATTCGGAAGAATGCCCACCCCCAACCCCTCCCCAAGGGAGGGGAGTCTGATAAGTCCCCTAAGTTAGGGGGATGGGGGTCTGAACAATAGATAACGTTTTAAAAACAATCATCAACAAATTAAACAATGAATTATAAAGAAACTAATCCCCCCTCCCTTGGGGAGGGGAAGAGGGTGGGCCTTAATCCCCCCTCCCTTGGGGAGGGGAAGGGGGTGGGCCTTAAAGAGAAAATAGGCTATGCCTTAGGCGATGCTGCAGCAGGCGGCATCACGTGGAAAGTCATGTCGATAGCCTTCCCGCTGTTCTTCACCAACGTGTTCGGACTCACCGTGGCCGACACCGCCACACTGATGCTCGTGGCACGCATGTTCGACGTCGTCACCGACCCGCTGATGGGTTCGCTGGCCGACCGTACTCAGTCGCGCTGGGGCACCTACCGCCCGTGGCTCATCTTCGGCGCCGTACCCCTCGGCGTCGTCTTCGCGCTGCTGCTCTACACGCCCGACTTCGGTCCTGTGGGCAAGCGCATCTGGGCCTACTCGCTCTATCTGCTCATGATGGCCGTCTACACGGCAGTGAACGTGCCCTACGGCTCGCTGCTGGGCGTGATGACCGACGACGACAACGAGAAGAACGAGTTCTCATCGTATCGCATGGTGGGCGCCTATGCCATGGGCTTCATCACGCTGCTGTCGTTCCCCTACCTGCAGAAGATGGTGGGCGGCAGCGACCAGCACCAGTATGCCGTGCTCGGCGTGATGCTCGGCGCACTCGCCACCATCGGCACGCTGGCTTGCGGACTGCTCACCCGCGAACGACTGAAACCCGTGCGCGCCGAGAAGTTCTCGTTCAAGCCCTTCGCCGACCTGTTCCGCAACAAGCCGTGGATTTATCTGACGCTCATCGGCATCTGCACCAACTTCTTCAACGGCTTCCGCTATGCCGTGGCCGGCTACATGCTGGAGTACTGCCTGCATGGCGACGTCACCGTCTCAGGCCTGATCATCAACTACACGGTGTTCATGACCTTCGGCGAGGTGACGTGCATGATTTTCGGTGGCGTATCGCCGAAATTCACGCGGTGGGTAGGCTCGAAGCGCAAAGCCTTCGCCTGGGCTGCCATCATCTGTGCCGTGTCGTCGGTGGCATTCTTCTTCATCCCCATGGATCCCGCCTACATCTGGGTGATGGTGGCTGTGGTCATCATCACGTCAGTAGGCATCGGCCTGTTCTCGCCGCTGCTGTGGTCGATGTATGCCGATGTGGCCGACTACGCCACCGAGAAGAACGGCACCTCGTCGACGGGACTTATCTTCTCGAGCGGTACGATGGCGCAAAAGTTCGGCTCGGCCATCTCGGGCGCACTCGTGGCGCTGTTCCTGGGCATGGCAGGCTTCATCTCCGGCACCGATGCTGCTACGGGTCAGACCGTGGTGACCATCACCAACGAGGAGGCTGTGCGCCAGATGATTTGGGCCCTGTTCTCGCTCTTCCCCGCCGCCATCGCTGCCCTCATCGTGTTGCTCCTCCACAAATATCCCATCAAGAAATAGCCGCATGGATTCCCGTTCAACACATTGCGATGCCATCGCAACCCTCCGAAGTGAAGTCCTCGACGTGCTGGAGAACAACATCCTCCGCTTCTGGCTCGACGAGATGCAGGACTATGAGCACGGAGGCTTCTACGGACAGATGACCGGACGCGGCCAACTGGTGAAGACCGCCGACAAGGGTGCCATCCTGAATGCCCGCATCCTTTGGGCTTTCTCGGCAGCCTATCGCGTACTCCGCAAGCCGGAATACCTCGAAGCAGCCACGCGTGCCAAGGATTACATCCTCGACCATTTCATCGACCCCGAGTATGGTGGCACCTATTGGAGCCTCGATTATCTCGGCCAACCACGCGACACCAAAAAACAGTTCTATGCCATTGGCTTCATGATCTATGGTCTGTCGGAATATGCTCGTGCCACTGGCGACCATGAGGCACTCGATGTGGCCCTCCAGCTCTATGAGTGCATTGAAGAACACTCGCTCGACCATGAGTACAACGGCTACATCGAGGCGATGACGCGCGACTGGCAACCCATGGCCGACATGCGCCTCTCGGAACTTGATGCCAACTATCCGAAGTCGCAGAACACCCACCTGCACATCATTGAGCCCTACACCAATTTGTTCCGCGCTTTGCGCGAAGTGAAAGGTGAAAAGTTAAAAGTGACGTCAGCTTCGGACTCTGCTTCCGCCGTATGCTGCGATGCTATTGCGGCCGTCGAGCTGTCTCTCCGTAACCTCATCGACATATTCACCGACCGCATCCTGAATCCCGACACCCACCACCTCGACCTCTTCTTCGAGAACGACTGGACGCGCGGCGCCGGTCATTTGGAGAGCTACGGCCACGACATCGAGTGCTCGTGGCTCATGCATGAGGCAGCGCTGGTACTGGGCGATAAGGCGGTGCTGGAGAAGGTGGAGCCCATCGTGCGCGAAGTGGCGAAGGCATCGGAGAAAGGCCTCAATGCCGACGGCTCGATGATTCATGAGGCCAACCTCGACACGGGCCATGTGGACGACGACCTGCACTGGTGGGTGCAGGCCGAGAACGTCGTGGGCTGGTTCAACCTCTACCAGCACTTCGACGACGAGGACGCCCTGCAGAAGGCCCTCCGTTGCTGGGACTACATCAAGCGTAACCTCATCGATAGCGAGCATGGTGAGTGGTACTGGAGCCGCCACAGCGACGGCACCCTGAACCTCGACGACGACCATGCCGGCTTCTGGAAGTGCCCCTACCACAACTCCCGCATGTGCCTCGAAATCATCGAAAGAACCCAGTAACCAAGTCATAGGAAACCCTTGGAATGCCTAGAAAGTCCTAGAATCCCTGGAAACCCTAGAAAAAAACAACCGCAATATGAAAACAATCAAAACCATCCTCTCTCTTCTGGTGCTTGCCATTCCTGCTTTCGCATGGCAGGGCGACATCACCGTCCAGACTCCTAACACGCAGATGCTCCTTCATGCCTGGGAAGGCGGTGACCTTCGCATGGCTTACTACGGCGACCGCTCAGCCACGCTTGAGCAGCTGCGCGACGCCGGCGCCGACCTGAACTTCTCGGCGATGCCTGCCTTTGGCACCGTCGACGCCATCGAGGCACCGGCACTGCAGATTCAGCATGCCGACGGCGACCTGAACCTTGAACTGAAGGTCACCAACTACACCTCTGCCGACGCCGGCAACGCCATCCTCCACACCATCACCATGCAGGACAAGCTGCAGCCTGTCACCGTGAAAGTGTTCTATAAGGCCTACAAGAACGTCGACATCATTGAGACGTGGACCGAGATTTCGCATCAGGAGAAGCGTGCCATCACGCTGAAGCGCTACGACTCCGGCCACCTCACCTTCCGCCAGGGCAACGTCTGGCTGACCCACCTGCACGGCAACTGGGCAGCCGAGACGGAGTCGACACAGGAGCGCCTCACGCCCGGCATGAAGATCATCCGCAACACCGACGGCGCCCGCAACTCCCACCTCGATGCTCCCGAGCTGATGCTCTCGCTCGACGGAAAGCCGCAGGAGAACACCGGCCGCACCATCGGCGCAGCCCTTTGCTGGAGCGGTAACTTCGAGTTGCGCATCAACACCAATGCCCACCACGTACACCACCTCTATGCCGGTATCAATCCGCTGGCCAGCGAATACGTGCTGGAGCCCAAGCAGACCTTCGAGACGCCCCACCTCGCCCTGACCTACACCGACGAGGGCATGGGCGGCGTGAGCCGCGCGTTCCACCGCTGGGCCCGCACCGAGGGCATGCTCCATCGCGGCATGAAGACCGGCGACATCCTCCTGAACTCCTGGGAGGGCATCTATTTCGACATCACCGAGGAGCGCATCATACAGATGATGGACGACATCGCGAAGTTCGGCGGCGAGCTGTTCGTCATGGACGACGGCTGGTTTGGCGACAAATACCCGCGCAACGACGACTCGTCGTCGCTCGGCGACTGGGTCGTTGACCGCCGCAAGCTGCCCAACGGCATCAAGGCCCTCACCGACGCTGCCCGCGAGCGCGGCATCAAGTTCGGCATCTGGATAGAGCCAGAGATGTCGAACACGAAGAGCGAGCTCTTCGAGAAGCATCCCGACTGGGTGCTGCAGACCAAGGGTCGCGAGCTGAAGCAGGGACGCGGCGGCACGCAGGTGGTGCTCGACATGACCAACCCTGAGGTGCAGGACTTCGTGTTCCGCGTGGTCGACGATCTGATGACGCAGTATCCCGAGATAGCCTATATCAAGTGGGATGCCAACGCCTCAATCCAGAACTACGGCTCACTCTACCTGCCGAAGCAGAAGCAGTCGAACATCTACGTCGACTACCACCTCGGACTCATCAAGACCCTGCAGCGCATCCGCGCGAAGTATCCCGACCTGGTCATTCAGGACTGCGCCTCGGGTGGCGGTCGTGCCAACTACGGCCTGCTGCCTTACTTCGACGAGTTCTGGGTGAGCGACAACAACGATGCCCTGCAGCGTGTCTACATCCAGTACGGCACCAGCTACTTCTTCCCCTCCAACGCCATGGCACAGCACATCGGCGGCGTGCCCTATTGGAACACCGGCGGCCGCATCACGCCCGTGAAGTTCCGCTGCGACGTGGCCATGAGTGGGCGTCTGGGCATCGAGCTGCAGCCGAAGCACATGACCGACGAGGAGCGCGCCCAGTGCACGCAGGCTTTCCACGACTACAAGGAGCTGCGCCCCGTGGTGCAGACGGGCAACCTCTACCGCCTGCTGTCGCCCTTCAGCCGCGAGGGTTTCTCTTCGCTGATGTATGTCGACGATGCGAAGAGCCACGCCGTCCTGTTTATCTATAAGGTAGACAACTACTGCGACCAGCCCATTCCGCGCCTGCGCCTGGCCGGTCTCGACCCCGACCGCACCTACACGCTCACCGAGCGCAACGTGAAGACCGGCCAGCAGCCCTGCTCGCTCAGCGGCAAGCAGTTCACGGGTCGTTTCCTCATGTCGGTAGGCATAGAGATTCCCCTGCGCGACGACTATGCCAGCCGCGTGTTCGAACTGAAGTAGAAAAACGAAAAAGCTCAATAGGTAAAGTATTAGTCTAAAGGTAATTTTAATTGAAAGGGCAGCGTTGTCGTGATGACAACGCTGCCCTGCTTTTTTATTCAAGCCTTTTCTCCATCATGCGCTCACGCACGCGGCCGAAGCTCATGGCATGCTGTTTCCACTCTTCCAGCGCGGGCGTAGTGCGGTCGGCCGACTCTGCCACCCGCAGGAAATCGATGTAAGCCTTTTCAGCCTTCACGCCGTCGTCCTCAATGAGTTCGTAGGTCTGCGCGATGTTGTAGAGCGAGGCCAGCGACCGGTTGTTGTATCTCAGGCAACTCTTCCAGTCGTAGATGGCCGAGTAGTATTCACCGTTCTGATAGTAGCCGTCGGCCAGCGCCGAGTGCAGGTTGAACATCGCCGCGCCGTCGGGCTGCATGCGCAGCAATGCCAACAGCAGGACGTGGATGCCCTCGCTGTTGCGTTGCTGCTTCACCAGCGCTGCCCCCAGATGGTAGAGCGGCCATGCCTTCGCCGAGTCGTTCAGCTGCACGGCTCGTCCATAGTGGTCGATGGCCTTCGTCAACAGCGCAGAGTCGGCCTCGGCCATCTGCTCGTAGCACATGCCCAGCGAGTAGTGGGCGTCGAACGTAGAGTCGCCCAGCGCCAGCAACTGCTCGTAGGTCTGGCAGGCTTCGGGGTATTGCTTCAGGAAAAACTGCGCGTTGGCCTTCTGCCGCTTCACGAGGATGTTCTTTGCGTCCACCTCCTCATACCGTTGTGTCAGCAGTAGAGCCCGCTCGGGATCATCGTTCAGGTTGCAAGCCAGCGCCATGTCGGCTACCACCTCCGAGTCCATCGGAAACCTCGCCAGCAGCCGCTCGCCCCACCGGCGTTGCCGCGTGGTCTTGCCGTCCAGCGCCTTGTAGCTGTAGAACAACTGCCGCAGCGCGTCGTGGTCGAGCACGCTGTCGGGCATCTGCTCCAGCAGTCCCACGCACCGCCGGTAGTCGGCCCGCAGGAAGTAGCACGTGGCGAGTTTCATGGCCAAGAGCGGGCTTGCTTGCGCTCCCTTTGCGTGGGGGGATGCCAGTCCCTTTTCAAACCATTGCATAGCATGAAAGTAGTCGTACTGCGCCATGCAGCTGTCGCCCCGCGCCAAGAACAGCGAGTCGGCAGTTGACTTGCCGCCAGCCCACAGCTGGGAACTGACGGCAAGTGCTATCAAGAGAGAGAATAAATGGTTTCTATTCATCATCATGTCCTTTTGGGAATTATCTCCCTCCCCCTTTGGGGAGGGCCGGGGTGGGGCTCCCTTACTGCAGCCTAAACGACACAGGTATCGTGTACTTCACGCGCACGGCCTCGCCGTTCTGCTTGCCCGGCTGCCACTTCGGCATCATCTTCACCACGCGCAGCGCCTCGTTGTCAAGCAAGGCATCGACACTCTTCACCACCTTTGTCTCACTGATCGTGCCGTTTTTCTCGACGACAAACTGCACGATGACACGCCCCTGCGTGCCCTTCTCCAGGGCCTGCTTCGGGTACTTCACGTTGTTCTGCAGGAAACTCATCAGTTTCTCCATACCACCAGGAAACGCCGGCATCTGCTCCACTACGTCGAACACCTTGCCTTCCACGACAGACTCTGCGGCCTGCCCTTCGTCCTGTGCAGGCGTGTCGTCCACCACTACCGGCACCATCACGGGCTTTCCGGCTGCGCTGTCGGACTGGGCTGCTTGCTCCTCAGCCGTAGCAGGTTCAGCACTTTTCTTGTCGAGGTTGCAGGCCACCAAGGCCACGCCAACCACCGGTACCAGCAGCAGGTACTTCGCCCGCAGCCAGCTATTTGTACGTTTCTTATTCATCATTTTGATTCTGAGTTTAAGAGGTAAAACATTAAAGTTATTTGAAATTGTAGCTACATTCTTTCCATAAGCCAAGCCCAGCAGATGGTACTGATAGGCCTTGCGCTCCGAGCCCGCTGCCACCACGCGCTCGTCGGCCAGAAACTCCAGGTTCAGCCGCACCTCGCGACGCAGCAGCCACACGAACGGGTTCATCCAGCAGAAGGCGGTGAGCAGTTCGGTGAGCAGGATGTCCAAAGAGTGCCACTGCTCCACGTGCGTCCGTTCGTGGATCATGATTTCCTGCAGTTGCTCTTCGGTCTGCGCCTTCGGGTTCACGAAAATCCAGCGGAAGAACGAGAACGGGCAGGTGGCATCGCTCAGATAATGCAGCGAAACCTCTCCCCAAAGGGGTTCTCCCTGCATGGTCGCGCCCTCGGGAGTTGTTCGCAAGAGCCTCACGATGCTCGCCAGCTGCCATGCTATTCTTCCGAGCAGCACTGCCACTCCTATTATATATAATGAGGAGAACAGCCGGAGCCACGGGAAGCGCGCCCCCTCGCCGGTCACCGTCACCGTGGGCAGCATCACCTCGCGATATACTTCCTGCAGGTTGGCCGTGGCCTGATGGCTCTCCATCCACCAGCCAATGTCGGCCAGCGGCAGCACCACGGCAGCCGCCATCAGCAGCAGCAACACCGCCCGACGCCATCCGAAAAACGTGTCGCCCGTGAAGAACAGGCGGTAGAAACCGTAGAACACGGCCAGCAGCACATTCGCTTTCAGCAGATAAATCATCATTCCCATTTCTCTTTCGCTATCGTTTGTTGATTCGTTTTCTATTCCTTCATCAAGTAATATATGATATATTACTGACCAATATATGATATATTACCGAGCAATATATGATATATTACCGAGCAATATATGATATATTACTTTGCAATATATGATATATTACTTCTCTGTTGCATGGCTTTCGATTTCCTGAATGATGTCTTTCAAGTCTTTAGGCGAGAGCTTTTCCTCGCGGGCAAAGAACGAAACCATGTCGCGGAACGAGCCGCGGAAGTAGTCGCGCACGAAGCCCGACATGAATCCGCGTTTGTAATCGCTCTCGTCCACGGCCGGTTCGTAGACGTAGGTCTTGCCCTGCTGGCGCTGACTGACGAACAATTTGCGCTTCAGGTTTTGCATCACCGATGCCACTGTCGTGTAGGGTGGGCGAGGCTCAGCCATCTGGGCGAGCACTTCCTTCACCGTGCATGTGCCCAGTCGCCACACTTGCTGCATCACTTCCTCTTCCTGTCTGGTCAGTTTCTCCATTGTTCTTTTTCCTTTCTTTATGGTTGGTATTCCTTTTCGACTGCAAATCTACGAACTTTTCGTAGATAAACCAAATGTTTTATGTTAAAGAAATTAAAATCCAGGAATTAAGTCAAAGAAAATGAATAAAATACGAACGTTTCGTAATAGTCAGCCGTTTTTCTCCGAACGTTTCCGCATGAGGCTTCTTAACACGCCTACGCGCGTAAACATTTTCTATATATAATTTGCCCCTACATCTAAGGTTCAAAAAGAAGTATATCGTTGCCAGTATTATAGATTGTACGATAGCAATGATTTTCCAGATGGCGCACGAACCTGAAGAATCTTCCTTTCTCACCTCTTTTTGCCCTTTCTTCCGCTTATTTTCCCTTCAGATGCTTGACCTAAATCAATTATTTGTTAAAAATCGTATTTTCCGTGCATTTTTTTCAGAAAATATTTGGTGGGTTCGCCGAAAAGCAGTACTTTTGCATCCGCTTTCGA
>CACZIT010000014.1 GCA_902781315.1 uncultured Prevotellaceae bacterium
GTACATCAGAATGCAGAGAAGAGTAAATGCTGACCTCACAACAGAATTAAAGAATATTAACTAAATATGTTTGGATAAAATCATAGGAAGCGGGACTTTATTAATGGGTTGCTGTATTAGCAGGGGTTCCGCTTCGCTTCACCCCTGCCTGTATTCTTGTCAGCCCTTCGGGCTTTACCCCCCTTCAAGTCCCTTTTACTCCCCCTCCTCAAAAGAGAATGAGGAGGAAAGGACTCCCTCCCCCTTTGGGGAGGGCCGGGGTGGGGCTTGAGGCGGGGCTCCTAAATATTCGGCTCATCCCACACCTTGGTCTTGGTGCAGGCAATTTTCTGCTCCAATCTGCCAACGCGCAGGAGGAAATCACCCTCCTCGAGCGTCCAGCGGCAGTCGGCACCCACAAAGGCCATGTTCTTGGCCGGCAGGCGGAACGTGACGGTCTTCGTCTCACCGGGCTGCAGCTCCACCTTCGTGAAGTCGCGCAGACGACGGTTGTCGGGCGTCAGCGAGGCCACGAGGTCGCTGGTGTAGAGCAGCACGGGCTCCTTGCCGGCACGCGCGCCCGTGTTCTTCACGTCGACGCTCACGGTAATCACGTCGTCGGCCGTGAACTCCGTACGGTCGGCACGCAGGTTGCTATATTCGTAGGTGGTGTAGCTCATGCCATAGCCGAAGGGCCACTGCAGCGACACCTTTGCATCGTAGTTGTAGGCACCCGCCATCGTGCCCACCTCCTCGCTCACCTTATAGTCGTAGGTGTTCAGCGAGTTGATCTCGCGCGGGTAGGTGTAGGGCATCTTCGCTGAGAAGTTGGCATCGCCCGAGAGCAGGTTGGCCAGTGCGTCGCCGCCGTAGTTGCCAGGCAGCAGGATGTTGACCACCGCCTTCGCCATCGGCTCGATGTCGGCAATCAGGCGCGGACGTCCTTCGTTCAGGATGAGCACGATGGGCTTCCCCGTCTTCTGCAGAGCCTTCACCAGTGCGCGCTGGTTCTGAGAGAGCCAGAGGTCAGAGAGGTTGCCCGGCGTCTCGGTATAGCTGTTCTCGCCGATGCAGGCCACAATCACGTCGCAGCTGGCAGCGGCTGTCTTCAGCGTGGAGCCCTCCACGAGTTGCGCCTGTTCAACGCTGAGCTGCGAGGCATCCACGTTCTCATCGTAGTACTGTCCGTTCTCGTCGTAGGTCACCGTTTGGTTCAGCACGACGTTCTCCTTGCCAAACTTCTGACTGAGCGCCTCGTAGATGGTGTTATACTTCTCCGAGAGGTCTTCGGCCTTCGAGCCTTGCCACGTGTAGCTCCAGCCGCCGTTCAGACAACGCATCTGGTTGGCATTCGGCCCGGTGAGCAGAATCTTCGTGCCCTTCGCCAAAGGCAGGATGCCAGCTTCGTTCTTCAGCAGCACCTCGCTCTCCTCGGCAGCCTTCAGAGCCTTCTGCGCATGCTCGTCGGAGCCGAACTTCTCGTAGCCCTTGCCGCCGGTGTTCGGTTCATCGAAGAGGTTCAGGCGCAGCTTCAGTCTGAGGATGCGTCGCACGGCATCATCAATGCGCTCCATCTTCACCTGACCTTCTTCCACAAGTTCTTTCAGCAATACGCAGAAGTCTACACTATAGGGATCCATCGACATGTCGATACCCGCATTCACGGCCATGCGCACGGCGTCCTTCTTGTCCTTGGCCACGTGCTCACGCTGGAAGAGGTTGTTGATGTCGGCCCAGTCGGTCACGAGCATACCGTCCCACTGCAGGTCTTCCTTCAGCCACTTCGTCAGGTACTCATAGCTGGCGTGCACGGGCTGGCCGTTGATGGAGCCCGAGTTCACCATCATCGTCAGCGTTCCGGCCAGCGCAGCAGCCTTGAAGGGCTCGAAGTACTTCTCGCGCAGCATCTGCGGCGACACGTAAGCCGGCGTGCGGTCCTTGCCGCTCCAGGGAGCACCGTAGGCGAAGTAGTGCTTCGTGCTCGTGCCCACGTTGTAGCGGCCCAGGTGGTTGGGGTCGTCGCCCTGATAGCCGCGAATCTCGGCTTCCACCATGCGGGCATTGACGATGGCATCCTCGCCGAAGCTCTCGTAGATGCGCGGCCAGCGCGGGTCGCGGCCGAGGTCTACCACGGGGTTGTACACCCACGGGCAGTTGGCAGCGCGGCTTTCGTAGGCCGTAATCTCTGCCCCGGTGCGCGCCAGCTCGGTGTTGAACGATGATGCAAGGTTGATGGGCTGCGGGAAGAGCGTGCCTGCCTGCGTGTAGGTCACGCCGTGGTTGTGGTCGAGACCGTAGACGTCGGGGATGCCGATGTACTTCATCGACTTCTTCTGGATGAGCCTGATCCACTCCTGCCATTGCTCCACAGTGGCGGCACGCGTGGCAGGCGCATTCAGGATGCTGCCCACCTTCCAATTCTTGATAATCGTGTCGAGCATCTGCTCGTTCAGTTGCCATTGTCCGTTGGCATCATAGGTGCCCATGATGTCGAAGTTCAGCTCGAGCATCTGTCCGATTTTCTCATCGAGCGTCATCTTCGAGAGCATTTTCTCAATCTTCGCCTCCATCGCCTCGTCGCGCGGGATGGCAGGCTTGCGCACTTGTGCCCATGTGGCAACAATGCCACACACGAGCAGCACAGCCAGAAATAAAGTCTTTTTCATTTTGTCTGATTATAATTATTGTTTAGAATTATGATGCAAAGATACGAATAAGTGAGTGAAATGCAAAGCAAAAAAAGATTTTTTTGATTTCATTTCCAAGCGGAAGTATCTTCGACGAATGTCAAAGATACAAATAAGTGGTCAAAAACCAAAAAGAAAAGGACAAAGATTTGCTCATATCGATGTTTATTTCTAACTTTGCATAAATGAAAAGAAAAAGACGTAAGTTTTCATATAGGAGTTCGGGCCGGAAACGCAGAACCCAGCGTCGCTTCTGGCCTTGGCTGGTGGCGCTCATGGTGCTGGCAGTGGCTGCATTGTTACTGCTGCCCCACATTCCGCCATCGGAGGAAGGGCTGGCGCGCAGCACGGCACTCGTGGAGCGTGCCGACTACTACGAGGTGAGCCTCGACGGCAAACCGCTGTTCCGACTCGACAACATCGACAACTGGACCATCAGCCGCATGTCGACCAATCAGGGCGACTCCACCGTGGCTGCCCGAGGGCGACATGTCGGCATGTGGGCCCGCCGCACGTTGTCGCCGCTGTGCCGTGGCCGTCTGTGGGTGGAAGGCGCCGACACGACCCAGTGGAATGCCCTGCGGGCTCGTGAGGCCGTGGCAGCCTTCAGCAGTCAGCGCGAGGTGCTGGCACAGCGCATGGAGATGATGGAGAAACGCATCGACGAACTGCAATACTTCCTGCGCGTACACAGTGTCACTGACGAGGGCTTCAACGTGGTGGCCGACTGGCTGCAGCAGGCAGAGGCCGAGCTGCAGAACGTGCGACAGGTGGCAGCCCTGATGCAGAAGGACAGCGCACGACTCGACCGCATGCAGGTGCGACTCGTTCAGGAATTCACCTTATTATATAATGACTCGGCTGGCATCGAACAGCGACTACCTTGCCACATCGTGAAGGCTGACACGCTCTCAGGACTATACCTCGTGCGCACCGAAGACCGCTGGATGCCCGACAGTATCAGCCCGCAATACCTGAGTCTTGCAGCACGCCAGTACCGCTCGGAGAAAGAGAAACTGCTGCTTGTGCCGAAAGACACGGCATTCGTGAACATCCAGATCGACGATGCCGCCTACCAAGGCCAGACCAACCAGCAGTGGCATCCCAACGGCCACGGCATCATGCGGTCGGCCAATGGAAAGGTGTTCGACGGCATGTGGCAAGACGGCAAGCGCCACGGCTTCGGCATCTCCATGGACAGCGACGGACGCCTGCGCGTGGGCGAATGGCAGGACGACATCTATCAGGGCGAGCGGCCCGTCTACACCGTCGACCACGTCTACGGCATCGACATTTCGCGCCACCAGCACGAGAAAGGTAAGAAGCGCTACGCCATCAACTGGTCCCAGTTGCGCATCTCGAGCCTGGGCACGAAGAGCAAGAAGCGCATCAGCGGCGAGGTGAACTACCCCATCAGTTTCTGCTTCGTGAAGAGCACCGAGGGCACCACCATCCGCAATGCCTACTATGCCGCCGACTGCCGCGCCGCCCGTCGACAAGGCATCCACGTGGGCTCCTACCATTTCTTCTCGCTGAAGTCGGCGGCACGCGACCAGGCCAATGCCTTCCTGCGCTACAGCAGTTTTCCGAAGGGCGACCTGCCGCCGGTGCTCGATGTGGAACCCACCAACGCCCAGATCCGGGCTTACGGCGGCACCGAGAAGTTGCTCGCGGCAGTGCGCACATGGCTGCGTGCAGTGGAGCAACGCGTCGGCGTGCGCCCCATCCTTTACGTCAACCAGAGCTTCGTCACCCGCCATCTGGCCGAAGCCCCCGACATCAAGCGCGACTATCAGATTTGGATAGCCCGCTATGGCGAATACAAGCCCGACGTGCGGCTGGCCATCTGGCAGCTGTCGCCCGACGGTCGCGTCAGCGGCATCCGCAGCGAGGTAGACATCAACGTGTTCAACGGCTACCGCGACCAGTTCGAAGAGTTCGTGGAGCAGCACAAGATACAATAGGTATGTGGCATGGATGGGGGACGGAGCAGCGACGTCACGCTGTTCCGTCAACGTCCCGAAATCACGATGAAACGAAGAAAAACGTCCGTTTTTTTTGCAGTTATCCCATTTTTTTGTACTTTTGCCCTCGCAAAAGCCTATAGAGGCTCCTACGCGAAAAAAAAAGAAGATATCCCATAGTGGAGTTACTTGCTCTTTTCTAACCGAACTGCGACATTCAGGTTTCAGAACAGAGAGCATCGAGTAGCACCAATAGAAATGGTGTGGGCTGATGCTATCTGCTGTCCTGAGGTTGTCGCAGACCTGGTTACGAAACAGATGGCGCGCCCACACCTTTCCCGAAAAAAATAATTAACTAACCTAACAATATCTTTCGGCTGCAAAGGTAAGGAGAAATAGCCACGCGGAATTTAAAGAATCGTTCAAATGATAGCACAAATGATACAAGTCAGAAAAATATTGCATTTTGCCATTGCAACCCTCCTGCTGACGGTGCTTGCCGCGTGCAGCAAGCAGTCGGTCAGCTACCGCATCGGCGTGTCGCAATGCAGCAGCGATATATGGCGCAACAAACTCATCGACGAACTGCGCACAGCCAACTACAGCCGAGCCGACGTAAGCCTCAGCATCGTGTCGGCCAACGACAACGACCAGCGGCAGATAGCCCAGATTGACAGTCTGATAGCCGCTGGTGTCGACCTGCTCATCGTATCGCCCAACCAAGTATCGACCATCTCGCCCGCCATCGACCGCGCCTACCAGAAGGGCATCCGCGTCATCCTCTTCGACCGCAAGACCGACAGCCCCAACTACACAGCCTTCATGGGAGCCGACAATTATGCCGTGGGCCACGCCATGGGCGAGTACATCGCCAGCCGACTGGACGGCCGCGGCCGCGTGCTCGAAATCATGGGACTGCGCGGTTCGTCACCTGCCATCGACCGCCACCGCGGCTTCACCGATGCCCTCCGCCAGTACCCCGGCATCACCTTCGTCGATTCGTTGCAGGGCGACTGGACCGAGGAGAGCGGCTACGAGGCCATGCAGGCCTACCTCAGCCAGCACCCCGATGCACAGATAGACTACGTCTTCGGACAGAACGACCGCATGGCACTCGGCGCCCGCAAAGCCTCTCTCAACTCTCAATCCTCCGCTCGGCGTGAAGCATCAGAAAGAACGCTCAACTCTAAATACTGCGGCATCGATGCCCTCGCCACTCCCGACGGCGGCATCGAACACATCCTCAGCGGCGACCTCGAAGCCAGCTACATCTACCCCACCCGAGGCGACGAACTCTTCCAACTGGCCATGAACATCCTCGAGGACAAGCCCTACGAGCGCGACAACCAACTGAAAGCCGCCATCGTCACCCGCGACAATGCCAACGTCATGCTCATGCAGTCGGAGGAAATGATGCGACAAGGCAAGGACATCGAAAACCTGCACAGTCTGGCTGCCGACTACATGCAGCGGTTGACCAGCCAGCGCATGATTACTCTGCTCTCCCTCGGCATCATTCTCCTGCTGGCGTTCGCAGCATTCCTCATCTGGCGCGACCTTCGCACGCGCATTCGTTTAAATAAGGAGCACGAACAGATGGCACGCCAGCAGATTGACTTCTACACGCAGGCTGCCCACCAGTTGCGCACACCGCTGACGCTCATCACTGGTCCGCTGCAACAACTGGCGCAGACCGAAGCCTTAAGAAACGACAACACCGAGGCCCACGCCATGCTCGACATCGTCACCCGCAATGCCGACCAGCTGTCAGAACTGGTGAACAAGATTCTGAAACCCACCCTCAACTCCGAAAACTCACCCCTCGGCAAGGATGGGGTATTCACTCCATCGGCCACCGAAGATACTGACGACCATCAGGGAACAGCCCCCACCCCTGCAAAGGAAGAGGCAGAGTCCGACCCGCTTTCCATCCTCGTCGTCGACGACAATCCCGACATACGCACCTACCTGCGCACCATCCTCGCACCCTTCTACACTATCAGCGAGGCTCCCGACGGCAAGCAGGGACTGGAGATTGCCCAGCGTGACGTACCCGACCTGATTGTCTCCGACGTGATGATGCCCGTCATGAACGGACTGGAGTTCTGCCAGCAGGTGAAGGAAAGCCTGGCCACGAGCCACATCCCCGTCATCCTGCTCACTGCCCGCGCCCTTTCGCAGCACCAGGTGGAGGGCTATCGCAGCGGAGCCGACGCCTATATCACCAAACCTTTCGAGGCCTCCCTGCTGCTGGCCCGCATCGAGAATCTGCTGCGCAGCCGCCGCATCCTGAAGGAGCTGTGGGGAGGAACCTCCCCCACCCCCATCGAAGGAGGAGAAAATCTGCCGGACGACGGCAACAAGGTCGAAACCATTGACACCAGCAGCCAAACGCCTCCTGCGGAAGTACTGGACGACGTATCGCCCTTCCTCGCCCGCTTCAAGGCCGTCGTCGAGAAGCACATGACCGACAGCGACCTCAGCGTGGAAGAGCTGGGCGCTGAAATCGGTCTCTCGCGCGTACAGCTCTATCGCAAGGTGAAAGCCCTCACCGGCCGATCGCCCGTGGAACTGCTGCGCACCGCCCGCCTGCAGCGCGCCCGACAGATGCTCCTCACCACCGACAAGACCATTGCCGAAGTAGCCTACGACGTAGGTTTCTCAGCGCCAAGCTACTTCACGAAATGCTTCCGCGACGAGTTCGGCATCAGTCCCTCCGAACTGAACAACAAGCAATAATTCCTTAAACCTATTCGTGCTCCGCATCGCTTTCATGCCTGCGGAGCACGCTTTTTATGTCAACAAACAACTTGATAAAGTAAAACATAGTATTTTGCAAAGTAAAACATCATGTTTTGGTCGGTAAAACATATGGTTTACTGTCATGGCTGGCTCATACATCAGGAAAAGCTGCCAGCGGTGCCACTTACGACAGCTGGAGGAAACGGTTGAAAAAATCGTTCGTTTTCTGCTAAAAATGTTTCATCGCAACAAATTTTGCACGCGATGAACGAAATTTTAACTGTCTACGCAGGCGATTGACGTACTTTTGCAGCAGAAAAATGATTCAAAAACCTAAGTACTAACAAAAAAATCATTCGCAAATGGAAAAGCAGAAAACATTTTCAGCTCAAGGCCTGACACGCCGGCTGATGTTGTCGTTCCTCTTCCTTCTGGCAAGCACCCTCGCTTTTGCACAGACCGAGGCCAGCGGCACCATTGTCGACAACACAGGCGAACCCATCATCGGCGCCACCATCATGGAGAAGGGCACCTCTAACGGCACCATCTCCGACATCGACGGCAACTTCCATCTGAAGACTGCCCAGGGCGCCACGCTCGTCATCTCCTACATCGGATTCGAGACGCAGGAACTGCCCGCACAGGCAGGCATGAACATCACCATGAGCGACAACGCCAAGGAACTCACCGAGGTGGTTGTCACGGGTTATCAGGTACAGCGCAAGGCCGACCTGACAGGTGCCGTGTCGGTGATGGACATGAAAGGTCCCATCTCGGAGAGCGATCCTAACATGCTGAACTCCATGCAGGGCAAGCTGGCCGGTGTCGACATCGTGACCGATGCTGCCCCTGGCGGTGGCAGTTCTACCATCCGCGTGCGCGGTATGAGTACGGTGAACGCCTGCGACCCGCTCTACGTCATCGACGGCGTGGCCACAACGGAGAACCTGAACTCTCTGAACTCGGCCGACATCGAGTCGATTCAGGTGCTGAAGGATGCCTCGTCGGCCAGTATCTATGGTTCGCGTGCCGCCAACGGCGTGATCATCATCACCACGAAGAAGGGTAAGGACGGCAAGATGGCCATCAACCTGAACTACAACGCTGCCCTGCAGACCGTGGCCCGTCGCTACGACATGCTCTCGGCTGCACAGTGGGGACAGGCCTACTGGCAGGCTTGCGCCAACGACGGCATCGCTCCCGTGGGTGCTGCCTCGCTCTACGGCACGGGCAGCGAGCCTCAGCTGGTGAGCTCGGTGAACGGCGTGACGACTGCCGACACCGACTGGCAGAAGGAAGTCTACGATGCTGCCTGGACGCAGAACCTCTCGGCCAGCATCTCGAACGCTTCGGAGAAGGGCAGCTACCTGTTCTCTGCCAACTACATCAACCAGAACGGTCTGATGACCAACACGTTCTACAAGCGCATCTCGGCTCGCGTGAACTCCACGTACAACTTCAACAAGTACATCCGCGTGGGCGAGAACCTGATGATTGCGAAGTGGGACAACCGCGGTGCCGACACCAACGGCGACCGTGGCATTCCCTACACCGCCATGCGCCAGCATCCCGCCATCCCCGTCTACTCGGCTGAGGGCGTCTACGCCGACCCCGTGGCCATGCTGGGCTCAGACATCGAGAACCCCGTGCAGACGCTCTACAACATGCGCGACAACCAGAACTCGTCGTGGCGCATCTTCGGCAACGGATACGTGGAGATCATGCCCGTGAAGGGTCTCACGCTGAAGAGCAACATCGGCGTGGAGCACGTGCAGTTCCTCAACAAGACGCTGACGCGCAACGTGCGTCCGACCGACGACACCGCCAACCGCGCCGTGAGCAGCGGCTACGGACAGGGCGACACCTGGACCTGGACCAACACGGCCAACTACCTCTTCGACATCAGCACGCTGCACCACTTCACCGTGCTGGCCGGTACGGAGGCCATCAAATACATATTCGAAGACCTCGCCGCCACGCGCAAGGACTATGCCTTCGAGGACAAAGACTACATGCAGATTGGTGCCGGTTCGGGCACGATGACCAACGGCGGCGGCAAGCAGGAGTGGGCACTGTTCTCGCTCTTCGGAAAGATTGACTATAACTTCGCCGACCGCTACCTGTTCTCTGCCACGCTGCGCCGCGACCAGACCTCGCGCCTGCATAAGAACAACAACTCGGGCATCTTCCCCGCCTTCTCGGGTGCCTGGCGCGTGTCGGAGGAGAAGTTCTGGAAGAAGAACCCCATCATCGACAACGTGAAGGTTCGCTTGGCATGGGGTCAGAACGGTAACTCGGCCATCGCCAACAACTATGCAGCCTTCTCTACCTATGCCTACGACCTGGGCAACGGCGCCTACGACCTCGGCGGCACCAACACCAGCGTGGTGAGCGGTATCAAGGTGGCTACGACGGGTAATCCCGACCTGAAGTGGGAGACCACGACGCAGACCAACCTCGGTCTGGATGCCTTCCTCTTCGACGGCAGCGTGAGCCTGGCTTTGGACTACTATTGGAAGAACACCAAGGACATGATCACCATCCCGCCCGTGCTCTCTGTGGCAGGTGAGAATGCAGCCAAGTTCATGAACACCGGTACGATGAAGAACCACGGTTTCGAGCTCAACCTCGGCTACCACTCACCGCAGTACGGCGACTTCTCGTGGGACGGCAACTTCAACCTCTCGATGTATCGCAACAAGCTCGTCAAGCTGAACGACGAGGTGAGCGTCATCGGCGGCGACTGGCGCCTCATTGAAGGCCAGCCCATGGGCGTCTACTTCGGCTATGTGAACGACGGCATCTTCCAGACGGAGGACGAGGTGTCGAACCACGCCATCCAGGAAGGCAAGGGCGTAGGCCGACTGAAGTATCGCGACATCACCGGCGACGGCGTCGTGAACGAGGCCGACCGCTGCATCATCGGCGACCCGAACCCCGACTTCGGCATGGGTCTGACGCTCACGGCCAACTACAAGAACTGGAGCCTGTCGGCCTTCTTCTCGGGCGAGTTCGGCTTCGACATCTACAACGGCACGCGCAAGCAGCTGGAATTCATGACCTACGGCAACCTCTACACCAACCGCAGCAAGGAAGTGCTGCAGGCCTGGACGCAGAACAACCCCTCGGCTACCATCCCTGCCCTGACCACCATCGACGACAACAACGAGACCCGCATGTCGACCTACTTCATGGAGGACGGTTCCTACCTGAAATGCAAGTACGTGAAGCTCTCCTACCGCTTCGACCAGCCCTGGATGAAGACCATCGGCCTGCAGGCCATGAACCTCTACGGACAGGTGGAGAACGTCTTCACGCTGACCGGCTACAGCGGTCTGGATCCTGAAGTGCCCCTCTCGACCTACGGTGCCCGCATCGACAACGGCCCGTATCCTCGTGCACGTACCTTCTCTGTTGGTCTGAACCTCACGTTCTGAACAAGGTAACAAGATAACAAAGTAACTAAGTAACATCAATAATTGACTATTATGATTACCAAATATATCAAGAATATTGCATTGGCAGGTTCTGTATGCTGCTGTATGACGGCAGCCCTCACCTCCTGCGACGACATGCTCGACACGGTGCCGCAGGGACAGTTCACGGCTGAGCAGCTTGACGAGAGTTCGGTGGAAGGACTCGTGGCATCGGCCTACGCCGGCCTGGAAGCCCACTTCTACGGCAACAACGAGGCCTTTGCCGGTCCGTCGACCAACTGGATTTTCGACGTGCGCTCTGACGACGCCTACAAAGGCGGTGGCGGCACGGGTATGGAGGAGAACATCCACCTGCTCGAAGTGAGCGAGGTGAACTCCGACAACGTCTCCTGCCTGAACAAGTGGCAGAACAACTACTACGCCATCTCGCGCGTACACAACGCCATGCTTGCCCTGCAGCAGGCCAGCTCCATCGCTGGTGCCGAGCAGGTGATGGGCGAACTGAAGACGCTGCGCGCCTGGTACTACTTCGACCTGATGCGCATCTTCAACCGCATTCCTTACTTCAAGGAGGGCGAGGACGTGAACACGAAGCCCAACGACGAGTTCTCGCGCGACGAGATCTTCTCCTTCATCAAGCAAGACCTCACCGAGGCCATCGAGGTGCTGCCCGCACAGAAGAGTGCCGCCGGACGCATCACCCGCACCACGGCACAGGCCATCCTGGCCAAGGTCTGCGCCTTCACGAGCGACTGGGAAGGCGTGCGCGACAATGCCGACGCCGTCATCAAGAGCGGTCAGTACAGCCTCTACCAGAACTTCGGCGACCTCTCGAAGATTGCCTTCAACAACGGCTCGGAGTCGGTGTTCGCCCTGCAGTGCTCGACGGCCAACGACAATGCCCACATCAACTGGTCGAACCTGCTGAACTGCACCTACAGCGACGGCAACCTCTACGGCACGGGCGACGACTTCTTCTACGGTTCGCAGAACCTGGTGAATGCCTTCCGCACCGACCCCAACTCGGGTCTGCCCCTGCTCGACGGCACGTTCAACCGCGTGAACGTCACCGAGAACTACGACGGAACGCTCGACCCGCGTCTCGACTTCACCGTTGGCCGTATCGGCTTCCCGTGGCGTGGTCACACCTACACGCAGGGCTGGTGCCGTGCCTACGACATCTACGGCGAGTTCTCCAACAAGAAGGCTTGGCCCGCTCCCGAGGACGCCTTGGCAACATGGCCTTGGGGCTGCAACTCGCTCAACTTCATGTTCATTCGCTATGCCGACATCCTGCTGCTGAAGGCTGAGGCTCTGGTCGAGCTGGCCAGTGGCACCAATGCCGCCACCGACGAGGGACTCGTTGAGGCCCGCGCCCTGGTGAACCAGGTGCGCCAGCGTGCTGCCCAGAGTGTTGATGGTTCGTATTCGCCCGTTGACCTCGACCCCTCGAAGGCCGACTACTACGTGGGCCTCTATCCCACCGATTGGGACGGCAACCTCTACTGGACCAAGGAGCGTGCCCGCATGGCAGTTCGCTTTGAGCGCCGTCTGGAGCTCGCCCTCGAGGGCAACCGTTGGTTCGACCTCGTGCGCTGGGGACAGGACTACCTCATGAACACGATGAACACCTACATGACCGAAGAGGCCAAACTGCGTCCCTACTATCAGGGCCGTTCGGTGAGTGCCAACGAGATTTTCCTGCCCGTGCCCCTGGCCGAGATCGACAACTCTAACGGTCTCTACAAGCAATACTAAAGCCCCCTTCCTAACCCTCCCCGAGGGGAGGGCATAGGCAGAAGGACTAAAAAGAACCCAATAAATATAGAATGAATATGAAAAAGAATATCATAAAAATTGCAGCTTACATAGCAATTGCCCTCCCCCTCGGGGGAGTTGGAGGGGGGCTTTTCACTTCCTGCTCCGACGTCGAGCTGGAAGAAGCCACCTATTCTGAGGCCGTGCGCAACCTCGTGGCCGAATACACTCAGGGACAGCGCCAGGTCACCCTGCGCTGGGACAACCCGACGATGGCAGGCCAGAGTGGCATCCAGATCATCAAGGACAACCTCGACGTGACGAATATCGACGAGGTCGTCAGCAGCTACTTCATCAAGAAGGCTCCGACGAATGTCGACGTGGCCTACACCGTGAAAGCCCGCTATGAGGACGGTCGCGTCTCGGAAGGCCAGACCGTGCGCTTCAACATTCAGTATGAGGCTAAGAAGAGTGCCGGCATGGTGGCCATGCTCCTGCCCGACGACTATCAGAACGGTTCGGCCGACGAGAAGGACGCTGCCGACTGGTTCAAGAAGAACTACGTAGACCGCGGCAAGGGCGTGCTGCTCACGCCGTCGACCATCGACGACCTCGACATCGAGAATCAGTCGGCCTGCTGGGTGATGTGCGACCGCATCGGCATCGAGCGCGGCTGGCAGAACCTGCCCGGCAACCTAGCTTCGGCCAACACCATCAACGCGCTGAAGGCTTTCTGCGAGGATGGCGGCAATCTCTTCCTCACCAACCACGCCACCCAGCTCACCGTGGCCGTGGGCCGTATCGCTGATGCCTACGCTCCCGGCATCTATGGCAACGGCGAGGGCGGACAGAACAACGACATCTGGGGTTCGCAGCCGGTCATCGGCAATGCCGAAGGTCAGATCTACGACCACTCCGGACATGACATCTACCGCGGCATGAAGTTCGTCTCTGGTCTCTACGAGCGTCCCATCTATACCTTCGAAGGCGCCGGCGTGAAGGGCGACCACAACTGCATGTGGGACCTCAACGCCTACGGTCTGGCTCCGTCGCCCAACGTCGTGAAGGCTTGGGAGGACATGACCAGCTCGCATGTGCTCGGCACGTGGAACCACGTCGTCGACTACTGCTGCGCAGGCATCATCGACTTCGACCCGACCACCACCTTCTCCGGCCGCATCCTCGCCGTGGGTCTTGCTGCCTACGAGTGGAACATCGGCGGCGAGAACTCCTGTCAAGACCAACTGGAGAAGTTCACCTCGAACTGCCTTGCCTACGTCAACCAGACCGCTGAGACGAAGGTGGCCATGCTCGTGGCCAACGACTACGAGCAGAGCGCCGACGAGAAGGATGCCGTGGCTTGGTTCCAGAAGAACTACGTCGACCAGGGCAAGGGCGTGCTGCTGACCGCTGCTACCGTCGACGACCTCGACATCGAGCAGCACCCCATGTGCTGGGTGATGTGCGACCGCATCGGCATTGAGCGCGGCTGGCAGAACCTGCCGGGCGGACTGGCTTCCAACGAGGTGGTGAACGCCCTGAAGGCCTACACTGCCGACGGCGGTAACCTGCTGCTCACCAACCATGCCACCCAGCTCACCGTGGCCGTGGGCCGTATCGCTGATGCCTATGCTCCCGGCATCTATGGCAACGGCGAGGGCGGACAGAACAACGACATCTGGGGCTCGCAGCCCGTCATCGGCAATGCCGAGGGTCAGATCTACGACCACTCCGGCCACGACATTTACTGGGGCATGGAGTACGTCTCGGGTCTCTACGAACGTCCTATCTACTGCTTCGAAGGCGCCGGCGTGAAGGGCGACCACAACTGCATGTGGGACCTCAACGCCTACGGTCTGGCTCCCAATCCCAACGTCGTGAAGGCTTGGGAGGAGATGACCAACTCCGAGGTGCTCGGCACGTGGAACCACGTCGTAGACTACTGCTGCGCAGGCATCATCGACTTCGCTCCCACCACCTCCTTCGCCGGCCGTATCCTCGCCGTGGGCCTGGCAGCCTACGAGTGGAACATCGGCGGCGAGAACGAAAAGCAGTCGCAGCTGGAGCGTTTCACGTCCAACTGCATCGGCTACCTGAAGTAAATGAAAATCTTCCACATTTCGAAAATAAGAATTATTCTTAGGTAATTTTCTGTTTTTCATGGCGCGACATGGCAGGGGTGCTTCCCTCGCATGTCGCGCTTTTCCTTTTATGCTTATTTCTTATCAGTCTTACCTACTAGTTTGCATGCTTTTTTGAAACTTTTTCCCGGCAAAGAACGAAATTTTGCATCATTTGAAACAAATTTTAAGTGTCCGTAAGGCAGAAAAGCGTAATTTTGCAACCGAAAACAGAAATAAAAACCTAAAACAGAATCATTACGATGAAACAGAAACTACTCACAGCAACCGCCCTGATACTCGCTCTTGCTGCCAACACCAGCGCACAGACACCCGTCGCCCATTTCGACATGTCGCTCAACGCCAACGGTGCCGTCACCGAGAGCGTCAGCCAGCAGTCGTACAACGTCGTCTCGCAATTGCCAGCCTGCACCGCCACTGGCCTTGACGGCGACGCCCTTCGCTTCGACGGCTATAGCAATTACGTCGTGGCCAGCATGCCCGTCAGCACCTTCAGCACCACCGCGCTCACGCTGAGCGTCACCCTGGCTGCCGAGGCTTATCCTATGATGCGTGTCGAGGATGCCGAGGCCACACCCACCTATACCGCCATCTGCAGCAACCTCGACGAGAGCGGAAAGAAAGGTCTGGCCCTCGAACTTTCCTCTCAGGGCGATGTGCGCCTGCGCTTCGGCTCGGCCACGGGCTTCCTCATGACCGTTGCCGGCGAAAAGAAGCTGCCCCTCGGCCAGTGGGCAACGCTCACGGCCGTACTCGACAAGGCAAAGAATGCCGCCACGCTCTACCTGAATGGCGAGCAGATTGGCACCGGCCGCATGAGTCGTGCCGACATTGCCCACAGCACCTCCAGTTTCTATATTGGCAAGGATGCCACCGAACGGAAGTCGGGACCGTTCCTCATCAACACCTTCTGCGGACTCATCGACGACATCGCCGTCTACAACGAAGTGACCACGCCTACGGCTCCCGAGGTGGCTGCTGACCAGCGACCCGATTTCTCCTATCCCCTGTCGCGCTACGGCATCGGCGAGAACACTCAACTCTCCTTATGGCGCCCGCTGTTCCACGCCATGCCCACAGGCTCGTGGACCAATGAGACCCACGGCATGACCTACAGCGACGGCCGCTACCACGTGTTCTTCCAGAAGAACCCCAACGGTCCCTACATGGCACGTCTGCACTGGGGGCACATTTCCTCTGAGAACCTTTACGACTGGCGCGAGGAGCCCATCGCCATTGCTCCCGGTGAAGCCTACGACATCAAGGGCTGCTGGAGCGGCTGCGTCTACGAGGGTACCAACGGCACACCTAATATATTATATACCGCCGTCGACAACGCACGTGCCGTCATCGCTCACGCCACGCCTGCCGATGCTTCGCTCCTCGACTGGCAGAAGCAGGGCGTCATCATCAACGGCCGTCCGTCGGGACTCTCCGACGACTTCCGCGATCCTTACTACTTCACGGCTAACGGTGAGCAGTACGTCATCGTGGGCACGAGCAAGAATGGTGTCGGTGCCTGCACGCTGCACAAGCTGCAAAACGGCCAGTGGACCAACGACGGCAAGATTTTCTTCCAAGGCGGCAACCGCAACCAGCATGGCACCTTCTGGGAGATGCCCAACGTCACCCCGCTCTCCGACGGCCGCTACCTCTTCACCTGCACACCGCAGAACACCGGTGCCGGCGTGCGCACCCTCTGCTGGGTAGGCACCATTGGCAGCGACGGCACCTTCACGCCCGACGCCACTGGCGTGCAGTACCTCGAGCTGGGCGGCATCAGCCGCGACGGCTATGGTCTGCTCTCGCCCACCATCTATCAGAAGGACGGCAAGACGCTGCTCCTCGGAATCGTGCCCGACAAGCTGCCCACGCAGACCAACTACGAGATGGGATGGGCCCACAACTACTCGCTGCCGCGCGAACTTTCGGTCGATGCCAACGGCCTGCTGGTGCAGAAGCCCTACAGCGGTCTTGCCGCCATGCGCACCGAGACGGCCTTCAGCCAGACGCTCGCGCTGCAAGGCACGCAGTCGCTCGCGCCCGTCAGTGGTCGCCAGCTGGAGATTCGTGGCGAGTTCACCGTTGCCACAGGCGAGTTCGGCTTCCACTTCCTGAAGTCGGGCAGCCAGCAGGCCACGCTCTCCTACGATGCCGACCGCGGCACCATCACCCTCGACCTCACCGCCCTGCAGCGCCAGAGCAACGACGGCGGCTCCTACAACGGCATCTACACCGCCACACTGCCCGAGAAGCCGAAGGCAGGCGAGAAACTCACGCTCCACCTCTTCCTCGACGGTTCCATTGCCGACATCTTCGTCAGCGACCGCTGGGCATTCTCCGTGCGCCTGTTCCCCACCGATGCCACTGCAACAGAGGCTGAAGCCTTCGCCACCGCCCAGACCGAGGCTACCCTCAACGCCTGGACGCTCGATGCCAAGCAGGAGTCAACAGGCATTGAAGCCTACTCCCAGCCCCTCCCTGAAGGGAAGGGGGCTCATGCCGCCGTCTACGACCTCTGCGGGCGCAAAATCGTCAATTGTAAATCCGTAAATCATCAATTGCCAAAGGGCGTCTACATCCAGAACGGAAAGAAAATCGTAAATTCGTAAATCGTAAATCCGTAAATCCCCATGGTGCTCGACTCCCTCATCGTCATAGGTCTTGCCACCGTCAGTCTCGGAACCATCCAAGAGGCTGACGGTGTGCAGGAGCACACGTTCCTGCTGCGCAATGCCGGCAACAGCCCCGTGGCCGTCGTGCAGACCTACACCTCCTGCCACTGCACCACGGTAGAGGCTGAGCAGCCCGACGCGGGTGCAGCCGAGGTACTTCCTGGCGACACCATCGCGTTCACCCTGCGCTTCAATCCGCAGGGCAAGGGTGGCGACTTCGAGGAGACCGGCACCATCGTTTATGGCGCCACAGCGGCATCGCCACTGACGAAAGCCGAGGTGCACCACGTGCAGCTGTCGCTCACGGGCACCTGCATCACCTCCGAGGAGTCGCTGCTGCGCCAGTTTCCCATCCGCGTGAGCGACCGTCTGCGTCTCTCCGCCAACCGCTTCGACCTCGGCATCATGCACGTAGGCGAAACCAAGCAGCGCACCGTCGTGCTGCTGCATCGCGACGATGGCGACCGCCGCGAGCCCGTCACCGTGACTTTTTCCCCCTCGGCCGACACCCCGAAGGGGCTACAACACATCGACTATCCCATTGGCACCCCTGGCCAGGAAGGACTCACCATCAGGCTTGATGTTGTCGTGAAATAAAAAACTTTCGATTTTTTTTGCCTTATTCAAATCTATTTTCGTAATTTTGGCTACGCCGAAAATACTTTCGCTCGAAAAAACTCAAATAAATTTGGTTTTTCGCTCACTTATTCGTATTTTTGCCATCAAAACGAAAAAAGATGACCGCCATGCGAAAACAAATATTCATTTGCCTCTCGATTCTGGCAACGCTTGTTGCCTGCACAGATGGACAATCCTACAAGATTGCCGTGTCGCAATGTGCCTCAGGCCAGTGGCGCGAGAAGGTGAACCGCGAGATGCTAGCCGCCCAGCACCTCTACGACCAGAACGTCAGCGTGAGCATCTACGACGCGCAGGACAATCCCACGCGTCAGATTCAGCAAATCGACAGTCTCTCGCAGGCCGGCATCGACCTCTTGGTCGTGGCTCCCACCGAGTCGGCACCCATGGCCGAAGCCATTGCCCGCGTAAAGGCAAAGGGCATCCCCGTGATTTTCTTCGACCGCACGGCCGACACCGACGACTATGCAGCCTTCATCGGCGGCAACAACACCGAGGCGGGCAATGCTGTGGGGCGCTATGCCGTGAGCCTGACCCGCGACGTGAGCGGCCACCGGCCGCGCGTGCTGGAGGTGACTGCCGCCATGACCACCTCGCCCGCCCAGGAGCGCCACCGCGGCTTTGCGCAGGCCATGCAGGGCCACGGCGAGTTCGACTACGTTTCCGTCAATAGCGACTGGGATGCCCAAAACACCTATAAGGCTGTTCGCCAGCAAATAGCCTCCGGGCTCACACCCGACATCATATTCTGCCACAACGACGCCATGGGCATGGGAGCCTACAAGGCCGTCAGCGAGGCGAAGCTGCAAGCGAAGGTGAAGATTCTGGGCATCGACGGCATGCCCGACGAGGGCATTGCCTACGTGCAGCAAGGCAAGCTGGCCGGCACCTACGTCTATCCCACGCATGGCGACGAGATCATCCGCCTGGCGCTCAACATCCTCACCCATCAGCCCTACGAGCGCACCAACTACATGAGCAGCGTGATGGTCACTCCCGACAATGCCAACATCATCGCCATGAACAGCCGGGAGCTCATCAAGCAGAACGACGACCTCATCACCATTCAGGACAAGCTGGAGAACTACTTCGGACTCTATAAGTCTCAGCGCCGCGTGCTCATCGGCAGCTTCGTGAGCATCCTGTTGCTCGTGGCGGCGCTGTTGGTGTTCTGGCGAGCCATCAAGCGAACACGCCGCGCAGCCGCCGAGACGCGCAAGGCCCACGAACAGCAGAAGCGCCTGAACGAGGAGCAGACACGTTTCTACACCAATGCCAGCCACCAGCTGAAGACTCCGCTCACGCTCATTGCCGGCCCCGTGGGCAAGCTGATGGACAGCCCCACGCTGAAGGGCTCCGACCGCTCACTGATGGATATCGTCAGCCGCAACGTCAGCCAACTGGAAGGCCTTGTCTCTAACGTACTGAACTTCCGCAAGGAAATGGCCAACATGGTGAGCGACGCATCGCTTGCCAAAGACGCCCCCCTCCCTAAAGACCCTAAAGACCTTAAAAACCTTAAAATCCCCAACACCGCCGCCGACACTGAGCAACTGAAGGAAGGCCGCCTTGCCCACCTGAAGCAAGAAGATGCCGAGGAGCTCTCCACCATTCTTGTCGTCGACGACAATGCCGACATGCGCCTCTACCTGCGCACGCTGCTTGGCGACAAGTTCTACGTGCTGGAGGCCAACGACGGCCAGAGCGGACTGCGCATCGCCCGCGAGCTGGTGCCCGACCTGGTGGTAAGCGACGTGATGATGCCGGTTATGGATGGTCTGCAGTTCTGCCGCCACCTGAAGGAGGATGCCATCACGAGCCACATTCCCGTCATCTTGCTCACGGCCCGAAGCGAGGAGAGTCAGCAGATAGAGGGCTACGAGCATGGTGCCGACGCCTACCTGACGAAGCCCTTCTCGGCCGACGTGCTCGTGGCGCGCATCTACAACCTGCTGAAGAGCCGACGCCAGTTGTTCGAAAATCACGACGAGCGTGAGAAGGGGCAAGAAGAGGAGCCCGTGAAGCTCAGCACGCAGGACAAGCTCTTCACCGACGCGCTGAAGGAAGCCATCCACAAGAACATGCAGAATCCCAATCTGAAGATGGACGACCTGGGCGACGAGCTCGGTCTGAGTCGCGTGCAGTTATATAGAAAGGTGAAGGCGCTGACGGGTCTCTCGCCCGTAGAGTTGCTGCGCCAGATGCGCCTGCAGCGCGGCCGCACCCTGCTGCAGACCACCACGAAGACGGTCAACGAGATTGCCTACGAGGTGGGCTTCGGCACGCCCGGCTACTTCTCCAGTTGTTTCAAGAAGCAGTATGGCCAGTATCCCACCGACCTGCGCACAGGCATGTAAACTGATTCGACACAGTCTTTCCGTCACTTCACTTTAGTAACACCGTCACTTTACTAAGGTGAAGTGATTATTTTACTATAGTGAAGTGATCGTTTTACTATAGTGAAGTGATCGCTTTACTATAGTGAAATTCTCAGAACCCATACCTTTGAACCCGCTAAAGCATAGGTCTTGTCCCCCATAAGCAATGCTCCAGTACCCCAAGAGCATTGCTCCTGAAATCAAAAGCAATGCTTCCATGACTCCAAAGCAATGTTCTTTCAACGTTAGGGCATTGCAATTGTTTCGCCAATAGCATAAAGAATACCGTCGTTACCCAACACCTACAGCCACGAAACCCATCAACAAAGGGGAGTCAACAAATCGGACTTTATTGTCAACGATTGTTTCGTGAATCAATTTTACACGTTTACGAACGATATTTGTTAATCATCTGCGCGTTTATTTAGTACTTTTGCGGCAGAATTAATTCAAAAACCTAATTACTAACAAAAAAATCATTCGCAAATGGAAAAGCAGAAAACATTTTCAGCTCAAGGCCTGACACGCCGGCTGATGCTGTCGTTCCTCTTCCTTCTGGCAAGCACCCTTGCTTTTGCTCAGACCGAAGCCAGCGGCACCATCGTCGACAACACAGGCGAACCCATCATCGGAGCTACCGTCATGGAGAAAGGCACCTCAAACGGTACCGTGACCGACATCGACGGCAACTTCCGTCTGAAGACTGCTTCCGGGTCGACGCTCGTCATCTCCTACATTGGCTTTGCCACTCAGGAGTTGCCAGCGCAGGCAGGCATGCAGATTACGATGACCGACGACACCAACGAACTCAACGAGGTGGTCGTCACTGGTTATCAAGTGCAGCGTAAGGCCGACCTCACGGGCGCGGTCAGTGTCGTGAACGTCGACGAACTGCAGAAGCAGAACGAGAACAACCCCATGAAAGCACTTCAGGGCCGCGTTCCCGGTATGAACATCTCGGCCGACGGTAACCCTTCAGGTGCCGCCACCGTACGTATTCGTGGTAACGGTACGCTCAACGACAACGATCCGCTCTACATCATCGACGGTGTGCCCACGAAGGCAGGCATGCACGAGCTCAACGGCAACGACATTGAGTCCATCCAGGTGCTGAAGGATGCCGCCTCGGCCAGCATCTACGGTTCGCGCGCTGCCAATGGCGTGATCATCATCACCACGAAGAAAGGTAAGGACGGAAAGGTACGCGTAGACTTCGACGGCTCTATTGCCGCTTCGATGTATGCCCACCGCATGAAGGTGCTCAATGCCGAGCAGTGGGGTCAGGCTTTCTGGCAGGCTCGCGTCAATGACCACCTCGATCCCAACAACAACAATCTGGGCTACCGCTTCGACTGGGGCTACGACCAGCAGGGCAACCCGCAGCTCAACAGCGTCATCATGAGCAAGTATCTCGATGCCGCCAACACCGTTGAGGCTGCCAATACCGACTGGTTCGACGAGTCCACACGCACGGGCGTCGTACAGAACTACAATGTCAGCGTGAGCAACGGCAACGAGCGCGGCTCAGCCTTCTTCTCGCTGGGCTACTATAAGAACCTCGGTGTGATCAAGACCTCCGACTTCGAGCGCTACTCCGCCCGTATGAACACCGAGTACAAGCTCATTGGCGACGTGCTCTCCATCGGCGAGAACTTCACGCTGAACCGCACCAGCGAAGTGGGTGCTCCCGGCGGATTCCTTGAGAATGCCCTGCAGTTCAATCCCAACTACCCCATCTACAACACAGCTGGCGAGTTTGCCAACCTCACCGGTGGCTATGCCGACCGTGAGAACCCGCGCTCAACGCTCTCGCGCAACGCCGACAACCGCTACACCTATTGGCGCACATTCGGCGACGTGCATCTGAACCTGGCTCCGTTCAAGGGCTTCAACCTGCGCACCACCTTCGGTATTGACTACAGCCAGAAGCAGCAGCGCATCTTCACCTATCCGCTCCTCAACGGCAACGTGGCCCGCGACGAGAATGGTGTCGAGGCCAAGCAGGAGCACTGGATGAAGTGGATGTGGAACGCCGTGGCAACCTATAACATCGAAGTGGGCCTGCATCGTGCCGACGCACTGCTTGGTGTTGAGCTCAACCGTCAGGACGATGTCTGGTTCTCAGGCTATCGTCAGAACTACGACGTGCTGAACACCGACTATATGTGGCCCAGCGCCGGTGCTGAGGGCACCGACAAGGCCTACGGTTCCGGTTCAGGCTTCTCGCTGGTGTCGTTCTTCGGAAAGGTCAACTACACCTATGCCGACCGCTACCTGGCCTCCGTCACCGTGCGTCGCGACGGTTCGAGCCGCTTCGGTAAGAACAATAAATATGGTACGTTCCCCTCGGTGTCGCTCGGATGGCGCATCAGCGAGGAGGCATGGATGAAGAACACGAAGTCGTGGCTCGACAATCTGAAGCTGCGCGCATCGTGGGGACAGACCGGTAACCAGGAGATCTCGAACACCGCACGCTACACCCTCTACACCACAACGGGTAGCCTGAACTTCGGCGGCGACTCCTACAACACCGGTTACGACATTCAGGGCTCGAACGGCGGCCGCATCCTTGACAGCGGTTTCAAGCGCAACCAGATTGGCAACGACAACATCAAGTGGGAGACCACCACGCAGACCAACATCGGTCTGGACTTCGGCTTCCTGGGCAACTCGCTCTATGGTAGCTTCGACTGGTACAACAAGAAGACCACCGACATCCTTGTCAACATGCCCGGCGTAGGCGTCATGGGTGAAGGCAGTGCCATGTGGATCAACGCCGGCGAGATGCTCAACCGCGGTATCGAGCTCACACTGGGCTATCGCGGCAAGGCAGGCGACTTCCAGTACGACCTCACTGCCAACCTCGGCACCAACCGCAACAAGATCACCAAGCTGCCCGAGACCATCGCTGCCCGCGGCACCTTCGGCGGTAACGGCGTGAAGAGCGTCGTCGACCATCCCATGGGTGCTCAGGTGGGCTACATCTTCGATGGTATCTTCCAGAATCAGGAGGAGGTCGACAACCATGCCCATCAGGAGGGCGCCGGCGTAGGCCGCATGCGCTTCCTTGACCTGAACAACGACGGCTATATCACCGAGGCCGACCAGGACTGGATCTACGATCCCACGCCCGACTTCACCTACGGTCTGAATGCCTATCTGCAGTATAAGAACTTCGACTTCACGATGTTCTGGCAGGGCATGCAGGGCAACGACGTCATCACCATCGACTACAAGCGCCAGACCGACCTCTGGGCAGGCGTCAACGTGCCTAACCTGAACAAGGGCATCCGCGTGCTCGACGCATGGAGCCCCAGCAACACCGGCTCCACCATTCCGGCTCTGACCACCATGGACACCAACAACGAGACCCGTGTGTCGTCCTACTACGTGGAGAACGGCTCGTTCCTGAAGCTGCGCACCATCCAGTTCGGCTACAACCTCCCCACCGACCTGGTGAAGAAGCTCTACATGCAGCGCCTGCGCGTCTACGTGTCGGCCCAGAACCTGCTCACCATCAAGAGCAAGAACTTCACTGGAGTGGATCCTGAGGTGCCGACGTTTGGCTATCCTATTCCTCTGAACGTGACCTTCGGTCTTAACGTATCTTTCTAATTGAGAATTGAAAATTGAAAATTGACAATTATGATTACTAAATATATCAAGAAAACGGCCGTTGTCTTCACCATGAGTTGCGGCTTCATTGCAACCCTCACCTCGTGCGGCGATTTCCTCGACGAGCAGGTGCCGCAGGGTACGCTCTCTGACGAGCAGGTGAACACGCCTGAGTACGTGGACAAGCAGGTGACGTCGGCCTATGCCATCTTCGTCACTGCCGAGGACATCAATGCTTCGTTCTCGCTCTGGAACTACGACGTGCGCTCTGACGATGCCTACAAAGGCGGATCGACCACCAACGACGGCGACGTGTTCCACCAGCTGGAGGTGTCGCAGGGCATCCTCTCGACCAGTTGGAACCTGAACGACATCTGGGTGCGGCTCTACAACTCGCTCTCACGCGTGAATGCCGCCATGCATGCCGTCGAGAACTGCGACGACAGCTACACGCTGAAACAGGAGCGGCTGGCCGAGCTGCGCTTCCTGCGCGCCTACGCCCACTTCCAGCTGAAGCGCCTTTTCAAGAAGATTCCGTTCGTGCTGCGCACCGACCTTACCTACGATGAGTATGGTCAGATTTCGAACACCGAGTTCACCAACGACGAGGGCTGGGCAAAGATTGCCGAGGACCTGGAGTGGGCTTACCAGGTGCTGCCTACGACGCAGGCCGACAAGGGTCGCCCCACGAAGGCTGCCTGTGCCGCCTTCCTGGCCAAAGTGTATCTCTACAAGGCTTATCGTCAGGACAACGAGCAGACCAACGAGGTGACCTCCATCAACGAGGCCGACCTGCAGAAGGTAGTCGAGTACACGGCTCCGCAGATCTATCAGGCTGGTGGCTACGACCTGGAGCAGGACATCCACAACAACTTCCGTCCCGAGGAGCAGTTTGAGAACGGCGTAGAGTCTATCTGGGCCATCCAGTACTCGCGCAACGACGGCACGAAGTATGGCAACCTGAACCTGGGCAACGGACTGATCTGCCCGAACATCGTCAACGTGACCGACGGCGGCTGCGACTTCTACAAGCCCTCACAGAACCTCGTGAACGCCTTCCGCACCGGTGCCGACGGTCTGCCCCTGCTTGACGACTACAACAAGGCCGACTACGACATGGCTACCGACAATGCCGACCCGCGCCTGTTCCTCACCGTGGGTATGCCCGGACTGCCCTACATGTTCAACAGCGCGTTCATGATGGACCGCTCGTCGAGCTGGAGCCGCTCGGGTGGTCTCTACGGCTACTACGTCACCCTGAAGCAGAATGTCGACCCGGCACTGCTGGGCACCTACCTCATCAAGAGCTCGTTCTGGGCCACATCGATGAACCGCATCGTGTTCCGCTATGCCGACGTGCTGCTGATGCGTGCCGAGGCCATGGCCCAGCTGGGCAACACGCAGGAGGCCATCAATCTGGTGAACCGCCTGCGCACACGTGCCGCCTCGTCGACGCAGATGATCTCGAACTATCCCTCGCGCTACGGTGTAAAGTTCTACTGCAAGAACTATAGCGGCAGCTTCTCGAAGGAGCAGGCTATGAAGATTGTGAAGATGGAGCGCCGCCTGGAGCTGGCCATGGAGTCGGAGCGATTCTTTGACCTCGTGCGCTGGGGCGAGGCTGCCCAGGTGCTCAACGCCTACTACGCTACGGAGAAAGCCAAGTGTAACATCTACGAGGAGGCTCGCTTCACGGCTAACAAGAATGAGTATCTGCCCATTCCCTACCAGCAGTTCTCGGCTGCCAACGGCAACTACAAGCAGAACTGCGGCAACTGGTAATACCCTTTGGGAGTGAAAAGTGAAAAGTGTAAAGTGAAAACAAAACATATCGAAACAATGAAAGCAATTAGCAAATACATACTGTGCTCGCTCGTCGTGCTGCTCGGACTGACGGCATGCGACAAGAACGACGAATGCACGCTTGACCTCACGGGCAACTGCCTGATTGAGGAGATTGCGCTCGACGGCTTTGCCGGCACCATCGACCTTGCTACACGCAGCATCGTGGTGCGCCTGCCTGAGGGTACGCCTTGCAACGCCATGAAGGTGACCAGCCTGAAACTGAGTGATGGCGCCACCGCCGACATCGCCCAAGGCCAGGTGCTGAACATGGAGGAGGCTCAGGCCATCCGCGTCCGTATGAACGACCTCTACATGGATTGGAACATCTCTGTGCTGCACGACGAGGCTCGCATCCTGTCGTTCGTGGCCAACGACATCTACACGGGCATCATCGACGAACCGTCGAAGACCATCACCGTCTACGTGCCTGGTTCGGTCGACGTGAAGAGCATCGTGCCTACGATTGAATATTCTGCAAACGCCACGATCAGCCCGCTCAGCGGTGTGGCCACCGACTTCACGGAGCCCGTCACCTACACGGTGAAGAACAACACGGCCGAGAGCCGCTATGTGGTCACGGTCATTGCCATCGGACACCCGAAGGCTGTGTTCGTGGGTGCTGTTAGCGACATGTCGAAGCTCGATCCCGAGGCTGGAGCTGCCTGCGCATGGATGCTGGCCAACGTGCCGGAGTCGATGTACGCCTCGTTTGCCGACATCCAGTCGGAGCAGATCGACCTCTCGGAGTGCCGCATCATCTGGTGGCACTACCACAAGGATGGCGGTGTCGACGGTCATGACGCCTTCGTGGCCAATGCTCCCGAGGCTCTGGCTGCCAAGAACCAGCTGCGCACGTTCTACGAGAACGGCGGTGCACTGCTGCTGACGCGCTATGCCACCAACCTGCCGTCGTTCATCGGTGTGACCGGCGACGACGAGTGGACCACGCCCAACAACTGCTGGGGACAGAACGAGGATGGCGCTGAGCTCTGCGGCGGTCCGTGGTCGTTCCGCATCTGGGACGGTCAGAACGGTCATCCGCTGTGGCAGAACCTCATTGCCGGCGACAACGCCCAGGAGGTATACTGCACCGATGCCGGTTACCACATCACTAACTCTACCGCACAGTACCACATCGGTACCGACTGGGGTGGCTACGACAACCATGCTGCCTGGGAGGCCCGCACCGGCGGACGCATCCTCGGCGTGGGTGGCGACGGTGCAGTGGTGGCTTGGGAGTATCCCGCTCATGACGGCCGCGGCGGTATCATCTGCATCGGCTCGGGCTGCTACGACTGGTACTCTTACACCTTCGAGGCTGGCTACGTGGAGAACTTCCACAAGAACATTGCCAAGATCACTCAGAACGCATTCAACTATTTAACGAAATAAAATAGCCTTATGAAAAAAATGATCAATATATTCTGCATGGGTCTTGTATGTTGCGGTATCGCCGCAACTACAGCCTGCAGCGACGACGACTTCGTCGGCGATGCCGAGAAGAACTGGGCCGGCACCACTGAGACGTTCACCGCCGTGAACGACGACACCGAGGATGCCTTCTCGACCTACTACAAGCATGCCCTCGGCCGCATCGGCGACCCCATGCCGTTCTACGACAAGAAGGCTGGCGACTTCAAAGTGCTCTACCTTCAGGACTATAACAACAACAGCGAGTTCTATCACCCCATCTGGGCTGTGAGCACGAAGGACGGCTGCAACTATGAGTCGCTGGGCGAGATTATCCCCGCCGGCACCAACCGCGACCAGCAGGATGCCGCCATCGGCACGGGCTGCTGCGTCTACAACGAGGCTGAAGGTCTCTACTACATCTACTACACCGGTGAGAACGCCCGCTGCGAGAGCCGCCAGGTGGTGATGCGCGCCACGTCGGCCGACTTCAAGACCTGGACCAAGGACCGCCAGTGGCGCCTGAACGGACCTGACTACGGATTCTCGGGCCAGGATTTCCGCGACCCGCAGATCTTCGAGGACGGCGGTGTGTACTATATGGTCATCACGAGCAAGAACCGCTTCGCCTATTTCAAGTCCACCGACCTGAAGTCGTGGACCTGCGAGGGTGGTTTCAACATGGTGTGGGACCGCATGTGCGAGTGCCCCGACGTGTTCAAGATGGGTTCGTGGTGGTATCTCGTCTACAGCGAGGCCTTCCCCACAAGTTGGAGCCGTAAGGTGAAGTACATGATGGCCGACTCGTTCGAAGGCCTGCGCCGCTGTTTCGACGACCCGGGTGCCAACTGGCCGAAGGACGACAAGGAAGGTGTGCTCGACAGCCGTGCGTTCTATGCCGGCAAGACGGCCTCCGACGGTCAGAACCGCTACATCTGGGGCTGGTGTCCCTTCCGCACGGGCTCAACCTACCACGACAAGAACCTGGCCGTGGGTGCCAACGGCGAGCCTAACTGGTCGGGAGCACTGGTGTGCCACAGGCTGGTACAGCACGAGGACGGAACTCTCACCGTCGGCGAAGTGCCTGCCATGGCCGCCAAGTACAACAAGCCGGCCGAGGCTAAGGTGATGGACAGCAAGGGCTACCAGAACGGCAACCTCACGGGCGACGGTGCCTACGTGCTCTTCAACCGTCTGGGCAACCACAACCACATCACGTTCACGGTGAAGACTGCCGGCGAGGGCGACAAGTTCGGCGTCTCCTTCTGCCGTGGCACGGATGCACAGAAGTACTACACGATGGTGGTCAACCCCGAGTGGGCCAACGGCCGCCGCAAGGTGAACTTCGAGCAGGAAGGTGCTGAGGGCAAGGGATTCGTCGAGGGCATCGATGGCTACATCTTCCCGCGTCCGGCTGACAACGTCTACAACGTCAGCATCTACACCGACAACTCTGTCGTGACGATGTACATCAATGGTGTCTACGGCTACACGCAGCGCATCTATGGCATCTACAAGAACTGCTGGTCTATCAACAGCTATGGCGGTTCCGTCACGGTGAGCAACGTACAGGTGTCAACCTATTAAGGACATCCTCGACACTCAAATCAAAACACTTAACTAACATGCGGCGTATTATCATAAACATCTTCTCAACAATGGTTCTGATGGCAGCAAATCTGCCATCAGAATCTTTTTCTCAGCCTATCACGGCTGGCTCCGACAGCACGCAGCTCTACCATGAGCATTATCGCAACCAGTATCACTTCAGTCCGCGACGCGGCTGGATCAGCGACCCGTGCGGATTCCTCTACTATGAAGGCCAATACCATTGCTACTGGTGGGGATGTGCCGAGTCGGACGACCTGGTGCACTTCCGTGAGGTCAGCCGCATGGTGCATCGCGACGTGCCGCGAGGCCTGGGCTGCTGGACGGGATGCGTCGTGGCCGACCCGCAGAACACGGCAGGCTTCGGCAGCGATGCCTACATTGCCTGTCTGACGGTGAACGACGGCGAGCGCAAGAACCAGTCGCAGGCACTCACCGTGAGCCACGACCACGGACGCTCGTTCCGTTACTACGAAGGCAACCCGGTGCTCGACATCGGCTATCAGGACTTCCGCGACCCCACCGTTATCTGGTTCGAGGAGAGCAAGCAGTGGCTCATGGTGGTCAGCAAGACGCTTGAGAGCAAGGTGGCCTTCTACAGCTCGCCCGACCTAAAACAATGGACATGGCTCAGCGACTTTGGCCCCGCCGGACGCACCTACCGATGCTTTGAATGTCCGGACTTCTTCAAGTTGAAGATCGAAAATGGGCCCATGAAGGGACAGGAGAAATGGGTGCTGGTGGTCTCGGTCGACTGGGACAACGAGCAGTACTTCGTGGGCGACTTCGACGGAACGACGTTTCACGCCGAGGGACTAAAGCAGGAGACGGGCGTCTACGTTGACCGCGGTCCTGACTTCTACGCCTCGCGCACGTTCAAGGACTTCGACCATGCGCTGGACGGACGCGTCTACTCCATCGGATGGATGTCGAATTGGCGCTACTGCCGCGACCTGCCCATGACTTACGGAAAGGGTTTCTGGTCGGTTCCGCGTGAACTGTCGCTGCGTGACACGCCCGAAGGGTGGCGACTGGTGCAGCAGCCAAAGAGCGAGCTGACATCGCTGCGCGGAAAACAGCTGAAATATGAAGGAAGGCTGAAGGCTGGACGCACCAGCGTGAAGGACATCGGCCGTCTCGGCAATGTCTATGAGGCCGAGGTCTGCTTCGACACTTCGGCCAGCGGCTCCTTCGGCCTGAACCTCTGTGCCGGCGGTGGAAGGAAACTCGTCGTCAGCTACGACACTGAGGGCCATTCGCTGGTGGTCGACCGTACGCAGGTGGCCGATTTCCGTATGGAGAAGTTCGAGCACACGTGCCACGCCAAGGTGGCCCCCATCAACAATCAGCTGCGCCTGCGCATCTTTGTCGACAAGTGCAGCGTGGAAATCTTCTCGGAGGACGGCACCAGCGTCTTCTCGCTGGCCACATTTGCTGCCGACGACCAGACCGGGCTTGAACTGTTCAGCCACGACAACGGCACCCGCTATCGACTGGACATCTGGCCCCTGAAAAGCATTTGGGAATAGGAAAGCGAGCCGTCTACAACCAGCTCAGCGTCAAGGGAACGGGCACTAAAAATCCACGCTACTTCACGCGGCGGTAGACGTAGGTCTCGGGAATGTGGTCGGTGGTGTAAAAGTCAATGTAGTGCAGCTTCAGCGTATTGCCGTAGCATTCCAGTCCGAACGTGAAGCCCGGCATGTTGAGCATAGGGTGGTAGATGACGAAGACGGGGAACGGGCTGCCGTACTTGTCCTGCTCGTCGGGGAAATAGTACTCCCAGCCATCCATGGGCATGTTTACCGTGGCCTCATCGAAAGGAAATTTCCCCTTGCTGGTGAAGAGCACCTTGCCATCGACCGTGAACTCCAGCGTGTGAGCCGCGGGCTGCTTGGCTCCGCGAGGGCCGTCGAGCATTTCCACGAACTGCCATTTTCCGCCCCATCCTTCACCCGTAGGGCACACCGTGAAGCGGTCGTCATCGTCACTGCTGCAACCGCTGAAGACCATTGCTACCATTGCCAGCAAGGCCAGAAAAAGAAGATTTTTCTTTGTCATGTCATCAATGATTTAAACATTTTCTATAAAGGAAACGCTAAAACAAATGAAACCTTGCACGCAGTTTCAGGAAAAAAAGTTGTTTCCGGAAAAATCATTTCCTTCCGAAGTCGGCGGGAATCTCGCCCCACTTCTGCGTTTCCCACTTGATGATGGGAACGGTCACGGCGTGCGTGCGCAGCCACTGCTCGGCACGGCGGATGATCTGGTAGAGCTGCTCGGTCTGGGGCGTGTGCTCAAGCTTCGTCTTGCATTGCTTCTTTCTCACCCACAGGATGGCGTTGTAGGAATCGCTGTAGATAGTCTTGCCCGTGATGCCCTGCTTCTCCATGAGCGCCAGGGCGTGAACGATGGCGAGAAACTCGCCGATGTTGTTCGTGCCGTGAACGGGTCCGAAGTGGAACACCTGCGCGCCCGTCTGCAAGTCGATGGCCTGATACTCCATCGGCCCGGGATTGCCCGAGCAGGCTGCGTCGACAGCCCAGGCATTGGCCACAACCTCAGGATGGAGTGGCAGCACCGTATCGTGGCGGTAGGAAGGAGGATTCTGTAACTTTTCCATAAGAAACATAAAGGAGGCTGTGTCGCGATGCAGAAACGAGGGCTTTAGAAGAGGAAAATGAGTCAATTTGGTCAGCAAAACAACTTGTTCTGCAGTGGAAATTCACTTATTTTGCCATCAAAAAGCAGCCGTTTCAGCATCGTGGCACAGCCTTTAGGCTTTCTACATACGCTCGGGCACTTCGATGCCGAGGAGGCTCATGCCGTTGCGGATGATCTTGGCCACGTTGCGGGCCAGCACCAGACGCATCTGCTTCTTGGCCTCGTCGGGCTCGTTGAGGATGGAGTAGTCGTGGTAGAACTGGTTGAAGACCTTTGTCAGTTCGTAGACGTAGTTGGCGATGCCCGAGGGCGAATAGTCCTTGCCGGCCTGCTCGACGGCAGCACCGAACTCGCTCATCTTCTGGATGAGCTCCACTTCCTTTTCGTTGATATCGGCCTGATTTTCAGGAAGTTCCGGCTGTCCGGAAGCCTTGCGCAGGATGGAGCGGATGCGGGCGTGGGTGTACTGGATGAAAGGTCCGGTGTTGCCATTGAAGTCGATGCTCTCCTCTGGGTTGAAGAGCATGTTCTTGCGGGCGTCGACCTTCAGGATGAAGTACTTCAGGGCACCCATGCCCACGATGCGGGCAATCTCCTGCTTCTCCTCCTCCGAGAGGTCGGTGTTCTTGCCGGTCTCGTCGGCCACGCGGCGTGCATCGGCCACCATCAGGGCAATCAGATCATCGGCGTCGACAACGGTTCCCTCACGGCTCTTCATCTTGCCGTTGGGCAGTTCCACCATGCCGTAAGAGAAGTGCACCAGTTCCTTGCCCCACTTGAAGCCGAGGCGGTCGAGCAGGATGGAGAGCACCTGGAAGTGGTAGTTCTGCTCGTTGCCCACGACGTAGATCATCTTGTCGATGGGGAAGTCCTCGTAGCGCATCTCGGCGGTGCCGATGTCCTGCGTCATGTAGACGCTGGTGCCGTCGCTGCGCAGGAGCAGTTTCTGGTCGAGTCCCTCGCCCGTGAGGTCGGCCCAGACAGAGCCGTCGTCGTGGCGTTCGAAGAGTCCCTTGGCGAGTCCTTCCTCCACTTTTGCCTTGCCCTTCAGGTAGGTCCGCGACTCGTAGTAGATCTTGTCGAAGCCCACGCCGAGTTTCTTATAGGTTTCGTCGAATCCGGCATAGACCCACGAGTTCATCTTCTCCCACAGCGCACGCACCTCCTTGTCGCCCTGCTCCCACTTGACGAGCATGGCATGGGCCTCCTTGATGAGCGGAGCCTCCTGCTTGGCGGCCTCCTCGTCCATGCCCTGAGCGACGAGTTCCTTGATCTGCTCGCGGTAGTGCTTGTCGAAGAGCACGTAGTAGTCGCCGATGAGGTGGTCGCCCTTCTTGCCAGAGGACTCGGGCGTCTCGCCGTTGCCCCACTTCTGCCAGGCGAGCATCGACTTGCAGATGTGTATGCCGCGGTCGTTGACGATGTTGGTCTTGACAACGCGGTTGCCGTTGGCCTCCATGATCTTGGCCAGCGACCAACCCAGCAGGTTGTTGCGCACGTGGCCCAGGTGGAGCGGTTTGTTGGTGTTGGGCGAAGAGTATTCAACCATCACCAGCGGGCTGTCCTCGCCTGCTGCCTTCAGGCCATAGCAGTCGTCGCGGTCGATGTCGGCCAGCAACTGCAGCCATGCCTCGGGGGCGATGACGAGGTTGAGGAATCCCTTCACGGCATTGCAGGCGCTGACGGCCTCGCAATGGTCGACGAGCCACTGGCCCAGTTCCTGGGCGGTCTGCTCGGGGCTCTTGCGTGCCATCTTCACGAAGGGGAACACCACCACGGTGAGGTTTCCCTCAAACTCGGGGCGCGTCTTCTGCAACTGCACACTGCTTTCGGCCACCGTCTGGCCATACAACTCACTCACTGCGGCCACAACACCGCTCACGATCTGCTGTTCTATTTTCATCCTATTTTTTGATGTATAATGTTCAAATTTAGACTCTTCGCGTGTTAAAACGACTGCAAAAGTAATCATTTTTGAAGTTTTAGCAGAGAAAATGCTTAAAATTTTATCAACTTTTTGTAATTTTGCACCCTATAACGCATAAAATATGAGAAAAAGTATCGCAATAGTAATTGTTTTGGCCATGAGTTGCCTGATGCTGAACTCGTGTTTCAAGGACGAAGCACCCAACACGGAGTGCGACATCCTGGACGCATGGGTGGGCGACGAATGGGCCAGCCACTTCAACCAGCCAACCGACATGCGCATCTCGGACGTGCCGTCGGGCGAGAGCACTATCGTGTTCACCGTGCGCTGGAACGATTCAATCCCCGAGATGCCTGTGTTTTTCAATCTCACGCCTGGTGCAACTATCGAACCTGCCAGCGGTTCTGTACATGATTTCACTAAGGGCCCCGTCACTTATACTGTCACTTCTGAGGATGGAAAATGGCAGCGCACATACAAGGTTGCCTTTAGAGGGACTATAATCCCAGAAAAGAATTATCATTTCGAGCACGCTGAATTGAATGACAAAGGAAAATTCCAAGTATGGTATGAGATGCCTTCTGAAGGAGTTCGAAATGACATCTGGGCGACGGGCAACGAAGGCTATAACATTGCCAGACCAAATGCAAAAGTTGAGGACTATCCCAGCGTAGCCGACGCCAACGGTTATAAGGGCAATTGCGTGAAACTCACCACTTGTGCCACTGGCTCGTGGGGCCGCACGTTCAAGAAGCCCATTGCCGCCGGCAACTTGTTCTTGGGTAAGTTCAACAGCAGGTATGCTTTGACCAACACGCTGATGTGTACAGAGATGGGCATTCCCTTTATCAAAATTCCGTTAAAACTGACTGGTTACTATAAATATAAGCCGGGAGAAATTTTCACCGATAAGGACAACAAAGAAGTGCCAGGACGTGTGGACGAGCCGAATATATACTCAGTACTTTACCTTAACCACGATGCAAACGGTGAAAGCGTCGTGCTACATGGCGACGATGTACTGAGTAGCCCACTCATAGTCCGAAAGGCTATCGTGACTCAGTTACCTGCCACTGATGTATGGACTCCCTTTGAGATGATATTCGAAGGCACTACCCCCATTGATGAAGAACTGCTAAAAATGGGTGGCTACAGCCTTGCGCTGGTGTTCTCGTCGAGCAAGACGGGCGACACATTCGAAGGTGCCGTGGGTAGCACGCTCTATATTGATGAAATAGAATTCACATATCAAGAGGAGGGACAACCATGATGAAAAATATTAGACTGACCGCGCTCATTTGCACGCTATTGCTCTCCGTTTCTGCTTCGGCTGAAGGGCTTTTCGATGATGTGGAACTGAAGGCCCGCGTGGGCTACAGCATCGGCGGCACGGCACCACTGAGCATGCCGGCTACCATACGCAGCATTGAGGCTTTCCACCTGACGCCCAACTTTCTGGCTGGTGTAGACGGATCGTCGACCCCGGGCAGCAACTGGGGATGGCAAGTGGGACTCTTCATTGAGAACAAAGGAATGGACGGCGAAGTAAAGACAAAGGCCTACCGCATGAAGGTGCGCATGGACGAGAGCGAAATGGAAGGCTATTATACCGGCCGCGTGCGCCAGAAGGTGACGGAATGGATGTTCACCCTCCCCGTGCAGGCTACCTACCTGCTCAGCGAGCAAGTGAAACTGAAGGCCGGCCCCTATGTATCCTTTCTGTTCAACAAGGATTTTAGCGGATATGCCTCTGACGGCTACCTGCGCAAGGACGACCCCACAGGTCCGAAAGTGGTGATGGGCAGCAAGGAGGGCGAATGGGCCACCTACGATTTCTCTGACGACATGCGCCCGCTGCAGGCTGGCATTGCTGCCGGACTGGAATGGCAGATGCAGCAGCAGCTGGGACTCTCTTTCGACCTCTCGTGGGGACTGACAGGTATCCACAAGAGCGACTTCAAGACCGTCGAGCAGACGCTCTACCCCATCTACGGAACAATTGCACTGACATACAGACTAAAATAAGGTAACGACACAATAAAACAAATTATGAAAAAGATTTTCACTATTATCAGTTTGGCTCTATGTTCACTGGCTGCGATGGCCAATGACTACACCGACAAGCTCACCGTGACCGTAAACGGTGAATCGATGGAACAACAAGCAACCATCAGCATCACACAACAAAGCGACGGCAAGTACACGCTCTCGCTGAACAACTTCTGCCTGGAGTCGGAAGACAACGGCGAGGTGACACGCATTGGCGTGGGTAACATCGTGCTGGCCGACCGTGAAGGTACCACTGAGGACGGTATTACCACCATCACCTATAACGACAACTTGCTCATCACCGACGGCGACGACCCCAGCATAGGATTCTGGATGGGCAGCATGCTTGGTCCAGTGCCCATCGAGATGGTGGCCCGCTTCAACGACAAGCAACTCTATTGCGAGATACACATCAACCTGGAAATTTTGCAGCAGGTGGTAGACGTGGTGTTTGGCACTGAGCCCGAGCCTGAAAAGGAAACGGAATACATGCTGACACCCTCCATCGAACTGCGCAAGGATGTGCCCAATACTGTGACCATCTTCCCCGGCAGTACCACCAGCGAAGCACAGACTGCAACAACCTATTATACGCTCGATGGCTCTGATCCTGCGGAAGACAACGGTACAGCCATCAGCGAGGAGACCGACGTGACGCTCACGCAGAGCTGTGTAATAAAGGCTGTGGCCATCAGCACATCGGGCATGACGAGTGCCACGGCAGTCTATCGCTTCACCTACGTTGCCGAAGAAGAGGTCTCGGCTCCGACGATTGCACTGAAGGAAGGTGTTGAAAACGTGGTGACTATTACCGTGGGCAGCACAACTTTCGACAGCGAGACGGCCACCACCTACTACACCACCGACGGTTCGGAACCTTCTGCCACGAACGGCACCGCCATCACAGCCGACACCGACGTAGAACTCTCTGAGGACTGCACCGTGAAGGCCCTGACCATCAGCACCAGCGGCAAGCAGAGCGAGGTCGTCACGTTCGACTTCACCTACATCGCTCCCGAGGAAGTCAGCGCTCCCTCCATCACGAAGAAGGAAGGCGCGAAGAACACCGTGACCATCAAGGCCGGCAAGACCACGCGCGACGCTGAAACCGCCACGACCTACTACACCACCGACGGCTCGGAGCCCACCGCCACGAACGGAACCGCCATCACCACCGACACCGATGTAGAACTCACTCAGGACTGCACCGTGAAGGCCATCACCATCAGCACCAGCGGCATGCAGAGCGAGGTGGTAACGTATGACTTTACCTTCGAGCAGGAGAGCGGTATCGATCAAATGGAAAATGAAGAACTGAAAAAGGATTATTCCCCCATCTACGACTTGCAGGGAAGAAAAATCGTCAACCGTCAATCGGTAAATCGTAATTCCCTCTATATCGTCAATGGAAAGAAGGTCGCCATTCGCTAAGCATTTTTAAGGAAATAGGTTTTATTCAGGATGAAAAAGAATATAAAAACAACCCTCATCGCACTCTTCGCCCTGCTCCCCTTAGGGATGCAGGCGCAGAGTGTAGTGACGAAAAACCAGTATGAGGGCACACAGATACTAAACTCGGACTTTGAGGATTTCCATAAAGTAAACAATAAAATTGAGCCCGATTATTGGCATTCATTCGCAACAGCCCAAGGATTATTTGCAAGCTTAACAAATCAGGATTTAGAGCAAGTTGATGATACTCGGACGGGTTCCCAAGGAAAGTCAAGTGTTGCCATTAGGTCTACCAGTGTATTGGGGTTTGTTGCCAATGCGACCCTCACTACTGGACGGATGAATGCGGGTGCAATGCAAGCAGAAGACCTCCAAAATCATGCTTTTACAGAGGTTTCTGAATCAACTGATGCTGCAGGATTTCCCTTTTACGCAAAGCTTACAGAGCGTCCCACTGCAATTTCCGTTTGGCTGAAATTCACTCCCCAAAAGGGAACTCCTCAGGCTAGCCTTTCTGCAGTGATAACGAATGGAAGCCGTTATCAAGAACCTAAAGATAATGATTATACTGACGTCATTGTTGGTGAAGCAAAAAATACTGCTATAGACGCTTCTAATGATTGGCAACATCTCGTGATTCCTTTTAGTTATGATGAATTTAATGGAGGTGATCCACAGGCCATCATGGTGACCTTGTCTACAAATGCTACACCAGGAGCAGGCTCAAAAGGCGATGAACTTCTCATCGACGACCTCGAACTGATTTACACTCACAAAATCGAGATTCCGGCATCGGGCTATGCCACGTTCACCAACACCGTGATGAAGAATCACAAAGTGGTGATGCCCGAGGGACTGAAAGGCTATGCGCTGGCAGTCAATGCCGACGGTGAACCTTACATCACCGACACCTTAGAGGCCGGCGACGTGCTGCCCTACAACGCCACGCTGCTGCTCGAGGGTAAGGCTGACAACTACACCTTCAGCACCACGCTTTATGACGACCCCAAGGCCGTGCCCGTCGCTGGGGACGAAGGACTTGTACCCGCCTCTGAACTCAACAACCCACTCGACGGTTACAAGTATTTCTACCTGACTGGCGAAGGCACTACGCTGGCATTCCGCAAAGCCGATACAGGTCTGAAGATACAGGACGACAAGGCTCTGTTGCGCGTCAAGGCCGACAAGGCGGCTGAGAGTTACCAGCATATCCTCTTCACGCCCGAGCCGAAAGGCGACATCAACGACGACGGGCAGCAGTCCATTGCTGACATCACCGCTCTCGTCAACCGACTGCTGGGCAAGCAGGAACAAAGCAGCAAGCTCTTCATTCCCTCGGCCGACGTCAACGACGACAGCAGCACAACCATTGCCGACGTCACTGCACTCGTGAACATCCTGTTGGGAAAGGGCAATTAACCATACAAGAATTTTAAAAACTAAAAAAATATATTATGGCACAAGAAGACGTTTTCAAAAAAATCGTAAGCCATTGCAAGGAATATGGCTTCGTGTTTCCATCAAGTGAGATCTACGACGGACTCGGCGCCGTCTATGACTACGGTCAGAATGGTGTTGAACTGAAAAACAATATCAAGCAATATTGGTGGCAGGCTATGGTGTTGCTCCACGAGAACATCGTGGGCATCGACTCCGCCATCTTCATGCATCCCACCATCTGGAAGGCCTCGGGTCACGTGGACGCCTTCAACGATCCCCTCATCGACAACCGCGACTCAAAGAAGCGCTATCGCGCCGACGTGCTCATCGAGGACCAGATTGCCAAGTACGACGAGAAGATTGAGAAGGAAGTTGCCAAGGCCCGCAAGCGCTTCAAAGAGGCATTCAACGAGGAGCAGTACCTCGCCACCTCGCCCCGCGTGCTTGAAATCAAGCAGAAGCGCGACGCCCTTCACGAGCGCTACACGCAGGCCATGCAGGGTCCCGACCTCGAAGAGCTGAAGCAGATTATCCTCGATGAGGAAATCGTCGACCCCATCAGCGGCACGAAGAACTGGACCGACGTGCGCCAGTTCAACCTGATGTTCTCCACCGAGATGGGTTCCACGGCAGATGGCGCCATGAAGATCTACCTGCGTCCCGAAACCGCTCAGGGCATCTTCGTCAACTATCTGAACGTGCAGAAGACCGGCCGCATGAAGCTGCCCTTCGGTATTGCCCAAATTGGCAAGGCCTTCCGCAACGAGATTGTGGCCCGCCAGTTCATCTTCCGCATGCGCGAGTTCGAGCAGATGGAGATGCAGTTCTTCGTGAAGCCCGGCACCGAGCTGGAGTGGTTCAACCAGTGGAAGCAAAACCGCATGGCATGGCACCAGGCCCTGGGCTTCGGCGCCGAGAACTACCGCTTCCACGACCACGAGAAGCTGGCCCACTATGCCAATGCAGCCACCGACATCGAGTTCCACATGCCGTTCGGCTTCAAGGAAGTGGAAGGCATCCACTCGCGCACCAACTTCGACCTCTCGCAGCACGAGAAGTACTCCGGCAAGAACATTAAGTACTTCGACCCCGAGACCGGCGAGAGCTTCGTGCCCTACGTCATCGAAACCTCCATCGGTGTCGACCGCATGTTCCTCAGCATCATGTGCCACTCCTATCAGGAGGAGCAGCTCGAAGGTGGCGACACCCGCGTAGTGTTGCGCCTGCCCGAGGCCCTGGCTCCCGTGAAGTGCGCTGTATTCCCGCTGGTGAAGAAAGACGGACTGCCCGAGAAAGCTCGCGAAATCGTAAACGACCTGAAGTTCCACTTCAACACCCACTACGAGGAGAAGGACTCCATCGGCAAGCGCTACCGTCGCCACGACGCCATCGGCACACCCTTCTGCGTCACCGTCGACCACGACACTCTGCAAGACAACTGCGTCACCCTGCGTTTCCGCGACACGATGGAGCAACGCCGCGTGCCCATCGCCGAACTGCGCAGCATCATCGAGGATCGCGTCAGCATCACCTCTTTGCTCAAGAAACTGGTTTAAAAAATCATTCCCGTCTATGAACAAAAACATCACCAAGGCACTGGCAGGAGCATTCTGGCTCCTGCTGCCTTTGTTCTCGCTCGTCATGGTCAGTTGCTCGGAAGAGGACGACAGCGTCGAAGAATTTCCCAACTGGCAGGAGAACAATGAGAAGTTCTTCAACAACCTCTACGCCGAGGCCACCCAGCGCATCGCTGCCGGCGACCACTCGTGGAAGTTGCTGCCCAAGTGGTCGTTGCAGGACTCGCTGCATCTCAGCGCCTCCGATTACGTCATCGCCCATGTCAAGCAGGAAGGCACCGGCACCCTGTCGCCCATCTATAGCGACACTGTCTATGTGCACTACCAGGGGCATCTGTTACCGTCAACCACCTACGCCTCCGGCTTCATCTTCGAGCAGACATGGCCCAAGGACTACGACATGCAGACCATGATGCCCACTAAGATGGGCGTCAGCCAAACGCTCGTACCCGTCACCTCGAACAGCACCACCACCTACCAGTATGCCGCCAACATCGATGGCTTCACGACCGTCCTCATGCACATGCACCAAGGCGACCGCTGGGAGGTCTACATCCCCTACCAGCTGGGCTACGGCACAGAGGACCACACCGGCAACTCTGGCACCATCCCTGCCTACAGCACTCTGGTGTTCGACCTGACCCTGGCTTCCTTCAAGCATGCCGGCGAATGAAAAAACGAGCGGAAAATGTCGTTGGCGGACACTTTTGCTTGACATAAATCAAGTAAATGCGTCATCTCTGCTTTTTCTCTCTAAAAAACTTGCAAATACTTACAATTCGTAATATCTTTGCAAAAGAAAAGAAGAAACTAACACAATTCTAGACAAAATTATAGGTATTAGTAAGGTTAAAGAGAGAGAATTTATAGAGATTGACACATTCAGGATTATGAACAGTCCTACCCTGCCGACAGGGTGGGATTGTTTTTTTGTTGAAAACGCAGCGCATTTCTTACTTTTTTTGAAAAAACTTTGTCGATTAAACCAGCAACTATAAACTTTTTTGTACCTTTGCACTCATGGCCAAGAGCAGCGACCAATTACTTTCATATATCCGCGAAGGACGTACGATGACGCAGGGCGAAAAACTCCGTCTCATCGTGAGCCTCTCCATACCCAGCATCTTAGCCCAGATATCGGCCACGGTGATGTTCTTCATCGATTACGCCATGATAGGCCATCTGGGCACTCGGCAGACGGCAGCCATCGGCCTTGTCGAGACCACCACGTGGCTGTTGGGCGGATTGGCCTCGGCTGCCAATATGGGCTTCTCGGTGCAAGTGGCCCACTTCATCGGTGCCAACGACTTCGAGGGTGCCCGTCGCGTGCTGCGCCAGTCGTTGGTGTGCTGTTTTCTATGGAGTTTCATGCTTTCGCTGGTCAGCGTACTCGTCCACCAGCAACTACCCTTCTGGCTCGGCGGCACACAGGAGATAGCCCACGATGCCTCCATCTATTTTCTCATCATCGGCATCTGCGGTATTTTCTTCCAAATGGAAGGTCTCGCAGGCTCCATGCTGAAGTGTTCGGGCAACATGAAAATCCCCTCCATGCTGAACATTCTGATGTGCCTCATGGATGTGGTTTTCAACTACCTATTTATATATAAGATCGACATGGGCGTAAAAGGAGCCGCTCTCGGCACGGGTACGGCCGAGTTTGTCACCATGGTGCTCATGCTCTACTTCCTGCTCATGCGGTCGCCCATGCTGCGGCTCTTTGCCAAGGAGCACCGGCCCTCGCTGCGCGCCTTCCGCCCCACGGGCGACATCGTGTCGACGGCTTTCAAGATTGGTGCTCCCATGGGATTACAACACCTGCTCATGGGCTCGGCCCAGGTTGTCAGCACCATCATCGTAGCCCCGCTGGGAGCCATTGCCATCGCTGCCAACTCGCTGGCCATCACCGTAGAAAGCCTTTGCTACATGCCCGGCTACGGCATTGCCGAGGCCGCCACCACACTCGTCGGTCAGGCCATCGGTGCCGGCCAGCGCCTGCTGACGCGCTCATTTGCCTATATGTCGGTGGGGCTAGGCATGGCCGTAATGACCGTCATGGGCGTGCTCATGTTTGTCTTCGCCCCCGAACTGATGGGCATCATGACGCCTGTCGACGAAATCATCAGCCAGGGTGCCGCCGTCCTGCGCATCGAAGCCTTCGCCGAACCCATGTTTGCCGCCACCATCGTTGCCAATGGCGTATTCATCGGTGCTGCCGACACCTTGATTCCGGCCATCATGAGCCTCTGTAGCATGTGGGGCGTCCGACTGACGTTGGCTGCCTGGCTCGCCCCCATCTATGGTCTGCGCGGCGTCTGGACGGCTATGGCCATCGACCTCACCTTCCGCGGCATCCTCTTCCTCACGCGCCTCTTCCGTGGCCGCTGGGGAAAGCGTGCGTAGCGGATAAGCAACGCGACACGTCGCGTCCCTACATGGCATGCTGTAGTTTTGGGAAAAGAGTTGATTTGCTGAACAAAATGAGTCAGTTTGCCAGGCAAAATAAGTTGTTTTGCCGAGCAAATTGAGTTGTTTTGCTGATGGAAAGCGATGGTATCGGGATGATGTAGCAACGGCTGTTGCGGGGAAAAGGGTTACTATCGCTCGATGATGACCAGGCTGTCGGCCGGCATGCGGGCTTGCAGCCACTGGCGCAACTTGCCCATGTCGGCAGCAGGCAGGCGGCGACTGCCGTCGGTGCCGACGAGCACTGCCACGAAATGGCGCTGGGCCGTGGTGTCGCGCTGCATCTCGCTGACGGGCGACAGACTCAGCGTCTTCACCTGCGGGAACAGAGCCTTCAGCTCGGGTCGCAGGGCCACCGACAATTCCTCGTAGCGCACGTAGCCCGCCAACTGCTCCGAGAGCAGCGCCGTCTGCGACGACAGGTCGAGCAACTGCTGGCGGTCGGCCTCGCGGGTGGTGGAGAGCTGGCTAATCTGGTCGTTCAGTTGCAACAGGCTGTCGGTCTGCGCGCCCTGAATGATGTTCAGTTTGTACTCTCCCAGTCCATATTGCCCCATACGTACCTTGGCGTCGGCCTGTGTGGCAGCATTGATCTCGCGGCCCACAGCCACGATGCGCAGCGTGTTGCCGTCGCTCTCCACGTTCGACGAGATGATCTGCGTGCCCGACTGCGAGAGTTCGTTTTTCACGAAACGGCGCACGTTGTTCTCAAAAAAGCTCTCCCTGACTATCATCACTGTCATCACGGCGGCAGGAATCATCGTCAGCACGACGACAGCCGTCAGTATATGCTTGGCCCTGCGCTCGCGCCACGCTGCCTGGAACTCGTGCCGACGAAACCCCATCAGGCGCACACCGAAATAGGTGGAGAGGGCAATGAAGACGGTATTGATGAAGAACAGGTAGAAAGCGCCGAGGAAGTAGAGCACGTGGCCGGTGGCCAGTCCGTAGCCGGCAGTGCAGAGGGGCGGCATCAGTGCCGTGGCGATGGCTACGCCGGGAATGACGTTGCCCTTGTCGCGCGTGCAGAGGGCTATGATGCCTGCCGCGCCGCCGCAGAAAGCGATGAGCACGTCGTAGAGCGTAGGCGACGTGCGGGCCAACAGTTCCGACTGGGCCTCGCCGAGCGGCGAGATGAGGAAGTAGGCTGTGGCCGTCAGCACACTGATGATGGTGGCCACGATGTAGTTCTTCACGGCTCGCTTCATCAGGTCGATGTCGTTGGTGCCCACGGCCAGTCCCATGCCGATGATAGGGCCCATGAGGGGCGAAATGAGCATGGCACCGATGATGACTGCCGTCGAATTGATGTTCAGGCCAAGCGAGGCTATGAGGATGGCAAAGATGAGCACCCAGAGGTTGGCACCTCGAAACGACACGCCGTTGCTGATTTGGCTGACGACGGCCTGCTCTTGTTCGCGGTCGGGATTCAGGTCGAAACAGACGCGCAACTCGTCGAAGAATTCTTTTATGGTCATGGCTATTACAATTTTTCAGCAAAGTTACAAAATTCATTCAATAATCGTTCATAAAACTGAAAAAATGCTGCAATGAACGTTTTTTTAAAGTGTTTGTATCATATTTTTAAGTGCATTCGCACAATAATCATTACTTTTGCAGCACAATATTTATAATTGCTATCAACCCAAACACCATTAATGAACATGAAACTCAGATTCAGAACCCGTAAACTATTCCTGCTGGCAGCGTGCCTCATGGGCTGGCTCAGCGTTAGTGCCCAGGCTCCGCAAATCCTGTCGGAGAAACACGCCATGCTGCGCCTGACCCCGCAGAGCCGCTACTTGCTGCTCCCCATTCAGGAGCGCGAGGAGAATGCCAACATCAGCATTATCGTTGGCGGTCAGCAGGTGAAGTCGTTCAACGCCAAGCTGGCTGTCGACAAGGTGGACTACTATGTGCCCCTCGACCTGACTGCTCTTAACACAAAAACCTCCACGCCCAACTCCCTCCTCCTCGACATCACGTTCCACGGCGACCGCCGCGCTACGGGTGCCATGAAGGGCTACGTGTGCTGGAAGGAGATGAAGCAGAGCGACACCTTCGACACTGCCAACCGCGAGCGCTTCCGTCCACAATATCATCACACACCCGTGTATGGCTGGATGAACGACCCCAACGGCATGTTCTATAAGGACGGCGTGTGGCACCTCTACTACCAGTGGAATCCTTACGGTTCGCAGTGGGAGAACATGACGTGGGGACACTCCACCTCGCGCGACCTCGTTCACTGGGAGGCTGAGCCTACGGCCATCGAGCCCGACGCGCTGGGCTCCATCTTCAGCGGCTCGGCCGTAGTCGACAAGGACAACACGGCTGGCTTCGGCAAGGGTGCCGTCATCGCCATGTACACCTCGGCCGGACAGAACCAGACGCAGTCCATCGCCTACAGCAACGACGGTGGCCGCACGTTCACGAAGTATGAAGGCAACCCCGTCATCACCTTCGAGGCTCCCGACTTCCGCGACCCGAAAGTGTTCTGGCACGAGCAGTCGAAGCGCTGGATCGTCGTGCTGGCAGCCGGTCAGGAGGTGCAGTTCTACAGCTCGCCCGACCTGAAACACTGGACCTACGAGAGTTCCTTCGGCCGCGAATACGGCAATCACGACGGCGTTTGGGAATGCCCCGACCTGCTCTGCCTCGATGCAGGCAGCAAGCACTTCACCGGCCGTGGCGGCGAAGCTGGCAAGAACATGGAGAAGGGTCTCTTCTCCGACGACGTGGCCTACGGCAAGAAGTGGGTGCTTCTGCTCAACATCAACCCCGGCGGTCCCTTCGGCGGCTCGGCCACGCAGTACTTCGTGGGTGAGTTCGACGGACATAAGTTCACCTGCGAGGATGAACCCAGGGAGACGAAGTGGATGGACTACGGCAAGGACCACTATGCCACCGTCACCTTCTCCAACGCTCCAGAGAACCGCACCGTGGCACTGGCATGGATGTCGAACTGGCAGTATGCCGGCGTAGTGCCCACGCAGCAGTTCCGCTCGGCCAACTCGATTCCGCGCGACCTGAAGCTCATGCAGCTCGACGGCGAGACCTATCTCGTCAGCACGCCTTCGAAGGAGATGCTCGCCTTGCGCGGCAAGGCTGTGAAGAAGGGCTCGGCATCGGGCAAGAAGGTGGTGAAGAACCTGCTGAAGCAGAACACCGGAGCCTACGAGCTCACCGCCACGCTCGACATGCAGAAGGCTGAGCAGGCTCAGGTCACCTTATTTAATACGAAGGGCGAAGAGTTCACCATTGGCTTCGACACGAAGAAGAAGGAATACTACGTCGACCGCACCAAGAGTGGCCAGACAGCCTTCTCCGACGACTTCGCCTCGGTGACGCGTGCTCCGCTGCCCGACGTAGGCACCTACCAGCTGCGCGTGTTCGTCGACAACTCCAGCGTCGAGGTGTTCATCGATCCCGGCTTCGGCTTCAGCGGTCTGTTCCCCATGACCAACCTCGTGTTCCCCACCGAGCCCTACAACAACCTGCGCGTCGAGGGCCGTGGCAAACTTCAGGACATCACCGTCTATCCAATCAATTGATCATTGAAAATTAATTACCACCCGTGTCATCCAGAATCATCCGTGACATCCGTGGTTGCAAAATCATAAACAAAACAATATGAACACAAAGAAAACTGCAATTCTCTCGGTGATGCTCTGCTTCTTCTGCATGGGCTTCGTCGACCTGGTGGGCATCGCCTCCAACTATGTGAAGGAAGACCTTCAGCTCAGCGACTCTGTCGCCAACATCTTCCCCTCGCTCGTGTTCTTCTGGTTTCTCATCTTCAGTGTGCCCACGGGCATGCTCATGAACAAAATCGGCCGCAAGAACACCGTACTGCTCTCGCTCATCGTCACAGCCTTCTCGCTGCTGCTGCCGCTCTTCGGTGAGAACTTCGGCATCATGCTCGTGGCCTTCTCGCTGCTCGGCATCGGCAATGCCCTGATGCAGACGTCGCTCAACCCGCTGGTGTCCACCGTCATGGGTGGTGGCAACCTCGCCTCTACGCTCACCTTCGGACAGTTCGTGAAGGCCATCGCCTCCTTCTCGGCACCTTATCTGGCCATGTGGGGCGCCACGCAGGTCATCCCTGAGTTCGGCCTGAACTGGCGCGTGCTCTTCGCCATCTTCCTCGTCGTGGGTGCCATTGCCACCCTCTGGCTTGCTGCCACGCCCATCAAGGAAGAGCCCATCGAGGGCCGTCCCTCCACGTTCGTTGAATGCTTCAAGCTGCTCGGCACGCCCATCGTGCTGCTGTCGTTCCTTGGCATCATGTGCCATGTGGGCATCGACGTGGGCACCAACACCACCGCCCCGAAGATTCTGATGGAACGTCTGGGCATGTCGCTCAACGAGGCAGCTTTCGCCACCTCGCTCTACTTCATCTTCCGTACCATTGGCTGCCTGACGGGTTCGTTCTTCCTGCGCATCATGAGCAATCGCACGTTCTTCGTCATCTCCGTCATCATGATGGCACTCTCCATGTGCGGCCTCTTCTTCGGTACATCCAAGCTCGTGCTCTACACGGCCATTGCCCTCGTCGGCTACGGCAACTCCAACATCTTCTCCATCTGCTTCGCTCAGGCACTCACCTCGATGCCCAACAAGCAGAACGAAGTCAGCGGACTGATGATCATGGGCCTCTTCGGTGGCACCGTGTTCCCGCTCATCATGGGCTTCATGAGCGATGCCATGGGTCAGGCTGGTGCCGTGCTCGTCATGGCTGTCGGCGTAATCTATCTCTTCACCTATATCCCCAAGGTGGCAGCGAAGTAAAAGCCTCTCCCCCGGCCCCTCCCCTGCAGGGAGGGGAGTACGGAGAGGCAGACGATGGGAAAAGGCATATGTCTTGAACTCCTTGAAACTCCTTGGACTCCTTGAAACTCCTTGAAACTCCTTAGACTCCTTGGAACTCCTTGGACTCCTTGGAACTCCTTGAACTCCTTCATAAAACAACTCCTAAACAATGCAAAATATGGAAAAAAGATTAGTAGTCGGCCTCGGCGAAGCACTCTGGGACGTGCTGCCTGAAGGTAAGAAACTCGGCGGAGCACCTGCTAACTTCGCCTATCATGCTGGCCAATTCCTGGGCCAGGAGAATACTGTTGCCGTCAGCGCCCTCGGTGAGGACAAACTCGCTGACGAAACCATCGCCGCACTCGAGGAGCACCAGCTGCGCTACCTCATGCCGCGTGTTCCCTACCCCACCGGCACCGTGCAGGTGCAGCTCGACGAGCAGGGCATCCCCACCTACGACATCCGCGAAAACGTGGCGTGGGACAACATTCCCTTCACAGCCGAGATTGAGGAGGTGGCCCACAACTGCCGCGCCGTGTGCTTCGGCTCGCTGGCTCAGCGCAACATCGTCAGCCGCGAGAACATCCACCGCTTCCTCGACGCCACGCCGAAGGACTGCGTGAAGATCTTCGATATCAACCTGCGCCAGAACTTCTACTCCAAGGAGGTCATCCAGGAGTCGATGCGTCGCTGCAACATCCTGAAGATCAACGACGAGGAACTGGTCATCATCGGCCGCATGTTCGGCTATCCAGGTCTTGACATCGAGAACAAGTGCTGGCTCATCCTCGGCAAATACGACCTCGACATGCTCGTGCTCACCTGCGGCACCAATGGCTCCTACGTGTTTACGCCGGGCCAGATGTCGTTCCAGGAGACTCCGAAGGTAGAGGTGGCCGATACCGTCGGCGCCGGCGACTCGTTCACGGGTTCGTTCTGTGCAGCCATCCTCAGTGGTAAGCCCGTGGCTGAAGCCCACAAGCTGGCCGTACAGGTGAGCGCCTACGTCTGCACGCAGAACGGTGCCATGCCCACGCTGCCCAAAGAGCTCGTAGAATAAGAGAGTAAGAAAAGACTCACCGCGGTGAGTCTTTTCTTTTTTTTTGTTTTTACTTCCCCAACACATTATTCACCAGGGTGGTGACGTCGACGATGGTGACGCTGCCGTCGGCATTCACGTCGCATCCTTACATTTTCTGGGGCAAATTCTATATAGTAGTCTAATGAAAACGTTCCCTCTTGTGATGACAATATGGAAGCAGTAATATCCTTAAAAACTTGCTATAGAAAGAAAAAAGTCGTATCTTTGCACACAGCATAGCTGCAAACGCAGCATAACGACCAACCTCCTAAACTTTCGGAACGATGAAAAGACTATTACTACTGCTTGCCCTCATGCTGACCGTGACGGCACAGGCACAAGTGAAGAGACAGCAGAAACAGCAGGGGCAGCAGCCTCCGCTGGTGTACAGCGTTGAAAACACGGCAGCGAAGGCTAAGAAGCTGCGCATGCTGCCCGCCAATGAGCTACCTGTTGTCCGCGAATTGCCTGACGCACTGCAGGGCGTGAAGACCTTTGCTGACTGGTCGGCACGGCGTGGCGAGATAGGCCAGCTCATTCAGCACTACGGCATCGGCGAAAAGCCTGCAGTGAGCCCCGACGACGTGCTGGCACGCATGGACGGCGACACACTCGTGGTCTACGTCACCGTGAATGGCCACACGCTGAAGTTGCGCTCCACGATTCACTATCCCAAGATGGGCACACCGCCCTACGCGCTGATGATTGGTACGAGCGGCATCTCGCTGCCACGCGAGGTGTTCGAAGGGCGGCCTGTGGCGCTGATGACTTTCCACGAGGACCAGGTGAACGACTACTCGCAGTGGCGGCCTCACCACGAGCGGGGCCAGCATCCTTTCGACCGCCTCTACCCGCAGTTGAAGGACAATGGTGCCTACAGCGAGTGGGCATGGGGACTGAGTCGTCTCATCGACGGCTTGCAGAAGCTCGGCCCCGAGGCCACGCGCATCGACACGGAGCGCATCGGTGTGACGGGTTGCTCGTATGCCGGAAAGATGGCGCTCTACTGCGGAGCCTTCGACGAGCGCATCGCGCTGACCATCGCCCAGGAACCCGGTGGCGGCGGTGCTGCTGCATGGCGCGTCAGCCACACGCTCTCTGAGGTGGAAGACCTCGACCGAACGGACTACCACTGGTTCATGGAGTCGATGCGCGACAACTTCCGTGGCGACAGTGTCTACCAACTGCCTTACGACCAGCACGAACTGTGCGCCATGGTGTGCCCGCGTGCACTCCTGTTGCTGGGCAATCCCGACTACAAATGGCTAGCCGACGAGGCCATGAAGCCCTCGGCCGAGGCTGCCCGGAAGGTGTGGGAGCGGTTCGGCATCGAGGACCGCATGGCATGCAGCATCGTGGGCGGTCATCCGCACTGCATGTTGCCAGAGAGCCAGTGGCCGCTGGTGAAGGACTTCATCGACAGGTTCCTGCTGCATCGTGAAGCGGAAACAAGATAAAGAGGCCTGAAAGAAACAAACAGCATATCACCCACAAAGCAATTGCAGTTGTTGAGGAAACAATTACAATTGCTTTTTTAATGCAAATTAAGTTGAATTGCAGTGCAAATTAAGTTGAATTGCAGTGCAAATCAAGTCAAATTGCAAAAAGGGAGCATTGAATTTGAATCAAAACACGCGAGGGGGCGTTTTGCATCCTTTTTGGGGGTACACCTTATATTTATATAGAGGATATCGAAAATGTAATTCACGACAAACTACTTGTTACAATGCGTGAACGGCATTCCGAATTTTCTCATTAACTTTGCAGGCAACAAAACATTTACCCCGAAACCTGCAACGAGAACGGGAAAACTGCTATACCAGATGGGAGTAATCTTTTTTCGACAAGAACAAATGATGAGAAAGCTTTTCATACTCTGCGCCTTGATGGCGGTGCTGTCGGCTCGCGGCCAAGAGCACCGGTTGTGGTACCAACAGCCGGCTCGCCACTGGCTGGAGGCGCTGCCCATTGGCAACTCCGCACTTGGCGCCATGGTCTATGGCGGCACCGACGTGGAAGAGATTCAACTGAACGAAGAGACGTTCTGGAGTGGTTCGCCGCACAACAACAACAGCCTCACGGCTCGTGAGCACCTCGAGGAGGTGCGCTCGCTCATCTTCGAAGGCAAGGAAGAAGAGGCCCACCGGGTGATGGACAAGTACTTCATCCCCGGTCCTCACGGCATGCGCTTCCTGCCCTTGGGCAGCGTGAAGCTTCAGCTGGGTCACCAAAACGTGAGCAACTACAGCCGCGAGTTGAACCTCGGCAATGCCCTCGCCACTACAAGTTACGTCTGCGGTGGCGTGAAGTACGAAAGCACCGTCTTTGCCTCGCTGGCCGACAAGGTTGTCGTGGTGCGCCTGAAAGCCGCCAAGAAAGGTGCTCTGTCGTTCAAAGTGGGCTTCGACACGCAACTAACGTCGAAAGTGTTCACCGTGTCAGACCACGAGGGAGTGAAGTCGCCCGTCTATGAGCTGGCCGCCGTCGTCGACGGTGTGGAGCAAGAAGGCATCAAAGCCGGCATGAAGGCCGAGTGCCGCATCATGCTCCAGGCCGATGGCAAGTTGAGCAGATACGCGGAATCGCTCGGCGTTGACAACGCCACCACTGCCACGCTCTACATCACAGCCGCTACGAACTTCGTGAACTATCACGACTTGAGTGGCAATCCGGTGAAGAAAAACAACGCGACGCTGGCCAGTGTCGCGAAGAAGTCGTACGACAAACTGCTGAAGGCGCATCTGCAGAAGTACCAAGAGCAATACAATCGCGTCACACTGAACCTGCCGAAGAATGCCAACTCCACTCTGCCTACCGACAAGCGCCTTGTCGCCTTCGAACAGACTGCCAGCCAGCTGGACAATCAAGGTTCTGCAAGTAGCACACCGCTCGATCTCGACATGGTGTCGCTCATGATGCAGTACGGTCGCTACCTGCTCATCTCTTCGAGCCAGCCCGGCGGACAGCCCGCCAACCTGCAGGGTGTTTGGAACGACAAGATGAACGCTCCGTGGGACTCGAAGTACACCATCAACATCAATGCCGAGATGAACTACTGGCCGTCGCTCGTGGGAAATCTTGCCGAGACGCAGCAGCCACTGTTCACGATGATTCGCGACCTCAGCCAGACCGGAGCCCTCACCGCACAGCAGATGTACGGCTGCAACGGATGGGTGGCCCACCACAACACCGACCTCTGGCGCATTGCCGGACCCGTTGACGGCACCAGCTGGGGAATGTTCCCGACGGGTGGCGCGTGGCTGACGACCCACCTCTGGCAGCACTATCTCTTCACCGGCGACAAGCAATTCCTCGCCGACTACTACCCCGTGATGAAGGGCGCTGCCGACTTCCTCATCGACTACATGCAGGAGCATCCGCAATACGGATGGCTCGTCACCGTTCCGACGGTGTCGCCGGAGCACGGTCCCGTGGGCAAACGCACCGAGGTGACTGCCGGTTCGACGATGGACAACCAAATCGTCTTCGACGTGCTTTCGCAAGTCATCGCCGCCGGCAAGGTGCTCGGCAAGGATAACTCTACACTCTCAACGCTCAACTCTAAACTCTCCAAGCTCCCTCCCATGCAGATTGGCCGCTACGGGCAGCTGCAGGAATGGCTCATCGACGGCGACGACCCGAAGGACGAGCATCGCCACATCTCGCATCTCTACGGACTGTACCCCTCGAACCAGATTTCGCCCTACAGTCATCCCGACCTCTACACCGCTGCCGCCAACACCCTTCGCCAACGTGGCGACATGGCAACAGGCTGGAGCCTGGGATGGAAGACGAACTTCTGGGCACGCATGCTCGACGGCAACCATGCCTTCAAGATTATCCGGAACATGCTGCACCTGCTGCCCGACGACAGATTGATGCGCCAGTATCCGCTGGGCCGCACCTACCCGAACCTCTTCGATGCACATCCGCCGTTCCAGATAGACGGCAACTTCGGCGTGTCGGCAGGCGTCTGCGAGATGCTGCTGCAGAGCCACGACGGTGCCATACATCTGCTGCCCGCACTTCCCGACGCCTGGCAGCAGGGCGAGGTGAAGGGCTTGCGCGCTCGTGGTGGATTCATCGTCAGCATGAAGTGGGAGCAGGGCAAGCTGCAAAGCGCTACCGTCCGTTCAACCATCGGAGGAACGCTGCGCCTGCGCTCGTATGTGCCGCTGCAGGGAAAAGGGCTGACGGAAGCGAAGGGCGATTGCCCGAACAAGTTGTTTGCTCCTGCCGACATCCGCACGCCTCTGCGCTCGCCGGAACTGAAAGAGTTCACACTACTCACGCCGCCGAAGGTCTACGAGTATGACATCGTGACCCTTCCCGACAAGACCTACGCCATCAAAAGAAAACAATAAAAACAATACTACACAATGAAATCAAGAAAGATTCTTATCATTGCAGCCCTCTTCCAGGCGCTGACGGCAACTGCCCAGAATCCCTTCGTGCAGACGTGGTTCACCAGCGACCCCGCACCGATGGTGTCGGGCGACCGCCTCTATGTCTACACAGGTCACGACGAGGACGGTGCTGACTTCTTCTGGATGCAGGAATGGCGAGTGTATTCCACCGAAGACATGGTGAACTGGACCGATCACGGCTCACCACTCGCCCTGGAGTCGTTCTCATGGGCCGACGACCGCGCCTGGGCCTCGCAATGCATAGAGCGCGACGGGAAGTTCTATTGGTACGTCTGCGCTCATTCCAAACTTTCGAAGGGCATGGCCATTGGCGTGGCCGTGAGCGACTCTCCGACGGGTCCTTTCCGCGACGCGTTGGGAAAACCACTCTTCGAGAATGGCTCCTGGGACCACATCGACCCGACGGTGATGATCGACGACGACGGACAGGCTTGGCTGATGTGGGGCAATCCGCGCGTGTACTACCTGAAGCTGAACCGCGACATGATTTCCTATAGCGGCGAAGTGGGCATGCTGGAGATGACGGAGGAGGCCTTCGGCAGTCCTGCCATGAACAAACGCGAAAAGGGAAAGAAGTACAAGGACTCATATGTGGAAGGGCCTTGGCTAATGAAAAAGCCCAACCTCTCCCAAAAGGTGGGAAATTCAAAGACTTCTTCTAAAAGAAAAACTGGTGGTAAAACATATCAAACTCCACTCCCCTCGGGAGGGAATGGGGGTGGGTACTACCTCCTCTACGCTGCCGGCGGCGTGCCTGAGCACATCAGCTACAGCACGGCACCCTCGCCCGTAGGACCTTGGACCTACGCAGGCGAGATCATGCCGCTGAGCGACACCAACTCGTTCACCAACCACTGTGGCGTGGCCGACTTCAAGGGTCATTCCTACTTCTTCTACCACACGGGCAAGCTGCCCGGCGGTGGCGGCTTCGGACGCAGCGTGGCCGTGGAGGAGTTCAAGTATAACAGCGACGGTTCGTTTCCAGCCATCCTGCCCACCGACGAGGGCGTGAAGCCCGTGGGCACGTTCTGCCCCTACCGCCGCGTGGAGGCCGAGACGATGGCCTTCTCGAAGGGCGTGAAGACCGAGCAGAACGAGCAGGTGGGAGTGTACGTGACCGACATCCACAACGGCGACTACATCAAGCTGCAGAACGTGGCGTTCGGCAAGAAATGCCCGCGCACGTTTAAAGCCCGCATAGCCAGCGGCCTGCGTGGAGGTCAAATCGAGATACGCCTCGACAGCCTGAAGGGGCGCCTGCTGGGTACGGTCGATGTGCCCGGCACCGGCGGATGGGAGCAGTGGCAGACCGTCAACCTCGACCTGGACTACTCTACGATAAAAGACCTGAATGCCCCATCACGCACAATGGCGGGGCTTGACCTGCCTGCCACGGCCGACCTCTATCTGGTCTTCAAGGGTCGCAAGGGGCCGAAGCTCTTCAACTTCGACTGGTGGGAGATGCAAGGACTGGAGCAGGTGAACATGCCGCTCTTCCAGACCAAGTACACTGCCGACCCTTCGCCGCTGGTCGTAGGCGACACCTTATTCTTATACACGTCGCACGATGCCTCACCTGAGGACATCCCTGACCTGAACGAGCGCAACTCGGCAGGCTTCTTCATGTACGACTGGCTGCTGTGGTCGACCACCGACATGGTGAACTGGACGGAACACGGCGCCGTGGCCTCGCTGAAGGACTTCGCCTGGCGCAGCCGCGAAAACGGAGCGTGGGCCATTCAGACCGTAGAGCGCAACGGCAAGTACTACCTCTACGCCCCACTCCACGGCCACGGCATCGGCGTGCTCGTCAGCGATTCGCCTTACGGACCATTCCGCGACCCTCTGGGCGAGCCACTGGTTTGGCAGAAGGAGCACTGGGACGACATCGACCCCACCGTCTTCACCGACGACGACGGACAAGCCTATATGTACTGGGGCAACCCACATGTCTACTACACCAAGTTGAACAATGACATGATTTCAACGCAAGGCGACATCTACGTTCTGAATCCCAAGGATGGCGTGATGCGTCCCGTCAAGGACGAAGGTGCGAAGATTGACCTGCGTGCGCCATGGAGCGAGAAAACCAGCTGGACCGTGAAGAACTATCAGGAAGGGCCGTGGCTCTACAAGCGTAATGGGCATTACTACCTTGGCTATGCCACTACCTGCTGCCCGGAGGCTTTGGGCTATGCCATGAGCGACTCGCCCACGGGGCCATGGGAGTGGAAGAACTACATCATGAAGCCCACAGAGCGCGACCGTGGCAACCATCCCGGCATCTGCGACTTCAAGGGCCACAGCTATATCTTCGGCCAAGACTACGACCTGATGCACCTCGAGACTTTCGTGCACCACGAACGTCGCTCGGTGTCGGCCACCGAAATAGAATACAACGCCGACGGCACCATTAAGGAAGTGCCCTACTGGCTAGACCAAAAGCCCATGAAGCAACTGCACTGGCTGAACCCCTACCAGCGTGTGGAGGCTGAAACCATGGCGTGGGGCTACGGGCTGAAGTCGGCGAAGATGGGCGTCGAGAACACGGGCGTGGTGAAGGACATGCCTGCTTCGACAGGGCGACGCAACATGTACATCTTCGACCTCGATGACGGTGAGTACATCCGCCTGCGCGGCGTTGACTTCGGCAAGGGCGCCAAGCAGTTCGCCATCACGGCAGCCGCCACGGGCTCGTGCACCATCACCCAGCACCTCGACTCGCCCGAGGGCCCCGTCATCGGCCAGCTAACCGTCAAGCCTACAGGCGGCATCGAGAAATATCGCGCATTCAAGACCAAGGTGAGCAAAGCCAGCGGCCTACACGACTTATACATCTGCTTCAGCCAGACGAACGGCGACGTAAGACTGGACTGGTGGAAATTTAACCAATGAACACGATGAAACACTGTATCCCGACCTCATGGCTGCTCGTGGCCGTGCTGCTCACAGTAGCCGGCAGCGGTATGGCTCAGACACCCGACGCTGCCGCGAAGCCCGCCGAAGAACTCATCTCGAACCCGATGCTATGGGCCGACGTGCCCGACCCCGACGTGATTCGCGTGGGCGACACGTTCTACATGGTGAGCACCACCATGCATCTCATGCCAGGTGCACCCGTGATGAAATCAAAGGACCTGAAGAACTGGGAAACCGTGGGCTACATCTTCGACCGACTCACCGACTCGCCGAAGTACGACCTGCAGGAAGGCACCGTCTACGGCCGCGGCCAATGGGCAACATCGCTGAAGTACCACAAGGGAAGATTCTATGCCCTGCTGGCACCGAACGAGGCCGGGCACATGGGCGATACCTACATCTTCACCGCCGAGAAGGCTGAAGGACCGTGGCGGCAGCTGTCGCGCATGCGTCACTTCCACGACTGCTCGTTGTTTTTTGACGACGACAACCGCGTGTATGTGGTTTACGGAACGGGAGAGATGATGGAGCTGAAGCCCGACCTCACAGACGTGATAGAGGGCTCGCACCAGCAACTGTTCCAGCGCGAAGCCGACGAGACGGGACTGCTGGAGGGCAGCCGCATGATCAAGCACAACGGCCGCTACTATCTGCTCATGATTTCACACGTCTACGCACCGGGTCGCCATCGTCGCGAGGTGTGCTACCGAGCCACCGACATTCACGGTCCCTACGAGAAGCGCGTCATCCTGGAAAGCGATTTCGGAGGCATGGGCTACGTAGGGCAAGGCACCATCGTCGACACAGAGTATGGCGACTGGTATGGCATCATCTTCCAAGACCGCGGCGGTGTGGGCAGAGTGCTCACGCTGTCGCCCGTGCGCTGGCTCGACGGTTGGCCAATGATAGGCGACGAGCAAGGCCACGTGCCCATGACGATGCGTCCGCTTGTGAGTGGAGAGCCGAAGAAGGGCATCGTCTGCAGCGACGACTTCAGCAATACCAAGCTCGGACTGCACTGGCAGTGGAACCACAATCCCGCCGACAAGGCGTGGAGCCTGAGCGAGCGGCCGGGCTACCTGCGGCTGAAGACCAGCCGCGTGGTGGAGACCCTCTACTTGGCACCCAACACGCTGACACAGCGCATGGAAGGACCGACGTGCAGCGCACAGGTGAGCATAGACCTAAGCCACATGAAGGATGGCGACTGCGCTGGCTTTGCCGCCTTCAACAGCGAGACTGGAGCACTGACCGTGAAGAAAACGGGCAAGCGGCTGACGCTGGAGATGAGCGAGCAGGACGTGCAGCTGGCCGACCGCACAAAGGCTGTGGAGAGTCATGAGGAAAAAATCATAGAATCCATCGCCCTGAAGCAGACACGCATCTGGCTGCGCATCGATGCCGACTTCCGCCCCAACGGACGCGGCGGACGCGATGCAGCCAACTTCTTCTATAGCCTCGACGGCGAGCAGTGGACTCACATCGGAACCACCGACTACCGCATGCGCTTCGACTGGCGACGCTTCTTCATGGGCACGAAGTTTGCCCTCTTCTGCTACGCCACGAAGAAGGCTGGCGGATATATTGACATCGACGAATTTAAATACAACAGACAATAAGCAAAAACCATGAACAAAAAGAGATTCCTACTATCACTCTTCGCCCTGCTCTTCGCGGCAGTGGCAAGCACACAGGCGCAGGAGCGCCGCCCCATTGACAACGAACACCCGCTGTGGTTCATCCATGTCGACGTGTGGTACAAGGCCGACCCGCAGAAAATCATCGACCTGATTCCCGACGACGTGAAGCCTTACGTCTGCCTAAACCTGTCGCTCTCCTGCGGCTACGACAAGGAAAAGAACGTCTACAAGATGCCGCAGCAGGCCGTGCGCACGTATAAGTCGTGGGCTACCGTCTGCCAGAAGAACCGCATGTGGTTCACCTGTCAGCCTGCCAGCGGCGGCCACACCCACATACAGGACGACGACCTGGCCACGTTCGAATATTTCTTCAAGCGCTTCCCGAACTTCCTGGGGTGGAACTATGCCGAACAGTTCTGGGGATTCGACGAGGCTGGCGACATGAGCAGCAGCACGCAGGCTTCGCGCATCGCGCTGTTTGCCAAGCTCGTGCCCATGCACCATCAGTACGGCGGATTCCTCACCGTCTCGTTCTGCGGCAACATCTGGAGCCATCCTCTCAACCCAATGGGCATGATGAAACGCAACAAAGACTTGCTGAACGCCTGCAAACAATACCCCGAGGCCATCCTGTGGCTGTATAAGTACACCACGTCGTCGTGCTTCTACAACAACGAGAGCGTCACCTACGGCCCCTACATCTCAGGCTTGGCTAAGAACTACGGCGTGCGCTACGACAACTGCGGCTGGAACGGCGCTTTGGATGCCATTCTCGGCCAGAACCACGGCAAAAAATATCCTGCCGCCGCCGGCATCGGTACGGTGATGGAGCAAATGGCCAGCAACGGCGGTGCCGTGTGGGACGGCCCGGAACTGACGTGGCGCGAGGAGTGCCTGCACGAGGTGAACAACTCCACCGTCGACGGCTACACGCGCCGCAACTGGGCGCAGTTCACCAACTTCAAGGGTGTCTGGCTCGACATGTTCCGCCAGGTCATCAACGGCGGCATCTACATCCCCACCCGCGAAGAAGTGCTGGGCAAGACGAAGATTGTCGTCATCAACGACCGCACCAGCGGCAACGACGAGGAGATGTATGCCGCATGGGGCAGCCTCTACGACGGACTCTACAAGCAGACCGACCCTTTCAACCGCGGCAATGGCCAGTGGATGGAGAACTACTGCTACCTGAAGAAGACGGGCCGCTATGGTGCCATTCCGCTCGTCATCGGTCTCTACGACGATGCTGCCAAGGCCATTCCCGTGCAAGTGAAGAAGTCGGCCTACGCTTCGCGCTGGAGCACGCAGACGAAGAAGGTCAACGAGTTCAACGCAGAATATCCCGAGGTGTCGAAGGGCGACCTCTTCGTGAGCCGTCTGCGCAACCAGTTGGTAACGTACACGCCGTACACCTATCTGAATAAAAAGAAAGACGCATCGGCTGAGATTCCGCTGCTTTACAACTCGTGCGACTCACTCCGACTGCACTACGGAAAACTGTCGAGCGGCATCATTCGCGAATATGCGGACCACATCGATTTCTACCTGAACAACTACCGCAGCGACACCATCGCGGCACAGACTGACGAGATTGTCGTCACGGGTGTCACGGCCGAGCCTGCCTACACGCTCACCAAGCACACCACGGGCGCTACTGGCTATTCGGCCAGCGCCACGGCCAACTACGATGCTGAAGCCGGCACCTACACGGTCAGCGTAAAGCACAACGGACCAGTCAATCTCGTCATCAACTGCACCGGCGAGGCCACCGACCTGCTGACCGACGGCATTGCCACGGCGACAGCCTTGCCTGAGCCTACGCGCCCCGAGGCCGTGAATGACATCGTCATCATCGAGGCGGAGGACATGGACTTCAAGAACGTGAAGAGCTGCGTCACCGACCCCTACAACTGGTATCCCGCTGTGCGCGGCCACTCGGGCAACGGCTTCATCGACTTTGGAACCAACAGCACTGCCGCCCTGCGCCACCAGCTGAACTGCGATTTCCCGGGCGACTACGACATCGACATCCGCTACACCTGCACCACGAAGACAGGTAACCTGGCTGTCACCGTGAACGGTACGCGCCAAAACGTGAAGTGCGAGAAGACGGCGCAGAACGAATGGCGCAAGTTGAGCGTCAGCGCCTCGCTGAAGGAGGGCAAGAACGACCTCGTCATTACCAATGTCGGTGCGCTGCCTGCCTATATCGACCAGATTGTTTACAAGCCGGCTGGCACGCCTAAGGAGAAGTATCTCGTCACCATCCGCACTGCCGAGAACGGCGTGGTGACGGCCGACGTGGCCGAAGCTGCCGAGGGCGACACCGTCAGGCTCAGCGTGAAGGCCGACGAAGGCTTCGCCCTGAAAGAACTGCGCGTCGTCAACTCGGTGTTCTACACGCTCTCGAAGACGATTGCCTTCAGCGATGGCGAGGACGAGATTACCTTCGTCATGCCCGAGGACAACGTCACCATCCAGCCGGTGTTCGCCGACATGACTTCGGTCTACAAACTCGACTTCACGACTGTGCAGGGCGGTACTATCCCGACGGGCTGGCGCTGTGTGCAGGAGAACAACGAGACCCACGTCGCTCCGAACAACTACTCACAGGGAGCACGCACCTTCGCTGGCTTCGCAGGCTATCAGGGCAAGGCACTCTACTGGCGCAATGAGTATTGCGACTACGGTTGCCTGAGCGACTATCCGCTGACGCTCCAGCCGGGCGACTACAAACTGACCTTTGCCATGGCTGCCTGGAAGGGCTCGCCGAAGTACAAGGTGCAGATTTTCGATGCCAACACCAACAAGGCTGTGGCAACCTCACAGACCTACACCGCCACACCGAACGTCAACGGCAACACTGCCGGCAGCGTGAAGTCGGCCCAGTTGCGCGAACTGCCGTTCACCATCAGCGAGGCTGGCAACTACTACGTGCGCTTCTCTGACGACAGCAACGCGGGCGGATTCACCGAGTTCCTGCTGCTGGAATGCCGCATCAACACCGTAGCTGCCGCCGATGCCATCCCCGTGCTCAGCTGCAGCGATGAGAGTGTGACGCCCGTCGCCATCTACGACCTGCAGGGCCGTCGCCAGCCGGCATTGCAACGTGGCATCAACATCGTCCGCACGGCCGACGGAAAAACTCGTAAGATCAACATCAAATAACCCCTAAACATCCCATTGCATCATGAAACTGAGAACTATCTTGGCAACGTTGCTCATTGCCTTTCCCGTGTGCCGCATGGCCGCGGCCGTAGATCCAAACTTCTACATCTTCCTTTGTTTCGGACAATCAAACATGGAGGGAGCTGCGCGTCCCGAGGCACAGGACCTCGTCAGCGCGGGGCCGCGATTCCTGCTCATGCCTGCCGTCGACGACCCGCAGCGCGGGCGCAAGATGGGTGAGTGGTGCGAGGCTTTGCCGCCGCTCTGCCGCCCCAACAACGGACTGACGCCTGCCGACTACTTCGGTCGCACTCTCGTGAAGTCGCTGCCCGAGAACATCCGCGTGGGTGTCATCCACGTGGCCATCGGCGGCATACGCATCGAGGGCTTCATGCCCGACAGCATCGCCAGCTACGTGAAGAAAGCGCCGTCGTGGATGAAGGGTATGCTGGAAGCCTACGACAACAATCCCTACGAACGGCTCGTCACGCTGGCACGCAAAGCCCAGAAGGACGGCGTCATCAAGGGTGTGCTGATGCATCAGGGGGAGTCGAATACGGGCGAGGCCGATTGGGCTCTGAAGGTGCAGAGCGTCTACGACCGTCTGCTGGGCGACCTGAAGCTGAAGCCGGAAGAGGTGCCTCTGCTGGCTGGCGAGGTGGTGCAGGCCGACGGACAGGGACAGTGCATCCGCATGAACAAGCAAATCGACGAACTGCCGCAGACCATCCACACCGCACAGGTCATCTCCTCTACTGGCTGCACTAACGGCCCCGACCGACTGCACTTCGACGCTGCCGGATATCGCGAACTGGGCTGCCGCTATGGCGAGCGCATGGCCGAGCTGCTGGGTTACAAGCCCGTACGACCCGCCATTCAGCAGCCGAAGACCTTCGAGGTGCCTGCCGATGCCGTCGTGGCATCGACAACGGTGCCTGGCAACGAATTTCCGAAAGTAGACCCTCAGCACCGTGCCTACTTCCGCGTCGTTGCTCCTGATGCCAACAAGGTGGTGCTTGACATCTGCAATAAGAAATACAACATGGAGCCCGACGGACGCGGCGCGTGGTTTGCCACGACCGATGAGCTTCCCGTAGGATTCCACTACTATTTCCTGAACATTGGCGGCGTGAATTTCATCGATCCTGCCACGGAGACCTTCTTCGGTTGCAACCGCGAGGCTGGCGGCATCGAGATTCCCGAAGGCCCCGAGGGCGACTACTACCGCCCGCAGGCCGGCATTGCTCACGGACAGGTGCGCAGCATCTACTACTATGCCAACGCCTCCAACGAGTGGCGCCACGCCATGGTCTATACGCCTGCCGAATACGAGAAGGGCAAGAAGCGTTATCCCGTGCTCTACCTGCAGCACGGCATGGGTGAGGACGAGACGGGATGGAGCAAGCAGGGCCACATGCAGCACATCATGGACAATGCCATCGCCTCGGGCGAGGCAGTGCCGATGATTGTCGTCATGGAGAGCGGCGACATCAAAGCTCCCTTCGGACGCGGACAGAGCTTCGAGAGCTACGGCGCATCCTTCTACCCCGTACTCTTGAACGACCTCATTCCATACATCGACCGCAACTTCCGCACAAAGGCCGACCGCGAGCACCGCGCCATGGCCGGACTCTCGTGGGGAGGCCACCAGACCTTCGACGTCGTGCTGAACAACATCGACAAGTTCTCCTATATGGGAGCCTTCAGCGGAGCCATCTTCGGTCTCGACGTGAAGACGGCCTACAACGGCATCTTCACCCGTCCTGACGAGTTCAACAAGAACATCCACTACCTCTACATGAACTGCGGTTCTGAGGAGAACTTCGGCACCGAGGCACTCGTCAAGAGTCTGCAGGCACAAGGCATCAACGCCCATTTCTCTGAGTCAAAGGGTACTGCCCACGAATGGCTCACCTGGCGCCGCGGCCTGCATGAGTTCATTCCTCACCTCTTCAAGTAGCCACTTCGTGTAACCCATTTTTTCCAAAAAGGCAGAGACCTCCATCTCTGCCTTTTTTAATGTAAATGACTTTCTTTATTTCCGAACATTTGTTAACAGAAGTCACTTTTCAGGAGTTTTTCTTTTTTTGTGAATATAATATTGTAACTTTGTGCGCATATTACAAACTATCTTTATACAAGAAAAACGAGATGAAAAAGATAAAACTGATTGTTGCCCTGCTCATTCTTATTCCTCTGGCTCTGTCGGCTCAGGAAGAACGAATTGACACGGTCATTCCGAAATTCCTTTCCAACGGGTATTTCTTTCGCGAGATGCCACAGTTGCCCGATGGCGAGAAGACCATATCGCGCCTAAAGGACAAGGAGGGCAATAGCGTCGTTGTCATCAACGTCAACGCTACATTGCCCAAATCGGTCATACGCAGGGCAATACCACGCGAACAGGTTCACAATGCCGACCAATTTCTGAACGGACTTAACGTCATGGCCACGATGACCTCGCTGACACAAGCCGGCATGAAGTCTGACGGCACCTTCTATTCACCCAAAGAAGGTGAGCCGTTCCCGGCTTTTTCAGAGAAGGACATCGACGGACGCATCTGGACCAACGACAGCATTCGTGGTCGCGTGACGGTGCTCAACCTATGGTACTCCGGGTGCGGCCCTTGCCGTGCCGAGATGCCCATCCTCTCAGAGTGGAAGGAGCAGTTTCCTGGCGTGATGTTCTTCTCCGCCACATTCCACGACACTGAAACAACCAAGCGCATCACCGAGAAACACCACTTCTCATGGACCCACCTTGTGGAAGCCAAGGACATGATGTCGTGGATTGGCACCGAGGGATTCCCACTTACCATCGTTATCGACAAAAAGGGAGTCGTCCGCCATGCCGTGCATGGAACCAGCGAATCGAAACGCGAAGAACTACTGGCAAAAATCAAGGAGGCAGAAGCTGAATGAACCGCTCTTGCGCTTATAAATGAATCAGCTCTTCATACCAAAACTGATAAACAGGTGAAGCTATGAACATTGACGGCTGAACCAACTTCGTTTCCTCGTATGGATGAAAGAAGCCGTCAACGCAGGTTCTCAGATCATTATTTACACCCATTCACCAGTTATCCTGGCCTATCCCGACGCCGAAATCTTCGTCGCTGAGAACGGCATCCTAAAGGCAACATCCTACGATGATTGCTATATCTACCGCGATATGTTGGCATTCATCACCAACAAAGACTTAGTCATCAAGGAACTTCTTTCCGATCAATAAGACTAAAAAAGGTAACATAACCCTATCATCACCAAACCATCAACTGTCACCTATTACCTGTTACCTATTACCTTATTACCTATTACCTAACAAAAAAGCCCTGAGATCACGATGACCTCAGGGCTCACTCTTAAAAGATGGCGGCTACCTACTCTCCCACATTGCATTGCAGTACCATCGGCGCAAG
>CACZIT010000015.1 GCA_902781315.1 uncultured Prevotellaceae bacterium
TGACGGAACGGTGGTGAGCATGCGGCTATTGATGGGCGACAGTTGTTTCTTCAATATCCTGAACATCCACCCTGACAGAATCTACACTGACAATGGCTTGGGGGCGAATCACCAACTGCTGCGACAGTTCGGCAAGAAGGACGACGAAAGGAAAATTGTGACTGCCGATGGAAAGGTGAATTTTGAAATTGCTGCCGTCTATCCGGATATGGTCTATCAGAACGTGATGCGCGAGGAGGAGCATCCCACACCTTTTATTATCATTCGTGAAAACGAATTCCGCGACAGCACTGACAACTACGCGAGCAAAAGGTACGGAAAGCCCCGTCTGGCATTGGTTAAATATCACGGTGAGCGCCAGAAGGTGGAGGATGCCATCAAGCGGCAAATCAGCGCGATCACAGGCCAAGAGGCGGGAGATGTCCACTCGCTCATCCAGAGCCACGAGGAGTGGTACAAGGACTACCAGCGGTTCCTCAGCATACTGATGGTCTTTACGGCCGTTGCCCTGCTGATTGCCGTGCTCGGCCTGATGGCGATGAACAGCTATTTCATCAGTCAGCGCCGGCGTGAGATTGCTATCCGTCGCGTCTTTGGGGCAGAGATTAGCAGCATCACCCTGCGCCTGTTGTTTACTATTGTCATCCAGTCGGTCGTCGCTATGCTCATCGCAATCCCGCTTTCCTATTGGCTGGCTCCGATGGTGAGCAGCATCTCGGGCCTGACCATCCGGATGGAACTAATGCCACTGCTGCTCTCCCTGGTCATCGTGCTCGCCGTCAATCTGCTGACAGCATTTTTCCAGAGCTGGCGCGCCGCTACCGAGAATCCAGTCAATAACATCAAGACGGAGTAACACCATCGGGCGAAATCTACCTGCGTATGGATAGATTTCGCCCGAAATATTTGGTGGTTTGAAAGAAAAGTTGTACCTTTGGCCAAATTTTAAGTTCAACTTTAAATTTGTCCACTGCATGAGTAAGACATTAATAAACAGAACGTTAGCATCGTCATTTTCTGATGTATTTAGTATTTTGCCCATCATTACGCTGACCGGACCGCGCCAATCGGGTAAGACTACGCTGTGCCGTGAGCAATTTCCAGAGCTGCCATACGTCAGCTTTGAGCATGCTGCTACGTTGGCAGATGTACAGGCTGACCCTGTGGCCTTTCTCAATGGTCACGGTCGATGAAGACCGTTTTCAGGGTACCGACCAGCACCACTACATTGTGACAGGCAGCAATAACTTCGCGCTGATGGAGAAAATTACGCAATCGATGGCCGGACGTACTGCCGTCTATTCGCTTCTTCCCCTTAGTACGGCTGAGATTATGACATATCAACCAGAGGCCAGCACGTCGAAGATGCTACTCTATGGCGGATTCCCCGCTGTGTGGACAGCTGACAACGAGTTGCTACGCCAGCAACTGCTAAGCAATTACTATACTACTTATATAGAGCGCGATGTGCGTACACTCATCAACGTGAAAGACCTGCAGGCATTCCAGACATTCATTCGCTTGTGTGCCAGCCGTGTAGGCCAAGAGTTCAATGCGTCGGCTGTGTCAAATGAGGTTGGCGTCAGTGTACCAACCATTAAACATTGGCTCAGCATCCTTGCTGCTTCCTATGTGGTCTATATGCTGCACCCATACTACACCAACATCGGCAAGCGGCTGACGAAGACGCCAAAACTCTATTTCTACGACACGGGACTGGCTGCTTTCCTGTTAGGCATCAGTACGGAGCTGCAGATGGATGTCCATCCGCTGCGAGGTGCGCTGTTCGAGAACATGGTCATCAACGACATGATGAAGCTCGACCTGAACCGAGGCAACAACATGCAGCAACTGTTCTTCTATCGCGACAAGAGCCAGCGAGAGGTGGACGTGCTGCGCATTCTGCCACCCAATCTTGTGGAAGCATACGAGATCAAGTCCGCTCAGACGTGGAATGCTGACTTCTTTGCAAACCTCAACTACCTGCGACCTTTGCTGAAGGAGCGGCTGCTAAAGACAACGGTTGTTTACGACGGCACGCAGGAGAGTCACCAAACAGACAACGGCATTATCAACTTCCGCCACCTGCAGTGGTAACCCTGCCGACTGTCTAAAAATCATACGCTATACTGTCTAATTTTTAGACAATCTGCTTCCGCCTGGGCTGAAAACCTTGGCGGATTCGTTTTATTGCCGTACTTTTGCAGCAGAAAAAAAGAGGAATCGTATGAAGACTATCATCAGAAACTTTACATCGATGTTCCGCAAGTTTGTGTCGGCGAGCTTGCTGAATCTGCTGGGCCTGAGCCTGGCCTTTGCCTCGTTCTTTGTCATCATGACGCAGGTCAACTACGACCTGGGCTATAATAAGAGTTTTACGGAGCACGAAAAGCTGTTCCGTCTGACCATGAAGTTAGGGCCTGGCATGGAGGACTATGGCGTCACGTTGCCCCGCCCGCTGGTGGAGCAGTTGGCGGCAGCCTCGCCGCATGTCAAGGGCTATGGCATCGAAGAGGGCTGGACAAGAATCGACCAGTTCTTGGTGGACGATCAGGAGTATTCGCTGAATCTAGTGTATGGCATCCACGACTTTATGAGCGTATTCAAGCCTACCGTCATTTGCGGTGACTTGAAGGGCCTGAACCAGTTGCCCAATATCGTGCTGCCGCGTTCAGAAGCCATGCGCATCTTTGGCACTGTCAATGCAGTGGGCAAGACCCTGAAATACAAATGGGTGGAGGAATGGATATTCAATGTGTGTGCCGTGATAGAAGACTATCCGGAAAACAACTTCCTGCACGGCATCAGCTTTAGGGGGCTCAATGACAATGAAGGCAACTACCAGAACTGGAACTATCAGGCCTATATCCGTGTGGACGATTCGGCCAACCTGCCGAACGTTATTACTGCCATGCGCCAAAAAGCCATCGAACTGTTCAAAGATGATTTCAACATGACAACTCCACAAGAGAAGGAAGCCCTGCAAGTGGTGTTGACGCCGATTGCCGATACCCATTTCGCGAAAGACCTCAGCAAGGATTCGCCCAACATCAAGTCGGTGAACAGGAGTTCCGTCTATCTGCTCATCTGCTTCTCGCTGCTGATAGTCATAATAGCTGCCGTCAACTTCATGAACTTCACCTTGGCCGAGACACCGCTGCGCATCCGCAGCATCAACACGCAGAAGGTGTTGGGCGCATCGACGGCGAGTCTGCGCGGCAGTCTGCTGGCTGAGGCCGTCATCATCAGTCTGCTGGCATTCGCGGGGGCTATGGCGATGGTCTGGCTGGCCCACGACTTAGGTTTGCAGGAGTTGGTGCAGGGCAGCATCCTGTTGCAGGATAACCTGTGGCTGGCTGGCATCACCCTGCTCATCAGCATCGTGGTGGGACTGTTGGCCGGGGCCTATCCGTCGTACTACGTCACGTCCTTCCCGCCAGCCTTGGTGCTGAAAGGCTCGTTCGGCCTGTCGCCCAAGGGTCGCGTCCTGCGCACCTCGCTGATCTGCCTGCAGTTCGTCGTGTCGTTCATGCTGGTCATCGGCGTGGGTATCATGTACCTGCAGAGCTACCTCATCTTCCACACCGACTACGGCTTCGACAAGGACGAAGTGATGGTGGTGCCGACAGCGCCTGACACGCGCAATCATGCCGATGCCATCGATGCCGACCTGCGCAAGATTCCCGGTATTGAGGGAGCCAGTCTGGCCCAGAGCGTCTTGGGCAGCAGCGACCGCTATCAGACGTGGGGCAGGGGCGAAGGCGACAAGCACATGACGTTTGCCTGCATCTTCGTCGACTGGCGCTTCCTCAGCGTGATGGGCATCGACATCGTGGAGGGCCGCAATTTCCGCCAGACTGATGGCGACGTGTTTATCTTCAACGAGTCGGCCAAGAAGAAATATCCCTGGCTTGCCGTCGATAAGCCTATCAATGACGAAGATATGCCCGTCGTCGGCTTCTGCGAGGACATCAAGTACACCACCCTGCGCGTGGATGACAGCCAGCTTCCCATAGCCTTCTTGGTGCCCAGCCGTGAAAGCTTCTTTTGGAACGATGGTTACTGGCGCAACTATCTCTTAGTGCGTGTGGCCAAAGGCGTGGACAAGCGCGAGGCCAAAGAGAAAGTGCTGGACGTGGTGCTGAAATACGAGCACGAAAGCAAGCCCGACATCAGCGACCTGCGCTACGTGGACGATGAATTGGAGAAATCGTACCATCAGGAGCGGCTCTTCACCCAGCAGATTCTGCTATTCTCGCTGTTGGCCATCCTCATCAGCATCATCGGTGTGTTTGGCCTGACGATGTTCGAGAGCGAGTACCGCCGCAAGGAGATTGGCATCCGCAAGGTGTTCGGCAGTTCTACAAAGGAAATCCTGATGATGTTCTGGAGGCGGTACCTCTACATCCTGCTGGGCTGCTTCGTGGTGGCGGCTCCCATCGGCTACCTGCTGGGGCAGCACTGGCTCGAGGGCTTCGCCGTCCGCACCGCCATCTCGCCCCTGCTCTTCTTAGTGTCTTTCCTGCTCATTGCCCTGATCACCCTGCTGACCGTGACCTACCAGAGCTGGAAGAACGCCAACGAGAACCCCGTCAATAGTATCAAAACAGAGTAATATGAAAAGTTATTTCAGATTCCTTTCGCGCAATAAGCTATATACCTTCATCAATTTGGCAGGGCTGGTAGTGTCGCTGATGTTCATCATCCTGATGGGCGACTACACGTGGCGCCAATACAGCATCGACTCGTGGCATAAGAATGCCGACCGCATCTATCTGGCAGGTAGTGAAGAGGATTTCTTTATGTGGCCGCAGGCAGCACAGGAAATCAAGGCGATGTGCCCGGAAGTAGAGCAGACTTGCTGCGTGATGAGCCAGAACGGACGCATTAAATATTGTCTGCGGGAGACTCAGAGCAAGGAAGACGACAAAGGCATCATCATGCTGGCCGACTCGACGTTCTTCCAGTTCTTCGACTTCCCCTTGGTAGCTGGCGACAGAAGGAAAGCCCTTGATGCTCCCGACAAGTGCGTCATCACCGAAAAGCTCGCCAAGATGCTTTTCGGCGATAAGAATCCCATCGGTGAACAACTGCAGATTGTAGGCGACCGGCATGTGTTCATGGGGCAGGAGAATCCCTATGACTCTACGTTGGTCTATACTGTCAGCGGCATTGCCAAGGAATTCGACCACACAGTGCTGCCCAACGAGACACAGATTATTGCCAGTATGGAGCGCTTCGGACAGGTGATGGGCTACAAGTTGACGAACGAGTCCTTTGCATACGGCCCCACAGGAGCCTGTAAGGCATTCCTGATGCTACGTACAGGAACTAAGCTCGACGGCATGAAAAAAATGATAGAGAAGCATCTGACGACCAACTACAAGCTGTGGAGCCGGATGGGTGCTAAAGAGTTCACGCTGACACCGCTTACCGACATCATGTTTGCCCCGCAGAACAACGGCTATGGTATGATGAAAGGCGATAAGTCGCGGCTCCGCATTCTGCTGGCTGCCGTATTGGCCCTACTGTTCTTTGCCATCTCCAATTATATCAACCTGACCGTTGCCAATACGGGTTTCCGTGCCAAGGAGATGGCCACGCGACGACTCTTCGGTAGCAACCAGACAGAGATCTCGCTTAAACTGATTGCAGAGTCAACCTTGATGGTGACAGTATGCTTTGCCGCAGGCTTAGCTCTGGCCTTCTGTTTCCAGGATGATGCCGCCGAGCTGTTCAGGGGAAAGATAGATCTGGCAAAAGATATCCGTGTGGACACTATTGGTTCCTGCTTCGGTTTCATTCTGCTGCTGGGCGTCGTCTCAGGCATCATGCCATCGTGGCAGATAGCCCGCTTCCAACCCATTGACATCGTGAAAGGTAGTTTCCGTTATCACTCCAAGATGATTTTGGGCCGGTTGTTCATCATTGTGCAGAACGTCGTCACCATCACTATGCTCACTTCCGCATTCGTCATCTGGCTCCAGTTGCATCACCTGATTCATGCACCATTAGGTTTCAATGCTGAGAACCTGTTCTATGTTGAAAGCCCACAAGGTAAGAGTCAGACAGTGAGAAACAAACTGGAGAAATTACCATTTGTTGAGGCCGTCGGCGAGTACGGAGGCACGACGTTCTCTAACTATAATTCGAATATGCGTAGTATCACTGACGGTGACAAGATGGTGACCCTTTTCATCACTGATATGGATACGACGGCCTTCAAGCTCTATGGCCTTCAAATACTCAAGGACTATGGTCCTACGAGCGACGGCTATTATCTGAACGAAGAGGCCATGCGTAGATTTGGGTTTGGCGACGACCAACGTGAGATGACTTGGGGCAAGGACGAGAAGAAACCCATTAACGGAGTGCTTAAGGATTTTCACCGCGTCAACGTGCTGGAGGGCTATCAGCCTTTCGCCATCAGCGTACGGGAGCATGTGGATGAGCCAAACTTCCTCGTCAGGACAAACGGCGACCGACAGGCCATAACTGTCTTCAAGCAGATTATGAAAGAGCTGGATGTTCCAGAAGATGACCTGCAATGGTACGTGAGCAGCATCGAGGAAAACATCGCCGAGACCTTCGAAGACCATCAGAATACGTTGGATGTCGTCTCGCTCTTCACCCTCATTGCCGTTGTCATCTCGGTGCTGGGCTACGTGGGGCTGTCGCTCTTCTTCATCCGCCAGCGCAAGAAGGAGATAGCCATCCGCAAGGTGATGGGCTCCACGTCGGGCGAGGTGCTGCTGCTGATGCTCCGCACCTTCTCCGTTCCCATGCTGGTGTCGTTCGTTGTCGCCGTGCCTATCTCCTATTATATCATGAGCGACTGGCTCACGAATTTCTCCTATCGCATCGCACTCAGCCCCTGGATATTCGCTGTTGCCGGGGCGGCCTGCCTCATCATCTCCCTGCTCACCGTCATCATCCAGAGTTGGCGCGCTGCTTCTGAGAACCCAGTGAAGAATATCAAGACGGAGTAACCAAACGGGCGAAATCTATCAATGATAAGTAGATTTCGCCCGAATAGTTTGTCTTTGTCAAGCGATTGCCGTATCTTTGCATTGTGGATAAAGAAACCTACGAGAAGCAGAAAGCCTTTGCGGGCGAGAAGAAGCCCTCAATGAACCGCCGCATGATAGACCACGACTATCAGGAGCGGCAGATGTACATGATCACGATGGTGACCGAGGGGCGCCGTCCGCTCTTCGGTCAGGTGGCTGGACGCAGCGATGGCGCTGCTGGTACGCCCGATGAGCCGCATGTGGTGCTGACGGAGTTGGGCAAACGGGTTTCGCAGAATTGGCATGACATCGGAGTGCGCTATCCGCAAATCAGCATCATTGCACTGCAGATGATGCCCGACCACTTCCACGGCATCCTTTTCGTAAAAGCACACATTGAAAAGCCGCTTGGCAAGGTGCTCCTTGGCTTTAAGCAAGGATGCAATAAGGCTTTCCGTGAGCTCGTCCCGTCTGTTACTGTACTACAGCAACAAACACAACAGGCAAACAGCGACCGCCACCACGGCCTGCTCTTTGCCCGCGGCTATAACGACCGCCTACTCCTGCGCGAAGGCCAGCTCGACACCTGGCTGCGCTACCTCGCCGACAACCCGCGCCGCCTGCTGATGAAGCGCGAGCACCCAGACCTCTTCCGCGTGCAGCGAGGGCTCATGATTGGCAGCCAGCAGTTTTCTGCCATCGGCAACCGCTTCCTACTTCAGCGCCCCGTCAGGCTGCAGGTGCAATGCTCGCGCCGCTTGACGGAAGTGGAGATACAGCAACGGGTGAACTATTTCCTCTCTGCCGCCGCACAAGGGGCCGTGCTGGTGTCGCCCTCCATATCGCCTGGCGAGAAAGCGGTGATGCGCGCAGCTTTCGAACGAGGCTTCCCACTCATCTATCTGCAAGAGAATGGCTTTACCGACCTGGCAAAACCCGGCGGCCGTCGCATGGAGGCTTGTGTCCGGGGCCAGCTGCTCATCCTTGCCCCATGGGAGCACCACAACGAGCACATTTCCATCAGTCGCAACCAATGCCTCTCACTGAACGACATGGCCCGCATGATTTGCAATCAAAGTGTCTAAAAATCATACGACGAACTGTCTAATTTTTAGACAATCAGCATCCGCCAGGGCCGAAAACCTTGGCGGATTCGTTTTATTGACGTAACTTTGCTGCATCAAATAGTAGTAAAAAACGCTATGAAGAGTAATTACAGAGGACAAGGAACCCTCATTAAAGTCATTTCACTGGCCGTCGGCCTGACCGTCGGGCTGGTGCTGATAGCGCGTGTGGAACTGAACCGCAACTACGACCGTTGTATCGCCGACAAGGAACGTGTGTATCAGGTAGGCGAAATGTTCCAGAAGATGGGCGAGGAGGCCGCCGAGTATGAGAACACACCCGGCGGAGCCATCCCTGCCATGTGCCGTTACATCCCTGAAATAGAGGTAGGCACACGATGGACGTACCAATTCAACGACGAGAAACTGACGACTGAGGATGGCATGCACCATGACTTTGAGCAGACGGTGTTTGCCGACTCCTGCTTCTTCGATATCTTCAGCACAAAGATACTGCAGGGAGATGCCAAGATGATTCTGAGTACTCCCGGTCAATGTCTCATTAGCAAGCGGTTGTATGACAGAATAGGGGGCGATGCCGCAGGCAAGACCTTCTGTTTTATGGCTGCTCCCGATAAGCCGATGACGGTAGGCGGTGTGTTTGAAGACTTCGACGAGAACTCATCATTTCGCCAACTTGACATCATCATGTCGTTGCCGTCTATCGGTATCTATTCTTACGACGGCACGGGCAATCTGATGGGCAACGACCGCTATCACTCCTTCGTCCGTCTGCGTCCTGATGCCGATATGGCAAAAGTGACTGAAGGGATGAACAAGATGCTGAAGGAACTGATACCTTGGGACGACGTGAAAGCTGCGGGCATCAAGGACTTTGGTTTCAAACTGTATGCTGTCAGCGGGAGCCACATGAAGAAAAAGACCGTCAAGACAACATGTATCATCCTTTCCGTCGTGGCCTTCGTCATGCTCTTCACGGCGGTGATGAACTACATCCTCGTGGTCATCAGCACGATGGTGAACCGTGCCCGTCAGGTGGCTCTGCGCAAGGTGCTGGGAGCACCACGCCGTGAGTTTTATCTGAAGACGATGAAGGAGGCCACCGCGCATCTATTGACAGCACTACTCATCATGTCCCTGCTGCTCTGGGTAGGAAAGGACTGGGTGCACGAACTCTTAGGCGTCAGCGTAGGAACGCTTTTCTCATCGCAGACTTACCTGGTGCTGTCAATCGTCTGCCTCATCGTACTGACCTGTTGCGGACTGTTGCCGGGGTTTATCTATTCTCGCATCCCGATGGCTTATGCCTACCGGTTGTTCTCGGAAAACAAGCGCATCTGGAAACTATCGCTGCTGGCCTTCCAGTTTGTGCTGTGCACCATGCTGCTCTGCATCCTCAGCACCATCTACCGCCAGTATGACTATATGCTGAATCGTGACTTGGGCTATGACTACAAGGATGTGGCCTATATCGAGATATTGAATCCCTCAGACTCTACCTACACGCTGGCCCGCGAGATAGAGAAGTTGCCTTGTGTGGAAAGCACGAGTACAGCCTATTCGCTATGGACGAGCAAGCAAAGTGGCAACAATGTGATGCTGCCTGGCAAGACGGAACAACTGTTTAATTTCTCATGTATGTACTGGGCAGAATCGAGCATCGTCCAGACGATGGGACTGATGGTGACACAAGGTAGCGTGCCCGCACGCATAGACCACCCGGGATGGGAAGGCGAGGCCATCGTCGACGAGCGGTTTGCCGAGATGCTCAAGCAGCATACTGGCTGGAGCGATGTCGTGGGACAGGTCATCTTGAGCACAGAGTTTGGTGACCAGGTGCCTATCACCATCAAAGCCGTGGTGAAGAACTTCACAATAGGTTCGCTTGTCAGCACAGAGGAGCGTCCTTCGATGATGATCAACGGAAACATCTACGCCAATTATATATTGGTGAAGCTCAATGCACTGACGCCGGAAAACATACTCGCCGTTCAGCAGACGTGCGACAAGCTCTACCCTGACGCAGAATTGAACGTGAAACGGTATAAGGACGAATTGGCCGACCATTACACACAGACCAAGCACACCCGCGACCTCATTATGATAGGTTGCTTAGCATCGCTGCTGATTACGCTCATTGGACTCATCGGCTATGTGCGCGACGAGGTGCAGCGCCGCTCGCGCGAATTGGCCATTCGTAAAGTGATGGGTGCGACCGTCGGCGAACTGCAGGGACTGTTCCTGCGGAGCATCGCAATGATTGCCCTGCCGTCCATCATCGTTGGTGTTGCCTTGGGTTGGTATTTCAGTCGCATGCTGATGGAGCAGTTTGCCGACAAGGTGCAGTTCTCATGGATTGTCTTCACCGCCTGTGCACTGTTCGTGCTGCTCGTCATTGCCGCCATCGTGCTGCTCCAGACCTATCGCGTGGCGACCAGCAATCCCGTGAATTATTTAAAGACGGAGTAGGGAGACCCACCCCCAAAGACCCACCCCCAGAAGACCCACCCCCAGCCCCTCCCTGAATGGAGGGGAGTGGTTACCTTGCGAAACAAAACATTAATATAAATTTAGAATAACATTAGTATAAACTTAGAAGAATGACCCTATAAGCCTGCCAGTAGAACTATTCACTCCCCTCCATTCAGGGAGGGGCAGGGGGTGGGTCTTCTTGGGGGTGGGTCTCTTAATTATGATTAAACTTGAAAACATTCAGAAGGTGTTCCGCACGGAAGAGGTGGAGACCGTAGCATTGGGCGGTGTATCGCTCGAAGTGAAGAAAGGTGAGTTCGTGGCCATCATGGGACCGTCGGGCTGTGGTAAGTCGACGCTGCTCAACATTCTGGGCCTGCTCGACAACCCCACCAGCGGCCGCTACTGGCTCGACGGACAGGAGGTTGGCACGTTGAAAGAAAGCCAGCGCACGGCAGTACGCAAGGGCCAGATTGGCTTCGTGTTCCAAAGCTTCAACCTGATTGATGAACTCAACGTCGAGGAGAACGTGGAGCTGCCGCTGACCTACCTCGGCGTGCCGAAGAAGGAACGCCGCCAGCGCGTGGAAGAGGTGCTGCGCCGCATGGCCATCTCGCATCGTGCCCACCACTTCCCCCAGCAGCTCTCCGGCGGTCAGCAGCAGCGCGTGGCCATCGCCCGTGCCGTGGTGATGAATCCGAAACTCATCCTTGCTGACGAGCCCACGGGTAACCTCGACTCGAAGAACGGACTGGAAGTGATGCAACTGCTCACGCAGCTGAACCAGGAGGGCACCACCGTCTTGATGGTGACCCACTCCGAGCGCGATGCCGGCTACGCCCAGCGCATCATCAGCCTGCTCGACGGTCAGGTGGTGCCGGAAGTAAAGCTGTAAAAATTCTTCCGCCATCGCAGGCTTTGCCGCTTGGCTCGTCCAGGAAATACAGGGGCCGAAGTTGTCAGGACTTCTTGTATTCGCGCGGCGTCATGCCGTAGAAGCGCTTGAAGATGGTCGAGAAGGAGGCGGAGTTGCTGAATCCGCAGGCATACATGACCTCAGTGACGTTCATGTCGCCCGTGGAGAGCAGGTGGGCAGCCTGCTTCAGGCGGATGTTGCGAATGAAGTCGTGGGGTGTCTGGCCGGTCAGTTCCTTCATCTTTCGGTGAAGATGGACGCGGCTGATGCCCACGGTCTGGGCAATGGTGTCTACACTGAGGTCGCTGTTGGAAATGTTTTCGTTGATGACCTTCATGATGCGCTCGAGCAGTTTTTCGTCGGGCGACTTCATCTGCACGGTCTCCACCTTGCTTTCCAATTGGTCGTTGCGCCCGTACTTCAGCCGAAGCATCTGGCGCGAACTGATGAGATTGAGCACGGTGCGTCGCAGAATGTCCATGTTGAACGGCTTCACGATGTAAGCATCTACGCCCGTGCCGAGTCCTTCCAGTTTGTCTTCGTCGCGGTTCTTGGCGGTGAGCATGACGATGGGGATGTGGTTGGTCTGCGGGTTGGCTTTCAGCGTGGCAGCCAATGTGTTGCCGTCCATTTCCGGCATCATGACGTCGGTGATGAGCAGTTCGGGCCGCACCTTGAGCGTCTCGGCGAGCGCCTCGCGGCCGTTCAGGCAGGTATGGACGTCGTAGTCGGTGCTGAGTTCCTGTGCGAGGTATTCGCGGATGTCGTCGTCGTCCTCGGCAATGACGATGGTCAGCCGTCGGCTCTTGTCGGGCTGCCAGAGAGTTTCCTTGTCGGTCAGGGTGTCCATGTCGTCGGCCATTTCGTCGCCAAGGAGTTCGGCCTGCGTCTGCTCGGTGGTGGTGGGCTCCGTTTCAATTTCGTCTTCGCTCAGGTGGGCTTTGCCCAGCGGGATGGTGACGACGAACTCCACTCCCTCGTGACGGTCGTGACCGAAGAGTGCGGCTGCCTCGTCGGCCTGCATGTTGCGGGCCGTAATGGTGCCGTGGTGCAGTTCGACGAGCGAGCGGGTGAGGTCGAGTCCGATGCCCGTGCCCGTGTTTCGGTCGTTGATGGAGGTGGTGCTCTGGTAGAAGCGTTTGAAGATGTGCTCAAGTTTGTCGGCGGGAATCTTCTCTCCGCTGTCGCTGACGGTGATGGTGGCCTGGTGGTTGTCGTGGCTGACACGCATGATGATGCTGCCTTCGGGAGGTGTGAACTTAAAGGCGTTCGAGAGGATGTTGACCACCACCTTATCGAATTGCCGGCGGTCGATCCATACGGGCAGTTGCTCTTCGTCGTGGTCGTAGCGGAAATGGATGCGCTTGGCCTGCGACTGGTGTTCGAAGAGTGTGTAGATGTCCTGCACGAAGGCCACGAGGTCGGTTTCCGACATGTGCATCTGCATCATACCCTTGTCGATTTTCCGCAGGTCCATGAGTTGGTTGATGAGGCTCAGGATGCGCTCGGCGTTGCGGTGGATGGTCTCGTAGACGCTGCGCCGGTGGGGGTCGTCGTCTTGCTTCATGAGCGAGAGCAGGGGCGTGATGATGAGCGTCATAGGCGTGCGTATCTCGTGGCTGATGTTCATGAAGAACCGCAGCTTGGCCTCGCCCATTTCTTCGGCATGGATGTGCTCCTGCAGCCGCAGGCGGTCTTGCTCGTTGCGGCTGCGCTGGCGCAGGTACTGCCAGGCGGCGATGCCGAGCAGCAGCAGGTAGAGGCAGTAGGCCCACCACGTACGGTACCACGGGCTGTGGACGACGACGGTGAACTCGCGTTCTTCGGTCTGCTCGTTGTTGCGCTCGGCCTTGATGCGGAATTTATACGTGCCCGGCGTGAGGTGGGAGAACGTGATTTCGTTCATGCCCGGTTGCAGTCGCACGGGTGCTTCGTTGTTGATGCGATAGATATAGGTGATGTGCTCGGGCGTGTCGTAGGTAAGTGTAGACAGCTGTATGGTGAACGAGTTGTCGCGATAGCTGAGGTTGAAGCGGTTGCTGGCGATGACCGACGTGTCGCACACCTGGTAGTGGCCCGATCGGGTGGTGCTGGCCACGGGTTCGCCGTTGATGAGGAAGGCCGTCAGCTTGACGCGTGCCTTCCATTCGCGCTGTGCCATCTTCATCGGGTCGAACCATGTGATGCCGCCCACGCCGCCGAAGAGCAGCTGGCCGTTGGGTGCTGCCCACGAGGCTCCCACGGAGAACTCGTTCGACTGCAGTCCGTCGTCGGCGAAGTAGTTCTGCACCTCGCCCGAGTTGGGGTCGTAGCAGCACAGTCCGTGGTACGACGACAGCCAGAGGCGTCCGCGCTGGTCCTGCTCGATGGCTGCCACGCCGCTGCCTATCTGCACGTGCTCGGTGCTGTAGGGCTTCATGCGGTGGGCCAGCAGGTCGTAGCAGTAGAGGCTGTCGCTGGTGGCAATGAGCAGGCGTCCGCCGAACTCCTTGGCGATGAAGGCCGACGTGCCGTACATCAGGCAGTTCTGCCGGAAGGTGTTGGTCCAGCTGTCGCGCTCCGTGTCGAGGCAGCACACGCCCATGGTCGTGGCCAGGTAGATGCGTTTGCCGTCGGGCGAGAGCGACAGTTGCGTGATGTAGTCGTTGGTCAGGCTGTTCGTGTTGCGGTTGTTCTCAGCTCCCCGCTTGGTGGTGTAGGTCTTCATCGTGCCGTCGGGCGAGAGCCGCAGCAGTCCGTTGCCCATGGTGCCCAGCCAGAGGTTGTCCTTGGCGTCGTGCGCGATGCTGAACACGCTGACGCGCCATCCCGGCAGCAGCGGCTGCTGGTGGTAGCGTCCGCTCGGGTCGATGTAGCCGCATCCCTCCTGATAGCTGCCCAGCCAGATGCGCCCCTTGTTGTCTTCGTTCAGCGCGAGCACCGTCGCCGGCACGCCGTCGCTGCTGTCGTAGTGGCGGATGAGCTGTCCGCCTTCGGTAATCTGAAAGAGACCGTCCTTGTCGGTACCCACCCAGATGAAGCCGCGGGAGTCTACCATCGTGCTCGTCACGCAGGCCTGTCCGATGATGTTGTTCTTGCCCAGTCGGTAGCCCATGTAGGAGAAACCGTTCTGCCTGACGGGTTGCATGTAGATGCCCTTTTGCAGCATGCCCAGCCAGAGGTTGCCGCCCGGGTCTTCGGTGATCGACACCACCTTCGCCTGCGAGAGGTCCACCATGCGGCTGTAGTAGGGATTCTCCACCACGCTGCCCGTGGCGGGGTCCAGGATGCTCAGTCCGCTGCCGTCGTAGCCGATGACCATCTGGTTGTTGCTGTTGCAGTAGAGGGCTGTCACCGAGCGGTTGCCCGTGGCGGCGATGTGCCGGAAGGTGCCGCCCTCTAAGCGCAGCACGCCCTGTCGCGAGGTGCCCACGTAGATGCGGCCCTGACGGTCCTTGCCCACGCGGCGCACGTACGACTGCATCGACCCGTCGTCGAGGTAGCGCTTCACCACCTTCCCGCGTTTCTTGTCGTACACCAGCAGTCCGTGGTGGTCGGTGGCAATCCAGATGAGCCCCTTGTTGTCCTCCACCATCGAGTGGATGGTGACGGCACTGGCCAGGTCGCCGCCCAGCTGGTGGGCCTGCGAGGGCGAGTCTACGCGCAGCACGCCGTTGCCGCTGGTGCCCACAAGGATGTCGCCGTCGCTGCACATGAGGAAGCAGATGACGTAGGTGTGGGTTTCGTTGCCTTCGCGGTCTATCACCTTCATTTCGCGGAACGAAGCCCCGTCGAAGGTCATCAGTCCGCCGAACATGCCCAGGTAGAAGCGGTTCTGGTGGTCCTGCGCGATGCAGTTCACGTAGTTGTTCGTCATGTCGCCGTGGGTCTTCTTGTCGAACACGCGGAACTGGTAGCCGTCGTAGCGGCACAGTCCGTTTCGCGTGGCCACCCAGAGCAGGCCGTCGTTGTCGATGAACACTTGGTTGGTGAAACTGCTGGACAACTGGTTGTCCACGTCGTATAGTTTTCCCATCTGGGCCAGCGAGTCCAGGAGTGAGAAAGGTAGTGTCAGCAGTAGCAGTGCGATCAGAACTTTTCGTCTCATTGTTTGTGTTAGTTTTGATGGTATTTCAGAGTTTTTTAGGCTGCAAAGATACATTTTTTCACGAAAAGTACCAAACGATTGTTACATTTTGTAAAGCCTCTGTTACAAATCAGGGGTGTTCTTTCCCATTATTCTTTGTAACTTTGCCGCTGAAAACCTGCAAACTCCCCATCAAACCGCCAGCTTATGAAAAGAACAGCCAGCACGCTTTTGTTGTTTGCCCTTGCCGTCCTGTCGGCAACGGCGCAGAATCCCGTTATCCGCCATCAGTTCACAGCCGATCCCACGGCGCGTGTCTTCGATGGCAAAGTGTATCTGTATCCTTCGCACGACATCGTGCCTCCTGCCGGTCAGCGTGCCGACTGGTTCTGCATGGCCGACTACCACGTCTTCTCGTCGACGAACCTCACCGACTGGACCGACCACGGCGTCATCGTCACCCAGAACGCCGTGCCCTGGGTGCGGCGCGACTCCTACGCCATGTGGGCCCCCGACTGCGTGCGCAGGCTGAGCCCGTCGGCCGACGGTAGCCTCGCCAACGGCAAGTATTACTTCTACTTCCCCGCCGCCCCGAAGGCAGGCTTCGGCTTTGCCATCGGCGTGGCCACTGCCGACAGCCCCGAGGGACCGTTCGTCTGTGAGCCCGAGCCTATTCGTGGCGTGTCGGGCATCGACCCCTGCGTGCTGGTCGACGACGACGGCCAGGCCTATATCTACTGGTCGGGCATGGGACTGCGCGGTGCGCGCCTGAGCGACGACATGCTGCAGCTGAAGGATCCGCTCAGCGAGGTGCAGATGCCCCGCCGCAACGAAAACGACACCACGCCCCGCCGCACGATGCTCGTGGGCGGACAGCCCATGGAGGGCCTGCCCGACGGTTTCAAGGAAGGCCCCTTCGTGTTCCGCCGCGGCCAGCACTACTACCTGACGTTCCCCTGGGTGCGCCGCGAGGGTGGCACCGAGACGCTGGCCTACGCCATGAGCGACCGGCCGCTGGGCCCCTGGACGTTCAAGGGCATCATCATGGCCGAGCATCCCAACGGCTGCTGGACCAACCACCATTCCATTGTTGAATATCAGGGCCAGTGGTACCTGTTCTACCACACCAACTTCTTCTCGCCCAGCGACGACAAACGCCGCTCGGTGTGCATCGAGCGCCTCGCGTTCCGTGCCGACGGCACCATCGGCGAAGTCAAGGAGACCATTCGTGGCGTGGGCATCAACAAGGCTACCGAGCGCATCGACATCGACCGCTTCAGCACGGCTACCGTTGGCGTCAGTACGCAGTATGTAGACACTGCCGACTGCACGCGCGGAGCCTGTGTCAATGTGCTCCGTGGCGGGTGGGTGACCTATGCCGACGTCGACTTCAGCAGCCTCACCGACGGCTACCTCGTCGTCAGCGCCAAAGCCGCCGACAACACCGAGTTCTGCATCCGCGAGAACGGCCCCAAGGGCAAGATCATTGCTCGTGTGCCCGTGACGGTGAAGAGCCAGAACGGCCCCTTCCGTCGCGACCAGTCGGGCCAGTGGCTCACGCTCACCGCTCCCCTGCAGCACACGCCGAAGGGTGTCGTCAGCCTCTGCGTCACGGCCGGCGATGCTGACGTCAGCATCGACTGGGTGCAGTTCAAGAACCGTCCCCGCTACTTCACGCCCGTGGCGCCGGGTGCTGCCCCGTCGCAGCCCGACGAGCAGGGCTTCATTCGCCGCTGGATGCTCCTGGAACCCATTCGTCAGGACGTGCGCTCCAACACCGTCTTCACCAACACGTGGCTCGGCGAAGTGTTCTCCAAGACGTGGTTCAAGGACCAGCTCACCCTCCTGCCGCGCGACGGCCAGAAGGTGAAGGCAGCCGGCCAGACGCTGCGCTGGCACGCCCTCGACAGCGAAAACTACAACGTGAAGCTCTTCCGCTTTGCCGAGCGCTGGGGCCAGCAGACCTACGGCTCGCTGTTCTGGGCCGTCACGGTCGTAGAGTGTCCTGAGGACATCCCTGGCGTGCGCCTGGCAGCGGGCTCCAACGGTGCCTCGCAGTGGTGGCTCAACGGCGAGCCCGTGCTGCTGCTCGAGGGCGACCGCCGCATGGTGGAAGACGACGGCATGTCGGCCCGCCTTACGCTGAAGAAGGGCCGCAACGTGCTGCGCTGCGCCGTCGTCAACGGGCCTGGCCTGAGCGACATGTGCGTGCGGTTCGTCGACGAGCAGGGGCAGCCCGTGACGAATTTCCAGATTAAGTAATAAATATCATAGGAGTGCAAAAAAAGAAAACAATATGAACACAAGATATTTCATCAGTGCAGCCTTGCTGGCTCTCCAGAGTTCGCTTTTCACCTGCCCTGCCGAGGCGCAAATAGGACAACCCTACATCCATGATCCATCGACCATCGCCGAGTGCGACGGCAAGTACTACACGTTCGGCACCGGCGGAGGCGGACTCATCTCAGCCGACGGCTGGTCGTGGCGCGGCGGTGCCGACCGCCCGGGCGGCGGTGCTGCCCCCGACGTGCTGAAGATTGGCGACCGCTATCTCTGCATCTATGGTGCCACGGGCGGCGGTCTCGGCGGCGGCCACAACGGCCGCATCCTCACCATGTGGAACACGACGCTCGACCCCGCGTCGCCCGACTTCCGCTGGACGAAGCCCGTGGAGGTGGCCTCCAGCGACGGCATGGAAGACCAGGACGCCATCGACCCCTCGCTGCTGCTCGACCCCACCACAGGGCGCCTCTGGGCCACCTACGGCACCTACTTCGGCACCATACGTCTCATTGAACTCGACCCTGCGACGGGCGCACGCATGGCAGGCAATCGCGAGCAGGACATCGCCATCGACTGCGAGGCCACCGACCTCATCTGGCGCGACGGCTGGTACTACCTGCTGGGCACCCACGGCACGTGCTGCGACGGCGTCAACTCCACCTATAATATTGTGGTGGGACGCTCGCGCAGCGTCACCGGACCCTATCTCGACAACGTCGGACGCGACATGTTCCACGGCGGCGGACGCATGGTGGTGGCTGCCGGAGGCCGCGTGTGCGGACCGGGCCACTTCGGACGCACCGTCGTCGACGAGGGTGTAGAGGTGATGTCGTGCCACTACGAGGCCGACTTCGACCGCGGCGGCCGCTCCGTGTTGGGCCTCCGCCCGCTGCTCTGGCGCAACGGCTGGCCCGTGGCAGGGCGTCCGTTCCGCGGTGGATCGTTTGCCATCATCTCCGAGCGACGCGGCTATTCGCTCGAACTGGCCGTGGACTTCGTGCGCATGAAGCAGGAGCGCGAAGCCTTCTGGCGCATCGACACCACCGTGGCACCGAAGCCCATCGAGGCACAGCAGTTGCACGACGTCATCGACACGTGGCCCAAGGGCGACATCGCCCTGCGCACGGGCGACTACATGTTCCGGCCCCATCAGCGCTGGACCATCACCCCGCGACCCGAGCGGGGCGGCTATCTGGGCAACTGCTACTTCAGCATCGCCATCAGCGGCACCGACCGCACGCTCGCTGCCACTGCCGACCTGGAGCTGACCACGCAGCCCCGCTACACGGGCGACGACGCCCAGCTGTGGCGCATCGAGCAACTCACCGACGGCACCTACCGCATTATGCCCAAGGCCATCCCCGGTCAGCCCGCGCCCAACACCCGCTACTGCCTCTACTCGGCTGGCGACAGCACCCCCACGCTGGCGCCCTACGACTTCAGCAGCGACAACTCGAAATGGAATCTCTCCGAAGAGTAATCCCCCTCCTTCTTTCCTTGTTTTTAACACTCCCCTCGCTCCTTGCGCTGTAAAGAAATAATCAGAAAAAACGACCTTCGGCGAGGAGCAAACTAGAGTGAGAAACGATAGGGAGCCTACCCCTAACCCCTCCAGAGCCTACCCCTAACCCCTCCCTAAAGGGAAGGGAATCCAGCTAAACCTATGGTTTGACTCGGCTAAACCATAGGTTTCTGCGATGCAACTCATAGAGATAGAGTGTCCAAAGCATAGGTCTATAGCGGCTAAACCTATGGTTTGTGCGACCAAAACCTATGGTTCCTGGCCCCCTAACATAGGGGGTTGGGGGTCTCAAGAAACTAAACGTCTGACCTTCAACGACTTAGAAAAACCTCCAAATTACGGCCGATTTTGCGAAAAAATATTTTGAAGTGCAGAATTTTAAAAAATTAGCTGGGTACTTTTGAGAAAAGACTTTACAAGATATTCGTCGGGTAGGGGAGGGTGGACTTTCCCCTGACAGTTTTTCTTTTGTCGTTTGTAGCATAAACATCCGGGTTTTGTAACATTGTCCACCTTTTGTTGCAAAATGACAACTATTTGGAACATGGGGCAAAGGGGTGTGCGTAATAATGATGTACTTTTGCAGCACGATGACTAACTATTAACAACAATTTTAACAAGAAAACAGCAAACATTATGAGTTTATCAAAGCGTATGGGTAAATCCCTTCTGATGGCGTTTCTCATGAGCATGATGAGCCTGGTCGCAGTGGCTCAGAACAACGTGCGAGGAACGGTCGTCGACGAAAACGGCGAACCCGTGGTGGGAGCCACGGTGCGAGTAGCCGGCACTCAGACCGGCACCATCACCGGCATCGACGGTGATTTCAGTATTGCAGCTCCGGCACAGGGCGTGCTGAGCGTTTCCTATGTTGGCTTCACGACGCAGGAAGTGAAGGTGGCTGGCCGTCAGCAGATTCGGGTCGTGCTGAAGGAAGACGCTGCCACGCTGAAGGACGTGGTGGTGGTAGGTTATGGTACGATGAAGAAGAGCGACATCTCGGGTTCGGTGGCTACCATCGACCAGGACGCCGTGATGAAGCGCGTGCCTACGAACATCGGTCAGGCCCTGCAGGGTGCTGCCGCCGGTGTGCAGGTGTCGATGCAGGACGGTTCGCCTGACGGCAGGGCCGCCATCCGCATCCGCGGTATCGGCACGATCAACGGCGATGCCTCACCACTGTATGTTGTAGACGGTGTGCAGGTGGGCACGAGTGCCGACTTCGTGAACCCCTCCGACATCGAGCGCATCGAGGTCCTGAAGGACGCCTCGGCCACAGCCATCTACGGTTCGGCTGGTGCCAACGGTGTGGTGATGATCACCACGAAGCACGGTGCGAAGGGCAAGACCAACATTACGTTGACTGCCGACCTGGGTGTGCAGACACTGCCCTATCGCCTGGACGTTCTGAGCCTCGACGAGTATGCCAAGGCCATCAAGGAGGCTAAGGCCAACGACGGTTCTATGTTCATCAACCAACTGTGGAACCGTCCCAATATGAACGGCGTGAACGAAATCGACTGGCAGAAGGAAATGACACGTGCAGCCTTGAAGCAGCAGTACGGTCTTTCGGTGAATGGTGGTACAGACAAGACGCAGTATAACCTCTCGTTTGGCTACAACAACATCGACGGTCTGGTCATCAACACCAACTACCAACGTTTCACCACGCGTGCGAACATTAGCACAAAGGTAAATCGCTTCCTGGAAATTGGTGGCGACATCAACTACACCCACTCTCAGAGCCACGGCTCGAACATGGGTCTGGGTAACAACCAGAACCTGTCGTCATTGCGCGACTTCGCTTCGCTCACCCCGACACTGGACTACATGGACGAGAACGATCCCAACAAGCAGCTCGTCAACGTGAACCTCGTGAACCCCGACGGCACCTATGGTTCGGGCTACCTGATGACTCCGAACAGCTGGGAGGGTAACACGTCGATAGGCGCCAACCCCTATGCTTCGCAGATGGAGTACGCCGAGCGCGCCCGCAACGGCTTCGACCGCATCCAGACCACGGCCTTCATCGACCTGACCTTCCTGGACAACGATCATCACAAGCTCGACCTGCGCTCGCAGGGCACCTATACCTACTGGGGCAACAACAGCTCTGACTACACGGGCGGACGCACCCGCTACAACCTGATCAACGGCCAGTGGACGGAGGTGCTGCTGCCCTCCGGCTCCGACCAGAGCTATGCCTTCTCGCTGAACAACAGCCACGGCTACAGCCTGGGCCTGCAGACCTACCTGACCTACCACCTCAGCTACGGCATCCACGACCTGACGCTGATGGCCGGTAACGAGGTAGGCAAGTCGTGGGGACAGTGGATTGGCGGCAGCGCCCGAAAGTTCCCGTCGGTCATGAACCGCAGCTTCGCGCTGACCGAGGATCCCAACTCGAAGAGCGTGAACGGCGCCTACAATGGCGACGTGCACACCATCTCTTACTTCGCACGTGCCAGCTACAGCCTGATGGACCGCTACATCCTGACCGGTACCATCCGTCGCGACGGTAGCTCGAACTTCGGTAGCGGCAACCGCTGGGGTACGTTCCCCTCGCTGGCCGGTGCATGGCGCATCAGCGAGGAGCCGTTCATGAAGGACATCGCAGCCGTGAACAACCTGAAGCTGCGCCTGGGCTGGGGTCAGACCGGTAACGCCGGTAACATCGCAGGCAAGGGTGTCGCAGCCCTGAGCGGTGATGCTGCCTACGCCTTCTACGTTGGCGGCAACGGTGTGTCTGGCTACTGGGGTAACCGCACACGCGAGACCGGTTGGTTTGCTCCGCTGGTTGATACCAACCTGAAGTGGGAGACCACCGAGATGACCAACATCGGTCTGGACTTCGCATTCCTGAACGACTGGGACATCACGCTCGACTACTTCGTGAAGAACACCAAGGACCTGCTGCTGGTTCAGCAGATTCGTCCGACGGCCGGCTTCACCTCTGTCTATACCAACTACGGTGAGATTCAGAACAAGGGCTTCGAGTTTGCCGTGGGCTACCACAAGCAGCTTTCGAAGGACTTCTCGTTCAACGCCCGCCTGACGGGTTCTACCATCAGCAACAAGGTGAAGAAGATGGGCGACCCGATCTACAACGAGGCTACCGGCGGTAACAATGCCGACGCAGCCAGCGGCTTCGACGGCTCGCAGGTGGGTGCTGTAGACGGCAACGGTCACTGGGCACGCCACTCCATCTGTATGGAAGGCGAAGCCGTGGGCTCGTTCTACGGTTTCCTGACCGACGGTCTGATCAAGGACGAAGCCGACCTGGCTGAGTATTCGAAGCTGATCGACGACTACTCGAAGGCCAACAACGAGCACCCGCTGGCCATTGGCGACGTGAAGTTCCGCGACGTGAACGACGACGGTAAGATTGACGACGACGACCGCGTGATCCTGGGCAACGGCTTCCCCACGCTGAACTACGGTCTGAACCTCGGTGCCACGTATAAGGACTGGGACTTCAGCATCTACATGTATGGCGTGCTGGGTCAGGACATCCTGTCGTACTCGGCCATGAAGCTGAGCTCGATGACACAGCTCGACGACCAGACCACTCCTAACATCCTGAAGAGCGCCTACAACGAGGCCTTCCGCAACGGTAGCGGCACGCTGCCCCGCCTGTCGATTGGCGACTACAGCCGCAACACCCGCGTGAGCGACCTCTGGGTGAAGAATGGCGACTTCCTGCGCATCTCGAACATCCAGGTGGGCTACACGCTGCCGAAGGACCTCTGCAACAAGCTGTCGGTGCAGAAGGCTCGCGTCTATGTGGGCGTCAGCAACCTGCTCACCATCTCTGGCTACAATAAGTACGGCGATCCTGAGGTCGGTACCGGCTCGATTCTCTTCCAGGGACTCGACACGGGCCGCTACCCGATGCCTCGCACGTTCATGGCAGGTCTGAATGTAACGTTCTAATGGAAAATGGAGAATGGAAATTTGAAAATGTTAATTTAGCACAAATAAAGATATGAAGACAAGATATTATATTTTAGGTGCAGCATTGTGCATGACAGGTCTGGGCTTCACATCCTGCGACAACGACGAGTTCCTGGATGTAGACCTCTACGACGTCATCGCCAGTGATGCCATGTTTGAGAACGACGCCAATGCCAAGAAGGGCTTGAACGGCGTCTACGACATGATGTTCCCGAACGACGCGAAGGATGCCGCCGGCAAGGATCTCTACGACGGCGACTGGGGCTTCAAGCCCAACCTCTTCACGGGTTGCCACCCGACCATCGACACCCAGGCCACGGGCTGGGATAAGAACTGGAACGTGCAGCAGTGGAACTCCACGAGCGCCGAGCTGCTGGCTGGCTGGCGCCACGTCTATGCCGGCATCAGCCGCGCCAACGACTATCTGGAAGGACTGAGCAAGGCCGAAAAGGTGACGCCCGCCGTGAAGCAGAAATTGGAGGGTGAAGGCCGTGCCCTGCGCGGATTCTTCTACCACTGGCTGGCCACGACGTTCGGCCGCGTGCCCATGCTGGCCACGGGCGAGACCTACTCGAACACCCCCACCAAGGCTAAGGCTGAGACCTACAGCGAGATGTGGGACTTCATCATTGAGGACTTCAAGGCTGCTGCCGACCTGCTCGACTGGAAGCCGATGGATCAGGAATACGGCCGCGCCACGAAGGGTATGGCTCTGGCTTACCTGGGCGATGCCTACATGTGGAAGGCCTATCGTCTGACCGACGGTGCCAACGGCCAGCAGCAGGATGCCGCCGAGGCTCAGAACTGCTATAAACTGGCTCAGGAGTGCTTCAAGAAAATCCTGGACAGCAAGACCTATAAACTCAACGAGTCGTTCACCACGCTGTGGGATCCCGCTTCGGCATGGGGACCCGAGGCCATCTGGGTGGAGCAGCTCGACGAAGGCAACAACTGGGGTAAGTGGAACGACATGACCTCGAAACTGATGCTGAAGTGGTACACCGCATGTCCTGAGAATGGTGGCTGGGGTTCGCTCTACCTCTCTTGGGAGTGGTACAGCTGCTACGAGAAGGGCGACAAGCGCCGCGAGGGTTCTTGCTACACGGGTGCCGTGCCTCAGATAGACCCGAACAACCCTGCCTACGATCCTAAGTACGAGGGTTGGTACGAGCCTGCCATCTACGGTGTGAATCCCTACCTGCAGGAAGTGCTCGGCAAGGGTGCCACCGGTACTACCACGAAGCAGTTCCACTTCAACAACGGCGAGTGGGCACCTGCCATCTGGAGCTCGAAGATGTGGCGTACCGCCTCTGCCAACTATAAAGGCTGGGCCGACGGTCACTGGAGCCCGACGCCCATCTACTGGAAGCGTCTGCCTAACGTGATGCTCGACTATGCAGAGTGCTGCTTCCGTCTGGGCAACGAGGCCGAGGGCTGGAAGCAGATTGACGAGCTGCGCCAGCGCGCCTTCGGTAAACTGGAAGACGGCAAGGAAAAGGAACTGACCGACAAGTACATGCCCTACTACAACTCGTTTGCCGAGTGGGTGGGCCGCGACGAAGGCATGAGCGACGGCGGCATGTTCTACAAGCACCGCGACGAGTATCCTATCCCCTTCGGCAGCACCGTCGACAAGGTGGAGGATGCCAAGACCTACTACACCCGCTATGCAGCCGAGAAGGGCTTCTCGTCGGAGGTTTGGAAGGTGGCTGTCAACACCGAGCGCCGCAAGGAGTTCAACTGCGAGTGGTGTCTGCGTCCCGACATGCAGCGCTCTAACTTCATGAAGGACCACGTGCTGACGAACTATCCGAAGCGCAGCGTGGAAAACCTGAAGGATGTGCCCTGGACCAACCGCGACTACGAATATCAGGAGTGGAAGATGGATATGCCCATTCCGAAGGACGAAATCGTGAAGAACCCGGCTCTGGTGCAGAACCCCGGCTATTCGGATGATGAAGAATAAGAAAGGCTCATTTATGCGTAATAAAAGTTAGTTTTTAATTATTAGGTTAGTTTTATTAAAGAAGTAGTGAGTATCAGACAAATCTTTTTTAAACACACGGGAGTGCGGCGTCGTGATGACGCTGCACTCACATTTCTTTCCCGTCGCAAGTGGCTGGCCGTCGTGGCCGTAGCCCTGCTGCTGGGAGGCTCACTGCTGCTACTGAAAGAGTCATCTATTTTCAATTCTTCATCAGTTCCTTCCGGTTCGCCCGAAGAACAACGCTACGACCTCTTGCAGCGCCGCGCAGAGTGGGCCGACATCGTCAGCCTGAGCACGCAGCAGCCCCCGCAGTCGCTGGCCTGCAGGAAGGTGGCCGTGCTGGCACGCTACCGTCAGGGAATGGAAGGGGGCAGCCTGAGGGAGTGTCTCACCGATTCGCGCGAAGTACTCACCAGCCAGACGGCTGCGCTGATGATGAGCGATGTCTACATGCAACTGGGATTTCCCTGCATGGCCCAGCGTGCAGCCTTCGAGGCGCTTGTGAAGACCGAAAGCGAGAAACTGCGCGAGCGCCCCCTGCGCCGACTGGCCGAGACGGCCCTTGTGATGGGGCAGGGCGAACTGGCTCGGAAATACCTCACGCTGCTGCTCGACTACAGGAAGAGCCACAACTGGGCTCGCGAGTTGATGCCCTATGCGCATCGGCCCGAGCTGATAGAACAACACCCCGTCTATTCAAAACTGCGCCATACCTATGAGCAAACGAACGATGAATTTTTCCTGTAGGGGCCTGCTGCTTATGGCGGTGCTCCTCATGGCAGCATGCAGCCAGCGACCATCGAACGAGCGGCAGGTGGGCGCGCAGCCCCGCATCTTCCCTGACTACGTGGGCGTGACGGTGCCAGTCGATATGGCACCGCTCAATTTCGCGATGGCCGACGACAGCGTGACGCGCATCGATGTCACCTTGCAAGGCGTCAATGGCGGCTCGCTGCACGTGAACGGGACCTATGCCGACTTCCCCCTCGAGGCCTGGCACGAACTGTTGCAGCGCAACCGCGGATCGCAGCTCAGGGTGTCGGTGGCAGCCCGTCGCGACGGCCGTTGGACACGCTACAGCACGTTCCTCATCAGCGTCAGCGAAGACTCCATCGGCGCGCAGGCTGTCAGTTATCGGCGCATTGCGCCCGGCTATGAGCAGTATGGCCACATGGGCATCTACGAGCGCCGCCTCAGCGACTTCACCGAGACTACACTCGTCGACAATGCCGCCACGCCGGGCCAGTGCATCAACTGCCACACGAGCAACGGCGGTCGCTCCAACGAATACGTTTATCACGCCCGTGGCGAAAAGCCTGGAACTTTCCTATTGAAAGGGCAAGGGGCAAAGGGCAAGGGGCAAGATCCGGAGAATATTGCCACTGAAGACAGCCGCGACCTCATCGGTGGGGCAATGGTCTATCCTGGCTGGCATCCCGGCGGACGCTACATAGCCTTTTCTACCAACAAGACTTCGCAGATGTTCCACCTGGCCAATGCTCAGAAGCGCATCGAGGTTTATGATGCCTCCAGCGATGTCTTTGTCTACGATATCCAGACACGCAGCGTCCTGCGCGACACGCTCACCATGCGTTACCTCTGGGCAGAAAACTGTCCGGCCTTCTCGCCCGACGGCCGTTGGCTCTACTTCGTCACCGCCCGCCGGCAAGTCTATCCCACTGACTATCAGAAAGAATGCTACAGCCTCTGCCGCGTGCCCTTCGACGAGCGAACGGGCCACTATGCCGGAGCTGTCGACACGCTCGTCAGGGCAGGCTCCGACGGCATCCCTTCCGTCGCCTGGTCGCGACCCACGCCCGACGGCCGCCATGTCCTTTTCGTCGTGACCCAGTGGGGCTATTTCTCCATCTGGCATCCCGAGGCCGACCTCTGGCTGCTCGACCTGCAGACAGGCGAGCACCGACCGCTGGACGAGGTGAACAGCCAGCGGGCAGAGAGTTTTCCGTCGTGCTGTTCGCGCAGCAGGTGGTTCCTCTTCACCAGCCGACGCGGCGACGGCCTCTATTCGCGCATCTATTTCTCCCATCTCAATGCCGACGGACGGGCCACGAAACCCTTCCTGCTGCCCCAGCGCAACCCGAAAGACTACGACTTGCGGTCGCTTTATTCGTTCAATACACCCGAGTTCCGACTCACTTGCAACAAATAGAAAGATATTCGTTACATCAGAAAAGATTGGTCTGGGAAAAAAGCCGTAACTTTGTTCCCAGATTTTTTAATAGATTATAATCACCAATCCAAACCCCACTAAAACGTATATGAATCGAAGAAACATTTCCCTTTTGGCGCTGCTCGTGCTCCTGCTCTGCAGCACAAATGTAAACGCGCAAGGCCCACGCTTCGGCCAACCAGAGATGCCAGGTGGCATGAAGGACTCCTACAAAGATTTCTTCACGATTGGCGTCGCTGTGAACCAGCGCAATGTGTCTAATCCTGATCAGATTGCTCTCATCAAAAAGGAGTTCAACTCCATCACCGCCGAGAACGACATGAAACCCGGCGAGATACATCCCCAAGAGGGTGTCTGGAACTGGGAGAAAGCCGACAAAATTGCCAACTTCTGTCGCGAGAACGGCATCAAGTTGCGCGGCCACTGCCTCTGCTGGCACTCGCAGTTTGCCGACTGGATGTTCACCGATAAGAAAGGAAAACCCGTCAAGAAGGAAGTGTTCTACGAACGTCTGCGCGAGCACATCCATGCCGTTGTCAACCGTTATAAGGACATCGTCTATGCCTGGGACGTAGTCAACGAGGCCATGGCCGACGACGGTCGCAGCTGGCCCGGCCGCGAGCAGAGCCCTTATCGCCAGAGCCGCCATTTCCAGCTCTGTGGCGACGAGTTCATTGCGAAGGCTTTCCAGTTTGCCCGTGAGGCCGACCCGAATGCACTCTTGTTCTACAACGACTACAGCTGCGTGGATCCCGGCAAGCGCGAGCGCATCTACAACATGGTGAAGAAGATGAAGGACGCAGGCGTGCCCATCGACGGCATCGGCATGCAGGGTCACTACAATATCTACTTCCCCGATGAGAACCAGCTCGACCTGACCATCACGAAGTTCAAGGAAATCGTGAAGCACATCCACATCACCGAGCTCGACCTGCGCATGAACAACGAGAGCGGCGGACAGCTCATGTTCTCGCGTGGCGAGGCAAAGCCCATGCCCGGCTACATGAACATACTGCAGACCGACCAGTACGCCCGACTCTTCAAGGTGTTCCGCAAGCATAAGGACGTCATCGACAACGTCACCTTCTGGAATCTGGGCGACAAGGACTCGTGGCTGGGCGTCAACAACCACCCGCTGCCCTTCGACGAGAACTACAAGCCCAAGAGCTGCTACCGCGCCATCCGCGAATTCAATCCTGCACTCGACAATGCCGTGCCGAAAGAAGACTTCCGCCCCAACGAACTCAACCAACAGGGACAGGAGTATCCGCAGGTGAACAGCGAGGGCTATGCCCGCTTCCGCATTGTTGCTCCCGATGCCAAGTCGGTCATCGTCAGCCTGGGTCTGGGCGGCCGTGGTGGCACAGTGCTCCGTAAAGATAAGGACGGTGTCTGGACAGGCACCACCGAAGGCCCGATGGACGAGGGCTTCCACTACTACCACCTCACCATCGACGGCGCCACCGTCAACGACCCCGGCACCAACAACTACTTCGGCTCCACCCGTTGGGAGAGCGGCATCGAGATTCCCGCTCCCGACCAGGACTTCTATGCCCTGCGCACCGACATCCCGCACGGCAACCTGCAGCAAGTGCTCTTCCCCACCAATGTGAAGAGCGACCGCGGCGAGAGCGGCATGCGCCGTGCCTTCGTCTACACGCCTCCTACCTACGGCAAGAACAAGAAGGAGCGCTTCCCCGTGCTCTATCTGCAGCATGGATGGGGTGAAGACGACACCACGTGGGGCATGCAGGGACGCGCCAACCTCATCATGGACAACCTCATTGCCGAGGGCAAGATTCGCCCGTTCATCGTCGTCATGACCTACGGCCTGACCAACGGCGTGCGCTTTGGCGGTCTGCGCGAGTTCACGGCCAAGGAGTTCGAGACTGTGCTTGTCGATGAACTCATTCCCTACATCGACAGCCACTTCCTCACCATCGCCAACCGCGAGAACCGTGCTATGGCCGGCCTTTCGATGGGTGGCATGGAGACGAAGCTCATCACCCTGCGCCGTCCCGAGGTGTTCAGCGCCTATGGTCTGCTCAGCGGTGGCCAGTACGAGCCCTCCGACTTCCCCGAGGGCATGCCTCGCCCCAACGTCATCTTCCAGAGCTGTGGTAGCAAGGAGCGTCCCGATGCCATCCGCCAGTCTACGGATCGCCTGAAGCAAGCAGGTTTCAATGCCGTAGGCTACGTCTCAGAGCGCACCGCCCACGAGTTCCTCACCTGGCGTCGCAGCCTCCGCGAAATGGCTCCCCTCCTCTTCCGTAAAACGAAGAAGTGATTTGCATGAAGAAAAAGACACAGCAACGCACCTCTGGGTGAAAATACGATAGAGTCCCCTGACCAAGGCGGTCAGGGGACTCTTCTTTTGGTGACAATTCCTTCTGGCCCCAACGGGGGGCGCATTGACTTGTATTTCTGGGGGGCAGTATCGGGGAATGGAGGGAGTGCATTGCCAATAAGCTCAGCGGCTGAGATGCTTCCGGCCATTCCTGATCACAATGCCGCGATAAGCATTCGTCACGCGCTGCCCTGCCAGGTTGTAGGATGCACCAGCAGTTTTGCCTTGCGCCAGCGACTGTTCCGTGGCAGGACTTTCAATACCCGACACGTTGTCGCCCAGGCGCAGCAGTCGCACGCCGTGGCTAGGCACGGTGGTGGACAGCGAGCCCGTGGCAGTGCCCAGACTTTGCTTCTGCCAGATGTCGTAGAGGGGCACCGGCTCCGAAGCGCCGTAGCCCAACTGCGTCAGGTCGAACGTGTAGGGCTGGCTTTGCGTTACGTAAATGATGAACTCCATCGTCGTGCCGCTATTCGACGTGTTGTCGCGGTCGCACGACGAGTCATAGCCGCACAGCGCGCGGAAGGTCTTCCACTGGTGGTCCTTCGGCAGGTCGTAGATCAGCGTGCACTGCGCGTTCATGCCCAGTCCCGTCTGATACGACTGGCCCTCCACTTGCAGCGTGCCGCCCTCCACGTTCTTGTTCACGTGCAGCGACCCCCACTCCGAGGTGTACGACGTGGCGGTGAGTGTGGTCAGCGATGTCTCGTTGCCGTCAGCATCAATCAGCACGGGATTCACCAGGTCGGCACGGTCGTAGGCAAAGCCGTCGCCCCAGTTGCTCACGACAATCTTCAGTTGCTCGGCACCTTCGATGTCGGCCTCCAGCATTTTCGACTTCGTGCCCGAGCGCGAAATCAGTCCTGAGCGCGCCGCAGCGTCGTCCTGCTCGTCGGCAAGCGGGTTCTGGGCGAACACCATGAAGCGAATCGACGTCGTGGCCCCTGCCTGTCCGATGCCCGAGTCGTCGGCGGCAGCCATTGCGTGGAATCCCACCACGTCCATGTCGTCGGGAATCTGGAAGAAGATGGCGGCATTGGCATCGGTCGAGAAGCCGCGGTCGTAGGTCTGGCCCATCACCTTCATCTTCCCGCCGTTGTCGACGTTGCGGTTTTCATAGACGCGGTTGAAATAGCTGTTCGTATACTGGCGTGTCTTGTATTGTCCCGTCAGCGCCACCTCCGTGCCGTCGCGCAGGATGAGCGTGGGGTTGATCCAGTCGCCGTGGTCGTAGTTGAAGTTGTCGCCGCCGTCGTCGACCACCAGCACGAGTGTCTTCTCGCCTTCGGGCCAGGCAATGTCCACATCGACGGCATGCCCGTCGGTCGTGTAGGAAACGGTCTCCGAGCGGTAGAGGGCCTTCTGTCCTACTATCCACCGCGTGTTGTCGCGTTGGAACAGGGCCAGATAACGGTTGCCCGTGTCGGGATCGGTCGACGTCCAGACCACGTGTCCCTCATCCTCGTCGTTCAGCACCTGGTGGGCGTCCTGCCCGTATTTGTGCATGTGGTGATACTCCTCATTCGTCAGCAGCGACAGCGTGAAGGCATCGTTCTTCGTCATCTCACCACCGAAGAACAGCGGCGAGTGGCAGATGCCCCAGAGCGTCATCATCGTCAGTTGCTCGTTCTCGGTCAGCCGCGTCCAGCGACCCTTGTCGGCGGCTGTATAGCCCAGGTCGGCAATGGTCATGGCAATCTGTCCCAGCGGCAGCATGTCGCAGTCGGCATAATTGCCCTGCTGGGCATAGCGGCTCCATGCGTCGGCCTCGGCAAACACGGCGTCCACCTGGCTCCACGTGTCCCACAGGTCGTCCATCATGCGCCACATGTTGGCGTTCTTCAGGCATTCGTCGGCATACGTCAGTTGCGTCTTGCCCGGGCTCAGCGACAGCACAATCGGGCGCCCCGTCTGGTCGATGGCCTTGCGGATCATGTGCAACTCGTCGGTGTAGAACGGGCGCGAGAGGTCGTCAATCTTCAGGAAGTCCACGCCCCACTCGGCATAGAGGTCCATGATGCTGTTGTAGTAGAGTTGACCGGCCTCGTTGTTGCGCACCAGCAGGTTGTCCTTCAGCCATGTGCAGGGCGACGAGGTACCTTGGTACACCTGCGTCCACGGCGTCTGCTCGCTGCCCTTCAGCTTGTACGACGAACCCACCACGGCCTTCGGCACACCGCGCATCAGGTGGATGCCCAGTTTCAGCCCCATCTTGTGCAGTTTCTCAGCCAGCGGCTTGAAGCCCTGGTTCACGCCGTCGACCATGCACGACGGAAATCGCGTGGGCGACGGCAGGTAGCGCCCGTACTCGTCGAGCACGTAGTCCTGCGTGCCCCGCTGGTTGTAGTTGCCGCCACCCAGCGACGGGTGGTTGCAGTACCAGCGAATGTCGACCACCACATACTCCCAGCCATGCCGCACCAGGTCGTTGTCCACCAGGTACTGCGCGTTCTGCAGCACCTCTTTCTCGGTTACCGACGAGTAGTAGCAGTCCCACGAGTTCCAGCCCATTGGCGGCGTAGGGGCCCACGTGCGGAACGCTGCCATGTCGGCATCACCTTGTGCCCAGGCCGAAACGAGCCCGAGCATCAGCAACGATAAAGCAAAAAATCTTTTCATTATTTTATTATTATGTTTTGCAAAAATACAAAATTATTTGCAATAATCGCAGCCGTGTGTGAAAAATTTTGTAATTTTGCATCCGTATTCTTTGGAGTACAAGACATAATCGGCTCTGCATCCTCGAATCACCACCTCGAAAAAATGACGAGCCATATATTACAACTTTAGAGCGTGTGCGCTTGGCGCAGACGTTTCTATCAAAGTTGTTGAGTTTGTGGTGAACTCAGAGGATGCGTAGAGATGTTCTGCGCCCTTTTTATGTTTGAAGTAATTATATTATAAAGTAATGGTTTTCTAATAAAAACAAATTTATGAATATAAAAACGATTATTTGGACAGTTATTGGTATTGTGATTGCAATACTGCTGGTTTTCGCTACGGGATTTAGTGAAGGATTAGAGAAAACTATCATGTTCATTATGGGTGGATTGTCATTACTTGTTCTCATTATTGCTGCAATGGATAATAATAATAAATCATTCCTTACTCTTCTTGGCGTGATTGGCTTTGTAATTACTTTTGGGCTCATTGCATGGTCTGAACATAATTCACGTATACGTAAAGATAAAGAATTTGAAATCAAACGAGCAGAATACAAAATAAAATTTGCAGAGCAAGCAAAACAAGATAGCATACAGCATGTTAAAGATTCTATCCAAAAATATAAGGATTCCTTGGTTATGATTAAAGAATCCGAAAGGCTATATGCGCTAGAAGGCGATTCTATTTTTGGCGATTTTAAATTTGGCATGTCTGAAAAGCAATGCGAAGCAATTAAAGCTAAAATCCAAAAGGAAACGAATGGTCGCCTAACGGTTGCAGGGCATGATTTTAGGATAGACGGATGCCGTTTCTTCAACGACAAGCTATATTTTATTAGGTTGAAATCTGCTAACACTTGGGTACGTTACTTTTTTCACGATGCACATGAATATGATGATAGTGAAGGTTTAGGTACAGGCAATGATATTGTTGAAAGAATAAAGGATAGACTTTCGAATAAATATGGTAAGCCAAACAACTTAGACAATTGGCATTTTACATATAAAGACATAGATGTTCGTTCTGGGGTATCTAGCAGTAGCCGTGAAGGGCTTTTAAGCACAGAATATTGGGCAATATTCCTAACAATATATAATCCTCAAATGGCTGATGAGGCTGAAAAAGAAAGGGACTTGAAATATCAAAATGAAAAAAAAACTGCAGAAGAAGAACTGAAAAGGAAAAAGGAATCCTTCAGTAAAGGGCTATAAGAGAAAATTTTGGATGTGCTACCATAACGGCCGGCTTTAAAAAATATTCCGATGGCACCTGTTTTTTCTATCCATGTCTTTACTGAAAGGACGAAGTTGTTGCTACTTGCCATATTTCTAAATTTACCGAATCGGTACAATTAGATAGTACTGAAAGCATTTAATCCTGCTTCCTTTCTAAACCCCTCGAATTCGAAGGGGTTAAAGTGGTCAAATTTGATCACTAATCGCGAGACGAAAGAATAATGGATGAAAAAACACCTGAAAGTTTTGTAATCTCGCAGATTCTGTGTAATTTTGCCTTTCAATATTGGCAATCAAGCCAATGGATGAAGAGAAAAGCAAATATGTACGACGTCAAGAAAATTCGAAACGATTTCCCGATACTGCAGCGCGAAGTGTACGGGCGGCCGCTGGTGTATCTCGACAATGCGGCGACGACGCAGAAGCCGCTGTGCGTGCTCGACGCCATGCGCGAGGAGTATCTGAACGTGAATGCCAACGTGCACCGCGGCGTGCACTACCTGTCGCAGCAGGCCACCGACCTGCACGAGGCAGCACGCGAGCGCGTGCGGCAGTTCATCAATGCGCGGAAGACGGAGGAGATTGTGTTCACCCGCGGCACCACCGAGGCCATCAATCTCGTGGCGCAGACGTTCTGCGAAAGTCAGACCGAGGCGGGCGACGAGATCATCGTTTCGGAGATGGAACACCACTCGAACATCGTGCCGTGGCAGCTGCAGGCTCAGAAAAGGGGCATCAAGCTCAGGGTGATTCCCATGCGCGACGACTACCAGCTGGACCTCGACGCCTTCCGAAACCTGCTCAACGAGCGCACGCGGCTGGTCAGCGTGGCCCACGTGAGCAACGTGCTGGGCACGCAGAATCCTGTTGAAGAGATTATCAGCATAGCCCACGCTGCGGACGTTCCCGTGATGGTGGATGCTGCGCAGAGCGCACCCCACAAGCAGCTCGACGTGCAGCAACTCGACTGCGACTTCCTGGCGCTGAGCGGCCATAAGATGTACGGTCCCACGGGCATCGGCGTGCTCTACGGCAAGGAGGAGTGGCTGGAGAAGCTGCCCCCCTATCAGGGTGGTGGCGAGATGATCGACAAGGTGACGTGGGAGCGCACTACCTTCGAGCGTCTGCCGTTTAAGTTTGAGGCTGGCACGCCCGACTATGTTGCCACCCACGGACTGGCCACGGCCATCGACTATCTCTGCTCGGTGGGTCTCGCCGATGTTGAGGCTTACGAGAAGGGGCTGGCCGACTATGCAGCCGGACAGCTGCAGCAGATAGACGGTCTGACGCTCTATGGCGGCGGGTCGTCGCTCTCGTTCAACGTGGGCCATCTGCATCACCTCGACATCGGTACGCTGCTCGACCGACTGGGCATCGCCGTGCGCACCGGTCACCACTGCGCCCAGCCCCTGATGGACCGCCTGGGCGTGCAGGGCACCGTGCGAGCCTCGCTGGCCATGTACAACACCCGCGAGGAGATTGATGCCCTTGTGGCGGGCTTGCAGCGGGTTGTCAGGATGTTTTAGAGAAACACAACTGCTGATTTTTCTTTTTTATTCCCCCAAAGCTTCCTTGCACTTCAGTACGGCATGCAGGAACCAGCCACAGCAGGCTGCACGCAGCAGCATGGGGCTCTCTACGGGCAGCACGGCGAAGGTGAAGGCCAGTTGGGCGTTCACCAGCAGCCACGTCTGACGCAGGTTCAGCTGGCGCTCCAGCACGCTGGAGTAGTAGCGGCATAGGCGCTCGGCGGGCTTCTTCGCGATTTCCATCACCTGCTGCATGGCGGCAGCAATCATCGACTCACGGGCATTCAGGGTTGTCATGTTCGTTTTCATATTCTTTTTCCTTTCTTTCTTTTGTTGATTCGTAGTTTCTTGATTTCGGGTGCAAAATTAACGGCATTTTGCGAAATGGCATTTCAAAAACGAAAAGTGAATGTTAAAAGCATCTCTGGGTTAAGATTATTTAACTATTTTGGGGGCGTTGCCTGCTTTTCATGGGCGTGTGGCGCATGGCAGGGCTGACCAAACGCCATCTGTTTTCTGATTTTTTCGGACAAAAGAACCGCGGCGTGAAACATCGTTCTAGCGCGTGAAACAATCAAAACAAAGGCTTTGGGGCACACGAAACATTGCTCGAGACCCCCAACACCCTATGTTTGGGGGCTATAAACCTATGAGTTAGTGCATCTAACTCTATGAGATGGAGCATGCAACTCAATGAGATAGATCGTCTAAACCTATGGTTTACGTGGTCTAAACCTATGGTTTCTGGCCCCCTAATATAGGGGGTTGGGGGTCTTGAGTGACTAACCGCTTGACCCACAGCGCATTAGAAACTTTGCCAAAATACGGCCGTATTTGCGAAAATAAATTTTGAAGTCGAAAATTTTTCATTCTACAAGGGGGTTCACAGGCAATAAATCTTGACACTTCGCAGCAAGAAAGGATTCTTAAGTCAAATGCAAAAACAAAAAAAGGCCCCACGCGGGCTGTTGCGGCCGGTGTGGGGCTTGGGGGAGATATCGCTACGTAGGCGGGGCAGGGAGCGCCCGCCCGCGACTCTTATCAGAACTTAAAGACGGCGAAGGTGCGGGCGGGAACGGTCAGCGTGGCAGTGTTCTTGTCTACAGCCACGTTGGGTGTTGGGTCTAGGGATGGGCTCGCAGGAGTGACGGCATAGGGGTTCTGCACAGTGTTGCAGGCCATGGGGTTGTCGCTGTGGAGCGTCACTTTCCGAATGTTTTCAGCTGCGGGCAAAGCCTTCAGACCCTTGAACGTAATCTGAACCTGCTGCGGCTGGTCGCCGAGATTGACAAACTTCACGATGTACTTGCCCGACTTCTTATCGAAGACGGCCGAGGCGCAGAGTCCATCCTGGCCGGTTACGGGCTGCTTGTTCTCGGTGAGCGACAGCACGTTGGTGCCGGGGTTCATGGCGTAGAGCTGCTGCACGTAGTAGTTGGGTGTGCGCACGGTGCGGAGGTTGTCCATCCAGATGAGGTCGGGACGCCACTGCCAGCCTTCCTCGTGGGCGAAGAGGGGAGCGTAGGTGGCCATGTGGACGACGTCGGCATTGCGCTCGATGCCCGTCATGAGGGCAGCCTCGTAGAGGGCGCCTTCGAACACGTTCTTACCCTCGGGGCAGGGCAGCGCGGGCTGGGTGATGTGGCAGGCATATTCGCCGGCAAACACCTTCGGGCCCTTGCGGTCGTACTTGTCGTAGCGGCTGACGTTCTCCATGAACCACTGCTGGTTGCGGTAGTAGTGCTCGTCGACGAGGTCGGCCTTCAGGCGCGTCATCTCGTTCCAGCCGTAGGTGAACTGCTTGCCACCCTTGTCGTCGGGCTCAGGACCAGACGAGCCTACAATCTTGATCTTCGGATACTTGGCGCGGATAGCCTTCACGAAGTACTCGAGGCGCTCGGGATAGAGCGGTCCCCACTGCTCGTTGCCCACGCCGATGAACTTCAGGTTGAAGGGGGCGGGGTGGCCCATGTCGGCACGCAGCTTACCCCACTTCGTGTCGGTTCCGCCGTTGCAGAACTCGATGAGGTCGAGGCAGTCGTCGATGTAGGGCTGCAGGTCGGTGGTAGCCACATGCACGCGGGCGGCATCCTTGTCGTCGTTCTGATACTGGCAGGCCAGTCCGACGTTGAGGATGGGCAGCGGCTCGGCACCGATGTACTCCGACAGGCAGAACAGCTCGTAGAAGCCCATGCCGTAGGTCTGGAAGTAGTTGGGGAAGAGGCGGTGGGGGAAGGTGTAGTTCCAGCGGTTCTCATTGAGCGGACGGTTCTCGACCGGTCCCACGGAGTTCTTCCACTGGTAGCGCGAAGCCAGGTCGGTGCCCTCGACGATGCAGCCGCCGGGGAAGCGGAACACGCCGGGGTGCAGGTCCTTCAGGTCCTTAACGAGGTCGGCACGCAGGCATCCCTCCCAGGCGTCGGCGGGGAAGAGCGACACGTGGTCGAGGTCGACGCCCTCCTTGCTTTCCAGATAGATGCGCATGAAACCCTTGGCATCGGTCTTCGGGGCAGTGATCTCGGCGGTGTACTTCTTCCAGTCCTTACCGGCAATCTCGACAGACTTCTTGGCCATCACCTCGTTGTCGCTGCCCACGAGTTCGATGCGAATCTTGGCGGCGCCGTTGCCGTGGGTGCGGGCATAGACCGAGAACTTGTAGCCCAGGTCCTTCTTCAGACCCATGCCGAAGTAGCCGTGGTTCTCCAGTCCGGTGAACTTCTCGCGGTGGCCGTCGTCTTTCAGCACGGCGTAGTGGGGATTGCGGTCGAAGGCGGGGTTGGCCTCAGCGAGCGTGACGTTGCCGAACACGTTCCAGCCCTGCAGGCCGCCGCACTGGCGCTCGCCGCTGGCCGTGATGTGCAGCGGAGCCTCGAAGGAGCGATTCTCCACGAGCTCGGCATAAAGGCCGCCGTCGGCACCGAAGTTGATGTCCTCGAAGAAGATGCCGTACATCGTAGGCTGTACGGGAGCCCCGGGCTTGGTGTTGAGCACCAGTTGGCGCTGAGCGTGCGCCGAAGCAAATGTGGCAAGAGCCATCATTGCCATTGCAAAAATCTTTGTTCTTTTCATTATTATTAGGTTTTGAAAATGTGATTCCTCGGACATTTGTGCTTGCAAATTTACACTTTTTTTTTGACATTCATGTAGATTCGCTGAAAAACTTGAATTTTCATTCGACCTTTTCTCGCTATGGCAGAATTGAAGCGAGCTTCATTCTTTCTACACGATGTTCCGAAAGCGTCTCCTGACGTCGCCGAGCGCTGCTCATCTGGCTTAACGAGAAACGTTGAGTTGTCTGGCGAAAAAATGTAGGGATGCAGCGTGCCGCGTGGCTTGAGCAGACGTTTCCCATTGCAAATAACGCGACACGTTGCGTCCCTACACTGTGCGCTGCGAAAACTCGCAGCCGCAGTACTGCTGATTGTAGAAGCCGTACTCGCGGAGCAGCTGGTTGCGGCGGTCGGAAAGGCCGCCCTTGCGCCAGTTTTGCGCCCAGAACGTCACGTCGGCAGCAGCGGGGTCGTCGGGGGCAAGAGCCCTCACCGCGGCCTCGGCACGCTCTCCGGCACGCGTAATCTGCTCGATGCTCTTCCAGCGCGACGAGGCGAGGGTGGTGGTGAAATAGCGGATGCCCAATTCGCGGGCCTTGCGGGCCGTGGCCAGCAGCCGCAGATAGAAGCACTGCTCGCAACGGCGGCCGCGCTCGGGCTCCTGCTCCAAGCCGCACACCGCAGCGCGCCAGCCGTCGTGGTCGTAGTCGCCGTCGATCCAACGGATGCCCAGGCTCTCGGCATGGCGCTTGCTCTCCTGCTTGCGAATCTCGTACTCTTCGCGCGGGAAGATGTTAGGATTGTAGTAGAAGATGGTGGGCTCGACGCCGTTGGCCAACATCCACTCAACGATGGCCGACGAGCAGGGCGCACAGCAGGCATGCAAGAGCACCTGCTGCAGGTCGTCGGGCTTCACGATGGGACTTTTCTTTTGCTTCATGGAGACGCTCGTTTTGTGATTTGCATGCAAAATTAACGAAAAAATTCCGAATAGCCTTTGTCCGGCAGGCGTTTTTTCGTACCTTTGCAGCCGAAACACGAATGAGAAGCATGACAAGACTCCTGTTGCAACTGCTCCTGCTGCTCGCCTCCTGCCAGGCTGCGGCTGCCACGACCGAAAGCGGTCGCGGTCAGCGCGACATGCTGCGCGACGGACGCGAGGAACTGTGGCACCTCGGGGCGGCCATCGTGGAGGACGCCCAACAGCCCAGCCGCATTTGCAACACCCGTCCGCAACGCGTCCTGCCCAGCATAGGCTTCAAGCCCAGCAGGCCTTCGGCACGTCATCCGTGGAACAACATCAACAGTCAGAAACCACTTATCCCCCTCTGCACCTACGGCAGGCACGAAGCTCTCAGGGCTCCCTTCCGCATGGTGGCCTCGTGCGACTACTACGTCATCGCACTGAGGCACATTGTTCGTTGAAAGGATTCGTGTGAGCCTTACGGGCTTAAAGCCCTTTCATAACATCAACGAACAACATTATTTAATTTAAAAAACATGGCAAAAATAACAAACATGGAGATGGCCGAGGCCATCGCCAACAATCAGCATATCAGTATCAAAAAAGCATTCTTCGGACTTCAGACGAAGGTAGTATATGAACCCACACAGAGCGTCGTGAGCACCGAGCAGTACGACTACACCTCGGAAAACGGCGACCGCATGCGCCGCATCCTTGCAAAGGCCGACGCCAACAGCAACATCGACACGCTGCTGAGCCAGATAGAGGGCATCGAGAAGGCTGCGATGGGCCCGTTCCGACTGGAGGTGTGCGTGTCGGCCGACCGCCACTTCCTGGCCGTGCAGCCGTTCGGATTCAGCGACTTCCAGTACAAGCCGCTGGCCGACCTGCTCGTCATAGAGCGATAAGGCATGTGCCAATCAGTGGCGATTCACATTTTTTTATGTAAGAATTGTTACTGATTAGGGAAAAAACTGTATCTTTGCAGGCGTGAATGCTCCCACCCATCGGCGGGACTTCACGCCTGTTTTATGACTAAGAAAAGGTAAAAAGATGACAAGACCGCTCATACTGACCATCGCAGCACTGCTGGCGGCAATGGTAGTCCGCGCCCAGGAGGACAGCACGCGACAGGTGAACCTGCAGGAGGTGACGGTGACGTCGGCTCAGCAGGGCATGTTGCAGAACCGCTCGTCGCTGGGACAACTGGAGACCATCAACCGCGCGGGACTGACAAAGATGGCCTGCTGCACGCTGTCGGCATCGTTCGAAAATTCGGCCACCACACAGACCAGCTACAGCGACGCCGTGACGGGCACGCGCCAGATACAGATGCTCGGGCTGTCGGGGCTCTACACGCAGACGATGGCCGAGAACATTCCCACGCTGCGCGGTCTTGCCTACGCCTTCGGGTGGGACTACACACCGGCGTCGTGGCTCGACGGTATTTCGATTTCGAAAGGTGCCGGCACGGTGGTGAACGGCTACGAGGGCATCACGGGGCAAATCAACTTGGACTTCCGCAAACCCAACGAAGGACGGCCGGTGTATATTGATCTCTACACCGACTCCCACCTGCACAACGAACTGAACACGGTGCTGAAGCACCAGTTTTCGCCGAGGCTGTTCGGGGCGCTGTTTCTTCACACCACGCAGACCGCCATGCCCGACCGTTGGCGCAAGCAGATGGATGGCAACGGCGACGGATTCATGGACATGCCGAAAGTGCACAACTATAATATATATAACAGGTGGCTCTATGCCGACGAGGACCACGGCGTGCAGTCGCGGCTGGACGTGCGCTTTGTGTTCGATCAGCGCAAGGCCGGACAGATGGAGCACCACATGGCGACACCCTACACCGTGGGCACGCGCAACCTGAACTTCCAGGCATCCAACAAGACGGGCATCACCATAGGCTCGCGGCCTGGGCAGAGTCTGGGCATCATCAACAGCGTGACGCTGCACGGACTGCGCACGCACTACGGCTGGAAGACGCTCGATGCCGACCAGAAGACGTACTACGGCAACCTGATCTTCAACAGCGACCTGGGCGAGCACCACACGTATCAGGTGGGAGCCAGCTACCTGTTCGACCTGACGAGCACCTACTACGTGGACATGGGGACCACGATTCCCGAAGACCTGCAACAACCCATGCCGGCCATCTTCACCTACCATCAGAAACTACGCTTTGCGCCGAAGGTGAGCGCCTATGGCGGGTTTGCCGAATACACCAATACGGCGGTGAAGAACCTGACGCTGCAGGCCGGGCTGCGGGCCGACTACCTGCTGCACGAGGGATGGCTGCTCACTCCGCGCCTGAACGTGAAGTACACCCCCGCCGACTGGCTCGTGGCACGCGTGTCGGCAGGTAGAGGCTACCGCATGGCCAACCCGCTGGTGGAGAACATCGGCCTCATGGCATCGGCACGCATACTCTCACCACAGTTCCTGTACGACGGCTCAGCGCTGGAACGCGCGTGGAACATAGGCGGCAATCTGATTTTCACCATCCCCATCTGGAACCAGCAGGAGGCCACGCTGTCGGTGGACTACTACCACGTGAGGTTCCAGAACCGGCTGCATGCCGACCTCGATGCCTTCCCGGGCATTGCCTACATCGCATCGAGCGACCACGACGGAGCACCACAGTCCACCACCGACACGTGGCAGGCCGACCTCTCGATGCCGCTGGCAAAGGGACTGACGCTCTACGCCGCCTGGCGCTACACGCTGCAGAACGTCGTACAGCAGAAGACGGCCACGGTACCCGGTGGCAGCAGCGGCGCTGACAAAATCCTTATGAGCGAGTACTACAAGACGTCGCTCCCGCTCACGCCCAGCTATAAGGCATTGCTCAACGTGGAGTATGCCACCGCCATGCGCCGCTGGATATTCGACGGCACGCTGCAGCTGAACGGTCGCACCCGCCTGCCGGGACAGTACGACTACCAGCAGAACAGCGTCGTGGCCGAACACTCGCCGGCCTACGCGCTGCTGTTTGCACAGGTGACGCGCCGCTTCCGTGACTTCGAGTTCTACGTGGGCGGCGAAAACCTGCTCAGCTACCGCCAGCAGAACCCCATCATCGGGTGGGACGAGCCGTTCTCCTCGCGCTTCGATGCCTCGCAGGTGTGGGCTCCCATCACGGGCCGCAAGCTATACGCTGGCATCCGCATCAATCTGGGAGACTATATGTAAGGGTGAAAGGTTGAAAGGTGAAAAGTTGAAAGGTGAAAGGTTGAAAGGTGAAAGGTGAAAAGTTCACTCAAGCTTAGCAAGGCATACGTCCCTTTATGCCCTTCCTCTCCCCTTTAAGCCCTAAAAATAAACTCTTTAAATAAAAACAAAGAACACAATGAAACGAATCATGATGATGCTGGCGCTCGTGGCCATGACGCTTACGGCCAGCGCCGGCGACAAGAAGAAGGCACAGACGGTGAAGACCGTCACGTTCAACGTATCGATGCACTGCGAGAACTGCCAGAAGAAGATTGAAGGCACCATCGGTTGGGAGAAAGGCGTGAAAGACCTGAAGACCAACCTGAAGGACAAGACCGTCACCATCAAGTACGACTCGCAGAAGACCACGCCCGAAAGGCTGCAGAAAGGTATCGAGAAGCTGGGCTACAAGACTGAAGTGGCCACGCCGAAGAAGCAGTAATCATTACAGGTAAGCCTGGAGTTTCCGGACAGTTGCAGAACTTCCGGAACCCCGGGGGCCAAGAATCAAAACCCTAAAAAAAGTGCCGCCACTCTCAACGAGCGGCGACACAAGCCTATGTTTAACTAAAAATCCTTTTTCGAAACGAATGGTAGCCTCACGGCCTCCATTGTCACCTGTTAAACAATCTGTTTAAAATTACCTTAAACCTAATAACTAAAAACCTAAATCTATTACTACTAACCTAAACAATCTATTAACCTTTTGACGATGCAAAGGTACGACGTTTTTCGGTCACTCGCAATACTTACGACCCTTTTTCGGTGAAAAAATGCCGTTTTCTTGACATAAATCAAGCAATGTGCTCGCACACAATGCCATTTTTACCGTTTTTTACTGTTTTTCTTCATTCTTCCGATGCTGCCAAATCTCCACCGAATTGATGATGTTCTGCCAAAGGATGTAGCAGCCGGGACCTACCGACGAAAGTGGGTTCAGGTAGGTGTAGGCTATCCAGATGGCGAAGGCGGTGTTCTTTTGGCCCAGACCCTGTCCCGACTCCACGGTGCGGCCGAAGTAATGGCCTATCCAGCGGCCCACGGCAAACTGCACGATGCAGAGCACCAGGCCCAGCAGGGCGATGACCACGAGAAACCAGACGGACGTGTCGGCATGGCAGATGTTCTTCACCGTAGTGCCGGTGACAATCATGAGCGACGTGCCCCAGAGGTAGTAGGAAAGGTCTTTCACCGAGACGATGCGGCGATGCAGGCGATGCATGTAGTGCTTCACCACATAGGCCAGCAGCATGGGCACCACCAGCACGAGTGCCACCTCCTGCAGAATGGTGAGGAAGGCCTGCCAGAAGGTCACCTGCCCGGCTTTCTCGACCATCGGGAAGCACAGCGGCACGAAGAGCGCCGTGATGAAGTTTGAGAGGAAGGTGTAGGTGGTCATCTGCTCCAGGTCGCCGCCCAGCTTCTGCGTCACCACCGGTGCCGCTGCGGCGCAGGGAGCCACGATGCACACCAGCAAGGCCTCCATGAGAATGAGGTTGCTGCCCTGCAGACGATAGAACAAGATGATGCCCATGACGAGCACAATGAATGCCACCTGAAACACACCCACCCACAGGTGCCAGCCCACGGGGCGCATCTTGTGGAAATCCACCTTGCAGAACGTCACGAACAGGATGAGGAACATGAACAGCGGCAGGATGGTCTCGAAGATGGGACCGAAGAACTGAGCAGCGCCGTCGAGCACGGGCACGTAGGCAAACGTCAGATAGAGCAGCGTGCCCATCGTCATCGACACGGGCAGCGTCCAGTCCTTGATGAGTCTGATGATAGGATCTTGTTTTTTCATTGACGCAAAATTACGAAAAAACGGTGAGAGAGCAAAGGGAATGAGCAGTTTTTCGACGATTTCCTGCCACCTTCGAATTATTTTTACTATATTTGCACTTGAAATCATCTAAAAACCGTAAATAGAACAATGAAGAAAACAATGATTCTGGCACTGTGCCTGCTGGCCACTGCCTCGGGCATGGCCCAAAACCGAGTGAAGGGAACATACGGCTACCTCTATTGCCACATGAGCGACCGTGGTGAATATACGGCCTACGCCGTGAGCCGCGACGGCATGAACTATCAGGACATCCTGGGCGGCGAGGCCATCATGGACCCCGAGGAGCACGCACGCATCGAGGGCGGACAGCGCGACGCCTACATCACCCGCGCCTGGAACGGCAAGGGCTACGTGATGGTGACTACCGATATGTGTGTACGCAAGTCGCACAAATGGGATAACTACGGCATCGACCTGCTGAAGTCGGACGACCTCATCCATTGGACGAGCGTGACCTTCGACTACCGAAAAGGCCGCCAGATATTCTCGAACCCCGAGGCTGAAAGTGTCTATAAAGACTGGTCGACCATCAACCGCGTGTGGGCACCGCAGATATTCTGGGACCCGAACTACGTATGGGAGAACGGCGAGAAGGGTGGCTACATGATCTACTACTCCATGCTGAACCGCCCCGAAGAGAAGTACGACCGCATGTACTACTCGTATGCCGACAAGTCATTCACCCGACTCACGCAGCCGCGCCTGCTCTTCGACTGGGGCTACGCCACCATTGATGCTGACATCAATCTGCTCGACGACGGCCTCTACCACATGCTCATCAAGAAGGAGGGCGGCAAGCCCGGCATCTACACGGCCACGTCGAAGCAGCTCACCTCGGGCTGGGGCGAGCCCGTGGAGAACGACTACGTGAGCTTCGAGGGTCGCAAGAACTGCGAGGGCTCCAGCGCCTTCCAGCTCATCGGCGACAAGACGTGGCGCGTGGCCTACATCCAGTATTCGGACAACCCCAAGCACTACCGCATCTGCAAGGCCGACGAGAACCTGCGTAACTTCCACGACCCCGTGGACATCAAGGGTGTCACGGCACCGCAGCACGGCTCCTTCATGCGCCTGACCAAAAAGGAATACAAGCGCCTGCTGAAGCTGAACAAAAAGAAATAGCATCATGCCCCCCAGAACATGTAGGGTGTGTCAAAATGAGAATAAAAAAAGGATGCTCTCTGCTGGTAAATTCAGTTGAATTGCGGAGGAAAACAAGTTGATTTCCGAAGAAAAACAAGTTAATTTGCAATTGAAAACAACTGAATTTGCTCGCAGAGAGCATCCTTATTTGTGCGTAATTACTTCACCACAACCTTACGGCCACCAACAATGTAGACTCCCTTCTGCGGGTTCTCTACACGGCGTCCCTGCAGGTCGTAGACGGTTGCAGCATCGGCTGCTGCGTCGGCAGCAACGGTGCTGATGCCGTCGGGGTCTTCCCAGTCGATTTCAGCAGGCGTGGAAAGGAGATAGATCTCGTCGATGACCAGGTCGCTGGAGGGGATGGCGTGGGTGCCGAAGATGCCCGTGACGTCGAAGCGCTTGGTCTTCATCTTGGCTGTCGACGGATAGCGCACGCCGCTCAAGGCGAAGCGGTTGTAGATGCGGTAGAAGAGGTCGCCATCGAAGACGACGGGCTGGACACTGGTGCTGACACCCTCAATCACACGGCGCTCGATGGGCACGGTCTTCACGATAATCTTCTGTGAATAGTACTTCTCGCTCAGGTCGCCAATGGTCACTTCGATAGGCTCCACCTCTTCGCCGTCGCTGACTGCGAATTCCGACTCGAGGGTGATGCCCTCGATGGTCTGCAGCTGCGACATGCGGTTTTCTACACGATGGAGCGCGCAGACGGAACCGTTGAGCACGTCGTTGTCCTTCAGGTTGAAGTTGGTCTTATAGAAGAGGACGGCCGCTGAGGCATCGCGCACGTAGATTTCATTGCGTTGCGCGGTGATGACCTGCGCGTCGTGGAGATTCAGAATGGCGGCAGTGCTGTCGGGCAGCTCGTTGAAGTCGGCAAGGTTGTCGACGACGGGCCACTGCTCAACGATGACCGGGCACTCTGCGCTCAGGCCGTTGTCGCTCTCAACGCTCACGACTGCGCGTCCGGCGCCGACTGTGGTCAGCACGCCCTCGTCGTCGATGGTGACGACCGTTTCGTCAGACGACTTGAACGTCAGCACGAATTCAGCCGAAGCCGGTTCGGCCACGACACCCACCGGACGGGTGACGCCGACAGGCAGGAGTACGGAGTCGGGCAATTCGAGCTGGTTGAGGATGAGGGTGTTTTCGATGGTGAAGCTGATGGTGCCATCAGAGGTGTTCTCAGCGATGTCCTTCAGTCCCCATTTTGTCTGCTTGCCGTCCCACGTCAGGAGATTGGCAGGCGTGGTGGTGTTGTTGAGCTGGGTGATGCGGCCTCTTCCGGGGAATGGGTCGTAGCCGGCCGTGCTCTTCGTACCACGTGCGCGCACAAGCTCGTAGTAGTTGTGCTTGGGATTGGCGTTCACGGTGTTGTTGTTCCAAACACTGGTATTGGTGGAGTCCACACGGAACACGAGCATGCCGTGATAGGGCAGGTAGGAGTCCCAACGCGTCTTCTGACGATTCTCAAGGATGAAATACTCCCGACGGTTCTCGGTATTGATGCGATAGCCGGTATTGGTGGTGTTGAGAGGCCCCATCGTGAAGTCGCCCTCGGCATTGATGACCTCGGGCACGGCAAAGCCTGCTGCGTAGCGCTCGAAGAGGGAATAGCCGGCCGGTGTGCGCGAGTTGTTCAGATAGCAGCCCGCCGACATCAGGGTCCAGTTGCCGGGATCGTTGCTCTGTCCGCCGCCTTTCTCGTAGTCGGTGTCGTAGAAGTCGGGCAGGCCGAGCACATGGGTGAACTCGTGGCAGATGGTGCCGATGCCGTCGATGGTGCGGCTGTTCTCGCTGCCTGCCAGCTCGGTGGAGCAGGCATAGCGGCCCAGATAGACACCGTCCTTCCGCACATACTGATAGGTGGAAGGATTGTATATCTGGCTGGCATGGGGCCATAGCAGGCGGCTGTCGTTGCCTCCCACGTGGGCTCCATGTCCGGCAAATACGAAATACATCATGTCGACCGTACCGTCGCCATCGCCGTCGTAGAGGCTGAAGTCGACTTCGCTGTCGATGGCATTCACCACGTCGAGCGTCAGCTGGGCTGCCCTGTCGCTGGCCTTGGCATAGTACTGGCTTCTGTCGACTGTCACGGGGCCTACAATGTCGAACACCGGTTCGAAGAGTCCCATCGAGTTGTCGCGGAAATAGTCGCGCACCGAACCGGTGCACTCCACCCACGCACCACGATAGTCGTAGTAGCCGGTGTAGTTCTCGCCATTGATGGTCTCGGTGATGACATCCTTATAGTCTTCGCGGTCGAAGGTTCTGTCGTTATACTCCACCAGCACCACCAAGCCACGGAACTTGGTATAGTCGTAGTTGGGTGCGCGGTGCTGCTGCAAGGCCATGGCACGGCGGCCGTGCTCGGCAGTCTTCTCCTTAGCCACCTGCTCGGAGAGCTCCGGGGCAAGGAACTTCTGCACGCCCTGAAGGAACGACTGTTCGGCAGCGGGACGAAGGGCAACATCGTGGGCTATTTGGGCTGTGGGCACCAGTTGTCCGTCGGCAGCTTTCTCAGCATAGACGTAGAAGCCTTCTGCGTTCTTCACGATGGAGTAGCCGTCGGCAGTGGTGTTGAAATGCAGGTACTCATCGCCGATAAGGCGGATGGTGAGCACCGTGCCGTCGGGCTGTTGCACCTTCACCAGATTGCCCTGTGAAGGAACAGCGTAGGCAGAGAACGTGGTCAGCAGCACTGCCACGAGTGTCAGGAATAGTTTTCTCATTCTTCTTTTATTGGTTTGTTTTATAGTGACTCTACTTGCGCACGGTCTTCTTGCCGTTCTGGATGACGATGCCGCGATAGCCATCGGTCACGAGCTGGCCGGCGACATTGTAGGCAGCACCGTCAGCCGAATGGTAGGCAGCTGGCAACTGCTCGATGCCGCTGAGGTCTTCTTCGCCGAACATCACCTCGAGGTCGTCGACATAGGCAGCGGCCTTGGTGGAGGTGGCCAGCACCTGAATGGCCATCTTTGCACCCTGGGGGATAGCCGGATAGAACAAGAAGGAGGTCTCGCCGCTGTTCTTGTTGACAGTGGTCTGCTGCAGGCCAAGGACATTCTTCACTGTGATCCAATTGTCGCCGGTGTTGTAGCGGAGGGCCACCTTCACCTGCTGGTCGCCGTTCCAGAACTTAAAGGCCACACGGCGCACAGGCTTGGGCATGGGCGAGGAGATGAGCACACCAGAACGCTGCATCTTCACCACGCGCGAGCCGTTGCCCATGCTGTCGGCAGGTTCTTCGATGGTTGCCTTGGTGAGGTTCCACTGGCAGAAGGCGCCCTGCAAGTCCTTTTCGTCGGCTGTGGTGACATCCATTTTCTCGAAGTCCTCGATGAGGTTGTCGTAGAGGTCCTTGCCGGCGCGGAAGGTGACGATGCCGTCTTCGCTCTCAGTAATGTCGTAGAGGTCGAGGATGGCTTCGGTGCCGGCCCAGGTGATGAGGGCGGGATCGGAGTCATAGGTGAAGTCGATGACGTTGCCCTGGCCGGGGAACGGCACGAAGGCAGAGGAGATGCCCTTGCTGGGAACAGCCGTCATGAGCTCGTAGTACATGTGCTTGGGATTGCAGTTCACGGTGTTGTTGTTCCAGACGGTGTTGCTGGTGGAGTCTACGCGCCACACGAGCAGGCCATGACCAGGCAGATAGAGGTCCCAGTCTTGCTTCTGGCGGTTCTCGATATAGAACTTCTCGTTCTTGGTGTCGGTGGTGAGCAGATAGAACTCGTTTTCATCGTTGAAAGGCTTCAGCGAGTAGGTGCCGGCTACGTCGAGCGACTTGGCATTGGCAAAGCCCAGCGAATAGCGCTCATAGGCATTGTAGCCCACGGGGCGGAAACCATTTTCGAAGTCGGCACCGCCAGCCATGATGTCCCAGTCGCCGGGATGGGCCGTCTGGCCGCCGCTCTTTTCATAGTCGGTGTCGTAGTGGTCGGCGAGTCCGAGCACGTGGCTGAACTCGTGGCACATCGTGCCGATGCCATCGAGGTTCTGATGTACGTCGGCAAACTGCTCCCAGTCGATGAACTCCACGCTGCAGGCATAACGGCTGAAGCTCATGCCGTCGAACTTCAGGCCGTAGGCACGTGAATACCATGACAGGTCGGAGGCATGGGGCCAGACGTAGTCGCTGTTGTTGCCCTGCATGTGGCTGCCGTAGCCGGCAAAGATGAAGTAGACCATGTCGACGGCACCGTCGCCATCGAGGTCGTAGTCCTTGTAGTCCACCTGGTCGTTGGCTGCACGCAGTGCGGCCACGATGAGGCTGTACATATTCTTGGCATCTGTGGCATTATAATCTATCTTGAGGGGGCCTACGACGTCGAAGGTGGGGTCGAAGATTCCGAGTGAGTTGTCGCGGAAATAGTCGCGCACGGAACCGAAGCACTCGGTATAGTTCTCGCCCTTATTATCGTAGAAACCCTTGAGGTCTTTCTTGCTGGTGAGGTCGCAGTAGAAGGCGTTGGCGTCATCGCGCAGGAACTGGCGATCGTTGAACTCAACGAGCAGTACCAGACCCTTGAACTTGCTGTAGTCGATGCGCTTGCCGAGGAGTTTGCGCTGCCCTTGGCTGCTGCCCGTGGTGAGGGGCTGGGTGTAGAGCGTGGCGGCATGCTCGCGCAGCTGTTGCTGGGCGGGTGTCATGTCGGGGCACAGCATCTTCTGCTGGGAGGAAAGGAACGAGCGCTGGGCAGCGGTTCTCGATTCCGGGTTGGTGGCTACGACACCAGTGGCATGCAGTTGGCCGTCGATGCGCTGGGCATAGCAGTAGTAGCCGTCGGTGCCACGCACCACGGTGTAGCCATCGGTGGTGGTCATGAAATGGAGAAACTCGTCGCCATGCATGAGCAGGGTGACGGTGGTGCCGTCGGGCTGAATCACGTCGACGGGTTTCTGCCAACCTGGGCGTGCCCACGTCTGGAGGGTCGTCAGGGTCAGCATGAAAAGAATCAGCATATAGCTGTAAGAACGGTAATTCTTAGGCATGTCGGTTATCATAGGTTTTGCCTCCTACATGGCGAGGCATTGGTGATGGGAAGATAAAAGGTCCTGAGATGTACCAGCACAGAAGGCCAGAGCACCCCAAGACCTTTAAGTTGTTATGATTTTATGATGGTGGATTGTCTCCACTGTGAAGCCATTTTACTTGGCAATGTACTTCTTGCCGCCGCGGATGAGCACACCCTTGGCAGACTTACGGTCAACCTGCTGACCCATGAGGTTGTAGGTCTTCGTGTTCTTGATGTTGTCGATGCGCATCTGAGGATTGTCCTGAATGCCAGTGGGAACGGCCTTCGGCATGATGAACTCGAGGTCGCAGAAGAAACTGCCAATCCAGTAAGACTGGCCATCGGCGTCTTCATTCGTGAAGCCACCAAAGTACTGGCGGTTGGTGATCTTGTTATCGGCATCTACACCAAAGAAGCGGATGTAGTAGTCGCACTCGGTGCCATCGCTGAGGGTGACATCCTTATAGACTTCGCCTTCCAGGTTAGAGTTGGGATCGTAGCTGACTTGCAGATGACCTTCCTCATCGGGAGGAGCGGTCCAGAGGCACATGTAGCCATAGGGATCGCCATAGTTGCGGGCCAACAGCTGCTGACCAGCGGCCATGGTGCAGGTCTTGCCGTCCTCGTTGATGTTGAGCGATACGCAGTAACCCTTAGCGAAGCCATTGATGTTGAGCGATGTCTCCCAGTCCTCATAGTTGACGTCGCAAGAACCTTCAGCCCAACCTTCAGCCTTGGGATCGTCCTTGAAGCTGGCACCTGTGGCCCAGTAGCTCATCTTGGCGTTGATGGGAGCGATCGAGCAGTTGAAGCCAGTAGCCCAAGTAGCACCTTCCTCACCAGTCTTAGGATCGATGTATTCGGGCAGATAGCAGAAATAGCCTTTGAAGTCGGAAGAAATCACGAATCCCTCTTCGCTCTCCTCGAACACCAACGGATTCTCGCTGACATTTCCCTCTGCATCGACAGCGTACAGTTCAACGGGACCATACTCCGAGGAGGCACCAAGATCTGTAGTGTTTTCAGCAATCACCTGCGGGGGGAACGACATCGTGCCAGCCTCGGGATCATAGACACCGAGAGCAGTGGTGCCCTCTGCGGTGAGGCCGTTCATCTGGACATTGTAGACAACGCCGTCCTGCTCCACATTCACTTCCTCGAAAGTGAGGTAGTTGGCATCGTAGCAAGTCTCATTGTAGTCGCTCTCAATGAGCACCTTCTTCGTGTAGAGCTGTTCAGCTTCCATCTTCTTGGGCTTGGCAGCCTTGGCCACAACGGTAGTACTCTGCATAGGAGTCACCTTCTTAGCCACGAGTTCCTGAACGTTCGTGGGACGAAGCGACTTCTGTGCAGGATTGAAAACCTGTGCGCTTGCACTGGCAGCAATCATGATAGCTGCCGACAAAAGTAAACTTTTCTTCATAATTAAACGCGTTTTATTGTTAATAAAAAAAATAATCAAAACTCCGCTGGCCGGGGCTCCGTGGCAGGAGCCCCGAACCAGTGGAAAGTCTTATGTTTAGTTGTCTTGATAATACGACATGTCGTCCATGAAGTAGTAAGAACCAGCCCAGACGGTGATAACGTTCGTCGGATCGTTGACGTCGGTCATGGTGATGTAGGACGGACGGCGCGGGTAATCGCAAGTGAGCTTGAAGGTATGGCCGTACATGCAGTCGAGGCATGCCTGCCATGCGTACTTCTTGTAGTAGTCCTCACCGGCACGGTTGTGACCGTTCTTACCCGTGTTCTTCACCAGGGTGATACGGTCGCCCGAAGCACTGATGTCTTTCGTTGTGAAGCACCAGTAGGGAGCATCCGTAGACGTCGACAGGTGGCAGCCAAGCTTCTCCTGAGCCACACCCAGGTAAGCATAGTAGATCTTAATCTCGGTCTTGTTCTTGCCGGCAGTCTTCAGTTTCTCCATCATGGCATCCCACTTCGGTGTAGCGTAGGCACCGAGCGAGCTGTAGCGAATTGTCCACAGACCTGTCGTAAGGTGTTCGGCCAGCGTAGGCATGTAGCTGTCGAGCTGCAGGTTTTTGTTGTTGCGGAACACAAAGTAGTCGTCGGTGGTACCCTTCAGGAGTCCGTCGAGTTCCATACCGTCTACCTCCACGGGCTCGTAGAACTTGTAGCCGTCGCTCTGCACGATATAAGGAGCGGTGATGGTCTGCTTTTGTTCAGCCGAGTCAGTGTACTGGAAATAGAGGCAACGATACTGGCTCTGCACCTTGATCTCGATGGTGTCCTTGTAGTCGGCACCGGTCAGGGTGTAGGAGCTTGACGACATGTAGGTCTCCGTCTCAGCAGCCTCGCGGATGATGCTTGCCCACGTCTTGTCAGCCGGTATCGGTGTCATGATGATGCGGTTGTTGTGCTTCTTGCCACGCAGGATGATAGAGTCCTGCGAAGCCTTCATCACGCGGAATTCGAAGTCGCCTAAGAGTCCTTCGTCGGTGCTGCCCAGTCCGTCGGGATTGTTGGGCATAGAGTAGTAGTGGAAGGTATCGTTCCACTCGTCGAACGAAAGGATGGTACCCATCGACTGCTCCAACTTGAAGTGGCTGGTCGAAGTGATGGCATTGCCTTCAGTATCAATGCCTGCCACATGGTTGGAACGGATTTTCTCGCTGCCGATGGTAACTTGGTCGCCATCAAACTTCATCATGACGTTGTAGCCGCCGAAAGAGCGGTTGCCATAGTACTCCATGAGCCATCCGTTAGGAGCCGTGTAGAGGATTTTCCGTACAGCTTCAATGTTCTCCTCGGAACGCTGCGAAGCAGTCTCATCGAAGTTGGCGTCCTCTTTGAGCGAGCAGGCATTCAGGGCCATCAGCGCGCAGCAAACTGCAAACAAATAATATATCTTCTTCATTGTTTCCTAATTGTTTATTTGAGTGTACGTAAATCGAGTTGAACAGACTCGGCAGAGCGGCGCAGCACGATGTCGCGGAGCTCGTCCATGTCGAGGTTCCAAGAATTCTTGAAGTATTCCTTCATCAGGTCGAGCTTCTGGTTGATGATGGCCGTACCTTCCTCGCCGGCCTCGTCGAGAATGAGCTGCCAGCCTTCGGGAGTATTCGTCACGTAGGTAGAGTAGATTTCGGCGAAGTCTTCATTGTACTCGCTACTGGCGTAAGCCGTCACGAAACCTTCCTTAGCCACTTTCTTGTCGTCCTGGTTGATCCAGTCGGTGGAGTGGAACTTATCGGCGCTGATTGTGCGGAACGATGTGTCGTACTCCTTCTTCTGGGTAAGGATGTGGCAGAACTCGTGGTGCATCGTGTGGAAGAACCAGTAGTTCATGTCGATAGGCTTCACCTGATGGCTCTCGTAGGGGTTCGTGGTGTTGATACGCGGATTGTCGATGTCAAGCTCGTTCACACCGTAGAACATAATCTTCAAACCTCCCTCTGCCGTACCGAGCACCTGCGATCCGTTCACATTCCACTTGTAGGAACCTGTCAGGTTGATGATGCGGGGCACGTAAGTCTTCATGAAGTCCGGGCTGACAGCCTCTGCATAGGCATCCAGCCAAACGTGCTTAACGAGGATTGCCAGCGCTTTTGCTTTATCGAACTCTGCGGGAATAACGTTGTAAGCCAAGTCAGACTCCTTATCTATGAAGCGATATTGGAATTCGATGTTATAAGGCGCACGGTAGTTATTTTCCAGCCAGATGTCGAATTCGTTCTTTGCCTCTTGCGAAACATCCTCGAACACGCTTTCCGACTTCAGATCATCACTATCGCAACCGCTGAAGCCAATCATGCCGGCCAGCAGTAGCATCATACTTATATTTCTGAATTTCATAGAGATACGTCGTTATTATTGTTGTTTACAAACTTTCATTCAGACTCTTATTCTTCCTCTTCTTCTTCAGGTTCCTCGCCATATTCTTTCAGCGTAGAATTCACGAGGGCCTTGATTTCATCAGCGCTCTGTCGGGGGTTGCCAGGCAGTCCGGCTGCGATGACGGTGTTAGGAATCTGCACAGCTCCGCGGAGGTCGCCGCGAATAAAGTAGAGAGGACTTTCGCCGGAGATGGGATGGATGTACTCAATGCCGTAGCGCTTGATGTCGTCGAAGCGGATTCCGTGGAACACGGTCTCCAGACGCTTCATGTGAAGGATGAGCTGCAGGATGGACTCCTGGCTGCTGCCTTCAGCAGCGATGGAGAATCCCTGCGGATGGAGGTGCTTGCGCATTGAGCGGTCGCGCCATCCGTCGGGCTTACGCTTGGCATAGTCCATACGGCCGACGAAGCGTGTGATGCTGTCGACGTCGAATACGGGACGTATGGTGGAACCTTCCTGCTCTTTGCAGTGGGTCTTCACCCAAGTGTTGATGTCGCGCACCGACTCGTCGAGGCGTCCCAGCAGGGCCAGTGCCTCAGCACGCTCCAGCAGGGTGAGGTCGCCCGTGAAGACGGGATCCACGGCATGGGGATAACCGATGCCAGCCACCTTGTCGGTGTACTTGAACTGCTCCATGAGTGTCGGGAAGCGCACGCACTGGTTGCTGCCGTAAAGCTTGTTGGCATAGATGATGGTATTACCATCCGAGCCACCGCCCCACGGCATATCTACCCAGAAGGTCTCGTAAGCCGTGATGGTGTAGTTGTGGGCATAGCGATACGAGCTGTTCAGATAGCGCGGGCCGATAGAATAGGTGGCCAGCAGCATCAGGTTGGCATCTTCCTCAGAGCGGATCCAGCGGTTGGCGAAGTCGACGAAGCCGAGGTCGCGATAAGGCTCGTAGTCGCGCATGACGGTGGTGGGATCAGCACCCAGCACCTGGTTGGCATACTGTACAGCCTTCTCCCAATTCTGGTAGTAGAGGTTGAATCGGCATGCAAAGGCATAGGCGGCCTTCACGTTGAAATGGTATTTGGGCACGGCGTAATTGGCTGCTGCCTCAGCGATGTAGGGCAGAGCCTCCTCGATGTCCTTGTCGATGGCGGCATAGAGTTCGCGCAGGGTACCACGCTCGTAGGTGGAATTGATGTCCTGCTCGGGCACCAGCGGATAAGGCAGTCCCTGATACTCGTCGGCCTTCTCTGGATTCCATGCCATGCAGAACGTCGTGGCCAACATGAACATGCTGTAGGCACGGATGAGCTTGGCCTCGGCCAAATCACCGCGCAGCGACTCAGGAGACCCCATGGCCTCGATGGCTTCGATGGCCTGGTTGCAGGTTGCCACTGATCCGTAGTAGCCGTTCCAGATGTAATACGGTGTGTCGTTGCCTTCTTCCGAAGTATCTTCGAACTTATACAGGTCTTCGCAGATGACGGGCGAGCTATAGCCACGGCCGTTGTCGTCCATGTTGTCCGTAATCATCTCTGCAATGAGCAGGTTGTTGCACGACGGATAGGCCGACACCAGCAGCTGCGTAATCTTCTCGTTGGTATTCAGCTCGGCGCGATCATCGGGCAGCTTGTCCAGGAAGTCATCGCAAGAAGTCATACCGACCACTGCCAGTACGGCAAATGCGACTGATTTGATATACTTGAATGTTTTCATTTTTCTACCTTTTTTATTATTTAGAGAAATTACTTCATAGACTTCATTAGATGCCCACGCGGAGTGTGAACGTGAACTGGCGAGCCATAGGCACTGCCACACCACCAGAGTTGAAGAACTCAGGATCCTGACCGTTCAGCTTCTTGTCGGCATAGATCAGGAACGGGTTGGTGGTCTGGAGCTTCATGCTGAGGTTGCCGATACCGATGTGGGAAATCCATGATTTCGGGAAGTCGTAGGCCAGCGAGATTTCCTTCATGCGGATGAAGTCACCCTTGGCGATACGCGCGGTAGAGTAGTTGTAGGCGTTGTAGGCATAGCCCAGACGCGAGTCGTTCTGAATGGCACGCAGGTCGGCCATACCGGGAATGTCGGTGTTGTTCTCGTCACCAGGCACCACCCAGCGGTTGGCAAACTCACGCGGCATAGCGGTGAGGTCGCTGTAGCTCACGGCGAAGGTCGGGTCGAGGCGCACCACGTTTCCGTAGGAGTAGGTGATGAACACGTTCAGGTGCCAGTTCTTGTAGGAGAAGGTGTTGCCGAACGAACCGGTGATGGTGGGATCGGTAGGACCTTCGTAAATCAGGTGGCTGGTGTCATACGACTGGAAGTCGATGTCGCTCGTCACGAGATTTCCTTCCTCGTTGATGAAGGTGGGCAGACCATACTCGTTCAGACCCTTGAAGTCCATGGAGAACAGTGAGCGGTAGGGGTAGCCTTTCTCGGTGAAGCCGGAACCCGTGATGAGGTCGATGACGCGGTTGCGCGACTCGAAGTCAGTCACCTCACAATGTGTGTGCGAGAAGATCAGGTCGGTGCTCCACTGGAAGTCCTTTGTGACGATGTTGCGTGTTGACAGGGTGAACTCCTCACCATGCGACTTCATGCTTGCCACGTTGGCATATTTCACGATGGAACCGCCGACACCCGTCGTACGTTTCGGACCAATCAGGTCGTAGTTGTTACGTGTGTACCAGTCGAACTGGAAGTTGATGCGGTTGTTCAGGAAACCGAGGTCGACACCAATGTTCAGCTCGTGTTTCTTTTCATAGGTCAGGGCAGGGTTGGCGAAGCTCGAGATGTCGAGTCCCGACTCCTTGTCGCTGGCATACGGTCTCCAGGGATTGAAGGCATTGATGATCACCATCGAGTTGGTCACGGCAGGCTTGTCACCGGTCAGCGAGTAGCTGGCCTTCAGGGTGCCGTGGGTGAGAGTGTTCTTGAACACCTTGTTGAACCAAGGCTCCTCATGAGCGTTCCATGCTGCCGAAACGTTCCATGTGGGCAGCCAGCGGGCGCTGCGGGCGCGGCCCAGACGGTTCGAACCCTCATAGCGCACGGTGCCGTTGATGGTGTAGCGGCCATTGTAGGAATAGGTGGCTGTTCCGAAGAACGATGCCTCGCGGCCGTAGCCGTTACCCAGTGCATAGTAGATGTTGTTCTCCTCGGCAGCCTGCTTGAAGTAGCGATAGTCGAAATTGCCGAGCAGACCCATGTCGTAGAGCACGCCCACCTTGGTGTTGGACGAGCTGGAACGGTCGATGCTGTTGATTTCCATACCGCCATAGGCATTCACGATGTGCTTGTCGGCATAGACGTCGTTGTAGCTGAACGTGGCACGGAAGTCCCAGGAGTTCATCTTGTAGAGCGTCTCACGGTTGAAACCACCCTTCGGGAGCACGGTGATGGGGAGTGAGTTGAGCACGTCAGGATCGGTGTAGAGCCAGGGGTTGGAGTCGCGCATCGTGGCATCGTCCATCATGCGGAAGGCCATAGCCTGGTTGCTGGTGTCCTTGATGTAGTGCTCTTGTGTTGTGGTGGAGTATTTGTAAGCACCGATGGCGCTCAGTTCGAGCGTGCGGATGGGCTTGTACTTCACCTCTGCCTGGAACTTCATGTCGGTCACGTCGAGCTCCATGTAGTTGTTGGCCAGTTCGTGGTGGATGTTGAACGGGGCGTAGTTCTTGATGTAGAACTCGTCGGGGTCGAGCGTACGCGAACTGTTGATGGCATACGAATAGGGGTTGATGTCGAAGTCGCGGCTCACGGCACCACTCACAACGTCTACACTCTGGTTCGATGTACCCGGTGCCTGCTGCTTACGATAGCTGGTGTTACCGATGAGGTTCACCGACACGCGTTTGTTCAGATTGTAGTTGGCGTTGATGTTTGCCGTGTAGCGCTGCACCTTGCTTCGCTCAGTCCAACCCGGGTCGTCCATCACTGAGAACGATGCGTAGTACTGAGCTTTCTCCGTACCCGAGCTGAGCGAGACGGAGTGGTTCATGGACACGGCGTTCGAGAACAGCTCGTCAAACCAGTTGGTGTTGCGGAACTCAGCCTGGCGCAGGTAGTCGTACATGGCTTCCTTGGTGTTGGGCAGTCCGTAGGTGCCTGTTTTGGGATCATACTCGTTCATGAGGTGATACATCTTACCGAACACACCACTGTTGGAGGCGCGATAGGAACTCATGAACGACAGGAAACCGTTGTTCTGCATCTCACGGTATACCGACATCTGCTCCTGCGAGTTCATGATGTTGAACTGCGAGTAGCTGGGGCGCAGACGCATGGTGTACTCACCCGTGTAGCTGATTTTCGACGTACCCACCTTACCGCGCTTGGTGGTGACAACAATCACACCTGCCATGGCGCGTGCACCGTAGATAGACGTAGCCGAACCGTCCTTCAGAATCTGGAACGACTCGATATCGTCGGCGTTCAGTCCGGCAATGGCCGAAGAAATCAGCGTGGCGGCATCACCCGACGACAGGGCGTCGGCATCCACCTCGGTGACATCCTCCATGATCACACCGTCTACCACCCACAGAGGCTTCGACGAACCATAGATTGACGTAGCACCACGCACGCGAATCTTCGGAGCTGTACCGAAGGTACCCGACACGTTCTGCACCGACACACCTGCTGCGCGGCCTTCCAGCGAGCGCGAGATGTCGGCCACACCGTCAAGTTTGGCTTTTTCGGCATCCACTTTGGTGGCAGCACCTGTAAACAGACGCTTATCCATTTTCTGCATACCCGTCACGACGACTTCGTCGATAGAACGAGAGTCTGGCGTCATGCGGATGGTCAGGTTCTGACCTGCTTTCACGCTCACGGTCACGTAGCCTACCGAGCTCACCTCAATCTGCGAGACTTTCTGGCTGGTGGTAAACGAGAAACTTCCTTCGACGTCAGTCACGGCAAGAGCCGATTTCTGCCCCTTCAGTTTAATCACAGCACCAATAATGGGCTCGCCGTCTTCTTCTGAAACAACGGTTCCCGAGACCTTTGTCTGAGCCATGACCGCCCCTATCGAGAGGAGCATGAGGGTCAAAATCATCGTTAGTCTTCTTTTCATAAAAATTGTTCTAAGGTTTATACTGTTATTTAATTCATTTACAAGTTTACCCCTCAAACAGGCACCATAATGGCGCCAATACCCTGCAAAATTAATTGTTTTTTATCAAATTCACCAATTTTTCACTTGAATAACCCGTTTTCTAAACAAATTTTAACTAAACATCGTGCTTTTCACCTCATTTATAAGGATAAGCCCCTCGTTGCTTAGAATTCCATGTGCTCCACTTTCTCTCGCAGATAGTGGCGCAGACCTTCGTCTTCCAGCACCTCAATATCCTCGGCCAGACCCAACACAAAACGTCCTATGCCGACATAGCTGACCACGTCGGTCTCCAGCAGCCAGTGGCGCTCGTCGTCCTGCCTCACCATGCGCGTTGCCCTGGGGTATTCTTCCAGCAGCAGGTTGCGGGCCAGCTGTCCCAGGCGCAGCTTCACGTGGTAGTAGTTCTCGCCGCTGAACATGAAAAGGTCGGTGTAGACGTTTTTGTGCATGTATTCATGGCTCCACATCAATTCCTCGACGATGCGCACTTCGCCGATGCGCGACAGCTTGAAGGTCTTGTTGGTATGCGACGCCAGCTCGTAGCAGCGAATGTCGTTTTGCTCGTTCAGGAATAGGAACGGCTCTACAAAGCGGTTGCTGACCGTACGGCTGTGAGACGACGAGTAGTCGCACAGGATGACCACCCGCTTGCGATTCATGGCGTCATACAGCCGGCTGACGTTCTCCACGGTCTTGCTCTGCAGCTTCTTGTCGGTGACGAAGTCTATGTCGTAGAAACGGCACAGTTTGTTGATGACGGCCTCCGCATAATTAGTCTTGGGCTTCACGGCATCAACCAGCTTATAGAGGTAGGCGGCCTCGTCGTCAGAGAAGTTCACGCTCGCTGCTATCTGTTGGAAGAAGGGCGAGCGCGTGTCCAGGAGGTAGCAGCCGTTCTTGCGCTTCAGCAGGAAGCCGTCCTCGCGCAACTGGTCGAAGAAGTAGTACAGGTTGCGCGCCGATGTGCCCAGCACGTCGCATAGCTCCGTCACCGTGTGCTGTCGGCCGTCAATCATCAGGAGCAGCAGTTGCAGCTGCCGGCCAAGCCTGTTGTTGCCTAATTCTTCCATATTCGTCGTCTGTAGATGATTCTTTTTGTTTTCTGATGATGGCCACGAGCGGCCCACATTATTATTTTTACATACACACGCAGGCGTGCGCGCTCAGGGCGCGAAGTCGAGTGACAGCTCACCTGTGCCCAGCAGGTTGTACGACTTGCGATGATAGGGCGAGATGCCGTATTGCCTGATGGCCTCGCGGTGCTTCTTCGTGGGATAGCCTTTGTTTTTCAGCCAGTCGTACATGGGGTATTCCTCGGCCAGCCGGTTCATGTAGTCGTCGCGATAGGTCTTGGCCAGTATCGAGGCGGCAGCGATGGAGAGGAACTTGCCGTCGCCCTTCACGATGGTGGTGTAGGGAAGTGGGTCCTGCCCCTGTGGGGCATAGGGCTTGAAACGGTTGCCATCCACGATGACGGCCTCGGGCCTCACCTGCAACTGGTCCAGCGCGCGGTGCATGGCCAGTATCGAGGCGTTCAGGATGTTGATCTTGTCAATCTCCTCAGCCGTGACGATGCCCACGGCCCAGGCCACGGCATCGCGCTCTATCTGCTCGCGCAGCAGGTAGCGCCGCCGCTCGGTGAGCTGCTTCGAGTCGTTCAGCAATTCGTTCTCGTAGTCGGGTGGCAGAATCACCGCCGCTGCATACACGCTGCCCGCCAGGCATCCGCGCCCGGCCTCGTCGCAGCCTGCCTCCACCAATCCGTCGTAATAATGGTTGCTCAGCATTCTTCCTATCTCTTTTATTCGCTATTTTGAATGCAAAAATAATCATTTTTTCTCAAAAACAATCATGCAGCCCTGTTTTTTCTGTTCGCATCGTCTGAAAGCATTCTTTTCGCTGTAAACTTTTTTGGTCAAAAGTACCCAGTTAATTTTTAAAAATTCCCGACCAAGAAATTTTTTTCCGCAAATACGCCCGTATTTTGGCAAAGTTTCTAACAGCCTATCAATCAACAACTTAGCTTCTTGAGACCCCCAACCCCCTATGTTAGGGGGCTATAAACCATAGGTTTGATGTCTCTAACTCATAGGT